>JBGSUL010000029.1:0-15311 GCA_041736155.1 Bdellovibrionales bacterium
TGGTCAGGGGTCTGCATATATTGGTAGCATTACTGGCGCTTGGGAAGGCGCTACAAATACCATGGGAAGCTTGCGGTTTGTAACCAACAATTCCGGCGCACTTCAGGAGCAGATGCGCATCAGTTCGACCGGTTTAGTCGGGATTGGCACAACAAACCCAGGAACTATTCTCGATGCAGCAGGAGCGTTTACCTCGCGTCCATACGGAACGGCCACAGGAGAAACGGGTCAGCTCATTATGCGCGAGCTGGCAGCAGGTGGAACAGAAACCGCAACGATTCGTGCGCCAGATGCGATCACCACAAGTTATGCTCTGACACTTCCAACATCCGCAGGGAGTTCGGGACAAGTGCTACAAACCGATGGTTCGGGTGTGTTGAGCTGGGTAAGCTCCATAGCTCCGGCCGCCGACAGTTTAGACTTTACTCATTTTGCGGACAATATGACTCTCGATGCGTCGACCGATATTGCAGCAACAGGAACAAATGTTTTCTCCATTACGAATACCGGAACTGGAAATTCATTTGTGGTGAATGACCAAGCGGCTGATACGACTTCGTTTATTATTGATGCCAGTGGAAAGGTGGGGATTGGGACAGCAAGCCCACGTGCCGCATTAGATGTGGTGAATGATATTGCTCTCGGATCAGCAACAAATACGCCCGATATCAAGTTCGATAATTTAAAAGCTTTAGTTGGTGGCGATTGGATAGGATCTTTGACTTTTTCGGAGTCATCAGTTGGCTCTATGAGAATCGTTTCTCGAAAAAGTGATGGGCTTCAATTTCGACTCAATGGCGTAGCAGATACAGATATTAAAGTTTCATTTAAAGAAAGTGGAAATGTTGGTATTGGAACAATAACGCCTGGAACACTTCTCGATGTGGCAGGCGCAATCACGTCACGACCGTACGGCACGGCGACTGGAGAAACAGGTCAATTGATTATGCGCGAACTGGCGGCTAATGGCACAAACACCGTAACAATCCGCTCACCTGATGCGAACGCTGCAGATTATGTTTTAACCTTACCAGCAGATGACGGAACAAGTGGACAAGTGCTTTCGACTGATGGAAGTGGTGTATTGAGCTGGGTGAGCTCCATAGCTCCAGCGGCTGACAGTTTAGATTTTACTCACTTCTCTGATACGATGACTTTAGATGCGAATACGGACATCGCAGCGACAGGAACAAATGTTCTTTCGATCACCAACTCTGGGACAGGAAATTCCTTTGTCGTGAATGACCAGGCGGCGGATACAACTCCGTTTGTCGTGGATGCGAGCGGAAATGTAGGAATTGGGACAACGGTCGTCATTGGTACGCTCAATACGTCTTCAACAACAGGATCCGTTCTCACCATGAGTCGCAATGACACCGTCGCAACCAATGGTCAATCCGTCGGGAAAATTCAATTTTGGAACAATGACTCCAACCTTTCGACTCAAAACATTTACGCCAACATTGAAGTCACGACAGCACAAATTATTACCACCGATGCCGCTGCAGGAAACATGGTCTTTCGTACGACGGACACGACAGTCGCAGGCTCACCGGTGGAACGCCTGCGTATTACCTCAAATGGAAATATTGGCATCGGGGGTGCAACGCCAACCCCGTTTGACGTTGCTAGCAATAGAACAGTCTTAATTAATGCGAACAACAACTATGCATCCGAATTGATCTTGGGCGCCAATGGCGCTGCATCTTCCGCCAATTCATCAATCAGTTTTACACAAGATGGAAACCGAACCGCCTATATTATGTCAAAGCGAACGAGCACTTCCACTCTCGACTCAAATTTGGTGTTTGCCAACAGCGATGGCACCACACTGAGTGAAAAAATGCGCATCGATATTGCTGGCAATGTCGGTATTGGAACAACAGTGCCAGGAACACTTCTTGATGTTACAGGCGCTATGACTTCGCGTCCGTATGGAACAGGCACAGGTCAAACGGGTCAGCTCATTATGCGCGAGCTGGCAGCCGGCGGAACAGAAACCGCAATGATCCGTGCGCCAGATGCGATCACCACAAGTTATGCTCTGACACTTCCAACAACAGCAGGTGGTTCGGGACAATTACTTTCCACAGATGGCACGGGAATTTTAAGTTGGATCAGTTCACCATTGCCATCAGCTAACACTTTAGATTTTACAGAACTCAAAGACTCCATGACTCTCGATGCGAGCACAGATATCGCAGCCACAGGAACAAATGTACTGTCAATCACCAACTCAGGGACTGGCAATTCCTTCTTAGTCAATGACCAAACAGCGGATACAAGTCCGTTCGTGATCGATGCAAGCGGAAAAGTTGGGGTTGGGACGACGACTCCATCAAAAGTTTTCGAAGTTTGGGGAACATCGACTTCGAACATCGCTGAATTTATAAATGATAGATCTGGAAACTCCATTTATCCAGCTGTGTCGTTTAGTAGAATGTTTACAGGAGTTACGCAACCTCAAGCAGGTTTTGGTACTGGAATTGAATTAAGCCTTGAGGGCACGTCTGACGGTTCTCTAAACCCAACAGCAGCTATTTATACAGCTTGGGAAGTAAATCCCACTTCAGGTGCAAATCGCGATGCTTATTTAAGTTTTAGTACACAACTTGATGGAGCGGCGCCAGCTGAACGTATGCGAATTGATTCAGCCGGAAAAGTTGGTATTGGAACCACAGTCCCAGGAACTATTCTTGACGCCGTAGGAGCGATCACATCACGTCCCTACGGTACAGCCACAGGCGAGACGGGGCAATTGATCATGCGTGAACTTGCGGCTGGCGGAACAGAAACCGCAATGATCCGTGCGCCAGATGCGATCACCACAAGTTATGCTCTGACACTTCCAACAACAGCAGGTGGTTCGGGACAATTACTTTCCACAGATGGCACGGGAATTTTAAGTTGGATCAGCTCACCATTGCCATCGGCAGATACTTTAGATTTTACAGAACTCAAAGACTCCATGACTCTCGATGCAAGTACAGATATCTCTGCCACAGGTACAAACGTCCTTTCCATCACGAATTCAGGAACGGGAAATTCCTTCTTAGTGAACGATGCTGCTAGCGACACAACTCCATTTGTTATTGATGCCGGTGGAAATGTCGGGGTCGGTGTAAGCGCACCCAGTGCTACTTTGCATGCAGTATCTACGACGGAGCAGTTAAGACTTGCGTATGACGCTAGCAATTATATGAGTTTAACAGTTGGTTCAGGTGGAACCGTTACATTAGATTCTGTCACTTCGGGAAGCCCTAAATTTGCTTTCAGTGATGCCATTAATGTCAGCGCGTTTAATTCAGCATTTACTTCTTCTCTGAGCGGCAATGGTGAATATTATGGTGTACAGTCATCATTAACGAATACGAACGGAGGAACGGCAGCGGAAGCTGTTGGTTTAAAAGGTATTGCGGTTCGCTCGCATTCAACCCCTGATCCAACGCTTACTTTTCAAGCCAAGGGTGTTTATGGTATTGGTAAGTATTCAAATACTGGAACATTGAATTCCGCCGCGGGAGTGTATGGCTGGGTTGAGAATACGAGCTCTGGGACGATTACCGATGCTTACTCCATTTATGGTGCTACACCAACAGCGACAGCAGGTGCAATTACAAGAGCATGGGCTGGTGGATTTAACGGAAATGTCTGGGTGGGTGGCTCTGTCGGTATTGGCACAACGGTACCAGGAACTCTTTTGGATGTAGCAGGAGCAATCACCTCGCGTCCGTATGGAACAGCGACTGGCGAAACCGGTCAGTTGATTATGCGTGAACTCGCCGCTGGAGGAACAGAAACGGCGACCATTCGTGCTCCTGATGCGATCACAACAAGTTATGCGCTGACCTTACCAACCACTGCAGGGAGTTCGGGACAAGTGCTACGCACGGATGGCTCAGGCGTGCTCAGCTGGATTAACAGTGATGCCTCCATCACAGCGGACATTTTAGATTTTGCGCAATTGGCTGATAATATGACTTTGGATGCAAGCACAGATATCGCAGCGACAGGAACGAATGTTCTCTCAATAACAAATTCCGGAACAGGAAATTCCTTTGTCGTAAACGACCAAGCTGCGGATACGAGTCCGTTTGTGATCGATGCTACAGGTAACGTTGGTATCGGCACAACTACGTTGAGTGCCAATACCAAGTTAGATGTCAACGGGCAGATCCGCACCTCGGTTTCGTCCATCGCCACACGGGATGTGGATTTTGCCGGAGGTAACACAGTCACATCGAGCTATAATTGTGGATCCCCGGTGACCTTGGCAAATATTCGTCAGGGAGGAAGTTACACAGTAGTAATGACAGATACGGGTACGACGACCTGTTCATTTGATACGGCCGTCACAGGTGACGATGCGGCGACGGTGACCTATCGTTTTCAACCTGCTAATGGTCTGAGAACGGCTTCCAGTCATACGGTTTACTCTATGTTAAGAGTCGGCAACGTGATTTATGTTTCTTGGATTACGGGCTTCCAGTAAAAATATTCTGGCACGAGTTCATTCGTTGTGGAAATGCAATCACATTCTCTGTGGAAACAATCTCGAAATCAGAAGCCTCCAGACGCTTTTTAATCGGCGCCAACCATCCGCGATATTCAAGTTCCTGCTCACGGCCATTCATAATACGCAAGCGGCGCAGATATTCGATAATATGGGGATCGTTCTCATTCATAATAGTTTGAACGTTGTGAGCGGCACTTATTTTGAGATCAGAGGCGGAGCTAGGGGTGGCCCAATCGAGGCGTGAGATCACACGACTGACAACGCTGAGCTGTTTTGTGTGAGAACCATCGGGCATGCCAATTTCTTCGACAATGATATGCAATGAAAATCCGACAAACTGCTGGATGCTAGGTGGGTATTCGCTGCTCATATAGCGACGAATCAGTTCATCATACTGCCCACCATCACTTTGTTCGAGAAAGGTATTGATGCGTTCAGGGACGTTTCTCTCAAAGGAAAGATAATGATTGCCTAGAAGAGCACGGGCGGAGGCCACATCTTCTGGTGGGATTTTGACAACGACGCTTTTAAAAACCGTTTCGGCACTCGTGCCGTCGTTCCAAGATAATTCCAGATGAATTGGGTATTTAAGTTCAAAACGAATGTGCTCATCATCCAAAAAAGTGAGATACGCAGTTTTGGTTCCCACACTGAGAGCTTTATGGGCGCCGGTGTCTGTATTGTAAAGTTCCATGCCTGTTTGATTGTCTTTTGAATAAAAAGACAAATTAACAGAAACTTCCGTCGGGGCGTCTTTCGCAAAGCCAAAGGCGCCCGTAAAGAGAAACCCTAAGATAATGATGACCATGAAGGCTTGTAGCACAAGTGAGATGGAAAATGGGAGAGTAAAAATTTTCTGCATAGGCTTTCGAAAGTGGAGAGAGCGCGGAAGGTTTATTGTGCAACCACTTGATATAACAAAGAAATTTATTTGGTAATGGGCTCGCCTGTGCCGTACTTGTGCGGGGCCTGTTGGTAAATTTTTTCAGCCTCGGGTAGCCATCCCTGAAGTTGTTCGCGTCGTCGCTCGTCAGAGGGGTGGGTGGATAAAATTTCGGGTGGGCTTTTGCCGTTGTGGCTGGCGGCCATACGTTTCCAGACTTCCACAGCTTCAGCAGGGTCATACCCTGCGCGCGCCATGTAAATCTGTCCCTGTTTGTCGGCGCTGGATTCATCGGCGCGACCATATTTCATTTCGAAAAAAGTAACAGCTAAGCCAGCGGCGGCTCCGCCGAGAGTGGACATTTTTCTACAGGCTGATGTTTTGCAAAGAAGTTGTCCACCAATGATGGCAGCGCCACCAAGAACGGCGCCGGCGATATTTCCCTTGATAGCTCGGGCATAGCTTTCTTTACCATGGCGAAGAGTGGCGTGGGCCACCTCATGTCCCATGACGGCAGCGAGAGCCCCTTCGGTTTTGAGGATTGGCATAATGCCTGTATAGACTGCCATTTTTCCACCGGGCATACACCAGGCATTCACTTCGGGACTGTCGATGAGGATGTATTCCCACTTAAAATTTTCACCCGAAGCAGCGGCAATTCGTTGCGAAACTCGGCGAACCATTTCGGCCCATTCTCTATTTTGCGATGTATTAGGGGGAATTTTCGAAGTCCTTTTGACTTCCGCATACGCTTTGGCAGCTTGGGCATTGATTTCGGCTTCTGAGGGTTCTTTGACGAGTGTGGAACACCCGGTGTTCAAGAAGAAGATGGCAAGGATGAGGAGCGGAAAAAGTTTACTCATAACTAGCTTAAGATTAACAAAACCTTATTTTAAAATCAACGGACGCAACTCAGATAGTGACGCGTAAAAGCTCGCCAGACAAGGCAGCTCCGTTGACAGAAAGGACCAACGAGCCTTCATCGTGAGTTAAATTCCAGGGATTATCTCTATGGAGAACTCCGGCGAGTTGTTCTAAAAAAGCGGGGGCCAAAGAAAAGACTTCAAGATCTTCCACCCGATGAATGTCGTTACTTTTGATCTCCTCCACCAAAGCGGACGGATTTTTATAAGTATAGATTTTAACTTTTTTTGCCGCCTTGGAAGCTTTGTGAATTTTGCGTGCACTGGGGCTGCCAATTTCGATCCACAAAAGTTCGCCCCCAAAAGGATTGGCCACGCTCAAGCAAGGAGCATCGGGGTTGTGTAGTCCCTCTGCCGAAAAATTTAAACCCTCTTGGTAATTCAAAGCATACGCCAAAACACGCGTCAGCAAAAAATCCAAAGACTCGGAAGGGTGCTGAGCCACACGAAAATCCAAATTTTCGTAGACGGAGCGAGAAATATCAGCGAGCTCGATTTTAAATCGATAAAGTTGCGTAGAGATGGCCATTCAGCTTAGAGAATTACTTGCGAACAGAGTGCGGGGGAATTGGACGAGTTTCCGCTGTTTTTGGTCCTTTTTTAGAAGGCTTACCTTCTTTTTTGGGTGGCGCTACTTTTGGTTTACGAGTTCCTTTTTTCATTTTGTCTCCTGGTGTGTTTTTATGATTTACGTTTTTTATTCTTTTTTTGCTGTTTGAGTAGAGCTTCTTCTTTTTCAATCAGCTCACTAAAACTCATTTTTAGGTCTTCAATCAAGTCGGGCAGTGGTTCGAGTTTGAGCTCGAGAGTGGCATCGTAGGCACTTTTGCTAACTTTGATGACCGCAATTTTTTTATTAATAAGCTGTTCAATCTCTTTGAGCTGATTTTGTTCTTCGGGACTACAAAAAGAGACCGCAATGCCTTTGTTAAACCCACGGCCAGTACGGCCAATGCGATGGACGTAATTTTCAGGTTTTTCCGGGAGATCGTAATTGACCACGTGGGTGACGTCGGGGATATCAATTCCGCGCGCACTCACATCGGTGGCGATAAGCAATTTGCAGGTGCCGGTGCGAAAGGCGTGCATCACTTCTTCGCGATCCGCCTGATCTTTTTCTCCGTGCAAAGTTTTGCTGTCGATGGACACTCGGGCCATGGCTTTGGCCACGCGTTCGGCGCGCACGCGAGTGCGTACAAAAACGATAAATTTTCCGCCCTCATTCTGTTGTAAATAATCAGCCAAGAAAAAACGTTTGTCGTCCATGTTTACAAAAACTACACTGTGAGTGATATTTTTAGAAACCGGATCGTCGGGAGAAATTTGAATACGAATGGCATTTTGATTAATTAATGAATACGCCAGCTTTTTAATTTTTGTATTGATAGTGGCAGAAAAAAACAAGGTCTGATGACGACGCTCAAGCAGACGTTTAACGTCGAGCATATCGTCGATAAAACCCAAATCCAGCATACGATCGGCTTCATCGACCACGAGCGTTTCGACGCTTTTTAAACTTAAAAAACCGTTACGAACCAAATCAAACATACGCCCCGGTGTGGAAATAAGAATATCAATACCGTCCTGTAACTTTTGAATTTGATAATCGTGCTCCACGCCACCAAAAACGGCGTAGGGTTTTACTTTGGTGTGTTTGGCGAGCATGTTAAAAACATTGCAGATCTGTTGAGCTAATTCGCGGGTAGGAACCATCACCAGGCATTTTACTCCGACGGCGCGTTTGCTGGCTTTCTCGCTATGAATGGTATTGATCACAGGTATAGCAAAGGCGGCGGTTTTCCCTGTGCCTGTTTGCGATATGGCGAGGAGATCCTCACCGGCTAAAATGGAGGGGATGGTTTTGTATTGGATATCCGTAGTGCGGAAAAACCCGTTGTCATTGAGGTTACGTAAAAGATCTTCTGAGAGATGGAATTTTTCGAATTTCAAAGGAGCCTCAAGGGGTATTGTTCATTATGTAATAGCGTTCCCGCCGGAGAGAGTCAGCTATCGCTATTTGTAGTGTAAATGATACATAGAAATCAAGTTTATTGAGCAAGAAGAGCGAATAGCAGGTAATAAGAGTGTCGCATGTCAGACTCAAAAATAGCAGCACCCAAAATTCCTAAAAAATATCGACCCAAGGGCTTCGATATTCTGTACGAAGACCGCGATTTGATCATTGGTTGTAAGATGGCGGGGTATCTCACGGTGGCCGCCAAATGGGAGCAGGACAATACCATTCACGGGATTTTAAACTCCTATGTGCGCAAAGGAAGTCCCCATTCTAAAAAATCGGTGTATGTGGTTCACCGCCTCGATCAAGCCACATCTGGAGTTTTAATTTTTGCCAAAACCCCCGAAGTGCAAGATTTTATGAAAGATCACTGGCCATCGACGAAAAAGACTTACTACGCTGTTGTTCATGGGCTTATGGCCAAGAAGCAAGATACGATCTCCAGTTATTTGATTCAGGATGAAGACTATGTGGTGGCGTCGACCACCGATACAGAAAAGGGTCGCCTGGCAATGACCGAGTACACAGTCTTAAAAGAAGCCGGCGCGATGAGTTTATTGAAAATCAATTTATTAACCGGCAGAAAAAATCAAATCCGTGTGCACATGGCCGAAGCGGGTCACCCTGTGGTGGGTGATAGTAAATACGGAAAAGAAAAATCAGCTCGTGGTCAACTTCTTCTTCATTCTTTTTCCATAGAATTCACTCACCCTTTTAGTGGCAAGCGCATGACCATTGACGCCGATGTTCCTGATTATTTTAAGCGAGTGATGGACTACACCTATAAAGTTTGAAGGCGTGCTTATTTAATAAATCGCCCTTTGGCTTTGGCGGCGTAAATTTTACGAATTTTTCCGTCATCATCCTCGTCGTAGATATCGCCGATGACCTCTTCGATCAAATCTTCAAGGGTCACAATTCCCAAAATCTGAGCTTCATTGACCACAATGGCCATATGGCTTTTTTTATCCTGCATCATGCGCATGGTGCGTAACACAGAGTCAGAACCATGAACTTGCATGGAGGGACGAATGATCGAGGGCCAATCAGTTTCTCCGGATTCGCGATAGGTGATGAATTCTTTGGTGTGCAAAACGCCAATAATTTTATTGTCGTCGACCACAGGTAAGCGTGTGTGTCCCGATTGAAAAACTGTTTGTAAAACATCAGAAATACTATCTTGTTTTTTTACAAAATTGGTTTTTGTCCAAGGAACTAAGGCATCGGTGATTTTTTTATTTTCAATTTGTGCCATATTGAGCATCAGTGTCTGATGTGTTGGTGAGAGCGCATCTATCTCGATGGTCGAAAGTTGTGAGGGTTCTTGCAACATCTTTTTTCTAAAGAAGATATTAAGAATTTTTTTTGTCGACCACTCAAGTAAAGACACGACATGAGAAAGAATTTTATCGGCGATAAAAAGAGCTTTGGCACCCGCAAGAACAATTTTGAGCGGATTTCTGAGGGCGAGGGTTTTAGGTACGAGTTCGCCGACGACGACGTTAAGGTAAGTGATGGGTAAAACTACAGCGACAACGGATAAAATTTCGGCATGCAGTGCTTTGAGTCCTAGTTCGTTGATGAAATAGGGTTCAATACGATCTGAGGCGCCCGCGCCGCCCACGGCTGCGGCAATGGCGCCGACTAAGGTGATGCCAATTTGAATCACAGAGAGGGTACGTTCTGGATTTTCACGTAGACGTAATAGTTTTTTGGCAGAGAGATTGCCTTTTCTCGCTACACTTCGCAGTTCCGGTTTAGGAACCGACACAAAGGCCATTTCATAAGCAGCAAATAAGGCATTGAGGCTGAGGCAAACAATGACAACTATAATTTCTTCCATAGACTTACAATTGTATCATATTTAAAAGAAAACTGGAAAGGAGCACATCGTGCGAGCTTCTTTTGCGCAGAGTCATCATTGTTGAGCTAATTTAGAAAGTGCCGCCGAGGGAAAGAAATAAATTCACGCGCTCGGAGACTCTCAAATTCTTGAGTGTGATCAGGGTTGATTTATTTTGGTTGAGCTGGGCCTCAAGCTGAAGCACTGACAAAATATCGGTCTTACCGGATTGTTCTTCCAGTCGACGATGGCGAACCGCTTCTTCCAACTCGTTAACAGCTTCTTGCAAAGAAATTTCTCGTTCTTTGAGAACCTGCTCATTAGAAAGGGTATTTTCCACCTCTTTAAAAGCGGTGAGCGCGGTGCTGCCATAGCTTGCCAATGCGGACTTCTGTTCTGCTGTGGCAATTTTTACGGCTTCTTTGCGAGTGCCGCCGTCGAATACGGGAAATAAAAAGTTGGCGCCGGTATTAAAATAACTAGAGTCGCCGCCCAATAAATTTTTTAACATGGGGCTGGGGATTCCCAAGGCTCCGGTTAAACTCAATTGCGGGAGTCGACCCAGTTTTTTAGCTTTGACTTTATAGAAGGCAGACTTCAGGCGCAGTTCTCCCGCTTGCACATCGGGACGTCGGTCCAAGATTTCACTGGGTAAACCAGCGGGAACAGTTTCTATCATTTTAGGAAATTGTGCGCTCACTTTAATTTCTGCAGCCGGATAACGGCCCAATAAGACTTCCAAAGCTCTTTTGGACTGCTGTAAAGAGTTGTCGAGGGTTTGCAATTTTTCTCGGCGTGTGGCGACGTCTGCCTTGGCTAAAGAAATATTTTGGCGACTGGACTTTCCGTACTTCACGCGCGTTTCGGTAATTTTTAAATTTTTTTCGGCAACCGAGAGATTATTTTTTGCAAGGTTGGTTTGCTGTAACATCTCTATGCAGAGAAACCAGGACTTTGTCGTTGCGGCGGCCAATGATTGGCGGGCGTATTCGTAGTCCAAAGCGTCGGCTTCATATTTGAATTTTGCTGACTGGCGCTCACTCTTAAGGCGCCCCCAAACATCGAATTCCCAGGAAACATTGAGGCCAGCGCTACGGTTGTTGATTTGTTTTCCGTCCAGTGTGCCGATGGTTTGCAAAGTCCCCGAAGCATCGACAAACGGGTTTGCGGCGGCACCGGCTAAACGTGCGGAGGCGGCAGAGCTTTCGAGTTTCGCTTGGGCATTCTTTAAATCTAGGTTATTTTTAAGGGATTCTTCTACAATTTTTTCTAACACAGGATCGTTAAACGTTTTGAGCCAGCTGGTGGAAACATCTCCTGTTGTTGCGGCACTTTTCCATTCTTGGGGAATGGATTCGGCGTTTGAGGGAAGATCTTTTTTTACTTCTTCGGAATACTCGGATTTCATCAAGGCGCACGCCGTAAAAATCAAAAGACAACTTACAAAGCTAACGATTCTACTCATGGAAAAAACACCCAATTCTCCCAGCTTTTAATTCTGAGAATGATTCTTCGAACAATGTCCAAATGATGAAACTTGCCAGTATAAACCGAAACCATCGCTGAAGACCCTGGAGGTAGATTGTATGCACTCATGTCGTCGACCATTTCGAGAGATATGGGTGTTGAGCCTTTTTGACTCATCAACGCATCGGGATCGATCAACCGCCCAGACGCACTGATCTGTCCTTGCGCGATAAACCCTTGGATGTTTTTCACTCGCGCTTTAAAGACTTGGCCTGGCAATGAATCAAAAGCGACTTCCGCTTTATCATCCGCATTGATAAATGTTGTGGCCCCTTGTTTAAAGCTCGCAATGAGCAGTGGGGCGTGTGTGTGCACAAACACCATGATCTGCGCAAACGGAGTAGGTGTAACAAACTGTCCTGGTCGGACTGCGACTTGCAATGCATAGCCATCTGCGGGCGCGCGAATCTCTGTGGCATTCAGATTAAATAGTGCCACTTCTAAATCTGCTTGCAAACGATCCACATCGGCTTGCGCTTTTCGCACATCACCCTTATTGCCTGCGCCGCGCTTATCTAAACTCACTTCTTGATGCAAAACAGATTCAGCGAGTGTCAGTTGTGCTTGGGCTGAGGTCACTCGGGCGCGAAAGGGTGTGGGGTCAATTTTAAGCAAAATATCTCCACTCTTAACCGGGACGCCTTCTTGTGCCAGCACTTCCACCACTTTGCCAGAAACTTCGGAAACAATGGGTGTGGTTAAAGCTAAAAACCGCGCATGGGGAGTGATCGGCTGATAGCGATTTAAGACCAATAGCAGCAGAGACATTAAAATTACGGCCGTATAAACAGAAGTTACGATCGTCCATAGATTGATGGGTAAAAGTTTATATTTTTTAAAAATCAGCCACCAAGCTAAACCATAAAGTCCAAAAATCAACTCAAGCATGGGGGCCTCGATTTTTAAGAGTTTGTTCCAATTCTTTTACGCGTGCTTGCAGTTTTTCAAGAGTGGCGGTCATTTGAGCGAGTTCGGTGGAGTCAATTTCCGACGAAGTACCTTTACTGACGATTTCAATGGGGTAGGGATGTTTTTTTACCACTGCCCAAATGTAGATAAACGGCCAAATGGCATGAAGAGTGAAAAGACTCAGCCAGCAAGCATAATGTATGGCCTCTTGATTGGGATGATTGCGTTCTTTAGCAGCTCTATAAGGAAGATCGTGAATGTAAATAAACAAGTACACGATGGCTGTAATAGATAAAAACAACATCAACAATGCGAAGTAATCTAAAAACATAGTGTTCCTTTTGTGAGTGAAGAACAGTATTTGAGAGGCGCCTTAAAATCAATCAGGAATTGCGACTTTTTGGCACCACCTGGGCTGTGAACGGGTATGGGGCCTGTTATTCAATTGTATTGCCAAGAAATTCAATCCAAACTGACATGAGTATCCGCAAAAGTAATTAAGGGAGCAAAAAAATGAGTCAGTTTCCGTCAGTTCTTCTGAATTACACAGACGATAATCAACCGACTGTCGTTATTGATAATAACACTTTCAGTAGCTGGGGAGATGTTGTTACAAAAGTGGGAAACGTGGCGGAAGCAGAAAATGCTCTGATCGTTGCCCGTATGCTCACGCATTTTTCCTATCGTTCGCGTTACAAAGTGATTGGAGATCCTGCGGTTTACGAAGCGGCTCTTCTCAAGCGCATCTCTACGGAGCCTGTTGTGGAACCAGTAAAGGGTAAAGTGACGCGCTCACAGAGTTTTGGAATTCCTGATTTTTCAACTATTTTTGCGCCGCAAATCACCAACGACCAACTTGTCTTTTTCGTCTACGATGCTGCTCTTTACGTTCCATACAAAGTGGAGGCCGTGCCCACAGAGTCAGACATCGCCAAGCAGAAATACACGCCACTGCCTCTGACACGAGTGACCTAAATAGGCATTTGTTGGACTCTAGTGTCCTGTCAGGTAAGAGTTTTCCCAAGAAATCGAAAATCTGGCTTGAAATTTGCCCTACAGATTCTTGGTGAGTCTCATTCATGGATAAAATCTTACTCGTTGTGAGAAAGAGACATTTTTGGGCCTTAATTTAAGAATATGAACAAACTTTAAACAGGAGTGTTAAATATGAGTATTGCTTGTTTAAAAGCAATGATGGTGCTTTCAGCTTTTATGAGTACGTCATCCGCATTTGCAGATTCTACGAAGGTAACTCAATATATCTATTCAATGAACCAGAGTGTGCAACGAACGGCTATGAATAAGCTTGATGTCATCAGAGATGCGTGTGTCATTAGAGATGTCGATTATCTTCTTTCAAACAGTCGTGAGCTAGCAATTACTGTAGAGAAGTGTAGTCTCCAAGGCAGAGTCATCTTTCTTAAATTTCGCACATTTAATTCTGCTCGTATCTTTAAAGACCTTTTGACGAATGGGCAGGAATCATTGGTTATACTTTTTGATCATCAAGATGATGACTCTATGCAGCCTGGTGCAAGTAGCTGGATTAATATAAAAGCCGATGTTGTTTATGTTTGGAGTGATAAAAATGAATCAGTTATGAAAATCGGCGAATTGATTGGTCCTCTCCGTTCTGTTGAAGAGCAAAGTTACTATGATCAGCTAATGGTATATCTCTTTGGTCGTTCATATTTAAATAAAGTTAACTTTATTGAATTCAAAAACAAACAGGTTCCGACAAAAAGCTTATAATTTACATTGGAGTCCGATGAATCCATCGGACTTTTTAAGCTCTGCAAAGTTTCGAGGCGGTCGATTTCCTTAGCATGCAGCTCTCCCGACGGAATTACTTTTCATTCGTAACTCTTCAACGTATGATCATTGAGTCAATGGGTACAATACATTCTATGGAGGAATAAATGGCGAAAGCTAAGAAGAAAACAGCAAAGAAAAAAGTAGCAAAAAAAGCGGCTCCTAAAAAAGCAGCGGCAAAAAAATCTCCGGCAAAAAAAGCCAGCAAACGTAAGCCCAACGCAGCTTTTATGAAAAAGTTATCGATCAGTGAAGCTTTGGCTGCTGTGATTGGTGCTGGTGACCGCGCACGCACACAAGTTGTGAGTGATATCTGGAAATACATTAAAAAGCACAATCTCCAGGATCCTAAAAACCGTCGCAATATTCTTGCTGATGCCAAACTTAAGCTCGTTTTTGGTGGCAAAAGCATGGTTAATATGTTCGAAATGACTAAGCACGTCAGCAAACATTTGAAATAAGTTTTTACGATTTTATGTGCCTCAGCTAGCTAACGGCTGGGGCCACTTCATTGAGTGCCACCGCATCTTTGTGGCGAGCGCCGGGAAGATGTCTCTCAAAGCAACTTACGGAACAAAAAGCATAATCAAAGCGCTTTTGATTGCAGGTAGAAACGCTGCAACGATAATAAGCCGCTTTTTGCATAATATCCTTTTTGCACGCGCTACATTTTCTCCAAACTTTGTTTTCCATAAATTTATCCTACACTAGATTTTTTTGGAGTCTAGAGGGCAGTAAGCATTTGGACTGCGGGCGTAAAGCTGGAGTCTAACACGGTGAAGAAGTTACAATAGCGGGCTGGCCCAAGCTGCTCTATATTCAGAGCATTTAGGAGTCAGGAAATGGGAAAGCCAAAGAGAAAATTCAGCGACGAGGTAAAA
>JBGSUL010000092.1:0-25474 GCA_041736155.1 Bdellovibrionales bacterium
TAGGCCAAGTTCGGACAACACTTAATGCGTTAACCAGCACGCGAATATGAGGATGATGTTCAAGAATGCTCATCAAACAGACACTCCGACCCGAGGCCACTTTTACACTTGACCGGGGTGGCGTCCATATGAGGAAGGTTACTCCTCCCCCTTGGAGGTTGAATCGCATCCCCCCGCCAAAACCAATCATGAAGGCTAGTGAATAAATCCATATTCACTAGCCTTCCGTCGAGCCAATCTCCAAGCAGCAACCTAGATCAAAGATGGATCTAGGTGAGATTCAACATGATGATTATTTTGAATAACGTTACATTAGAGAGAGAAGCTTTCCTCATGGAAGAGCGAAAGGGGTACGAGTGTCCAAAAATAGCCTTGCTGATCCTAAAAAGTCAGGAAAATTAGCGAGCGTTCAAGCCAATCGACGCGCGAACGAATCTCTTTATGCTGCGGCAGAAAGATTAAATATTCCAGCAGAAGAATTGGGTGAAGAGCTGGGCGATTTTTACCAGATGCCGTTTATCAATTTAGCAGAGTTTGAAATCGACAATGATGCCGTTGATTCATTAGGAGCAGATCAGTGTCGTAAATATTGTGTCATGCCACTTTCCAAAGCGGGAACGACACTTGTTATCGCCTTTGCCGATCCGACCAATTTATTTATGCGTGATGACATTTCGTATCTCACAAAATGTAAGATTGAGCCAGTTGTCGCTACAGAAAAAGGAATTCGCAAGGCCATAGAAAAATACTATAGAGAAGAAACCGCTATAAATGCAGGTGATTTTCTGATTGAAATGAGCGGTGAAGAGCCTCTCGAGGAAACAAAATCTGGTGCAAATGCTATGGAAGAGAGCGAAGCACCGGTGGTAAAATTTGTGAACATGATGTTGACTGATGCGGTGAAAGAGGGGGCTTCGGATATTCATGTGGAGCCCTACGAAAAAAGCATTCGTATCCGCTTTCGCAAAGATGGTCAGCTTGTGGAAAAATATCGGCCACCGAATAATTTAGCATCCTCAATTTCTTCACGGCTCAAGGTGATGGCGCGTATGGATTTGGCGGAACGCCGTAAGCCGCAAGATGGCCGGATTAAACTCAAGTTTAAAGATAAAGGGGATGTGGATTTTCGCGTGAACGTTCTCCCTGTTGTCGACGGCGAAAAAGTGGTCATGCGGATTATGGATAAGTCGAAGATCACCAATATTAAACTCACAGAATTGGGGTTCACAGAGGCGCAATATGCAACCCTCGCGGCGTCTCTTCAAAAACCACAAGGATTGATTCTTGTGACGGGCCCGACGGGAAGCGGTAAGACCACCACTCTCTATGCCTCCTTGCAAGAGATACACGATAGCACCATTAATATTAGCACGGCCGAAGATCCCGTGGAATTTAAGCTAACAGGAATTAATCAAACACAGGTGCAACCCGATATTGGTTATACATTTGCCGAAGCACTTCGTGCCTTTCTTCGTCAGGATCCTGATGTGATTCTGGTGGGGGAGATTCGCGATAAAGAAACAGCAGAAATTTCTTTTAAAGCGGCATCCACCGGCCACTTAGTATTAAGCACTTTGCATACCAACGATGCACCTGGAACAGTTTCGCGTTTGATAGAAATGGGAATCCCTGGATATCTCATCACCTCGACGGTTGAAATTATTATTGCACAACGTCTTGTGGGAAAAATTTGCCAGGCATGCAAAACAGAAGATCGCATGGATCCGAAAATGTTAGCACAATTAAAAATTGATCCTAAAAGCGTTAAAGA
Organism: Bdellovibrionales bacterium; assembly: GCA_041736155.1. Classification (GTDB taxonomy): domain Bacteria; phylum Bdellovibrionota; class Bdellovibrionia; order Bdellovibrionales; family JAGQZY01; genus JANPLN01. The sequence continues at coordinate 1,772 of JBGSUL010000092.1, forward strand.
TATTAAATTTTATAAAGGCCAAGGGTGTGAGACTTGTTCAGGAACAGGGATTAAGGGGCGCGTGGCGATTTACGAATTTTTACCTATTAGTGATGCAATCAAAGAAGCCGTAATGGCCAATGCCACTCCGCTTGATTTAAAACGAGCCGCTATGCGCGGAGGAATGCAATCATTACGTATGTCGGCTATCGATAAAGCCAAAACCGGTTCCGTATCTTTGATTGAAGTCCTTAACAGCACCATGCAGGATCCAGAGTTATGATTACACTCATTCAGCTATTGAAATTGACGGCGGAGCAAGGGGCTTCGGATTTGCACATTGTTGCGGGAAGTCCGCCATGTTTGCGTGTGGATGGAAGAATCATTCGTGTGAAGACCCAGCATTTGTCTTCTGAAGATACACGTCGTTTATGTTATTCAGTGCTGAGTGATGCACAGAAAAGCTATTTAGAACAAGCCAAGGAATTAGATTTTAGTTTTGATGTCAAAGGTCTCTGTCGTTTTCGTGGAAATCTTTTCTTTCAAAAAAATTCGACATCGGGAGTGTTTCGGCGCATTCCGAATCATATTCCAAGCTATGTGGACTTAGGGCTTCCTCCGGCCATTCCCAAACTGACAACTTTACCCAACGGTTTGGTTCTTGTCACAGGTCCTACTGGGAGTGGAAAGACCACAACTCTGGCGTCATTGTTGGATAAGGTGAATCAAGAACGAGAGGGGCATATTGTTACCCTCGAAGATCCTATTGAATTTATACATCCCCATAAAAATTGCATCGTGAATCAACGGGAAATTGGTGTGGATTCTTTGTCGTATGATGAAGGATTGCGCCGTTTAATGCGGCAAGATCCAGATTATTGTCTCATTGGTGAGATTCGTGATCAGACCACGGTGGAAACAGCGCTCAAGTTAGCAGAAACGGGACACTTGGTCTTTGCAACATTGCATACAAATTCCGCTGTTCAAACCATAAATCGCATTGTGAGCATATTTCCTAGTGAGCAGCAAGATCGTATACGCGTGGTTTTGAGTTTTACTTTACAAGCTGTTGTGAGTCAGAGGTTGATTCCTTCTGTAACAGGAAAAAGAATTTTAGCATGCGAGTTTTTACTATTGAACTCGGGGATTAGAAACCTGATTCGCGAAGGAAAACTCCATCAGGTACAAAATATGATGGAAGTGGGACAAGAAAGATCTGGTATGGTGACGCTCAACCAAACTTTGTGTGATTTACTTAAGGCGAGTCGCATTACGGAAAAAGAGGCTTATTTGGTGACAAATAATCCAGAAGATCTCTTTAAATTATTACAACGGGGACAATAATGGCACTCTACAGTTATCAAGCCAAAGCCATGAACGGATCGCCAGTGCAGGGACAAGTGGATGCCGCTAACGAAAACGAAGCACGGGTAAAAATCCGTGCCAATCGTCTTATTCCCTTAAAGTTGGAGCTGATATCTGGTGGTTCGGGTGGCCCCATGTCGTCCCCGGCCAAAGCGGCGGCATCCAAAAGCAAAACATTTCAATTTAAAGCGCGTAAAGGCAAAGTAAAACCCAAAGATTTGCAAACATTCACACGCCAGTTGGCGGTGTTGATTGCGGCGGGAGTGCCGATCATTCCTTCTCTCGAAGCACTGGGGCAAGGTCAGCGCAGCCCGGTTTTTAAAAAAGGTATTGCAGATGTGTGTCAGGATATTTCTACAGGTAAAAAATTGGGTGAATCTTTTGGAAAACAAGGACATATTTTTGACCGTTTTTATGTCAATATGATTGTTGCTGGTGAAGAGGGTGGGGTTTTGGAAACCGTCCTTAAAAGATTAGCCGATTATATTGAGAAATCTGTTAAAATTCAGGCAAAGATTAAGGGCGCGCTTGTTTATCCGGTAGCCGTTCTTGTTATTGCTTTGGGTGTTATTACCTGTCTTCTTATTTTTGTTGTTCCCAAATTCGCAGATCTTTTTGCAGGGAGCGGAATGAAACTTCCTGCCATTACGCAATTCATGATGGACGCCAGTACTTTTGTGCAAAAAAGTTGGTGGATTTTTGGAATTATTATTTTTGGCACTTACCAAGGTATTAAAATGTACTATACCACCACCAGTGGGAGGGAAGTTCTCGATAAGATTATGATTCGCCTGCCTTTGTTTGGTGATTTGATTTTAAAAGGTGGTTTGGCTAAATTTACCAGAACCCTCTCGACACTCCTAAATGCCGGGGTTTCGATCATGGATGCTATGGATATTGGCGCACAGGTTTCTGGAAACTTAGTTTTGGAGCAATCCATTTACCGAGCGAAAGAAGCGATTGCCTCGGGAAAGTCCATCGCGACGCCGTTTTCACAAGAAAAAATGTTCCCCCCCTTGGTTGTGCAAATGATGGCCGTGGGTGAGGCGACAGGAGCTTTGGATCAAATGTTGGCGAAGATTGCCGACTTTTTTGAAGATGAAGTGGAGACGGTGGTTGCGAGTATTACGAGCTTGATTGAGCCAATTATGATTGTGGTTCTCGGGGGAATCGTAGGTTTTCTCGTGATCGCCATGTATATGCCCATTTTCCAAATGGCTGGCGGCGTGGGTTAAAAAAAGGAAGTGGATCTGTGAGTCGAATGCGGTTCGCCGATTTTTCGCAAAGTCAGAGTCAGTTACTGACCGTGCAAACCGTGCGAACCATTTTCTTATGTGTCGCCCTGCTTGGCACCTTAGGTTATCAACTCACGCAAGTGCAGTTTATTTCCTATGAATTCTATTTCTCTCTCTACGCACTCATTGGCATTTCTTTTTTATTGAACCTTGGATATGTTGTGGGTCTTCAATATTTTCAATCGTTGGCCACGCAAGGGGCCGCGCTTTTATTTATTTGGGACACCTTTTATGTCACGCTCCTCACCTATGTCATTGGTGTGAATCAGTCCCTGCTTATTTTTTTATATCTCATAAATATCATCCTTTGTGGAATTGTTTTTCAAAGACGCGGGGGAATTTTTCTCGCACTTTTAACCTCATTCAGTTTTGGTATTTTGTTAATTGCTGATCCGATCATTACAGGAAAAACTCTGTATTTAGCAGTAGGTATTAACAACCTCGCCTTTTTTGCTGTGGCCTACCTTTCGGGCTATTTAAGTGAACAGCTGAATTTTATGGGCGTGGAGCTTTTAGAGCGTGGAAGAGATCTGCGTGCATTGAAAAATTTGAACAGTTTGATCATTGATGGCATGCCGTCGGGCCTGTTGACCATTGATAGTCGGGGTACGATTTTGCAGTTTAATCAGCAAGCTGCGGAAATTTTAAATCAGAATCAAGCTCTCTTAAATAAAAATATCAACGAATTAATCCCTCCTTTGAAGGATCTTTTGGCGCGTTGGCGTCGAGATGGAAAAGGGGATGGAAGAAGTGAAGAAGCGACAACCATCGATCAAAAAATCGTAAGACTGTCCTTTTCGCCACTTTTCGATGAGAAGTCTGTACGTTTGGGCTCCATTGTTTTAATTGATGATGTGACAAACCTTAAGAGATTGGAAAACCAAGTGCACCAGAGCGAAAAACTCGCTGCTATTGGACAATTGGCGGCAGGAATTGCGCACGAGATACGTAACCCCTTAGCAAGCATTAGTGGCAGTGTGCAATTGATGCAAGCAGACGCTACACAAACTGAGGAAAATCAAAAGTTAATGGCGATTGCCATCAAGGAAATCAATCGTTTAAATCATTTGATCACGGAATTTTTAGATTATGCACGTCCGGCTGACTTCCAAAAAGAAAAAGTGAATCTGTCGCACACCCTTTCTGAGTGTCTGGACTCGTTACGTTCACATCCATTGATGAAAAATGTGCAAGTTGAGTCGCGCATTGCTGAGCATGTTCAAGTAATGGGAAATTCCGATAAATTGAAGCAGGTTTTTTTAAATATTTTAGTCAATGCGCTCCAGGCAATGGAGGCGCAGCCTGTTTGTCGCTTAAAAGTGGAGCTGACATCTCATGGTGGGCGAGCTCTTTTGAAAATTGCTGATTCGGGCGTAGGTATGAATGAAGCTCAGCAGAAAAAAATGTTTGAGCCCTTTCATACAACAAAATCCAAAGGGACAGGGCTAGGGTTGGCCATCGTGCATGCGGTTTTACAAGCTCATGATGTCGCCGTCGATGTTCAAAGCAAGCTGGGGTCAGGGACCGAGTTTTCGATGACCTTCCATCTCAGCTAGAGCTAGCTAGAAGTCCTTGTCATGGCCCTTCTTTAGCAGCGTTCATTCAGGAATTACTTGCCGAATGACTTGCTTGTAGAGACAATAAAAAAATACAGCTGGGGGAATCTATGAAAGCTCGCATTTTAGTCGTCGATGACGAAGAATCCATCCGTGAATTTTTAAATATCATGCTTCGTAAAGAAGGTTATGATGTCACGTGCGTCGAAGATGGGCAAATGGCCATAGATATTTTGAAAAAGAAATCCTTTGAAATGGTGATTTCTGACTTGCAAATGCCACATGTAACAGGCCTTGAACTTTTAAAATTCGTTAAAGAAAACTATCCCGATATTCTTTTTATGCTGATCACAGCTTTTGGAACAACCGAGACAGCCGTGGAAGCGATGAAGATGGGGGCCTATGATTACATCACTAAGCCCTTTAAGCTGGATGAAGTCCGCATCAATATTTCCAATGCTCTTCGCAGTAAAACTCTCGAGACAGAAAACCGCAGTCTTAAAAAAGAATTAACCAAAGAGTACAGCTTTCAGAACTTGGTGGGGAATTCACCAGTGATGCATGTGATTTATGATTTAGTGAAACGCGTTTCGGATACGCCCACCAATGTTTTGGTGACGGGTGAAAGTGGAACGGGAAAAGAAATGGTTGCGAAGGCGATTCATTATAACGGTCTTTTAAAAGACAAACCCTTTATGTCGGTCAATTGCGGAGCGATCCCTGAGTCGTTGATGGAATCGGAAATGTTTGGACATAAAAAGGGATCCTTTACTGGAGCCATTGCCGATAAAGCAGGGTTATTTGAGGCGGCAGATGGCGGAACTCTCTTTTTGGATGAGGTGGGTGAATTACCATTGACCATTCAAGTGAAAATGCTCCGTTCAATTCAAGAAAGAGTGATTCGTCGAGTTGGTTCTACAGAAGATACACATGTGAATGTGCGCTTGATCGCTGCCACCAACCGCGATTTAGAGCAGATGGTCAAAGATGGCACATTTAGACAAGATCTTTATTATCGCCTCAACGTGATTCAAATCCGTACACCTTCATTGCGTGAGCGACGTGATGATATCCCCATTCTCGCGAAACATTTTTTGAAAAAATATAATGATCGTTTGAACAAAAATATTTCAGGTATCAGTCAAGATGCCATTGCGCTGCTCAAATCGTATGATTACCCAGGAAACGTGCGTGAGTTAGAAAATATTATCGAAAGAACTGTGGCGCTTGAAGCTGGCGCCTCCATTCTTCCAGAAAGTTTACCGCCCTTTGTAAAGACCTCTACAGGTTCAAAACAAATGGTTTCCAGCGATGGTATTGAGATCACTTCGGAAGGTATTTCTCTCGACAAAATTATTGGCCAGATTGAAAAAGAACTCATTATCAAAGCCGTGCACGCGGCAAATGGCGTAAAGAAAAAAGCGGCAAAGCTTTTGGGGATTTCTTTCCGTTCCATGCGCTATCGAGTAGAAAAGTATAACTTGGGCTCTATTTCGGAAGACGAATTGGACGACGAGGACGCAGAATGAAGTACATCTTGCGGTACATCTTAGCGACGGCATTCTTTTTAAACACAGCCTGTGACAATTTGAATTCCTCGTACAATGATGAAAAGGTACCGCCAGTTCCCGAAAAAGGCACGGCCTGCACGCTCGACTTTCAAAACACCTGCTGGACGGAGACCATTCAAAAGGTGAGTGCCTGTTTAAATTCTGAAAAAATAGGAACGTTTAGTTTTGATCAACGCTTTTGCACAAACGAACATCAGATGCTGGTCGACTTTGCCAATCCACAAACGATGTTTGTGGCGCCTTGGGAAGATGACGAAACGCCTCTGCAGTTTCGTGTGCTTTCCGATAGTAAAACTGAATGCCTCCGCCTTTCGGGTACACGCAATAACTTTATTATCACCGTGAGCCGAACGGGAGAGTCGGTAACACTCAATCGCACTGGTGGGATTTTGCGTTACACATGTCTAGATGGGCAAGAGATTCGTGTGGAAGAAAAAAACTTTGCAGGCTGCGAGAGTCGCGCCATACCTGGACTCGACTTACAGCCGTATCAACGACCTGATGGTATTTCTGGTTGGAGTTTTTCTTTCCGTGGAGCAGACCAAGATCCTGTTTTCCAATGCCAGAGCGCCATTTAAGCAATTATCATAAGTAACGACATCTCCTTCGCGTCATTTTTTTGACGAAGTCTTTAACAGAATTTTACCAGACCCCTGAGAACAGGGGTTTTATTTTTTTTCTAGCTGAAGATCTTAAAACTTTCTCAACTCCTGGCCTTTTGTGTCGATAGACCTCTTATCAACGGGAGGTTTCAATGAAAAAGTTTTTGGTCTTTGGTCTCATGTGTGCGCTCACTGCGTGCGGATCGCAGGGCGAACGTGCAGTCCAGTCAGTTGTAGACACCGAACATCCAACAGGCGTCGACGAAGTCGATACCGATGAGCACGTATTAAATCCACTTGCCGAAGAAGAGTATATGATGACCCCGGGTCTAGGTAAGGCGTCTTCGTTTAAATTTGCACAAACCAATTGGAAAGAATGTTTGGATGCTTTGTACACAGGAAACTACTATGGATATAACTGTGTGAGCTCGCGTGGAATCTCCGTGATCTTAAAAAAGTTTATGGATGGTTACATGTATCAGTGTGTAAATGAGGGGCTGGCAGCTCAGGGTGGCGGTCAAGTGGGCGATCTGCATATTGTTCACGCTGGAATTTTTGCCGATCCAAGGCATTCTCCACGCAGTATGCATTCTGAAAACCGCGCCATTGATATTAAATCCATGGAAGTGAAGCTGACATCGGGCGCCGTGAAAAACTTTATCTACGAAGGAACGGCCAATCGTCCTTTCTATACAGCCTTCCGCAATTGTTGGGGTCGCTCGGTGAGCAAAGGTAACGGGTGTCCGCTTTATAAAGGAAGCAACATGCTGACAGCATCGATTGGTTGGGAAAACTCAGACCATCAACATCATATGCACACGTCGGTACCTTATTGCATAAACGGTAGCTACGGCCCGTACTACTATCAAAAATAAGCAAGCCTAATTAAACAACAAACGTCGCTAACAAACGTCGCTCAAGCGACGTTTGCTTTAATAACGACGTTTGCTTTAACAACTAATTTGGAATGGTTTCAAGGATCACCGTGGTGGTCCTTTTTTCTTTCTTGCGTAAATAATCGACCTTTACACTATCGCCGACATTTTTATTTTCAAGGAGTGCGAGAAGCTCATCGAGATTGTTCACTGATTTACCGTCGATTGATGTAATCACATCCCCAAGCTCAACCTTATTTTCGGAAAGCTTCATGCCACGCAGCCCAGCTTTGGCAGCGCCACTGCGCGGAACCACTTGTCGAATGATTACGCCCTGGAAAGAACATTTGTCTCCTCGACTAAAACGTTTATTCGAGCACAAACCAAGGTAAGGATAGTAGTGCTCCGGGAGATCAAGAATACCCAATCTCGGCTCAATCACTTTGCCATTTTTAATAATTTGCTCAGCAACACGCTTGATCGTGTTTGAAGGAACGGCGAAACCCACACCTGCGGAACTACCTGATTGTGAATAAATAGATGTATTCATACCAATCAAATGCCCGCGACTGTCCATCAATGGACCACCCGAGTTGCCAGGATTGATTGCGGCATCGGTTTGAATCATATCGTGGCTCATAACTCCTTGCACAGGGGAGGGTGTGCTTCTCCCTAGAGCTGACACGACGCCTGTTGTGAGTGTGTGGGAAAGTTCAAAGGGGTTACCAATGGCGATGGTTTTTTGTCCCACTTGCAGTTGAGAAGAGTCGGCGAGTGTGTCGGAAAATCCTGCGGGTAGTTTACTTGTGTCTTTAATTTTGAGAACAGCAATATCGCGACGGGGTTCTTTACCGATAATCGTCGCTTCTAATACACGTCCATCTTTGAGAGTGATTTTGACAGTGTTGGAAGTGGCGGCCTGAATCACATGATAATTGGTAATAATGTGGCCTTTTTGATCCCAGATAAAACCTGTTCCTGCGCCGGCGGGCACCTCAAAGACATCTGCCGAAAAAAAATCGCTCACGTGCGCGGTCGTATTCACAAACACCACCGCATCCGCCGCTTTGTTAAAAATATCGATGGTGTTCTTCTCATCTTGCAGAAGCCAATTTTTTTCTGAAGCTGCGGCAGCCGTCGATGCGGTCGATTGGGCTCCGGCGGGAAGGCCTAAAAATATGAGACTGGTTAAAAACAGTATACGTAATTCCATATAACCCCATTTCTCCTTTTTCCAAGGACTACAGTTTTAATATGAACAGCGCCATCCAGTCGTCAAGAAACCCTCGGCATCTATCGACTGAACACGATAAAAGTGCGACCCAATGGGGTAGGTTTGGCATAATTATGCTTAAAAAAAAGCCAATGTAAGATTGACTGAATAAGTCCAAACAGAATCCTGACAATTTCTATATTGTGTAAATATTTCATTTTTTGTATCGTTATATCTGCTGATGGTTGTCTTGTTAAACGCTTGAATTACATAGGGTTTTTTTTGCTGATCATTGGCTATTTATAAAATATATAAAAGGGGGGAATATGGTTCGTAGTGTATCAATATTGGTTCTACTCTTATGCTGGAATGGCGCATTTGCTCTCGATCTAGTGCGCGCAGATATCCCGATCAATCCAGATGTTTCTAAAACACCCGGCGAGTTTTGCTCCCAACAAGACAAAGATTTTTTTGAACTTCGTTACAATGAGAAAATGCCTTACTGCGATCGCAATGTTGATCAGTGGAAGAAAAACCGTATTTACAAAGCCTATACAATCCCCGCAGATTGCCGCCATCGTTACACAGTTGATCATCTTGTTCCGCTGTCGCTGGGTGGCAACAATGCCGAAGAAAACCTCTGGCCAGAGCATGTTCTGGTGAAAAGAACTCGCCAACAGTTGGAGCAGGATCTTTACGAAGCTGTGCAAAGAAATGAATTAAAATCCCATGAAGCTGTACAAATTTTGCTTGAAGCGAAGTTGAAGTTGCAGTTAGATCTCAGCCATGTCGAAGGGTGCGGCTGATTCGCCGATTTACCACAGTCGTTTTAAATTCTATTTGCGCTCCGTAGAGGAGCGCCACCGAGAACAAGATAAATTGATGATATTTTGCGAAGAGATGCGAGCTCTTCGTCGTGATTTTTCTTTGCGCCCCAGCGAACAGACACTTTTGTTTATTCTAGCCTACTTAGAGGTGCGTGCTCCGGGCGAGTGGTCCATGAAGACAGGCCGTGTGGCCGAACCGACGGGGCTTTCTCTGCCATTGCGGGAAGTCGCTCGCGGGCCCTTTGCTTTTTTGCAAAGATATTCCAGTCGAACATTGATGGATGTGACGCGGGAATATCGTCCACGTCATTTGCCAGCGGCTATCTTTGAAATTTTATGGATGTGGTATCAAGATCAAGCAGATCTGCTGGTTGTGAGTCACGTCCCATCGCCTCTCGAGATGTTGGCGGCTCAGTGTTTAGGGCGACGATTTGTTACGCTCGATGAAGCCGCAGCGGGCACAGGCGCTTTGGTGGATGGGCAGCGTGATGCCTTTGAATTTGTTTTACATGATTTGGCGCATGCCCATCAGTTTTTTAAAGATCCGCAAGAGTTTTGTAAACAAACGGAATTTTTTAAACAAGTCTCGCAGTTTTTGCAGGCGACGGGAGTACTGCATCTTGGCGATGAGCCTTTGCGTGAAGCGCTCGATTATTTAATCTCCGATATGAACTCCCACTCCCAGCATTTGTATAGTTATTTGCGGGCGCAATTGATTCAATGGCGTTTGCGTTTGGAAAATAAAAGTGGCGAGCAAGAGATGAGTGCCACTTCCCGAGATTGGGTGGGCCGACAATTGGAGGCCTATTTTTCGGCCCCTGAGCCACAATCTGTCACTGCGCAGGCCTAAAAAGCAGTTTTCTTATCTTTAAAGTTGGCGTTGCGTTTGCAAATAGGATCGCCATGGTCCATTGGGCCGAGGAGGACGTATGTTACACTTACCAGAAACCCTTTTGTTGGTTACTTTTTGTTCCCTGATTCTATTCGGGGGCGGGTATATGGTCGTCTAAATTTTAGTGTACGGTGGGTTTGTTTTAAACAAACCCACCTTTTTTTCTCAAGAGTCCATCGTCGACTCACATTCTCTATAAGTTGACTCTCGATGCGCTCCCCATAATGATAGAAGCATAGGGGAGATGCCAATGATCCGTTTTTTTATATGTTTATTTCTTATCCTGCCTGCTTTTGAGGCTTACGCACAAACCATTCAATGGAATCAACCAGAAGTTGTACCCGAGAAATTAGCTCGCGATAATCGCCGCGTGCTTCGCCTTTCAGGAACAACCAAGCCCGGCGTGCAAATCCGCATTCGCGAAAACAAAGTCAAAATGATGTTTGCTGGAAAAAAAACTCGTTGGGCGCGCATTCCGCAAAAACATCGTGTGCAATTTCCTTTGATCGCCAGTGATGATGGTTCTTTTTCGTTTGAACTCTATCTCCCGATGGTTCCCGTTGAAATTCCTGTAGAAATTTTCCGTGCTGGAAAATGGATTCCGTATCGTTTTAGTTTTGAAGTCCCCAAAGAAGGAACGGCCGAGGATTTTAACTTTGTCGAAGAAAGTTTTAAAATTCGCAAAGACGAAGAGAACACCAAGGTGGAAGACTTTTTGGCCGAGTACGATCGCGATGAAGATCGCGGTCAGGTTGTGAATGATCGCGGCGAGTGGAAGTCATGGGTCACAGGCAAAGTGATCCTGTGGGGAAGCTTAGGCTTTTCGTATATGTCGTTGAAGCAAGATATTACAAGCACGGCACAGGCCTCAACTCCTGTTGGCACTGTGGGCGGTTTGGATTTTCCATTTTGGGAAATGGGTGGTGAGTATCGCTGGAATGCTCAGTGGAAAGTGGATATGGCTTATTTGAGCAGACCAGGTTCGGCAGATCCCGATGGCAATTATTTTCTACAGAACACCGATATCGGTTGGACAGAACTTCGTGCGAATTTAACGTATTATCCTGCGATGTGGGAAAAAGAAAAGTATCGCATAGGCTTTAAGGGAGGACTCCAAAGACATGATATTCCCCTCTTAAAAAGAATTTCTGGAGCTCCTGTACAAGGCTATCGTGTGTTTAGTAATGACATTCTGTTTATCGCATTAGGAGCCAACTTTGAAACCATGAACGCCAAGGCTTGGAATATAGATGCGACGGCACAAATTATTTATCCTCTCAGTGCGGGAGGAGAGTTTGATGTCAGCAGTGCTTATGGAGTGCATGGAAGTTTTTCTATGTTTAAGGAAGTGATTCCTGCGTTAATGTTAGGTGGAAAATTAGATTTCCATTACATGATGTTTGATGCAAAACATCCAGAATTTACCGCTCCGACAACAGCAAGTGTAGTGTCGAGCACAACGCTCTGGCAAATGACCCCTAGCTTTTTACTACGAACAGAATTTTAGTAGCTTACTGCAGAATGTGTTCGCGTTGGCGAAGGACGATTTGGCACTTTGGACACGCGGCGCTTTCTTGCACTTTGAGATCAATAAAATCCACTTGATGTTCAAAATGGAGATCGTGGCCGCAAAGGCAGCACGTGCACTCTTCCATGATAAAGGCTTCATGGTTTTGCATGATGTCGTCGCTAGCTAGTTCTGGGTTGAAATCGAAGTTGTTTTTTTGCATAACGCTCCCTGCCTGATGCTGTATTTCTCTCTTTCGGAGAAATCAGGGTGTTCTTGAGGGGCGCATGGGGTTTCTCGACTTGTGAACTAGGAAAAATTGAGCTACCTAGTAAGCATGACAGTGTGGCAATACCTCCACGAAGTGTGTGGACTGGAAAATTTTATCTCACGAGAAGTCCCTGCACCGATCGTGGTAGCGCCGCAGCCCGAGCTGACGCAGTCATCACCGTCACCAGCTCGAACACCCAAGATTCTCTTTTTAACGGCAGAAACACAGGACGCCTTCCAGAAAACGTACGCCACATTGTTTACTAAGATGATGCAGGCCATGGGGCTGACATCTGATACGTATCAATTGATGTTTGCGCAAAAAACATTTCTGTCAGGTCAAGAAGCCATGCAAATCCTGTTTGATTCCGCCCAGCCTTTAGGATGGCAAACAGACACCAGCCAACTGGTGGTTTCCTCCTTAGATGATCTTCTTAGCAACGTAGATGCGAAACGCAAATCCTGGTTTCACCTTAAGGAAGTCTCCTCGCGCCTCCAATAACTACAAGAAGATTCTACTACTTTAATTCTGATTGCAGTGGTTCTGCTTTTTCAGGCACCCCCAAGCTCTTTTTTTGCCAACATTCAAGTAAACGCATCCCCCTCCCCACGCCGAAATCCCTCCACCTCCAACAGTAGAAGTAAATTTTTATGGGATTTTCAGAGTCTCTCCTTTCTAGACCTCTCGTTAGCGGACGCGATCGCCTTCGGGCGAAACGAGCGAGGGCAGGAGGCCCGTGTCTAGAAAGGAGAGACTCTGAAAATCCCATAAAAATTTGCATCTAAGACCAAGACTTGAGTCGAGGTTTTCTCCCCAAAGATCGTCTTCAGAACGAGAAGTGCTAGCATGAGGAGATGTCTTTTCTCGCTGTGCTGGCAGCTCTCCTCATTCATTCGCAAGCCCATGGCGGTCAACCAACCAACGAGCAAGTGCGGGTGCTATTAGCTGAGCAAGAGCAGCCAACGGAAGTTTCTTTTGTCGGGCCGACGGAGATTTTTACGGAACAGCAGAAGATTGCTGTTTATGATTCATATTTTCGCGTGTTGGTAAGTAAGCAAAATAATAAATGGCGCGTGAAGATTGTTCGTCGTCAGAACAACGGACGAAATAATGACGATATTTATTTGCTTAAAGGTGCGAATATCCAATTTAACTCGGTGGCAGCTTACAATTGGAATCAGCAGAGGTTGGATTTTCCTTTGCAGGTTTATTTTCAAAACAAGATTTATTCTATCGTGGGCGCCATGAGCATGGATCGTTATCTTCAGGGTGTGGTGGAGCATGAAATGCCTGCCGGGTGGCCGGAGGAAGCGTTGAAGGCGCAGGCGGTGGCTTCGCGGACGTATGCTTATTGGAAAATGGCGAAGAGTAAGAAAGATGTGTTTGATTTGCGCCCTTCGGTGATGGATCAGGTGTTTCGTTTGCCGCGGTGGGGAATGCCTTCGGCGCTAGCACCGCGAGTGCTTCAGTCGATTTCTGCCACGTCGGGGCAGATTCTTGTCGATGCCAATAATCAGGTTTTTAAAACCTACTTTCACTCGGATTGTGGTGGGGCGACCACCACTTCGGAAAAGGCGTGGGGCGAAGAGATGAGGGCGAGTCATCAATCGGTGGGTGACCGGGCTTGCCAATTGCGGGTCAGTGAATGGTCGCGGGTGTGGAGTCGTGAGCAGTTGCAAAGAATGTTTGCGAAAAATATTTTTCTGCCGCCGCAGTCACAACTTGTGGACATCATTGTGCGCACCAAAGATAACTCTCAGCGAGTCGAGTGGGTGGATTTAGTTTTTAACAAAGGGATTTTTAAAAGACTTCGCGGTGAAGAGTTACGTCGCTATTTAGGGTATGATCAATTAAAGAGCACTGTTTTTAATGTGGCAAAACGCAGCGATGGCTGGGCGTTTAATGGCCGGGGATTTGGCCATGGTGTTGGCTTATGTCAATATGGGGCCAAAGTTCTCGCCAAAAATGGGGAGTCGTACAACAAAATTCTCAAGCATTACTATCCCGCAGCACGTTTGATCGAGAAGGGTTCCGAGCGTGCATTACAAGCCAGTTTCCAGATAGAATATTAGCCATGTGCTGCCAAGCGACATCCTCGCTGATTGAAAAAAAGCCCGTCTATGACAGAATGAGCTTGAGGTTGTATGGCATTAGAGCTTTGGGTCGATTTTTTTGATGAACTAGAACACGTTCGTGGGCGCTCGCTCAATACGATTCAAGCCTATCGCCGAGATTTGGAAATCTTTGATGAGTTTTGGGCTAAACACAAAGACATTCGCGATCTCTACCATTTTCTCAATAAGAAAAAGCTGTCCACTCGTTCACAAGCGCGCGTGATCAGCAGCATTCGCACGTATTATCGTTTTTTAGCGGCGCGTGGTCAGAAAATTCCCGATCTCAATCAACTCCGCCCACCGCGGGTGAGCACGAATCTTCCAGAAGTATTGAGTTATGAAGATTTCCAAAAATTGTATCAAGCCTGTGGAAGCGAAGATCCGTTGAAGTCAGCACGTAATCAGCTCACGCTTCTTCTTTTGTTTGGTTTGGGATGTCGTGTGACAGAGTTGATTCAACTGAACCTTCGTGATTATTATCCCTCCGATGGAACCTTGAAGGTTCTTGGCAAAGGCAATAAAGAGCGCCTTGTGCCCCTCACACATCAATTACAAAAAGAATTGGCTCTCTACATTGAACATGTGCGTCCTCATTTATGCAAAGAGGAAGAAGTGGCTATTTTGGTGAATGACCGTGGTCATCGTCCAAGCCGTGTAGACATTTGGCGCTGGTTGGATGCATGGTCCACCAAAGCGGGCTTTGAGCAAACCATCAATCCGCATAAATTCCGTCATGGCTGTGCTACGGCATTGCTCGAAGCGGGTGCGGATTTACGATCAATTCAAAAACTTTTAGGACACTCGAGTATTCAAACCACACAGATTTATACATCTGTGTCGACAGCGAAAATGCGAGAAACCATTGACGAGCATCATCCTTTGTCGATTCCCTCAAAAAATCCGCTCCCGGACTCCGAAGTCTAAATATTTTTACTCCCAAGTGTTTTAAGTGTGCGCTTGTCTCGGCGTAATGTTTGCTTTGTTCGTCCAATATGGTTTTAAAATCTTTTATTCGTGATGGAATGTGTCTTCAACCTGTGAGTGTTGAAGTGGTGTTAACTCCCGGCTTGCCGGTGATTACGATCTTGGGCTTGCCCGATAAGATTATTCAGGAGAGCGGGAAGAGAATTCAAGCGGCGCTCCTGAGTCAGGGTTACCAAATGCCCAAAGCCAAAACGGTGATGGTGAGTTTGCATCCACGCGAAATTAAAAAAAGCAGTTTGGGATTGGATTTGGCTATTGCTTTGGGAATTTTGCATGTTTCAGGACAGAAACTTTTGCAGAATGAAGCTGCTTCCATTTATGGAGAATTGGACATGCACGGTAACGTGCAAGCGCCCGAAGATATCGGATTGCTGGGGCTGGTGGAGGGGGAGTTGCTAACAGGAGTGGGATCCACCAGTCTCAGTGGTTCTTATTCTATCATTCGTGATTTGCGTTCAGAGCCCGAACGGCAAACGACGCCGCAGGTGGTGCGATTGTGGCAGCGACCACCACCTCTGTATCCGAAGTACCACAAAGAAGCGGCCGAGATTTTGAAAATTGTCAGCGCTGGTGAACATTCGGTGGTTTTGGCGGGAGCGCCGGGCTCAGGTAAAACGGCGTGTGTGGAAAGCGTGGCCAGTTTTCTTGCGGAGCCGACACGTAAACAAACATTGGATTTGCAAAAAAGTGATTATTATTTTCGTCAACAAAACGCGTGGCGACCCGTTATCAAACCACATCACTCAACCACGGCTTTGGCCATGGTGGGCGGCGGCAGTCTTGCTCAGCCAGGGGAGATTGTGCGTTCTCATCAAGGAATATTGATTCTCGATGAGCTTCTCGAGTTTTCCACCGAGGTGCAATCCATTTTGCGTGAGCCAATGGAGAATGGCACGTTGTCGCTATCTCGCATTCTCAGTCGGCGCGCCTACGAATGTAAGAGTTTGGTTCTGGCCACCAGCAACTTGTGTCCCTGTGGAGAATATCTTCCGCAAACTCTCAATCGCTGTCGCTGTTCCAGTTTGCAATTGCGCCGCTACTTGCAAAAACTCAGCGGTCCGTTTGTAGATCGTTTTGCTATTTTGCAATTCACCTCCACTTGGAAAAAACAAAAAAGTGAAGAGGTTTCGGCAGAACAAATATTAAAAGAGGTGACCTCAGCAATTTGTTTTCGCCAAGAGGTGCGTCAGCAAGAAGAGCCGAATGGAGATTTGTTATTACCTGCAGTTGTGCGCACACTTGCGAAAAATGTAGATGTAAACAATCTGCCGCAATTTTCTTCGCGACGACGAGAAATATTTTTTTGGCGTGTCGCCCGCACCATTGCGGATTTAGGCAGCAGTGAGAACATCACTTCGCAACATATTGAACGCTCCCTCTTTCTTACATATTTTCCCTTCGAAGAAATCAAAAAGATCTTCGAGTAAAAATTGTGAACAGTTAGATCTGCGCGCTACATTTTTCAATTTTATAAGTGAAAAAATATTTTCCATCTTACCAAGGACCTGTGACTCGCCCTTCGTTGCGTCGAGCAGCCCTTGGTAGCGTCGAGTCGACTTTCGTTAGAGTGTCCCAATCTGAAACAAAAAAACGCGCAAAACTGAAGCGAAGAAGCTAGTCCTTCGAATTGTTTTGAGAATAAGAAGTGCGCATCTCACGAAAACCAAAATTATGCCGATACTTTAGATGTAAGTCCTGTCAAATTTTGCACAGAACTTATGAACGGAAAATTTTAGATAAGCATGAGATATGTACATGATTTCTTAGAACTTATCTAAAATTATGAGAGGAAAGGTCCTTAAGACTTTGTTGAAGAATGTAAGCTTGTTTTACATTTCGCGTTTTCATTTATCTCGATGGATAATTTTATCTACATTGAGTTCTTTTCTTTTATCGTGCGTAGCCGATGTCACCGAGCCAGGTGATGCTGTTGAATCCAATCTTGTTTTTTCTTCTGCTGCAGATGGCAGTGCTCGCATTACCACTTACGATTTTGGCACAGCGGCTGTTGGCGGTTATTACGATGCTGCGGTTTATGTTCACAATGCCGGTCGCTCTCGCGCACAAACCATTAAAGATGCCAGCATCATAGATCCTAAGTTCACTTACCCAGGAGGTACGTTTCCCGGAACAGGTGGAACATGTACTGCCACACTTGAAGTTGCTGAAACATGTGTCATCATCTTGCGTTTTTCACCGACAGATACCAGTACCTCTACAGGTACCATCACTCTTTCCTATGAAGACAAAGTGAACGGAGCAAAAACATCGGATCTCAGTGTTACCGGAAAAGGTGGAACTCCAGCGCTCTTAGCTATTTCCGATGCCCCTTTGTATGATTTTGGTGTGATCGCCATTGGAGCTTCCACAGATTATACCTTCACTGTGTCGAACTCTGGAGAAGCACGTGCGGTGGCGATTAACGAAATTGGTTTAGCGACTAATTTTGGTTTTAAAGGTGGGACATATCCTGGAATGGGTGGTAACTGCCCTGCAGAAATTGAAGGCGGATCGAGCTGTACGATCATCATTACGTTTGCGCCAATCATGTTAGGCGTCATCAATGACACGATTAATTTTTCTTATTTTGATGGTGTGAATAATCAAAATGCAATACGAGATGTACAAGGAACCGGTGTGACTCCTGCCGTCCTTGAAATTTCTGAATCTCCCATTTACAGTTTTGGAACGGTCATTATTGGTCAGATCGCCACACACACGTTTACAATTAGCAATACGGGCGGAATGTCCGCATCTGGGATTTTCGTCGGAGGACTGGCTGCGCCCTATGGGTTTGTCGGCGGATCTTATCCGGGAACAGGTGGAACCTGTGCTGCTAACTTAAATGTCGCCAGCAATTGTACGATTGTCGTGGAATTTAATCCCACGGCTGTTGGTACTTTTACAGATGGAATCAATGTCGTTTACAACAATGGTATCACGCTCGCTTCTGCGGATCGTGATGTGATTGGTGTGGCAGTGACACCTGCACAAATTGATATTTCAGATGCAGCTCTCTATAATTTTGGAACCGTGGCTGTAGGTTCGCAAAACCTTCACACGTTCACGTTAACCAACAGTGGTGGAGTCACGGCTTCGTTAGTAGCGGGTGGTGGTTTAGCATTGCCTTTTAACTTTTTTGGCGGAGCGTTTCCTGGAGCGACTGGTACGTGCACAGGAAATCTTCTTCCGGGGGCGAGCTGCGATGTCGTCGTTGTTTATCAACCTCTGGCTCCTGGTCTATCTTTAGATGCTTTAGAGATCGACTATAATAATGGTGTTTTACTCACTCAATCCGTACGAAACTTGCAAGGAACGGCTGTTCCTCCTGCATTACTAACAATAAGTAATACGCCACTTTTTGATTTTGGAACGATTGCCGTCGGCGCGGGAAATACGCATCTTTTTACCATTTCCAATACGGGTGGCGTATCTGCAACGACGGTGGGTATTACAAGCCTCTCAGCGCCTTTTAATTTTGTTGGTGGGGCGTTCCCTGGAACTGGCGGAAATTGCTCCGTTATCATCGTTTCCGGTACATCCTGCACAATTCATGTATCATTCACACCCATCGCGACGGGATTGTTCACAGATTCCATTGACGTTGACTATTATGATGGGGCGAGTTCACAAACACTCATTCTTCCTATTCAAGGAAGTGGAGTGACTCCTGCCAGTTTAACTATCAGTGATAATCCCACATATGATTTTGGCCAAGTGGTTCTCGGTGGTGTCGGAGAACATATTTTCACCGTCACCAATTCGGGCGGGATCGATGCGACAAGCATCTCTGGTGCAGGACTAGCCGCTCCCTTTGCATTCAAAGGCGGAAGTTATCCAGGTACAGGTGGAACCTGCGCCAATACTCTTGCCGGAGGCGCCAACTGTTCCATCGTGGTGACCTATGCGCCAACTGTGGGTGGTCTCAATAGTGATACGATTCTTCTCGATTATTTTGATGGAGCGAACACTCAACAAGCGCAACGAGACGTGACAGGTCAAGGATTCCCTCCTGCTTTCTTAACGATTTCCGATGGTCTTATCTATAACTACGGAACGATAGCTACAGGATCGACACTCAATTATGTTTTCACGATCACCAATACTGGCGGCACGACGGCCACGGCCATGGCCGGATTGGGTGTGGCAGCGCCTTTTGATTATTTCGGCGGAAGTTATCCTGGCACCGGTGGCACGTGCGGACTCGCTCTTGCGACGTTAGCTTCTTGTACAATTGTGGTGGAATTTGCTCCGACTGTAAATGGCGCGTATCTCGATACGATTCAAATTGATTATAACGATGGAGTTGCCGCGCAATCGGCTCTTCGTGATGTGCAAGGTTCGGGGGCAGATCCTGCGCTCTTGCTGATCAGCAACGCGGCTGTTTTCGATTTTGGCCAACGTCCTCTCGGTTCTTCCATCGATCAAGTTTTAACCATCCAAAATAATGGTGGTGTGAACGCCAACGGTCTCAGTGGACTAGGTTTAGCTGCCCCATTCACCTACACCGGTGGAAGTTACCCAGGAACGGGCGGAACATGTGGAGCGTCGTTAGTTCCTGTCGCCACGTGTACAATTTCTGTGACCTTCACGCCAACAGTCTTAGGTGTGAGCAACGACACTGTACAAATCGACTATCATAACGGCGTTGCTGTTGTTTCATCGTTGCGCGATTTACAAGGGGAAGGTGTGGCGGTGGCCAATCTGACAATCTCCGAAGTAGATCCTTATAATTACGGTTCTTTTGCTGCAGGCTCTGTCAATAGTCACACATTTACAGTGACCAATACGGGTGGATTTCCGGCCACAGCCATCACCGAAATCAGTTTAGCAGCTCCATTTCAATTTGCCGGTGGCACATTCCCTGGAACCGCAGGCACATGTACAACCACACTGCCGAATGGTTCAAGTTGCAGTATCGTTGTTAGCTTTTCGCCAACAGCGACCGGTTTAGCTTCTGATTCAATTGAGTTCACATATAGTAATGGTACGACCACTCAAAATGTGGTTCGTCTCATTGAAGGAACAGGAACAAGTCCTGCCTCCATCACGATCAGTGATTCACCATTCTATGATTTTGGTACACGTCCGACGGGTTCTACCAATTCGTACACTCTCACGCTAAATAATTCGGGCGGATCGACAGCCACAACGATGTCCGGTGCAGGTCTTGCTGCACCGTTTGATTTTGTGGGTGGTGCTTATCCAGGAACAGCAGGAACATGCGGTCTCACTCTGGCCAACGGAGCGAGTTGTACAATTGTGGTGAGTTATTTGCCACTGGTTGCGGGAGCGTCAACAGACACTGTGTTGATCAATTATAATGATGGTGCGGCGATGCAAGTGGCTTCGCGCGATATACAAGGAACCGCTGTGATTCCTGCAACTTTAACAATTGCGGGAGCGAATCCTTATATTTACGGAACATATGCGACGGGTTCTGCCACGCCACATACATTCACCGTGACAAATACGGGTGGATTTGTCGCCTCTGCCATTGCAGAAGTAGGTTTAGCTGCTCCCTTTGCATTTACAGGGGGATTATTTCCAGGAACAGGTGGAACTTGTGCGGCCACTCTCGCGGCGGGTGCTTCGTGTGACTTGGTGATAGATTTTAATCCTACTGTGAATGGCGCTTATGCCGATACGATAGATCTCAATTATAATGATGGTGTGAATGCTCAAACCACTTTGCACGACGTGCAAGGAACGGGAGCGACACCTGCGATTTTAGGTCTCAGTATTAGTCCACTTTATGATTTTGGCTTGCAAGGAACAGGGTCAACCACCACTCATACAGTCACTGTTTCAAACACCGGCGGTGTTACTGCTTCGGGAATTGCTGCGACAGCATTAGCGGCTCCGTTTTCTTTTGCGGGCGGAACTTACCCAGGAACCGCTGGAACCTGCGCAGCGACGCTGGCGGCCAGTGCCAGCTGTACAATTGTGATCGCATTTTCTCCAACCTTAACGGGGCTCCAAGCGAGCGCTCTGACTCTCAATTATAATGATGGTGCTGTTGCGCAAGTTGTGAGTAGTAACATTCAAGGAACGGGTGCGAGCCCAGCTCTTTTAACCATCGATGAAGCACCGTTTTATGATTATTTAACTGCTGCCGTAGGTTCGGTGACCAACAAGACATTTAATATCACGAACTCAGGTGGCGTTGCTGCGACGGCTATGTCAGGAGGCGCATTTGGCGCCAACTTTACTTTTGCAGGAGGAACCTACCCAGGAACGGCTGGAACCTGCGGAGCTACTTTGGCAGCGACGGTTTCTTGTACGGTAGTTGTGAGTTTTACGCCGATAGCTTCGGGAGCTCTCTCCGATACTCTGTCGGTTTCTTATAATGATGGTGTGGCGGTGCAAACGGCAACGCGTCCACTGCAAGGTGCGGGCGCGTCTCCAGCACTCCTCACTTTATCCAATTTTCCTAATTATAATTTTGGCAACGTGGCCAACGGAGGAACGGCAACCGTGGTTCTTACGGTGACGAACACCGGTGGTGTTGATTCCACGGCGATGACAGGTTCGGGTTTAGCAGCACCTTACTCATTTACTGGTGGTTCTTACCCGGGTACGGCGGGAACATGCGCTGGGACTTTAGCGCCGCTGGCGACGTGTACTATATCAGTGGAGTTCGCGCCGATTTTGGCAGGATCTTATAATGACACGGTAGTTGTTGATTACAATAATGGTGCGATTGTTACGAGTGTTTCGCGCGATGTAACGGGGAATGGCGCCGTTCCTGCACAGATCACTCTCAGTGATAATCCTCTCTACAATTTTGGCAATGTCACAGTCGCAGCGACACAGAGCTACTCTTTAACTTTGACGAATACGGGTGGTGTGACAGCGAACTTAATGATTGGTGTCGGTCTTGCTGCGCCATTTGATTTTGCCGGTGGAACTTATCCAGGTACGACCGGAACTTGCGGAGCGACATTGGCGCCAACAGTTTCGTGTACGGTGCAGTTGACCTTTACTCCGGTCGCACTGGGTTTAGCTGCAGATACTCTTGATATCAGTTTTAACGATGGAGTGAGCGGACAGACTTCGAGTCGCAATCTTCAAGGAACAGGTGTAGCTCCAGCGGTTCTCGCAATTTCCGAAGTAGATCCCTATGACTATTTAACTCAATCTACAGGGTCTACCACCAATCATACATTTGTCGTGAGTAACACGGGAGGATCACCAGCCTTGGCGGTAACAGGCGGAGGTCTTGCCGGGGCTTACAGCTTTGCCGGAGGAACATATCCAGGAACGGGCGGAAATTGCGGAGTTGTGATTGCCAATGGAGCTTCTTGTAATATCGTGGTCTCGTTTGCGCCCACAGTGAGCGGCGTGCAGAGTGATACAATCGAATTGACTTACAACGATGGCGCTCTTGCACAAACAACAACACGGGATGTGACAGGTACCGCCGTGAATCCTGCACTTCTCACAATCAGTGATGGTCCGACTTACCCGTACGGAACACTTCCGCAAGGGTCGTCGACCAATTATACATTCACGATTAACAACTCGGGTGGTTTTTCTGCGACGGGAATGACGGGCTCTGGGCTTGCTGTACCTTTTAGTTTTGCGGGTGGATCGTATCCAGGCGCAGGCGGAACGTGCGTGGCAACATTGGCTGCGGGAGCAAATTGTACCATTGTTGTGACGTATGCACCGGTGGCTTTGGGTTCTGTGACGGACACAATACTTATCGACTACAATGATGGTTCCAATCCGCAAACGGCCACGCGCGATGTGAGTGGAACAGCCGTCTTACCTGCTATATTGGCGATCAGTGAGAGTCCCTCTTATGATTTTGGTACACAGGCGACAACCAGTACAACGGATCATACGTTTATTGTGACCAATACGGGCGGTTTTATTGCTTCGACCATGTCGGGTTCGGGCTTAGCCGCTCCTTTTGAGTTCTCAGGTGGCTCCTATCCAGGCGCCAGCGGTACGTGTAGCGCGAATTTAGCTCCGGCAGCCACCTGTACGATCGTTGTGCGGTTTGCACCGACGGTGACAGGTCCTTTTACGGATTCGATCCAGATAGATTATGACAATGGATTCTCGACCCAATCGACGACACGTAATGTGGTGGCGAATGGAGCCAACCCCGCGTTGTTAACGATCGCTCCCGGTCCTTTGTTTGACTATGGAACACTAGCGACTGGGTCTTCTTTAAATCAAACATTCACAATCAATAATACGGGTGGCGTGCCAGCCACCGTTGTCACAGAAGTGGGTCTCGCGGCACCGTTTGCCTTTGCGGGCGGAAGTTTCCCAGGCACGGCCGGAACATGTACGGCAACACTTTTACAAGGGGCGACATGTACGATTGTTGTCTCCTTCAGTCCGACGGTGACGGGTTTACAATCAGACACGATAGATTTAAGTTACAACAACGGTGCGGGAGCCACGAACTCAACGAATGCAATACAGGGAACGGGAGCGTCGCCAGCCTTGATCACAGTGAGCGGTGTGGACCCCGTGGATTATGGAACGTTGGCCAACGGTGCAAGTCTTGATCAAACATTTACATTGAACAACACAGGCGGAGTGTCAGCAACGGCGATGACAGGAACTGGTCTTGCGGCGCCGTTTACATTTGCCGGTGGATCGTATCCTGGTGGCGCAGGAACCTGCGGAGCC
>JBGSUL010000100.1:0-19210 GCA_041736155.1 Bdellovibrionales bacterium
ACCGTTCTTAAACTTCTACCGGAATGGTTTGCAGATTATAATCATGTTGCCCCGCACTCTGCTCTTGGAATGCGAAGTCCGATCGAGTACAAGAAAGCCGTGAACCTTTAACCGTGTCCAATAAATCGGGGGTCACTCCACCTCATAATTTGAAAAACATCTAATTCATCATATTCGATTTGAATGTTTGAATCTATTTTTAAAGCATTGTTACCGTTTATAAACTCATCCATGAAGCATAACTTAATCCCAACCCCAGTGTGATCACACCAGTGAAATGAATTTTTGGCATAAAAAAAGTCTTTAGCAACAATTTTTTCATCTAAAATTAAATCGTTCTTAATTTTTTGAAATTTTTTAAAGTTATTTATTTCATTCATAGACGTAAGTAAAAGCTTCTGCTGCTACCAGCACAAGAGTAATTGTGTCTCTCTCCTAAAGCAACTCATTCTTATAAACAAGTTTGACGAATTCCCCCTTCATTCGCTATTATCTTTAAATGAATCCAAAGCACCTCGTTATTAGATATTTTACCCCTATAGCATGGTCGCTTTTTCCCGCTCGCCAGATAAAGACTCTACATAGGTTTTCTTCAATTGAAAAAGATAGTGCTGAACAAATACTAAAATGTTTAAAAAATATTAAATCAAATCATTTAAAGGCGCATCTTTTCCAACACGTTCTCGAGGAGCTCTACCACGGAGATCTTTTTCTCAACGTTGCCAAACAAGACTCACAAAACCATTTTTACGAAGAACCTACATCCATTAACCCCTTACTACCTAATGAAATAAACCATCAGTCATTGCGCGATGCCTTCGCCTATATTCATATAGGCGAAAAGATCGTAAATCGTGATTTTATAATTTATGGCAATTCGTCTAAATCCAATCTTTTAAGAAAAGTTTTTCGTCGTGCCGCCGCCGATGAGGAGCTTCACGAATTCTCCACAAAAGATATCCTGATAAAATTCTGCGACAGCAAATGGACCTATCGTTTTGCGATAATTAAGGCACATTTTAAAAGATTGTGGACAAATTATCTCAATTTATTAAATATCATTGGCAAAATGCAACTCACCATCATCCTTTCTCTCATTTATTTTATTGTAGCGCCCGTATGTCTTTTAAGTTTAAAAAGAAGATTAAATATGTGCAACAGAGAACAATTAATTATCTTCCAAGATCAAGTAAACTCCTTTGAGAAATCTTTAAGATGAAAATTCTTGGCATTTCCTCAGGCTACCATGATGCTACCGCAGCTTTGATTATAAACGGAAAGCCTGTAGCGTCTTCAGCTGAGGAACGATTCACAAGAAAAAAACATGATCCTTCATTCCCAATTAACGCAATATTTGACTGCCTCTCTCAAGCAAACCTGAATGGAGACGATCTCAATTACGTTGTATTCCACGAAAGACCTTTTACCAAAGTTACAAGATCTCTCTCATCATCAATAAGTGATTTTCCAAAGTCTCTAGATACATTTTTAAATCTTTCAAAAGATGCAATCCAAACTTTTTGGATTCGACAAAATATCCGCAAGCACATTAAAATCGCCCCTGAAAAAATACTATTTGTACCCCACCACATGAGTCATGCTTCACATGCATTTATCACTTCTCCTCATAAAAAAGCTGTTGTTGTTACAATTGATGCTGTTGGCGAGTGGATATCATCAGGAATTTTTCTTGCTGATCGGACTCGCGATCAAATTAAAATTCAACCACTTGATATAACACCCTTCCCTCATAGTTTGGGACTCTTCTACTCCGCAATGACTTCATTTTTGGGCTTTAAAGTAAACGACGGAGAATGTAGCACCATGGCTTTGGCGGCATTTGGTCGCCCCATTTATGTAGATACTCTTAAGAAAATTCTGCAAATTATGCCAGACGGATCATATGCACTTGATACAAGCTGGTTTACCTTTAAAGATGTAGCTAGAGCACCCGTTACAAAAAAATTCCTTGATTCTCTAGGTAACCCGCGCTCTTGCAAACATGAATTCTTGTTTGACCCCCTAAATGTCAAAACTCCTATTTCGGCAGAGGATCAAAAATATGCAGATATCGCATGCAGTACCCAACACATCCTTCAAGAAGCCATAATCAGTTATATGGCAAGAGCAAAAAATTTGAGTAAGGAAGTTAACTTATGTTATTCTGGAGGTGCAGCACTTAACTGTGTTGCCAATAGTGTCTTGTTAAATAAGCAATTATTTAACAGCATCTATATCCCTCCCGATCCTGGCGATGGAGGTGGGGCTATGGGTGCTGCACTTTATGTTGACTCCCTCATGTCCAAAAACAGAGAAATTTTTGACATTCGCCCCAACTTAGGAACCCATATAGATGAAGCCTCTTTTAAAGAACTTGCTACTGTTCTTGATCCCGCGCAATGGCATCGTTTTAGTTCCACACAAACGCCCGCTCTCAAAAAAACAGATTTAATGGTCACGACTTTTAGTTCAGATGCACTATTGCTTGAATGGTTAGCGAAGCAACTCTTCTGCGGCCGTATCGTAGGTTGGTGTCAAGGACGTGCAGAAAATGGTCCGCGCGCCCTAGGCTACAGATCTATACTTTTAAGACCCGACGATGTTGAACTCTCTAGAAGACTGAGTAAGAAGATTAAACTACGCGCTCCATTTCGGCCATACGCAGTTGCTCTTACACAAAATGAAGCGATTAAGTCCCTTGAACATCAAGACTCCGCCTCTCTTTCAAGATGGATGCAATTCTCATATAAGGTCAGTAAATCAGCAGAATCTAAATTATGTGCCGCTCTTCACATTGATAAAACTACCAGAGCCCAGTGTGTTTTCCCAGAAGACAACCCAGCTTTTCATAATTTGTTGGTAAGCTATGGAAAACTTTCTGGATGCGAAGCTTTGCTTAACACATCCTTCAACGAATCAGGTTTTCCACTTGTTAATGATTCAACAGATGCTCTGCTCATGTTTGCAAGAACCGATTTAGATATTTTGATTATTGGAAATACAGTTTTAGAAAAACGATTGGATAAAAAAAATGAATCTTATAAAGACAATTGCTTTAACATTGAGAGACCTCTTCACAGATTTTAGAAAACAAAAAGTCTCCCCAGCGTTAATATTAGCCCTCTTGCTATTTATCTTAGCTCTTATCTTTGCTTTTTTGACCTTCAACCCCGTACTGTCACCTTTTATTTATCCCCTGTTTTAGATATTTCGGAGAAAAAGATTGAGACTTCCATTTAGAATTTTTCTAAACGCCATTATCCTAATCACCATTTTGGTAGCTCTTCTTGAGATATGTGCTCAACTCATTCCCCACCCTCCACTCCAAGAATCTTTGAGTTCTTTTTTAAAGCAAACTCGAGCAGATGATCGTCCCGATAGCAAAATTCAAAAAGACATCTTTGATACGGACTTTCAGTTCACAAACTTAAACAGGAACCCAAAAACACCACACCCCTATCTAGGGTACGTCATGAATCGTGCTTTCAGTACAGAAGTAAATAGAGACGGTTTTTTGGAAAAAAAAGGATTTAACGACGAAAAAACACCCTCAGAGTATGTCATTGGTATTTGGGGTGGCTCGGTCGCTATGCTTTTTGCAGAATATGAAAAACAAAAGATGCAAAGTGGAAAAAAGTGGTTAGGATCTTTGCTCAAAGAAAAATATCCTGAAAAATTCAAAAATAAAAATATTTCTCTTTTAAATTTTGGCATGAGCTCCTACGCTCAGCCACAATCGTTCTTTGCCTACACACTTTATTTTAAAAACATCGATATGGCGATAAATATAGATGGTGCTAACGAAGCACGCCGTCCGATTACGAACTCTTTTCCCTCAATTTTTCCAACGTACTCTCCAATTTTATTCTCAATTGATCCAGAGCGCCAACTCTACTGGCTCGGTATCCTTAGGTGGCGGAACCAACAACTGCGTCTCGCAAAGTTTATAAACCGTTACCAGTTACTAACAAAATCTCACTTAGTTTATTTTCTATGGTTCACGTACCTTTCGTACTCAGATAGCAAAATGGCCCAATTAGCAACCGGAGTCGAAGAGACACTAGATAGTCGACACCCTTATTACACCTCAAAGTGGAATTCTCCAGACCAGCTAATTGATGAGCCTGCGAAAATTTGGGAAAAATACACAAGACTCACCATTACACTCCAAAGGTCCCATAAAATTAAAGGATACTTTTTTATTCATCCAAACCAATACCTACCAAGAACGAAGGTTTTGTCCCAAGAGGAACTTGAGAGATTCTATAGAGTCGACAATCACACAGAAAATTTTATTCTTACTTACAAAAGCTTGATAAATATGGCACATCAACTTGCCCGTGAAGGCTTGCCCGTCTACGATTTGACCACTATTTATCAAAACAATAAATCTACATTATACAGAGATCGCTGCTGTCACCCTAACAATGAGGGTTTAGAAATACTCGAGGCAGAGATCTTTAGCCGCATTACAAAATAAACAACTCAATTTGATTCTCAGTCAGTTACATGCTTAAATCTTATCTAGTTAGATTTTTTGAAAGTTGAGAACTATTAAATGAACCACTCTTCCAAGATATACATTTCTGGTCACGAAGGGTTTTTAGGTCAAGCAATCGTCAGAAAACTTAAAGATCAGGGCTATCAGAATCTTATTTATTCACCCAAAGCAGAGCTTGACCTTACCCATCAACAAGCGGTTTTGGATTGGTTCATTAAACATAAACCTGATTACGTATTTCATGCAGCAGCAACAGTTAGAGGAATTACGAGTGAAGAACAGGGAACTATTATTTTAAACAATCTTCTGATTCAAACAAATGTAATTCAAGCAGCACACTTAAACAAAACAAAGAAATTTTTATTTTTGGGCAGTAGTTGTATGTATCCAAAAATCTCAGATCAACCAATAAAACCTCAACAAATTCTAAGTGGTTTCCTGGAGCCTACTAGTGAATATTATGCTATTGCAAAAATCGCTGGCCTCAAATTATGTGAAGCCTTGAAAAGGCAATTTAATTTTAATTACTGCGCACTAATACCCTGCAATATCTACGGCCCCGGTGATAACTACGACGATCTTAGATCTCATGTCATGGCTGCCATGATAAAAAAGTTCATTAATGCAATAAATAAACAAATTCCTTATGTGGAACTTTGGGGAGACGGTAGCCCGCGACGTGAATTTCTTTACATCGACGACGCCGCCAGTGCGTCCATTTCTGCAATGCTTTCCAAACATACAGTGCTCAATGTTAAAAGTTCTCCAGAAATTACAATAATGGAACTTGCTAATCTTTTAAAAAAAATTACAGGCTTCTCTGGTGAAATCAGATGGAACAACTCAAAACCTAATGGAACTTTTTCAAAATCACTTGATGATTCTGATCTCAGAAAAACAGGTTGGCTTCCACATTTTTCAATAGAAGAAGGAATCAAAAGATCTGTGATTGATTACACTCAACGACTGGACGTATATGCTAAAAATTCTCATCACCGGAATTAATGGCCAAGATGGCAGCTGGTTAGCAGATACTCTAGTCTCCACAAATAATTCGATATTTGGAGTTATACGTAATCATAGCCACCCCGAACATCAGACCGCTCATATTAGACATCTCTCTGAAAAAGTAAAAATATATAATGGTGATCTTATCGACCCAAATTCAATTCGTCGTATCCTTAGTGAGGTTCAACCAGACCAGATCTACCATTTAGCTGGTCATAGTTATGTTGGTGCCAGCTTTGATCAACCTTCGTATTCTATCAATGTCAACACACTCGGAACGCTACATTTACTAGAGGCCATTCGTTGTCACTGCCCAAAAACTCGGTTGTTTTTTGCTAGCACGAGCGAAATTTTTGGAAATGAAATAGACTCCGATGGCCTCCAAAGAATTACAACTCGCACGAATCCGGTAAGTCCTTATGGAATAAGTAAACTCGCGGCACAACAGCTTTGCCAGAACTATAGACGCGGATTTGGCTTAGACATCCGAGTTGGAATTTTTTTTAGCCATGAAAGCCCTAGAAGAAGTGCCAACTTCGTTATCCAGAAAATTATTTCCAGTGCTGTGAGAATTGCTAAAGGGTCACAAATAAAAGTTGAAACAGGCTCCCTTGATATTAGTAGAGATTGGGGGCACAGTCATGATTACGTTCGTGCTACACAACTTATTATGAATCACAGAACCCCTTCTGATTGGGTCGTCGCCACGGGAGTTTCTTATACTCTTCGTGAAATATGCCAAAAAACGTTCCATAATTTGGGTCTTAATTATGAAGATTACGTGGCTGAAGCCTCCTCATTCCAGCGTCCTCTGGAAATTCTCAAACAATGTGGTGACAGTACGCCGTTAAAGGAAGAGCTTGGCTGGCAGCCGGCTTATAATATTGAGAAAACTATTGATGAACTAACAAAATACTGGTTCGATAAGCTTTAAATTATTGTGAGGGCCGCTATGAAAGTAAAATTCATTTTTCCTGTTTGGATCTTAGGAGACGAATTAAAATATTGGGATTTATACTCTGATAAATTTTTAAATTATTTTTTTAGGGACAACTTCGACAAGTATGACAAAATTGTTTATTTCCACCCCAGTGAGCCAGCCCGTTTAATAGAAGATCCCCCATTCTTTCAAAAACTCGAGACTCTTGGGAGAGAGGCTGGCGTCAAGTTGGATTTTGTTCTAGGCAATTATCAACAGAACGAAAGTAAAAATATTATTAATTGGTGGTCTTATTGGCAAATGGCTGGTTATCACTATTATAAAAATTTTCACTTTAAATCACAAGTCACTTCTTTTGATAAAACATACATTTGTCTCAATCGAAGAGCTCGACTCCATCGCTGCCTACTCATGGATGAACTCGCTAAAAATAACCTTATCGATAAAGGTTATGTCAGTTGGCACAACAAAACCAATGCGGATGGAAACAAACCACACTTTAATTATCCATTTAAATATTTCGACGGAAAATCTCGGTACCTAGATGACCTCTACGATAATATTACAACTCCTTGGCAACAAGAAGGCTACAGTATTTTAGGAGATTTTTATTACAAAGGATTTCTTAACGTCATATCAGAAACCACCTTTGAAGATATCCCCTACATTAGTGAAAAAACAGCATACGCAACTCTACATGAAAAACCATATCTACTTTTAGGTTGTCCAAAAATTCACAAAAAACAAACAGATCTTGGGTATGTCTTATATGACGAAATTTTTGATTATTCCTTTGATGAGTCACCCATTCTTGAGAATCGTATTCATGGCCTTGTCGCGAATATAAAGTCTTTAGAAAATAGCAATTTGAATGCTATCTACGAAAAAATTCTTCCCAAAATTAAGCATAATAAAGATAATTTTATGAAGATCATCCGAAACAGAGATAACATACCCCCCGAAATTTTTGCCTATGAGGAATATCTGACAGAACCCAAAGATAAAGAATATTATTCTCATTATAAAAAAATAATCGACTTATGCTTATCATCCTAAGTTTAGATTTTTGTAACATGAAAGAGTTTCCCTTATGAAACGGGCATTTATCACTGGCACTCGACAAGGACTTGGGCAGCTACTCTTGCAAATTTTATCTGAAGAAGGATATGTTTGCTGTGGACTAAATCGCTCAGAGGATTTTGATATAAGCGACCCGCATATACGTCAAAAAATTATTCAAGATAGCCTCGTCGCAGATGTTTTTATCAACTGTGCTCATGCAAAATGGAGTCAAATCGATTTACTCCTTGAATTGAGTCGCTACTGGGATCTTCATAAAAAAAGGGGAGCGACCGTTATTTCAATCGGAAGTCGTGCTGCAAGTGATTATAAACTAAGACTCTCCCCAATTGATTACGACCATCAGAAAATAGCATTACGTTCTCTCAACGATTCTTTGGCCTATAATTCAAATAGATATATGCTTTTGGAGTTTGGATTTCTTAAAAATGGTCCGCCAAACACACCCCATCTCGAAGATACAGATATTAGAAAAATATTTAAGTTTGTACTTAACCTAGACAGCTCAGTACAAATACGTTCTTTGTTGGCAGAAAAGAAGTGAATCCCCTCAGAGGTAGAAATAGCCCACAACAAACGCACCGCGCCCTCCTCTCTTTTTATCCCAAACAGCAAAAGAAGATGCTATCTAAAGAATCATGAACGACAATCTAACTTGGACTTTTTTACAAATAAATTGGCCCGAACTTGAACAATTTACGAATATTCTGTTGGATCAAGTACGTCGAACATCCCCCGAGCACTGGTTTTTTGATTCTTACCGCGGATGCTCAATGCTCCCCCTCCTCACTCCCCATGGTTACTCTCAAAAAGATCAGCTTCAGCGCAATACTGAAGACCTGTGTTGGACCAACCCTGCGAAAGAAATGACTATTTTACCGGAGGTCTTTTCATTACTTAAACCACACTTTTTTCCTATGGGGCGGCTTTTTGTTTTAAAAACTGAACCTGGAACTAATTTGAATATCCATATTGATTGTTCTCCAGAAAAAATAAACCATGCTGATTACAAATTCCGCTGGGTTTTGGGTGGAGAGACGAAAGGACTTTATTTTTTAGATAAGGATCGTGAAAAAAAATTTCCCAATGAATCGGGAGCTTCAATTTACATGATGGATGGGCGACACCCCCACGCATTAGACAATTCGTTTGCCTCCTCAACGAAATATACTCTATGCCTTGGCTCACCGTGGACTTACAATAAAACTCAAATGCAGAACTTTGTTCAGCAGAGAGGAGCTCAGAAAGTGTCAATTTCTATGCCTACCATTGATTCAAATTGGTTTAATCCTCGCTATAAAATAGAAAATAAAGACGTAGTGATTCCAGCCGAGCATGCTTACTAAAATGGACAATATTGTGCGTCAAATGCGCGGCATATGTCCTTCGTTCGTTAAAAAAATTATTAACGATACCCCCCGTTTTTGGGAAAATCGCGAAAATGTACTTCCTCTGTACCGCAACGCTTGGATCCGGTGGCTACAATGCTCCAATAATTTAAAAGTAATTGGCGCTGAATCGCACCTTTCTTTTTATACGCATGGAATTCATGATGCTATACTTAGTCAGCTCTCCAGCTACGATGAGCGACCCATCGTCACATTGCAATCCGACTACATCTTTTACAAGCAACTCCTAAAAACAAAACAACATATTATCATCGAGAACCTTCACGCGCTTCCACATCGTAGTTTATTCTTATTTAGCTATCCAAATATTACTAATCTCATTTTGGAAGAGGCGATTGAGCTTTGTAAAAAAAGAGATTCATTGATTTTTTTGGATGGAGCGTATTTCCCAACTGTATCTCATTGCTCCATAGATCTCCGAGATGAAGTATTTTGGGCTGCAGCCTTCAGCCTAAGTAAGGCTTTTAATATTGGAGCTTTACGAATTGGTATCCTATTCACACAACACCCCGCATCGGTACTGAGCATTCCTCAATCCCCACCCTATATGTATTACCCAACTGATGGCGCCCATCTCGGGACACAGATACTTAATCAGACTTCTCCAGAAATATTACCAGAGCTTTTACTTCCCTACCAAAAAGATGTTTGCCAAGATCTGGGTATATCAGCTTTAGCACCATGGTTTGCCGCCAGTAGCAATGATTCTAAGTGGGCGGTAAGAAGCCAAGACAAGTCTCCTCCTTATCGATTTGCAATTACAGATTTTATTCTAAATAAAAACCCAGAGACGCATGGCGAAATGACGCGATAACCATCAATTTTTATTTCAGAATATCACCTGTTGCCATTGGTATTGAATGAGCGTTAAATCTGCAATGTTCGTAGCCTGGTAAATGTGGAGTTTTAATGGAACTGGTTCGCTCCTATGAAGTTCGCAAAAAATATCAATTGCCTTTGGTCAAAAAAATTCCAAGGAAATTTTTTAACATACCTCTTCTGGTTTCCGAACTTCAACGACTTGAATCCTATTGGACTGATATCTATCGTGCAAATCAGGGCTTATGTGCAGCTCATCTTAAGCTAGCAGAAGATAACTACAAACATTTTGATCAAATTAATCTTACGACATTCGAGCAATCAAAAAACAATCTGAGCCTCGAAGAAGCTCGCTTAGAATGCCAATCTCTGTCTAAGTTAACAAGGGCTCAATTTGGTTCATTAAGTGAGTACCGTGCGAAAACACGCCAAAAAGACAACATTAACCCCTCCTTAGATGAACATCGCTGGCATGTCCCTTTACCCATTTACCAAGGATCTATCATCCAGAAAGAAATCCAAAAAAATTTTTCGACTCAACCGATACGGGTTCGATTGGTTCGCTTGCAAGCCGGAAAAGCTCTTACACCACATATTGATTATTGTCCTACTTACGCCATTCGCGTGATTGTTCCACTAATTACCGATGCGGCGGTTAAAAACATATTCTGGAAGAAATCGGTTCGACATGAGTTCCACTTACCTGCTGACGGAGGTGCTTATTTTTTAAATGTTGGCTTTACTCACTCTGTTGAAAATTCATCTCAGAGAGATAGATATAGTTTGATGTTTAGTCTCCCTAATCAGGACGACATTCAGTGCCTCTAACTGTTCCCCTGATTCATACTCACGCAGACCAGCTTTCTCCTAACCAATGGACTGTCGTCAAAAATTCCTTAGACATTCCGCCTTCAAATAAAAAAGAACACAATTCGCCTCACACATTCTTTACCTTTTGTGGTGATCAACCTATTTCTTACGTATCTGTTATTTTAGATGAGTGCGGTGTAGGCCCATCCACATCTGCGCGCATTTCAAATTATATTTGCGCTTCACCTTTTAAGGGAGGAACACTTGATTTTTCAGTTCTTGGTTATTTGAAAGATTGGTGCCAAACTAAAGGTCTCAAAGTAATTTTTTGGGTTCACAGTAAAGATCCAAAAGAAATGAACCATTATTTAATACAACATCAAAATAATCCCAATCACTACACACAAAGTTCCCTCTACCAATCATTCCTGTTTATTCCTGAGTGGCGTTTTTTGGATAAAGAAAAAGAGAAAAGCTATTTTATTTACGCTAAAAAGTTAACTACACCGTTTGATTGGGAGCCTCTTAGTGATTCTTTTATCAAGCACCAGAGGTATCACTGTGAATAAGTCTGCACTCATGCTGTTTATTGCACAAATTATTGCTCATCTCGGATTCATTTCCATGTTCTTCTTTGCTAATTTTCAGCAATGGCTGATTTGTTTTTTTATTTATTTTCTAACTGGATGTCTTGGGATGAGTATGACTTTTCATAGGCTACTCTCTCATCGCAGCTGGGTTTCGCCTCAATGGTTTAAATACTTAGGTACAATCCTTGGAAGCTTGGGTCTTACTGGTTCCGCTCTCGCATGGGTCTCCGTTCACCGACAGCATCATAACTTTCCCGATAAAAAAGGAGATCCTCATAGTCCCCATGTACAAAAATGGTGGCATGTACAATTTCTTAGTATGTTTTATAAACCAAGGTTACGTATTGCCAAAGACTTGCTTCGCGACCGTTTTATAGTTTTTATGCATAGGAACTATATCTTTATACAACTCACCTACATAACAACATTATCTCTTATAGACAGCAAAGCCATTATTTATGCCTACTTAGCTCCAGCCACATTGCTTTGGCATGGCGGTAGTCTCATTAATACCCTAGGTCATAAGTGGGGATATACAAACTTTTCAATAAAAGACAAAAGCGTAAATAATTTTCTTCTTGGTATTTTGATGTGGGGAGAAGGTTGGCACAATAACCATCATGCCCGCCCAGCCAAATCGAAATTTGGTATTCACCCATGGGAGATAGATATATCGTTTCTATTAATTTCCATTATTGAAACCAAACGAAAGACACCTAGAGCCAACAACAAGTCGTATTGAGTTTATCAAAAATAAATGTACAATTGACATGCATGCAAAAAGTCTTTCTTATCCACCGTGACTATTTTTCCAATTGCAACTTGAAAGGCCATCTTTATTCTCTTTTTTCTGAAGAGTTGTTGAGCGATTCCATCATCACTGAGATCAGATCTCTGGCCACAGAGATCAAACCTCCGGAGATCGGTTATCCAGTTATTCCTGAAGAGATAGAGCGTGAACTCTGTTTTTGGGGTGTTTCTCGTGCCCGATTCGAAACAAATTTGTATTTTAAAGAATCTGTGAAAAAAGATGTATTCCAAAAATTTTTTGAGCTCATTCCTCTTAATAAGAGAAACCGGGTTCTTTCCGAAAAAATCCGCCATCATTTTTATAGACGTACTTTCGAAGTTAACAATTCAATTATCGTAAAAGAATTTTCCGGTGGACCGATGGCAGAAGTCTTTTTTCTGCGCACACTCAAGTTTCTACAGGAAGGCCCCTATAAAGAGCGACTTATAAGTTTCAAAATGGATAAAGATAGTCATTACTATAATGTTTCATACGAAAAAATTTTGGGACTTTGTAGCATGTATGATTTCGTTTTTAAAAATAATTTAGACATTCAAAAAATATATACACGCTATTTTGAGCTTGTAAAAAGGTGTTGGCCTTTCGTTCATTTGGATTTACATGGCGATAACATTCTGGTTACAGAAGAATCTCTGACGTCCCCATGGGATGTTATAGATTTTGAAAGTTTTGTTCAAATGCCCGCTGAACAAGCTTTCGTTCTTTATCACGGACTTTTTATCCAAACAATAGGTCACTCTCGAAGTCATCCTTATTTTAAAACTATGAATCTCGAAGAGTTTAAAGATTTTCTAGGAATATCATATGAATAATTATCTTCAACACCTTAACTTTGAATATGATTTTGAGTATTCACGCACACAATTAGATCGTGGTTTATGGTTTGATGGCTTCGTTGGTGAAGATGAAAAATACTGGATTCATAATTTGAAAGATGAAAATGCGCTAATGCCCTTTAAACTGCGCTTTAAGTCCCTTGGTAGATTGGACTTCTGGCTAATGAAACTTCCTCCCAAAGGAAAAATACGTTGGCATATAGACCATAACCGTGAAGCTAGTCTTATTTTTCCTCTGACTTCAAAAAACTCCCTTTTTTTTGAATTAGAATGTGGCATTTATGAATTTTTTTATGAGCACAGACCCATCATACTAAATGTTAAGAAAAAGCATAAGGTTCTCAACAATTCAAATGAATTTCGATATGCTCTTTACGGTAGTATTTTTGATTACACTTACAATGAATGTTTAGACATCCTACAAAACCATGGCTTGATTGATGAAAATAAATAAAAAAATACTCATTTTTGGCAATTCAACCACAAAGGGTTTAGCAGCTCAACTGACGCGTGACCTACAAGCAGATTGTATGGGACGAGCTACACATAAACTCGATATGCAAATAAAACAAAATAGAGCGATTTTTATTGAGGCTACTTTTAATTATGATGTTGTTATTCTTTGCGCTTATGCTCCAGAATTCTCTCAAGTTCTCTTATTACAAGAACTCTACTCATCATGGGTTGAGAAATCTAAAAAAGGGATTTTTCTCGTCATTGGCTCCAGTTGCGAAAGACTTATGCTCAATCAACCAACTGATTTACCATGGATGAGTTACGCAGTTGAAAAGAAAGCACTCCTAGAACAATCAAGAGTTATAAATGCTAATTCTCACAAAACGACACCCGATATTTTTGTAACTTACATAAGTCCACATCATATGAATACAGAACATTTCAAATATGACGATGCCCTATCTGTGCTCCAGGTTAGTCAAGCTATCCAATGGGCTTTATCCTGTGATTTTCACGTTGAAGAACTTTCTATAAGAAACTGGTGACCTCTATGGATCAAAAAAATATCTTTAATAGCCTAGAAACAATTGGATTCATCCGGATCCCTCCACTCTTGGATGAGAACCTGCTCAGTAAATTTTATATTTTATGGTCTTCGCTTTCTAAAAAATGGACTGAATTTATTGATCTTAACAACGCACACATCTTAATTGTTTTTGACAGCGAGAGTAAAAACTTATGGCCCCCTAAGGAAGGTCATATGTGGCCGGGTTACAAACAAAAAACCACCAAGGGCAATCTCATCTGGAAAACTGAATCTCTATTTGAAACAAGCGAGGGACGATTTTTCAAAATTGATTTACAACAAACTCCGCCAACAGCGGAATACATTTTTTATCCGAATGAAGAGTTTTTAAAGCAAAATGCAAGTCTGCTTGATAGTTATAGGAAAAAACGAGATGAAATTCTAAAAGACGTATTTCCTGAGCATCGCGCTACATTTTGCAGTCTCACGTATATATCTGGGAACTCTTTTCTTCCAGGCCATACTGATGGCAGCAAAACTCTTGAAACCTCTCGAATCGTACAAACAATTGAAAACACGCGTCAGCATTCCATTGTAATCAATGACCAACCTATTCATTTTAAAAAAGGTGAGGCCTATTTGTTTAATGCCTTTCATAAACATGAACTTTTACCAGATTCTGGGTATAGACTCACCCTCAGCAGTTGTATTATTAAATCTTAGAAAGAGGTCCCGTCAAAAAGGGTATTAGGTTCATTAAATAATTCGCATATGGTAAATGACTATGGCGTTTACAGATCTCCAAGATTTGTAATTGTGCCTCTGTTGTTATCTTGCCTTCTCGTTGTATATAAGCAGCTTCTTTTTTAGGTTCTTTTCCTGGAAGCGTTTGATTATCTTTAAAACTGATATTATTGATGGGAAAAGAAAAAAGTTTTGAATCATATTTATTTACTAATTTTTTATAAATTTTATAATTATTAATTTCATCAATAGGAAGACGAAATAAATTTTCAAGGAATTCCTTACCCAAAAAGGGAGTTGCCGCAATGCTCTCAACGTATTTTGGTTCATACCAACCTATTGATCTGTAAAAAGCAGTATGTCTAGAATTTCTTAACAAATGAAACATCAACCAGAGTTCAGAAATTTTCCCTGGAAAATTATCTTTTATTTTAAGAATGTAATCTTTAAGAGGAGATACGCGTGAGGTTTTATCTATTTCTTGAAGTGCAAAGGGGAAGTGTTGATGTAAAGCTCCACCCAGTAACTCTCCTCCCCACAATCCGCTCAAAGTAAAATATCCCTTCGGTGAACTGAAACGAAGATAATCTTGTCCATATTCTTCTACAGCCTCAAAATCCAATTTCAAATCCAAAAAGTTACATACTTGTTTAGCAAGAATCGAATCTCGATCCTCAACAGGGCCCAATTGGGGGTGATACCTATTGTAAATTTTAATCTCTTTAAGAAAATCATTATGATTTTTAGTAAGAATACATAAGATTAATCTTGAATCTATTCCTCCGCTAAGCGCAAAGCTCTTACATCGCTCGGTGGTTATGGAACAGACTGCTTTCTCTAGTGATTGCTGCAATATATCAATCACGTTGTCTAAATTGTAGGTACTTTGAGTATAAACAGGCTCATCATCTAGCTTCAAAATACGGTTATGCAACACTAAATCCCTGTCGGGAGAAACAAGTCCAAACTCTAAAAAATCTAAAACTGAACTTTCATCAATCATGAAGATAAAAATAGCAGGTTTTTCTGAAAGTCTGTAGCATTCGGAACAGTTTAATCGCTGCTGCACATCATGATAAAATTTTGCCTCTCCAACCTCAACTACCAATAAGATATTGAAAATATGCAAACCCTCTATTAACTTCTGGTTATTGATGCTCTCTAATACGAAAATACGCATTTATAAAAAAGGTCTAGATAAGGAAATTTTTGAAAAATTTCGTAGCATTTGTCTTCTCGAAGGAAATGAGAGTCTAACAGAAAAAAAAATTGACCCAGAAAATTTTGATGGTGCGATTTGGCTAGCTTTCGAAAATGAAGAATTGGCTAGTGTGAGTGCTATTGAGCGCAGTCATTACACCGAGAACTCCGACGTTGCGCGAATATGTCGCTATCATATTCAAAAAAAATTTAGACATGGCCGCTATGGATTTAAAATACTACCTCAGCAATTTCAATGGGCAGTAGAACATAAATTTAAACTTATCTACTGGACACATAATTCTAAAGCCAAAGCACTCAACGAATTGTATCAAAAAAAAAGACGGTTTTACAGTAATACGGATCACTACTTCGATTGTCCAATTTTTAATAGTTTTCATTTAAATAAGAATTACCTTTTTAAAGACAGTCCAAATTCAAACATTCTCCAATTTATATATGAAAGCAAACTAGAACCAGACTTTATATGGAAACCTCAAAAGTCAGTAATCTCTATGAATTTGGCACTAACACATCATGAATAATATACCTCGCCATCTTGTTATTCTAGCAATGCCTCGGTCTGCCACCCACTTTGTTACAGTTTTCATCGAAAAATACTTTTTAAAATCTGAAATCGATCACTTCATAGAGTTCCGTTCTTTTCGCGACTACAGAACGATGGATCAGCAGAATCTTTCAATTGAAAAATCTTTAAATTCTTCCGCTTCACTTCTAAGAATTACCTGCCAAGAAGAAACTACGAATCTTGAAAAAATTTGTGGTTTAGATAGTTTTTTCAAAAAGAGAACTACGCTTATTCTAAACCCAAGAGCAGATTTTGAAGATCTACTCTTGGCAAGACTTATCCCTTATTATCATTGGTCCATAAACCGTTTTGATGGACTCCCCATACCAAAAACCTATTATTCATTTTATGATAGTCAGGCTACATGGTCTCCCTACGAAAAAAAGGACATTCAGAATCTTGTTCAATATTACATAGACAACCCCTTGCCGTGGAATGAAAAGAAAATACATGAAGTGCTGAACGAAATTTATAACTTTTTTGAATGGTTCCATTCAACTAAAAAGCAAGCCCTGTCATATTCTCATTTGCAATTTTCAACGGATGACTTAATAACAGATACGTCCAAAGAAAAAATATCTTACAAACAAAATTACCCACTGCTAAAATATTTAAATCAAATCTTTGGCGATAATGTTGACCACATCACCCTTAACAACATGAAACAGCAAAACAAACAGGAAAAATACCTTTGCTTCCACCAACCAGAAAAAATGAAAACATTTATTCAAGATTTTATCAGTAGCTCACGGGGTCAATTAGCCAAAAAGCTAATCTATGACTAATACCTTTAATTTAGTGAATCATCCCATGGGAGAAGTTTTTCACCTTCCGGGTTAAAAAAATAACTCCTCCAAACATCTGCCATACGTTGGTGTCTTTGAAATATTTTTTGATCACAGTGTCCAAAACGAAAATTATTGCCAAGATCATAAGCCATAAAACACATATGCCAACGTACGTAGTTTCCGTTAAATTCAGCACTATGCCACTCTCGTGGATCCAAAAGATAAATGTCACCAGGAGTAAAGCCATTATATTCGTGGGTACCATTTTTATGAAAAATAATTTTGTATTCCGGACCTGAGACTATTGGAATGTGTAAGATAAAATTGTAACAATTAGCTAATGTATGAAGATGTTGTTTATAAAATGATTTTGGCTTGAAACCTGCGAGCCAGCCCTGATAAACAAAAATTCCTTTGTTTGCCAAATCGTTTATGATCTTTTCAACGTAACTCATATCAAAAGGCAACAACTTGTCTTGCAAAAGCGGGTGAAGTACACCCGCCTTGCGGCTATATTCTAAGTCGACAACAGCATTAGACTTGGCAAAATCAAATTTTATCCAAGCCGGTAGCATCTTATTATCATCAATGTCTTTCCATTTTGGATACTTTAACCCCTGCTCTTTGTAAGATTCGACTTCTTGATACTTAGACTGAATCAGTCCATCGCCATCTCCCTGCAGATAAAAATATTGTGTAAAATGGAAATCTTGTGAAGACTTAGCAATAAAATCTTTAAGCCATTTTTGTAATTTTACTGCATCCACTTTATAATCTGGGAGTCTCGCAATCCATGGAAATTTCTCATTCTGTATCAAGGAAGCCCCGTATAAAATCGTTTATTATTATGACTTCACCCAATTATAGTCGAAAGTCTAGCGAATACGTCGTATCGAGATTCATGTTATTTCAGTTTTCTCATTATGAAACATCAAAATATATTTCTTTTGCTAAACTAGCTACTATTTTCGAACTGGTCAGGGTTCAAATGACCAATAGCTAGATACTCAAATCAACCCGCCAAGCTTTTCTTTTTACAAATCAGTATTTTTAATGATAAAATTTAGTCTATTGGTTAGAGGGTCTATATTATGGTAAGGCGCAAATTCCTATTGAATTTAAGTAGCATGCTCATAGGTCCTCCTGCAATTGAATGGCTTTACTCTGATGCCAGCAAAAGTCCCTCCTCTTTTTTAAAATATATCATCAAATTAGATACTACACTCTGTCCAACCAATAATATATCTGACTTTTGTAATAGCACTCATTTAAGATATCTAGCCTGCGTGGACCTACTTAAATGTTCACCGATCATCTCCCATTCAGATTTTAAAAAATCAATTGCACTAACCAATATTCCACCCTCTGTTTTTTACATACTATCCAACCTAAATACACAACACACTGAAGAAAAATCATATGTATTTTTAAATTTAAATTGGCTCCAAACAAATGAATCTTTAGCATCAGAATTAAAATCGATACTCTCTGGCGACATAGTTTTAAATACTAAATTAAAGAATAATACCCAACATAATCCAATAGAAATTCATTTTGACACTGAAAATCTCTCACACCAACAGCTTGCTAATAAATTAGCGAAAAGGTGTAGCATCGTTGGCATTAAAGCAACAATTATGCCCACTCAAAAAAGTGAACTCTGGAAGATATCTCGTTTCCAGTCTAATATTATCATCGACAAGTGGACTACAATCGGTGGTAACTTAGATCATCTTGCTCTTAAAAGTATGTACTCAACATCTCAATACCGATTAAAATATTTACCCTTCATTACGGCTACCGATTCTATTGATTTAATTCGTAAGAAGCATAATCATTACATATTGCCTCATTCATAGAGCTCCACCCCACTCAAGTATTCTTTCAGTTTATATAGTTTTCAATTTTCATAAACTGCAACGATTGTATAAGTTGTCCAAGCGTTCCTGACTTAGATGTATACTCTGTTTGTGACCCCGATTTGATTTGGACACCCAACCCCAGGGGGTCTTTATGGAAGTAACGCCTACAAAGCGTAAACGTTTTACACAGAAAAAGAAGAGTTTGATCGTTAAAGAGCACTTTTCGACGGGAATAGCGATC
>JBGSUL010000004.1:0-2553 GCA_041736155.1 Bdellovibrionales bacterium
CCTATTTGAGGCCTTTAACTTTTTTTAATATTTGGGCGCAAAAAGAAGCGTTCATAAAAGCCAGTGGTTTAGGTTTAAGTTATCCCACACAACAATTCGATGTCCCGATTTTATCATCAAAACCCCAAACCGTCCCTGACACCCTGCATCAACGTTCATGGAAAATCATGTCTTTCATGCCCCAAATCGCTTGCTGCGCCGCACTTTGTTATGATACTCGTGTACAAGAGATTCGTTATTTAGCGCTTTCGCAAGACGAGTTCCACTCTGTCTAGTTCCGTATCCATTTAGTTTTGACCGATAGCAATACTCAAATTGTCGATATTTAAATCGGAATCCGAGCCAATGATATGGACTCATCCTCCCTTTTACCCGGCTACGAAATGAGCCAAAATGGTAGGGTTAACCAAAACCTATCAAGAGGAGAGTCCAGTGAAGAATATTACATTATTAGCCATCGACTTGGCAAAAGACGTTTTTCAATTACATGGTGTCAATGAGCATGGCAAGAAAGTGTTTACAAAGAAAGTTAAGCGCAGCGAGTTATGTGAATTAATTAACAATTTACCTAAATGTAAAATTGTAATGGAGGCATGTGGTAGCTCAAATTATTGGGCACGCAAATTTATATCATTCGGGCATGAGGCTGAGCAAATAAGCCCACAGCATGTGAAGCCATTTGTTCAGGGAAATAAGACTGATAAAAATGATGCCCGTGCGATTGCAATAGCGGCTCAGCAAGATGAAATGCCAAGGGTTCCTATAAAAACAGTAGAACAACAATCGATTCAGATGCTGCATCGCTATAGAGAGAGTATGGTCCATGACAGAACAGCCATAGCTAATCGTATACGAGGCTTTTTACGAGAAGTCGGGATCTTTTTAGAAGTTGGATTATCTCAAGTGAGGAAAAAAATTCCTTCATTATTAGAGGATGCTGAAAATGAACTGACTGGTGACATGCGGGCGATTATATCGACTAACCACGAGCGGTTATTAACATTAGATAAAGAAATAGAAACTTATACTCGCAAAATAGAAAAGATTTGCGAAGATAGCAAAGATTGTCAGCGCTTGATGACATTGCGTGGCGTTGGGCCTATGAGCGCGAGCAT
Organism: Bdellovibrionales bacterium; assembly: GCA_041736155.1. GTDB lineage: Bacteria > Bdellovibrionota > Bdellovibrionia > Bdellovibrionales > JAGQZY01 > JANPLN01. Next base: position 1,116 of record JBGSUL010000004.1, read on the forward strand.
TGTTTACGCTTCAATTGGCAGCCCACAGCACTTTAAAAACGGCCGTCATTTTTCAGCATATTTAGGATTGGTACCTAAGGAGCATTCAAGTGGAGGAAAACAATGCTTGATGTCGATTTCTAAGCGTGGCGATCGTTATATAAGGAGCCTACTTATTCATGGGGGTCGCTCAGTAGTAAAAGGAGCGGATAGTAAGACTGATTATCTAGGGAAATGGACGAGCCGTATTAAAAAGGAACGCGGGTACAATAAAGCGGCTGTTGCTGTGGCAAATAAAAATGCTAGACATATGTGGGCAATTTTATCGCTAGGTGATAAATATAAAAATAAGCACGGCGAGCAAGAAGCTGCATGATGCAGCAGACAAGAAGCCTGTGGATATATGGACGAGCCCTTCGGGGCAATCAGCGTCCTTCGGAACGTGTGGACAAGCCATGGATAACGCAAGAAGACGCGTTACCCACAGCTTGACCACACTCGCTGACTTCTCGCCCACATACCCACAGGCTCAATAACAAATTATAAATTTAAAAAAATGACAATGGATAATTAAGGTAATTTTTAAAGAGAGATTCAAGTGACACCGGGGGTTAATGTAAGGTAAAAAGTCTTGTCTAAATTTTGTAAAACAGCTGATGTGAAAATGGTAAAACCTACCCTGTAAATACCTACCGGTCCTATTGAACTTAATGTTCGTCGAGCCTATAAGGAGACAGGGTGCGAAATTCATCAAGGCACAAGTGTGTGATAAAACCACTTATTGAAGTTGCCGGATATACGCGTGCAAATACTTTTCATTCACTCAGTACTTACTTGCAAGATAGGATTAGTCTATATTCCGACCATACTCACACACAGTAGTTATATATTGCTTTAAAAAGGACATTATGAACAGTAGCTAGATCTTTGAAAAACTTCCTCAAAAAAACATGATGGAGGAAGTTAGTCTTACCCGAATTTTGCAAAAAATAAAATGGAGAAAATGGTCCTCTGTAATTGCCTGGCGGTCGTGTTGAACTGAGTGTTCGTCGAGCCAATTAGGAAATAGAGTGACGGTATCATCAGGGCGTGAGTATATAAGAAATTACTTATTTAAATTGCCGGATATACAAAAATAAATTAATTCCATTATTACTTGCAAAATAGGTTGAGTCCATATACACGACCGTTAGGGAGTGGAACAGTTAAGCCAGAAATCAAAGGGCTCCACTCCCTAACTTTCGTGGCTCGGATTCCGGTTTATTACCATTGATTGCATCGGTCAAAACTAAATGGAAATGGTACGAGTTTGACAGAGATTGTTATGACAGAAAGTTAGCCATTCTATGGTACGCGTTGAGGTTAAAGATATTTTAGCGGAAATTCCTGTTTTATCCTTGACATTCTTGACTTATTTTATTATTTGCAACAAGATAATTTTAGCCGATCGATAGGGAGA
>JBGSUL010000041.1:0-16147 GCA_041736155.1 Bdellovibrionales bacterium
GAGTAATCTTGGAGGATTTTCTCAATCTCGTCTTTTGACATTGGTTTGTGTGGCATATAGCCCATCTTTGTACCCGTTCTGGTCGAATCTTATCAATGACTCGGCCTGTAATCCGGTACTAAAAATGGGGGAAGGCTCAAACAGAGTCTGTCGTCGTCCCGAACGGCTAAGATAACAGGGGACTTATTCTCCTATAAATGTCGTGCTAACGTTAGCTTATGGAAGCGCTTCCCCCACTTCTTCAGTATTGGCAAACACAAACTCCCGCAGCCAGGGAACAGCTTTGTCAGGAGCATGGACTCTATGGCATATGGTCACGCTACGGACTCACTTCCCCTGCTGATCATTTAAAAACTCTCAAACACCGCAATCTTTTATTTTTGACCGATTATTATTTCCTCCAGCAAAATGCTTTGGAAAAAACAGGTACCTCGCTCGTTCCGCTCAAAGGCCTATCCCTGCTTCGCAATATTTATAATTTGCATGAACGTCCCCTCACCGACATGGATGTTTACACTAGCATGTCCCCGGAAGTGTTCCTGCCGTTCTTTGCCAACGAAGGTTATGTTCTGCAAAATGAAATCAAATGGAAATACACTCAGCACAAGTATGTGTTTTTTAAAAAAACAGAATTTATTGACCTGACGTTAGAAGTACATACCCAATTGATTGTGCGCGATGAACCATGGCTTCCCGTGCTCACCAGTGATGGCTGTTTACAAAAGGACGATGAGTTTTTGTATTTGTGTTACCACTGGGCCGAACAGCACACTTGTTTAAAACTTTTTTGGCTGTTTGATTTGTATCTTTACTGGCAGAAAAACTCCGCTCAACTTTCTCACGTTTGGGAAAAAGCGGAGCGTTTGCAACTCACGCCGTCCCTACTCGCCGCTTACTGGGCGCTGAAGAATGCTTTTAATTTAGAACTTCCTCAACATCCGACAGTGAATTCCTATCGCTCTCGCACTCTGGCTCGTCATCTGTCTTGTGAAAAGATGTTTTGGCTGCATCAACGGCGTTGGACTTACCTCACTCTGAAATTTCTCTTAAAACCGAGCTTAAAAGACAATATCGCTTACAATTTCCTGTGGTTGGAAAATAAAATCCACACAAAACGACAACATTTTTCTTGAATCTGATAGTAATACAAATTTGTTGCTAAAATTACGGACAAGCAGTGAGTCCACTGGGGCAAGCACCAATATCAATGGACCCTGGGGTACGCTGTTGCCAGTAAGGAACAACCGCTCCGTAACCGATTCCGGGACTAGGACCTGTGCAAGACGCATTGGGTATACCTACTCCTGTGCATAGAGCAAAATTTCCACCGGCAGGATTCACAAATTTAGGATTTATGTTCACTTTATTTGTCGTGGAGCTGAACGTGTTGGACGCATCCATATAAGGACTTGCGCCAAACGCTATGTTGTTTAACCACGTGTTCACCCCTGTCGGATTGCCTCCCAAGTACGGTGAATTGTTCGCAAGAATTCCCGCTCCTGGCAAAGCATACGCTGCGTTGTTTTTAAAAGTCACACCCATAGTACCCGACGATGACAACTCACCCCTCCATGTACCGGTATTGTAGGTATCGAGATAATTGTTGTAAGCGGTATTGTTAAAAATATCGGCATTTGCTGAGGTTGGCCCAATTTGAATACCTGCTCCACCATTACTCCAACTCACGTTCCCCATCAGGAGAGCCATGGGTGTGTAAACAATATTTGGCGCGTTTTGCGTGTGCTGAGTGTCGTCATAGATAATCCCATTTCCATCCGTATGAGGGCCACCTGCAGGCGAAGTGAAGTTCTTATTACAACGATTGTACACATATACGTTGTGGTAAGGAGTCCATTTATTATCATAAGCTGTCGGATTGTAACCGGGAATCACCATGGGCTCATAAGTTGAAATCCCACTATTCCAACTTCCATAAGCATTGCCATCGAGTTGATTATGAATCATCCAATAATATTCAGCCCAACAAGTTGCAATCCCATTTTCTCCCATGTCATGAATGTAACTATTCATGACCATAATATGATGAACTCCATTGTAGTTTGTGCCATTAAAACAGGTATTAATTCCACTACCTTTGCGTGCTCCACTCAATTCCAATCCATCAAAGATTACGTAAGGAGTACTTACACTGATTGTGTCCCATGCTGAGCTGCTCACCACTAATTTTGCGCCCAGGAGACTGCGGGAACGATAAACCACAAATCCTGTCATAGACGCCAGGTTTCCACCTTTGTTAATGCTAATGGTGCTGACATTGTAAACACCATCGCCGATATTGATACAATATCCGGCGGCATTAGCTGGAAGTGAATCATTGGCTTTTTGAATTGTTAAAAATGGACCATTGCCGCCACCTAAATTTGTCGACTGTGTTCCATTATTGCTATCACTTCCACCATTGGCCGCCGTGGCCACATAACGATTGGCTACGCACGTGTAATAAGGATTGGCGGCAAAGAGATCGGCACTGGGTCCCGGGAGCTCAATCCCTGCCAAAGGTAAGACTGTTACTGTTATGGTAGTGCTGTCTGTAGCGATACCCCCAGCACCGGCACAGCTAATCGAATAGGTTTGGGTTGTCGTTGGTGTGACACTTACCGATCCCGAAACTAACCCATTGGTGGAAAAACCTGTACCCACACAACTTGTTGCATCGCTGGATGTCCATGACAACGTTGACGACTGCCCTGAATTGATTGATGCAGGTGTCGCTACAATGTCGACCTTGGGAGGTGTATCTACGTCTCCAGTCGATAAATCAGTACTCGATTTAATTGTAGTCGCACTATTTGTACAACCATTTAATAAAATGAATACAAGCCACACGAGTTTTGCAGAATTCTTAAATTGAGATATTTTTTTCATAATGTTGCCCCTCAATCTACTAAGAATATATAAGCAGAAATGATGCCAATAAACATGTTTCAAGAAAGAGCAATGGCTTGGTGATTAAAACGCTTACATTCCTCGTCTCATATTAGCACTGTCGAACTTATTGATTACAAAATCAAACTAAATGCAGAAACTATTGATACTACTAAGCAGTTTCAAAAGGACAGTTTTTTGTACACATTCGAATGTTTGACAGTTTAGAGATGTGTCAGATTAAAACCATTTGGCAGCGAATTCATTTTTCTTGGATTTTTGAAAAAAGAATCTTAATCATAGCTTCTTATCTGATCCCATCAACTTCTGCAATTGGAAGCAAATTTGTTATACTTAGACTCACTGAATTCAGTTAATCAGCATTCAAATCAGTTAAAGGACCCAATCTCTATTGTTCTTAATGGCCTTACCTTCGATCGTTATTTTTCATTATTTCTGTTGATGGGTGATCTACTCATGGATGATTTTTTAATAACTTGGCAGAAGAAATCAAGAGTTTGAATAGAAGATTGAACATCTTCATGTTGAGCTATTGCTAAAATTCCAAGAGCCAGAGTGTTACAAAAATAAATTTGATTTCAGTTGATTTAAAAAACAGATTCAAACGACCACCTTTCGTAGAGGGAAGGTAGTATAACTGGCGCTTAATTCGTGGTGTCAGTGGGCATTTTTTACAATGGGCACGCACAGAAAATCAGTTGCGTTTTAAAAACCGGAACAGCATGAAACCCATGCACAATTTTCAATTCTCGAATTGTCCTTAGACAAAATCTGCGGAGATTCGATAGAACACTCCAGCAGGATTTATTAAATGAGGAGCTCTCATGGCTAAAGTTTTATTTGCAATCACCTTCATTACAAATTCATTTTGTTTCGCCCAATCCTTTTACTGGGGTGCAGAACTCACTCAAGAAACGACCAATGACTACTGCTACTTTTCTTATGAAATGCCAAAATTGATTATCGAAAATGATGGCGATTTTTTCCCAAACCCAGACCTGAAGCAGAAATGGGAAGATCAAAGAAATGCCACCCTCAACACTTATCATGAATTTCTCAAACATCCAGAATTGTGCCATGACGAAAGCGGCATTATGAAATTCGATATCAGAAGCTCTGTCACGACACCCCCGTCATCGACCACACTTGTTTCCATTCTTTACAAGAATTGGATTGAGTACGAAGGTCCTAGTTTTGGAGTCACTTCACAAGTATTTGATCCCATCGAGGGGCGAATGTTTAATTTATCGAATCTATTGATTGATTCTCCTGAGAACGTAAAAATTCTTCAGGAAATGATTAAAAAGAAGTTAAAAGAAAAACCAAATTTTAGTGAAGTTTCTGGCTTAACGAAATGGCAAAAGTCCATTGAATCGTTATCCCAGATTGATAATTTTTATGTCACCGGCGCCTCGGTTATAATTTATTTAAATTCACATCACATCGGCAGTCCGCCCGTTGGCGTCTACGAAGCTGAATTCTTCCTGGATGAATTGTTGGCGGCCCAGTTGATTAGCGAACGTTCGGTATTGATACCGCTTCTTAAAATGAATCATTTGATCGAATAAAAAGATCAATCGCACTTAGCAGAATCCGCAAAGGCTTGGAGATATTTCCATGAGTAACCAAGTCAAAAATATCTTAAATTAAGCTTAAGCCCGGCTTGTAACGCTAACCAGGAACCGCTCCACAGTGTTTGATAAAAAATGCTTAAGAGATGGTACCCCTCGTGTTACGAGCTCTTGGTTTCTTGCAAATGTACGATATAGAGGGGATTTCTTATATAAATGCGTTGAACAAAACACAAAGCCAAACACTCGAAATCGAGCCGTGTAAATAAAAATCTGAAATCCACAGGGAGGCTACATAGCGCTGACCTAGATAGCATGCAACATACCATAAAGGGTTGCCCAGGGTGGATATCAACTGTCGAGGTCCGTCTCAAATTGGTAGGTAGTCTTTAAACAGCGTTGAAACCGTAGACGTTTCAAATTGAGAAATCGTATTTAATTGAGACCTCATCTTCCATTATATTGAATTCAAAAGAAATTCGTTTCTGGTCCTGAAATTGCTTTAATTGTTTACAAGTGACTAAAATTTAGAGGGGGCCGTATGCGTAGGAAAAAAATATTAACCTGGTTGTTTATTGTCATTTCATTTCTTTACAATGACTACTCTTCTGCACAGTCCTTACCATTAGGTACAAAAAACTATCAAATTCGCGATGTCTCGACAGAGGATTTTTCAAATTTAGATTTTACACGGCATCGACTCAAAGCTGATTTTAATGAGGACGGTGTTGCTGATACTGTCTCGTGCAACAATGCACTTCGTAGTGTCACCATCACTGATGGTGTAGATAAAAATAAAGTAAAGACTTTATGGACTGGACCTAGTGAATGGGTACGTCCAGCGTGGGATGGTAAAAAGCTGACCTTTTCTTTTGTTGGCTGCCAGATTGTCGATCTCGCTGATCGCCCACATATTGTTGTGAGTACATTACTTTCTCACGAGATCTACGGTGCACGAGTGCGCAGTTTACAGCATGTCATTGTGAACAAAGGGAACATGCAATTCAAAAGACAAGATTTGCGATACAATTACGCTGGAACAATGCGTCCCTATTTTGTAGCAAGTCGATCCGTGAAGTGTAAAAACTATCCAAGAAAACTTGTGGATGCTGGTTACAGCCCGGGTTCTTTGTGCTTCTTTAGTGGTTACGATGCTGGCGGACAAGAAACAAGCAGCAAGTACGGAACAAACACTGCTCTGTTAAAATTAGAGATGTCATCAACTGGCGAGATCATTGCAAAAGATTTAACTCCAACATCCAGTCTTCCATGGCGAGGTGGAGCTTTCGGAACAGATTATAAGGCGTTCCCAATGCTTTGGGGAAAGTATGTCAATTTGCATATGATGGATTCCGCATTTATTGATGTCAATGATGACGGACTATTGGATCTTATTACTGTTGCTCAACATGCCAACCCTTATTTCTCTCAAATGATTATGGACACCTCACGGCCAGAAGGTCTTCGTTTTACGGTATCCCGCATGGTTGGATCTGGATATGAAACAATGACAGAGTTTTTAACAATAAATTCCTTTGATGAAGTACATCCTCACCTTAAAAGTGCAAAATGTTTATTTTTAAGTGGTGAAAATGAGGGTTCGGGTAAGGTGTATGATCATCTGCGCTGTTATGAGAACAATCGCTGGGTTCGTTATCTGTTGCCAGGAACGCAAGAATATAGTTGGTACAATCGGGGTCTTGTCGCAGCAGATGGACAATCGCGATTAATTTTACGAGCACGACAAGTGGTGGGTGAATCCGTATTAACAAAGTATTTTTCCTTAAATTTTGAAGGGCCTTTACAAAGCCGGGCATATTCTACTGTGGTCGGATCGAATTTCGTCATAGAGGGCTTTGCTTGCCAACAAAACTCAGAGAGTCCTCATTCTATAGTCGTTACGGATGGTGATAGAGCTCACGGCGGTCGTGCTTTGGCCTCTGTTGACGCCAATCGACCCATGGGACCTATTGCCAAGGAAAAATGTTTGCAATCAAACAATCCTACTCATGTTACCAATTTTAAAGCGAATATTCCTCTGAATTTACTATCAGAAATCGATAACGTATTTGTATATGCGGTTGATTCAGATGGGCAGTATACTTTTATAAGAACACTTCCAGTTGAATAAAGACAATGATATTTCTTCGTGTGGATCTGCCCATAAGATTTCTTATGTTACATAAAGTAAAAAATTTTCAATTTAGAACCTATATGGTCATTATATACAAAGTATTTAGTGTGTATGGAAATATAATAACCGGGGAAAAGATAAGTGGAGCCGCTGTTAATTTTCGAAAATGAAGGCCTTTTCTCCGGACTCTAGGTAGCTTTTACAAGCTATAGAGCTATTTTATGAAAACAATAATTATTTAAGGTATGTTCCCTTCTGCTTCGTCCCAATCAGGAGGGAAAAATGCACTTCATCTTTTACGGTCTATTTACCGTCTTTACGTTCACTCAAGTGGCAGCGGCTAAGCCCTCCTGTGCAACTTACTGGCTACTCGAGCCCTATTCAGTCTGCCAAGCTCCGGAACATGGCGTGCAGTACAAGGAAGCCGCAAGCGCCGCCTGCCCCGTAAGGCGCTACAAATCTTGTGATATTCCTGTTGAAGTCACCGCCATCGCTCGCACCGGGGATGTTTTTCGTTATCCCGGGAAAGACTACGTCGATTATCCCTCAGAGAGTTTTGTCAAAACAAAGTGTGAAGAATTCTTACTAGCGACTCATGGAAATGTGCCAGAAAGTTTTATCGCGGCCGCCGAAGAATTTTTTAAAGCTCACAATGATGTGAACAATCTGGATATGCCATCGATGATTTCTCGCTTTGAAGCCGGAGAACATTCCCCGCCTGAGCTGGTTCAGCACAGCTTCCATATGGATCCAAAAGAGATGTGGAGCTATAAATACTCCTGCCATTACAAAATGACTTTTACGACCACTTACCAGGGTGTTAATGAGTCTTGCGGCGTCGAAGACTACGAAATCTGCCGCGATGAAAGCCACGGCGAGGACGGCTTTATCGCTAAACGCTCAAAGGTGTGCCCACTTGAAGAAAACACTCACTCTCTCGTTACTCCTTCTGAAAAGAAAGAACTCGAAAAAAGAGAACAGGATTTTGGCAAATATACCTGCGTCACTTTCGATTCCATCCCCGAATCCACACTAGAAGAAAAATCCAGGAAGCTCGGAGAGCTCTTAAATATGGATAAAATCTTAAACGGCACAGGCCTTAATTACTCTCCATTCATTGAACTTCCCTCCGATGAATCCCAATGGACGGCGAAACAGATCCAAACCGCACACACAATCACATGGGCCGGATGGTATTTGGCCCGCTTCGCGATTCTTCTTGAAACAACTCGCCTGAACTTAGTTATTAACCCAAAATATCCTGAATTTGAAAATGATCTAAAAAAAATAGACGAGTCCCTGTTCGAAGTCTCCAAATATGTGCCACGTGCCGGTTTTGAATTGGGAAATAACTCCAACTGGTCCCTCGATGACATCATACGCTGGCTTGTAAAAAATGAAAACTTCACGGGCCTTGAGAGTTTTGCAAGAGCCGAAAACGATTTTAGAAACGTTCGCGACTATCACAGCACCCGATGGTCAAGCCTCGACACCTACTTGTATGTGGGGTTATTTCCCGACGCGACTTTGCGTCCACCTGAAGATTTACCGGACATTATGAGCCAAATGACTGAATCGACCGACTCCACTGTAGTCTACCGCCTTGCCGAGACGGCGATCGCCATGAATTTCAATAGGCAGGATAAATCAGAACTTTGGAAAATTGCCGACCTCGCGGAAATCCGCTCCAAAGATGGCCGATTGCCGTTACTCAAAGCATATCGCGCCATTGCCGAAGGGCGCTTCAATGATTACGAAAATTTTGTAGCAGAAGCAATCAACAATCAGCATCACGCCCCTTCTCGTCAAGAATTAGAAATGTCATTGCGCTCAATTCAAAACTTACGTGCCACCAGATAAGAGGAAATTATGAAATTATTAAAATATGCATTCTCTTTAACTTTTATCGTCTTCGTTTTTTTTCCAGCTCACGCGCAAGTCCCTGCGCCGACTCTTGATGATGGTAAAAAGCTCGGGATCGTTCTTGCTAACCGATCCGCGAGTAATTCCACAAAACAGTTTCTTTACTACGCCGCCCGAATGAAAGACGGCTACGAACTCTATAAAGCCGATAAATTTAAAGCCTTCGAGGCCATTGGCTTAACGTATCGCGCTGACGAAGAAGCGTTGATGACCGAAGAGAATTACTTGTCTTCCGCCTCCAGCCATTTCGCCACCGAAATTGACGGGACGAATTTGGGAGCTATGCCCATCGGCACGGTACTAAAATTCGGATCGGCCATGACACTCGCATGGGCCACCGGCGGCATCACCGCACCCCTTCTTGCCACCGCCACCTCGACAGCCGGAGGGATGGCCACCGATGGTCTCTTAGGTTTGGTGAAATGGGATAAAGAACAGCTCGCTGACCCTGACATTCAAATGCTTTACACCGTCACCGACATGGTCAATTCCGAAATCAGCGGCAAAACGAAACTGAGCGAATATTTATCGGGTGCGCTGGATAACCGCCTGCAAATTTCAGATATTACAAAAGTAGATGAAACCGTGGATTACACACTCTTTGAAACTCGTAATGACATCATCGGACTAGAGCACAAAGCCTACGAATTCATCGCCCAAGCCGAAGAACAATTACGAAGAACCTCGGAAGTTTCTAGCCAGCTTACGGAGCTCAATAAAAAAGTCGACGATTACATTGCTCAAAATGAACAAGATAAGAAAAAGGTTGCAGACGCAATAGCTGCGAAGGCCCAAAAAGAAAAAGACCTCAAAGATATGGAGACGGGCTTTTACGGCATGGCCGTGATGGGGAAACTGATGGGTCTAAACAATGAGGATATTAAGCGCATCGAATCCATGGGTAAACTCGCAAAAGGGCTTTATATCATGCAGACCACCAATTTTAGCACAGACACTGCGACGTCGATGGGCGGATGGTTCATGGTTATCGATTTTGCAATTGGTTTTATGTCAGATACAGATGGCCCCACGGAGTCCGAAGTGATTATGGAGGCCATTAGAAACATTTCAAAGCAGATTGAATCTATGCGCGTGCAAATCGCTTATCGTTTAGACGAAATTGACCAAAAGATGGCATGGGAATTTCGCCGTCAAAATGATTTACTCAAAGCGATATTGCAGGCGGAGTATGGACAAACAAAAGAACTTTTCAATATTCGTGAATCCATAATCCAGTCGCGCAATTTTTTGCAAAGCCAAATGGCGGCCTACGAAAAGCGCCGCCTCGATCAAGCGATGTCTGACTGCTTGGCTTTACGCCCCTACGAAGGGAATAACGAAGTTCTGATCGCATTGAATACTGACAAGGCAGCCTCTTGCCTGCGCACCGCCGCCCTTCTTGGGATGGCTTGGTCCCGTGATTCAAATAGTGTGGCTCCAAACTTAGACGGCATTAATGATGCAAATGGTGCGACTTTCCTCAATCTATCACTCTATGTTCCACAACTTTTTAAACTTCAAAATCCGCAAAGACCCGAACTTCCTAATCCGCTTGTTTGGCAGATGGGCACAGATCTCTTTTTACAAGTGCTAATGAACAACCCCGAAGTCATACGGAAGTTGACGGTGTCCCAGGTGGATGAATTTTTAAACGAAGGGCTTAATATTCAAAAAGCCTATCAAGAAGCATTTACTGAAGTAGTTTCTTACGTCAGTCCCGTAGCTTATACGGTGAAATTTGATTGGTTGTTACCTATACTCGACAACTACGAGGCTGCGGCGAAGGAGTACATGGCTGAGATGATCCAGGTGGCCGCGTCTTCACAGCTTCCACTTGCCGATAGCGACTTGCGTCTGCCCGATGAATCCCAATTTGACCCCGGCGGGGGGCTTGGCGCCGAACAGATTGCTGCATGGAAAGCGGGAATCAACTGGTCGCTTTATGACGGCGATATCTATCCCATTTGGGGCGTCGAAGGCGCATACCCAGAATATCTAAATTCCCCCGGCAATCAAGTACGCCGCACTTCGGATTGGGGACGGGGATCGTTTCCTGCCGATGCTGGAAAAAACTATGCGGTGGCCAACGCAACCGTAAAATTTTGCGATGGTTTTCAAGATAGCGACATCAATCTGGATATCGCTTACGGCAACACGCGCGAAGTTTTCTTAAGCATCTATTTTGGTAATGATTTAAAAACTTTGCGTGAAAATGGTTTCCCTCTTGATGCAACCATATTGCCGCTGCTTCCGCGTTCATTGCTTTAGCTCGCACGCATCGATGATTCCGCCGTGATTGATCCCTGCATTTCGAGCTTTAGCGTTTTCTACCGCCCAAATTATGAGTCTACGGATGAATACATCATTAATGTGGGGCTTAAAGTTTTTGTACAGCTCAACGGTCAAAGATTAGAGGTGCAATCCATGACTGGAATGATCCACCAAAGCTGCGGAGACGGTAATTACTGGGACGACCCCACCGCCCCTTACAACGGAAGTTGGTTTGGATCTCTTTGGAGCGGCTTTGTGGCATGTTCTGGCCGGCGAATGGGTCCCATTGGTAAAGCCTTTGACCGATTTTTCGCACCCATTGCCCCGAACAAACAACAGATCGACGGTTTGATTTTTGTCGAAGCTCAATTACGAAAATCTGTGATTTTGAAACTTAAGGATCTGGCACCCCAATTTGATATCGCCGACGCCGGCGTGTCCGCAAAAAAAGCGATGGATGCATTAAAAGTTTTTAGGCTTACCATCCTCCTCGGTGGAGATGCTCTTCCGGAAAGTGATGTTGTCTATGCCTTTGCACGACAGCCTGACAAGTTACTGACGCCGCAACTTTTAAAAGAATCACTTACCGTGATAGGGGAAGATCCTGAAGTTACACTAAACAAACTCGCGATTCAGGTGCAAGAGATTAAAAAACTGGCAAACGCCAACATGGGCCGCAGCTTAGATGGTCCAGTGGATACCCCAGTGGATGCCACTGTCTCGACACTTCAACTTTTAAAACAAAATTTAGGAGTTCCTGTTCCTCAATAGGGATTTTGCTTAATGATTCGCGCCTTCACGTTGTTCTCCTCCGCACAATCTTCTTCAATATATTTTGCGGAATTCGCTGAACTGTTTGCGCGCGAAGCAACCAAGCTCAACAGCTGTGTCTATGAATTGGTTCTGATTGGAGATGACGACGGCAAGCTTCACGACGGAAACAGTTATGGACTTCATTTAGTCACGGAAAGTTTTTTGTTGCCAGATCCGGTCTTGATTATCAAAAATCTGTGTTGTTTCTCAGCCCTTGGCTATTCCCATAACTTCTGATTATGTTACATAGGTTAAATCTTAAAATATCAAGAATTGTGATTTATCACCTTTACTCACAATTTTACCTAAAAGCTTAAATTTACAAACCCTGTTTTGCTTGAATACAGCGTGCCGATTGACGCGCAAGTTTGGCAGTTGTTGAACCAGAAGATTCAAATCAGGGATGAAGGATTGCTCATGTCAGAGTTTGTTTCTGGATTTGAAAAGGACAGTGATTTTTCTTTAAATATAACAATGAATCGAGTTGAGTAGAAGTGAGATTGAGCTCCTGCTACGCAGAAACATGGCGTATTCTCAAAATGAGACGCAAACTGAGATTTTACAAAGTAAGAATCGACTTGGCGTTTTTGTAGACATTCACCTGTCAGATAGACATACCGGAAACTCATCTTTGGGTTTAAATGTGCCTGAGTATCCGCAAAACGGCACTTCTCTTGCTACTAAAAGGTTGGGGGCAATCATGTGTCGATCTTTTATCTTTTTATTACTTCTAGTCAGCCAACATGCATTCGCCATTTTAGAGGGAATGCCACTTGCTTTGATACCGAGTTCTATACGCAGCTCTATCCAAGCAAAGGCCGTGCGTCTTGTTGTCCAGTCAGAAGACGGAATCTTTCCGTTCTGTAGCGGCTATTTGTCCTCGTCCAATCAGGTCGTCACCGCAGGTCATTGCCTTGCAGCCACAAGCGGAAAAAAAATATTTGCCGAAATTTATGATTCGCAAACAGGCCGATACACGCGAATTCCCGTCAAGGAGTCGATTGGAAGTGAGACTGATAATTTCGACATTGGAATGTTAACATTAGAACAAAATGTTTCTCCAGCGGGGATATCGCTACCGATGGTGCACGAGTCGGCATGTGATTCGGGGCGCCCTCTGTTTTCTGCTGGCTTCGGTACAAATAATCAAGGAGAGGCTGGAAATTTAAATGTGGCGCAGTATTTAAGAGAATCTACAATAGATATGCAGACTATTCGTGGGGCAGAGCGGTTAGTTCCCAACTCTGCTTACTTGCGTCCTTCAGGGCGGGCTCAAGTCTGTCACGGTGATTCCGGTGGTCCCGTTTTTTGCATGGTGAAAGGTTCATTGAGCGTTGTAGGCGTGAACAGTTCGATCAGACCAAGGATGTTCACTCTGGCACCTGGTGAATACAATAGGCTGAAATACTGCCAAATGTCTGAAAGCCTTCGCGTAAGTGCGTTCACTCAAATACCGGATTTAGAACGCACACGACAGACAACACTTGAAGTTGAATCTGCAGATTTAAACGTCGCAAATTAAAAAAATCTTTGAGGGTGGCCTCTTGGTTTCCGCTGAATGTAATCAGCGAACTAGACCCCTGCCCGATTTTCCGGTTTTACTCTCGCAAGATCATTCGATGTAGACACCTCAAAACCCCCATTTCAGATTGATAATGATAGGATTTCGGATGCTCTAAAATCGGTCAACAAGAAACAGCGTATAAGTCTTATTATACGCCATTCATTAGATTGAAAATGTTTTGGGGGCCCTACTTACCTACAAGTTAAATGAATAATTGAAAAATAGAGACGGACTCCGTAACGATAGATTTTTTTTGAAAATGCTGACTGACTTTGCGAGTGTTTCACTTGTAGCCAACAGCCCCAGCGATATAAAAAATGGGTTTTTAATTTTTGGCGCTTGCCTTCGACCTCTACAAATTGCACCTGACCGAGAAAATGTTCGACAGGTACAACTTCATGTTGAAAAGAGAAATCGCCCTTGAGCCAATATTCATCCTGGGTTTTATAAATTAAACGATGGCAAACCAACTCCTGGTGCTTATCGCGATACACAACGATGTCTCCCAGTTGCGGAGATTTTTTTTCAAAATCCACCCAAATAAAATCCACCTTACGAAAGGAAGGATTCATACTCTGTCCGTGGAAAGGGAGTTTTTTGGGCATGT
The DNA here is from genome assembly GCA_041736155.1 of Bdellovibrionales bacterium. GTDB lineage: Bacteria > Bdellovibrionota > Bdellovibrionia > Bdellovibrionales > JAGQZY01 > JANPLN01. The sequence continues at coordinate 13,791 of JBGSUL010000041.1, forward strand.
GGGCTAAACCGCCAGTTCTTTTTTTATTGCGGCCACTTTTTTGGAGAAGCAGGTCATCTTGGTGGCGTCGCCGGTTTCGTTTTTGGCCATTCCAGGGCAGTGATCGCAAAACGAAATGGTGTCCTGATTTGCCCCTTGGATTTGGCTCCATTTGAGGTTGCGCCACGGTTGTACTTTTTCTCCGTGCCAGAGTTCTTGAAACGGCTTTTCTAAAAGACTGCCCAGAGAATCGCGGATCTCAATGCACGGAAACAAATCGCCATACGCATTGATGGCGCATTTGCCTTTGCCAGCGTTGCAGGTGTAGTTTTCTGCCGTCTCGCCCGAGGCTCGTGGTTTGCCATTGGGCCAGCGACGGATTTTTTCGCGGTAGTACTCGCGCAATTGGTCTTCGGATACTCTTTGTTGAGTGGGCGTCATGTCGCCATTGAGTTTAGGTGTAATCATCGGATCTACTTTGAGCGGAAGATCTTGGGCGAGGGCCCAATCTTCTATGGCGAAAATTCCTTCGATATTTTCTTTGGTCAGTAAACAATTGAGTGCGACATCGATCTTCGCCTGGCGACAGAGTTCGATGGCACGCAGTGTTTTTGCGTGGGAGCCGCGCACGCGGGTGATTTTGTCATGGATAAGCGGGTCCATACTATACAGACTGATGGTGGCATTTTGTAAGCCGTACTCTTTTAGACGCTGAGCCGTTTTTATGTCTTGAATCTTCAACCCATTGGTAATCATCGATGTGTGAAAATTAAATTCCGCCGATTTTTTTAAAATATCCCAGAACAGGGGATTGAGCATGGCTTCGCCGCCCATCAGGATCACGTATAACGTACCCGCGCGACGTAACTCTTCCAGTACCTGGAACCATTGCTCGAGATTGAGAATTTTTTTTGGGTCATCTTTGAAGTCTTCAATATAACAATGAGTGCAGCGCTCGTTGCAACGATTGGTGAGCTCTAACGAAGCCTGCATGGGAATAAATTTTTGGCTGCTTAGGCTACGAAATTTATCGAGGATCGAAATATCCATATTTAACCCCTCCCCTCAACTTGCGAAAAAATATCATTCCACACGCCTGGTTGTTTTGGGAAACTCAATTCATAAAAGTTCACATGCTGCAAAATTTCTAAAATTCTGTGAAAAATAAACTCGCTTTGTTTATTTTTGAGCTGATTCCAGAAAACATTGGCCACCGCCGTGCTGAGATACTGGACTTGCGCTGTTTTACTGAGCGGCTCGAGATGCACACGATCGCTTTTTTTAAGCCAAAACAAGGCTCGCACGGGATACCAGTTGGCGTACTCCCGCGGATTGAGAATGGCTTGGCCAAGGGCACCCGCCTGCGCCCAGCATTGGCCGTCTTCCACCTTGATTACGTTCATATCATCGCCCAAGACTTGGGAGGCGTTATGCAAGGACGCAATGGTGCTTTTTCCTGCTCCCGAATAACCGAGAGAAAAATAGGCGCGCTGATGTTCATCGATTACGCAGGAGCTGTGCAAAAGCATTTTTCCGTTCTTGATAAAATGCAGCGGCAATAACCATCTTAAAAAATTATAAAAACCGTCCGACAGTGTGTAGGGGCAAATCAATTGGCACTCTGTCCCCTGCAGAAAACTCGCAAAATCCCTCTGACAAGCTAAAATCCCGTGGGCGGATTCTTGCATCCAGCAGTCGGGATCGGACTCCGACTCCCACGCTTCGTCGCTCCACCCGAGCTCGCGACTGTCGCGCCAAAAAATATCAAGAGTTGCTTGAGCCTGTGTTGAAAACCACGTGGCCGGATAATGCTCACGTAAAACATTTAAAATTTGTGGAGAGCGCGAATAAATGCGTAAATTCACGCCGTGAATGGATAGCACCACGTGATGTGGAAACAAATACGAAGAGAATTGCGTACTTCTGATCAGGTTTTGTTTTTTTTGGAAATTGCGAGACAAATTTTCCATCTCTCTTATCCTAGAACTAACTGAGCACGGCGTCTAAGGGTTTCTTGCAATCCCCCAGGGGCAAGAATACAATAAGAAATATGGACGCTCCACAATCTCCCCGTGCGAATAAAAAGACCAAAAAGAAGTATGAGAAACCTTCTATCAAAACAGAATCCCTCATGACATTTGGAGCTTTATGCAATGGTTCTACCACGGGCGGCCGCAAACAAACCGTCGGCGCCCCCAATTTTTGTACGACTGCTAAATTATTGTCTTAAGCGTAGATCCTTCGCTCCGCTCAGAAATAATGGACGCCCCCTCTTGCCAACGAGGGCTGGTTACCTCAATACAGTAAAACTGTAAACAAAAGGGGGAAATCCATGAGGAACGTAGTATTTATTGGTTTAGATGTCGATGATAAAAAAT
>JBGSUL010000042.1:0-2517 GCA_041736155.1 Bdellovibrionales bacterium
TATAACAAGAAGCGGCTACACCGGCCATTGGCTACTTGCCACCAGAGGAATTTGAAAATAAGATAGCAACAGAATTAAACGTCAGTCGGCCATCGTTCCAACTCTAAGCCGGTTCGACTCCCACTAAACGCCCGCAGTCCACTGCCTCTGACAAGGGAAATTGCTGGGACTGCAAGTATTCTGCAAACCCCACGTAGACGTGGCAACTGCAGGTTTCATGACACTGCAAATTCCAAAACGCCTCTTTTTCTTTTAAACTCATTTTGCTGTAGATATCCAGCAACCCTGAGTACTTTTCATCCACAAAGGAGCGGTAGATTTGTGGTGCCGCAAACAATTTTTTCTCGTCGATGGAGCATTTATTCTCGAGATGATCAAAGGCCGAAAAAATATGATTTCCAATTTGTGCTAAATCTACCAACGACAAAGAGCTCATGTCTTGACCAGCCAAAGATTCTGCCGAGGTCCACTTCTTTTGGAATTGAGGGACCGCTTGTTTTATAAGAAAAAATAAAATTACAAAAAAAAACTTATAAAAATAAGACGTTTTGTAACTACAGACCGGATAGGAGCCCCCTCACTAGGCCACTCTTGTATTCGCCCTCCCTTCGTTTGTCACCCCAAGACAGTCCCCAACGCATCGAACCTAAAAACGACTGTCGGATTCGTGACTCAGATTTCGATCCACATCTTGAAATTATTAAGTTTTGACGCTTTGGCGCCTTTTGCATTGAGCGCCGAACCAACGTATAAAAAAAGAGACCATTTATGACAATAACCACCGATCGCACCTCATCCCCACTCGAACACCATTTGCACTCCCACTTTGGACTCAAAGAGTTTCGTCGTGGACAAAAGGAAATCATCACCTCCGTTCTCAAGGGTAAAGATGTCATGGCTATTCTCCCCACCGGCGGCGGAAAATCTCTCTGTTATCAGTTGCCGGCCGTCGTGAAACAACAATTGGTCATTGTGATCTCGCCACTCATTGCACTGATGAAAGACCAAGTTTTTTCTTTGCGAGAAAAAGGCATTCCTGCCGCCTGTTTGTATTCAGGGCAAACCGAAGAGGAACGTCGTGAGGTTTTTCGCACTCTGCAAACCAGTACGGCTTTTGTTCTTTATCTGTCACCGGAGCGCGCGCAAAAAGAAGGCTTTCATCAATGGATTCAAAAGCGCCAAATCGCACTATTTGCCGTGGATGAAGCTCACTGCGTTTCTCAATGGGGCCATGATTTTCGTGAAGAGTATGCTCAACTTTCTATTCTTAAAAAACTGCGCCCTGATGTGCCACTCCTCGCCCTCACGGCCTCGGCCACGCCCAATGTTCTTAACGATATCGGCAAGCAGTTGCAGATTTCAAAAGCTGAAAAGCATGTGCATGGATTTTATCGTCCCAATCTTTTTTACCAAGTGGTCACCTGTGCGGATGACGAGGAAAAACAACACTATCTCAAGCAAGCCCTCCATCACTTTCCGCAAGGCCGTATTCTTATTTACTGTGGCACACGCAAAATAACGGCGGAAGTCTCCGAATACCTGAGTGACTCTTTTTCCAACGTCAGTTTTTATCACGCTGGACTTAGCACTAAAGAACGTACCGAACGGCAGGAAGCTTACGCCCGCGGCGAGACACGTATTTTGGTGGCGACCAATGCTTTTGGTATGGGCATCGATCATCCCGATGTGCGTTTAGTGGTTCATTATCAAATGCCCGGGAATATTGATTCACTTTACCAAGAGATGGGTCGCGCCGGCCGCGATGGCCATGATTCCACATGTTTACTTTTGTACTCTAAAAAAGATAAAGGACTGCAAAGTTTTTTTATTCAACAAGCCACAGCGGCGTACGAGATCAAACAAACTCGTTGGAACACTTTGGATGCTTTGGTGAACTATTGCGAAGGGGGCGAGTGTCGACACGCCGAAATCCTCACCTACTACCGCGACTCACAGCGAATCACAAGCTGCGGTCATTGCGACACCTGTGCACCTGTGTCTGAGCGAAAAATTCCTCAGCCTGAATTTTTACAAAAAACCGATGTAGCCGTGGAGAAAAGTAAAACGCTGAGTAAAAAAACACAGACGCAAAAGAAAAAAGAACTTTTGTCAGAATTAAATGATGAGCAAACTTGGCGATTCGATCAACTTCGCGCTTGGCGAAAAGCAAAATCCCAAGAGCTCGACACTCCAGCTTTTATTATTTTCAGCGATAAAACTCTGCGCGATCTCGCCGCCAAAAAACCAACAGAGATCGATGCTCTCCAATACGTATACGGTTTTGGCCCAGCGAAAATCTCCCAATTTGGCGAAGAAATTGTTGAAATCCTGCGCGGCTGCCCGTAGCGAGCTCCGTCGCTTCAGGTTTCTGCGAGGTCCTTCGCTCCGCTCAGAAATAATGGACGCCCCCTCTTGCCAACGAGGGCTGGTTACCTCAATACAGTAAAACTGTAAACAAAAGGGGGAAATCCATGAGGAACGTAGTATTTATTGGTTTAGATGTCGATGATAAAAAAT
>JBGSUL010000043.1:0-14727 GCA_041736155.1 Bdellovibrionales bacterium
CGTGGAATTTTTTATCATCGACATCTAAACCAATAAATACTACGTTCCTCATGGATTTCCCCCTTTTGTTTACAGTTTTACTGTATTGAGGTAACCAGCCCTCGTTGGCAAGAGGGGGCGTCCATTATTTCTGAGCAAAGCGAAGGACCTCCCATTAGACGTCGTGGGCCTTAAGTGTCGGAGTAGTTTTCTACGCTGAGACCGAGTGACATCTCGTGAGCGAGTGGACGACGAATGGCGCGGAAATAGGTGCGCGGAGACATCGCCAAGAGATCCGCGAGTGTCGGCATGTAAATATCGGCAAAACGATCCACCTGATAAGCAAAATAACTATCTTCGTTACCAGCACGCATGGTTTGTCCCCAGCGACGATTGAAAATATTTTGGATTTGTTCGATGAGTGTACTGATCTGTTGATCAATCTTCGTAATGTCATCTTGCAAACGTTTAAGTGCGGCATCGTGGTCTTTGCTGCCCTCCACCTCTTCCGATGAAAGTCGCACGGCCTCTTTTTCCAGTGGGGACTTTTTCTGCATCAGTGCATGAATTTGCTCTTGCAGCGGATTGGCCTTGCCGAGATTTTTAATTTCGTCGGCGAGTTCGTCGATCACCACGGCGGTACGCCATTTGCTGTCTTTTTTAAGACGGACCACGTCTCCGTAAATATGATCGCCGACATAAAGAATGTCTTCGCCGTTGAGATCCAAACTTTTCTCAAAGAGGGAGGCACAACCGCCTTGATAGATTCCAGGCACTAACTTGGCGTCGTAGTTGGTAAGAGTACCATCGACGGGGTTGACCTTGAGAAAATCCTGAGTGTCGTAAAAGAAACGCGGTTTGCGAGCGCTGGTGATCACAAACTCAAACAAATCACGCCATGATTTATGCTCTTTTAAGTAAGGAGTCATTGCAAAATCTAAGAGAGCCTTGGAGTAATGAAAATCTGAATTGGTGACGATAAAAAGTTTTTTGCCATGTTTTTTGTAGCGCTCAAGACCGGCGACAAGCTCGGGCTCTACAATAATATATTTTTGTAAATTTTTGCGCACAATGCTTTTGAGCGAATCATCGCGGTGGGAAAGATCCATGACAGAAATCACATCGTTGAGAATCTGCGCATAGTCCGGCATTTTGTGATCTGTGGAGGCGTCTTTAATATCCACCAATTGTCCGAAAAGTATCGCTACGGAGAGAGAAAACGCGGTATCAATAGCGACAAAGTTTTTATCAGAGAGGTCGACGTACGTGCCGTGATAATCCTTTTGCTGCTGGCGATAATCAATGCGTTGGGTGCCGTGATAGCTCACGCGAATCGCCCCATGACGACTTACTTTGAGCAAATTACCCTTGGCCGAATCAATCACGAGACCGCGAATCACGGAATTAAAATCAAATGGCAACTGGAGGACTTGTTCGGGATATCCACGCTCTTTGACCAAACGTTTAAGGAGATGACCATGTGCCAACTCTTCAAAGGCGTTGCTGTTATAACGGATCAGTGTGTGATCCATATCAAAACCAACATATTTAATTTTTCGCATGTTGAGCGTGCGATTGGTAAAAACGTGCGACATCATAATTATTTTTCCACTTTCAGACCAAGCTCATTCCACAACATCATGCCCCCGCGCATGTTGTAGACGGATTTAAAACTATTTTCGAGCGCAAAGCTGGCGGCCTGTGCGGAGCGTGCGCCGCTACGGCAGACAAAAACGATGGGTTTGTCGGTATTGATGTTTTCAATTGTTGTGGGGAGCTGATCGAGAGTGAGCAGTTGTGCGCCAGGAATATGCCCCAAGGGACCGGTGTATTCTTCGGGACGACGTACATCGATGATGGTGAGCTCTGCCAACTTGCTGTAGACCTCTTGCGGGTCTAAGTCAGCGACCTCGGGAAAATTCGGGTTTTCCGTTTGTGAAGTAAATTCCATAACTTCCTCCAAATCGCTATTATCCTCGTTTCAACGATGAGAGCCTATTAAAATCTGCAGTTTGCTATGCTCCGCGCAACAATCCAAACAGTTCTCTAACAACGACTAGACCGAGCCCCCATCTTATGTCATCAAAGTCTCAGTGAATACAGAATGACAAGGAGCGTGTATGGAACAAAATCCCGTAGGTTTAAATGGCATGGATTTTATCGAGTATTGTGGCCCGCAAGCCAAAGAACTCGAAACTCTTTTTATCCGATTGGGGATGAAAGAGGTGGCAAAGCACCCCAACAAGAAACTCAAACTTTTTAAACAAGGGGATATACATTTTTTCCTCAACGAAGAAACGACAGGCTTTGCAAATGATTTTGGCAAAGCTCATGGTCCAAGTATTTGTTCCACAGGTTTTCGTGTTCACGATTCTGAAAAAGCATTTAAAACCGCCGTCGAGCGCGGGGCACGTCCGTACACAGATTCCGCGCAAAAAACTTTTGGCGCACCGACCGTTTACGGCATCGGTGATTCGCTCATTTATTTTATCGACGATGCGTGGATTCAAAAAATCTACAAAGGCGAAATGAAAATCGATCTTTCTTCCGTCGCGCATGCGGGCAAAGGTTTGTACTTGATCGATCACCTCACGAACAACGTCCCTGTTGGCGAAATGCAAAAGTGGTGTGATTTTTACGAGAAGATTTTTAATTTTAAAGAACGTCGCTTTTTTGACATCAAAGGTTCAAAAACGGGTTTGATCTCCAAAGTGATGCGTTCACCTTGTGGAAAAATCACGATTCCCATTAACGAACCGACAGAGAGCAAATCACAAATTCAAGAGTATTTGAATGAGTACCATGGTTCGGGTATTCAGCATGTGGCGTTGCTCACGGACGATATTTGCCCGACGATTACTCAGCTGCGCAAGGATGAGATTCCAGTTTTAGATATTCCTGCCACTTACTACGAAATGATTCCCGAACGCCTGCCACAGGTGTCGGAAAACATTGAAGAGCTCAAAAAATTGCAAATTCTCGTCGATGGAGATCACGAGGGGTATTTGTTGCAGTTGTTCACGCAGAATTTGATCGGCCCGATCTTTTTTGAGTTTATTCAAAGAAAAAATCACTTCGGTTTTGGTGATGGAAATTTCCAAGCGCTGTTTGAAGCCATCGAGCGCGATCAAGCCCGTCGCGGATTTTTATAATCGTGCATCGTGCGAGGGAGCCACTTTGAAGGTGTATAAAAAAGGTGACGGGATTTCACAGCAAGAGGCGCAAAACCTGGCTGTGAATGTGGCACGCCAGGGGGCGGGCTTTGTTTCCCCCAACCCGTTGGTCGGTTGTGTGATTGTCGATGGCCAACATCATTTTTTATCTTCTGGTTTTCATGCGCTCTACGGCGGGCCGCATGCCGAAGTGAATGCCTTTCGTACGCTCTCAATCGACGAGCTTGTGGGGAGCACTGTTTATGTCACTCTCGAGCCTTGTTCGCATTATGGGAAAACTCCACCCTGTGTTGAACTTTTTTTAAACAAAGGGATCCAAAAAGTCGTGGTAGGGTTGCAAGATCCCAATCCGCTTGTGGCTGGGCAGGGGCTTGAACGTCTCCGCCAAAACAAAATATGTGTGGAGACCGACATTGTGTTTTCGCGTCAATGCGAAGAACTCACTGAGATTTTTCTTTATCATATGCAGTACAAACTTCCTTTTGTCGCTCTGAAGGTGGCAATGAGTGCCGATGGTTTTATCGCCAGTGCGGATAAAAAACCACTGGCCATCACCGGTGAGACGACACGGCTGTACGCGCGGGAATTGCGTGCACAGTATGATGCCACGCTCATCGGCGCAGAAACATTTTTGCAAGATGATCCGCTTCTCGATTTTCGCGGCACTCCGTGGCAGGGTCAAAAGGATCCGCGCGTGGTGATTCTCGATCCACACGGTCGTGCAGAAGAATTTTTTCCACGATCAAAAATGGCGACATCGTTGAAAAGAGAAAACCTTTATTTCGTAAAGAGCATTGAGAGAACTTCGCTTCAGGAAATTTACCAAAACCAAATTTATTCTCTCTACGTGGAGGGGGGAGCGCAAACTCACAGACTGTTTGTGGAACAAAAACTCTTCCAGAAGCTGTACTGTTTTATCGCCGCTCAAAAGCAGGGCTCAGGACTCCCGTGGTTGTGGCGCCCATCGGAGCTTGCACAGGACTTGATTGTGCTCGCTACCCAACAGATTGGTTCTGACCACCTCACTACCTATACCCCTCGTCACAATTAGGTACGCCGATACTTTTTGCGACCAACTGAGTCGCAAAAAGTATCGGCGCACTTTTCTGCGACGCCGCGCGCGTGTTGCTCTCCTAGAGGGCATGAATTATAGCTGTGACATGCAAAAATACACTACGGACCAAGCTCTCGAACTCTATCGTAAACCACTCTTTGAACTGATGTATCAGGCGCACGCTGTTCATCGCGAACACCAGCCGGAAAATCATATTCAAAAATGCAGTCTGCTCTCCATCAAAACGGGTGGGTGTCCCGAAGATTGTTCGTACTGTCCACAATCCGCACATTACAAAACAGGTCTCAACAAACAAGGCTTGATGGACATGGACGAAGTGAAAACTGCTTTGGACGATGCCAAGGCTCAAGGCGCAGAACGTTTTTGCATGGGCGCCGCTTGGCGTGAAGTCAAAGACGGAGCACAATTTGAGCAAGTGCTCGACATGGTTCGCATGGTGAAACATGCGGGCATGGAAGCGTGTGTGACTTTGGGGATGCTGACGGACAAACAAGCTCAGCGCCTTAAAGAGGCGGGTCTGGATGCTTATAATCACAATCTCGATTCATCCCGCGAATTTTATGACAAGATTATTTCTACGAGAACCTACGATGATCGTTTACAAACCTTACGCAACGTCCGCGAGGCGGGGATCACCATTTGCAGTGGTGGCATCATCGGCATGGGCGAAACAGATCGCGATCGCAGCGCAATGTTGGTGGAGCTTGCCAACATGAATCCTCAGCCAGAATCGGTACCGATTAACCTTTTGATTCCTGTGGAAGGAACACCTCTCGCTCAACAAGAGCCAGTGGATGTTTTTGATCTGGTTCGCTGTATTGCGGTGGCACGAATCCTTATGCCAAAATCAAAAGTGCGTTTATCAGCGGGGCGGATCAATTTGTCGCGTGAAGGACAAGCGTTGGCCTTTTTTGCCGGCGCAAACTCCATCTTCCTTGGCGAAAAACTTTTAACTCGCGACAATCCTGAAACTCGCGAAGACCAAAAACTTTTTGCTGACCTCGGTGTGCATTTTTCTTCTTCGGAGAAGCCGATGGAAAAGGCTGCGGTCCCATTGTTAATGGCTGATGCGCCTGCGGCCCCTCACTGAAATGAAGTCGATTCATTTTCTCCAGAAGTTGCAGGAGCGGGAAGAGCAAGGGCTGACCAGAACCCTCTCCGCCCCTCAGGGGATTGATTTTTGCTCCAATGATTATTTATCTTTTGCAAGCGATGCTGTTTTACAAAAGCGAATTTACGAAAATTTACAGAATGTTCCCAGTGGCAGTACAAGTTCGCGTTTGATTCGTGGACAGCATGCATGGTTGGTAGAAGTAGAGACACAGTTGGCCTTGTGGTCCTCACGCGAGTCCGCGCTCTTTTTTGCTTCGGGGTATCAAGCCAATGTGGCTGTGATGTCCACAGTGCTTGACGAAAACACTGTAGTCTTTTCCGATGAGTCAAACCATGCGTCGATTGTCGATGGCATCCGCTTATCGAAAAGTGAAAAAGTTGTTTTTACTCACAATGATCTCAATGATTTGGAAGAAAAATTAAATTCAGCTCCTCAGAAAAAAATTAAAATTGTGGTGGTGGAGAGTCTCTATAGTATGAAGGGAGACCGTGCTCCACTGAAAGAACTCTGCGAACTCTGTCAAAAAAAAGGCGCGCAGTTGATTGTGGATGAAGCCCACGCGACGGGACTTTATGGTGCTGGACTTGTGCAGCAGGGGAATCTTCAGGCGCAGGTTTTAATGACTATACACTGTGCCGGGAAAGCCCTCGGTGTGTCTGGAGCCTGGGTGGCGTGTGATCAAATTATGAAAGACTATTTTATTAATTTCTGTCGTCCGTTGATCTATTCCACGGCGGTTTCGCCTTTGATTACAGTGGCACTTTCGACTGCGCTTGAGCATTGGCAAAGTGTCGGAGAAGAGCGTGCGTTGGTCTGTTTGGAAAAAGCTCGAGACCTTAAAAAGCAACTGTCTGTGTTTCTTGATAGCGCCATCTTAAGCGGAGATGGTCCGATCCTTTATATGAATTTTTCTGACAATTTGTCGGCTATGAGTTGGTCTCAGTATTTGCAATCCTATGGATTGGATGTTCGAGCCATTCGGTATCCGACGGTTCCACGTGATCAGGCGGGCTTGCGACTCTCGATGCATGCCAATCAAGCGCCAGAGGATCTCAAAAAGTTGGTGCGAGCTTTTAAAGAGAGAATCTTGCAATGTTAAAGACGGGACTTTTTATCACGGGCACTGATACCGGCGTTGGGAAAACCCACGTTGCGGCACTTTTGTGTGCCGTTTTAAAAAAGAAACAAAAAATTTGTTACTACAAACCCGTGCAAACAGGTGTAGATGTAGAAAATGGGATCGGCGATGATGACACGTTGACGGTCGTAAAGACTGCGGCACTTTCGGATTCAGAATGGCGTCAGCCGACGTACAAATTGCGGGCACCACTTTCTCCTGATCGCGCGGCGGAAAAAGAAGGCGTCACAATCTCCATTGCTGAGATAGAAAAAGATTTCAATGATCTCGGCGAACAGTTTTGCATTGTTGAAGGCGCAGGGGGACTCCAAGTTCCAATTACGGAGTCGTTCAGAATGTCGGGATTGATCAAACAATTCCAACTGCCTTTGATTATTGTGACCTCAACCCGCTTGGGAACCATCAACCATACGCTTCTCAGTCTGCAGTCTGCTCTAAGTTTGGGTCTCGATGTATTAGGTGTGGTGCTCAACGGAGAGGAAGATCCTGGATTGACTGAGGTGCTTGTTCGCGAGGGAGTTCCAGTTTTATTTCAGTTGCCACAATGTGAAAATGCCGAGGATGTGGAAAAATCTCTGAGGATTGTTGATAAGTTTGTGGAGAGTGGGGGATTACAAAAAACACCCTCGGCAAATATTCGTGAGTTAGATCAGTCTTGTGTTTGGCATCCATTCACGCAGTATAGTTTTGGCGAAGAGTTTCCGCAGGTCGTATCGGGGCAGGGAAGTTGGCTTACACTTGATACGGGAGAAAAAATTCTCGATGCGATTTCTTCGTGGTGGGTGAATCTTCATGGGCATGGTCATCCCGTGCTTGCGGGAGCCATCGCACGACAGGCGCACCAATTGGAGCATGTGATTTTTTCTGGCTACACGCATGCCCCCGCCACTCTGTTGAGTCAGAAATTGTTAGAGGCGCTCAAGCCTGTGAACCCAAAATGGTCGAAAGTCTTTTTTTCTGACAATGGATCGACAGCGGTGGAAGTGGCTCTCAAGATGGCTTATCAGTACCAAGTGCAAAAGGGTGAGTTAAGACGTCGACGGTTTTTAGCATTACGTGGCTCCTATCATGGCGACACTTTGGCAGCGATGTCAGTGAGTGAGCGCGAAGGATTTCATCAAGTGTTTACGCCGCTCATGGCCCCCGTGGATTTTTTAGAGCCAGATAATTTTACTGAGCTCGAAGAAAAAAAATCCACTTTTGGTGAGTATGCTGGATTTATCTTTGAACCCCTTGTGCAAGGGGCTGGTGGAATGCATCTCTACAGCGCGGAGTATTTGCAAAAGGCTTGTGAACTGATGAGATCCGCAGGCGTGCTCACAATTGCCGATGAGATTTTCACCGGCTTTTATCGCACGGGGTCTCTGTGGGCCTGCGAACAGGCGAAGATTTCGCCCGATTTGATTTGTCTCTCAAAAGGTTTAACTGGTGGGTACCTACCACTTTCGGTGACCGTGGCGACAGATGACATTTTTACGAAATTTCGTGCGCCAGAGATGGGAAAAGCTTTTTTACATGGTCACTCGTACACAGCCAATCCCATTGCCTGTGCGGTGGCTTTGGCCTCCTTGGAGCTATTACAAAAACCACTTGTACAGGAGAACATTCAACAGATTGTGGAATACACACGTCAGGAAGTGGCGCATTTACGAGATTTGCCGCAGGTCTTTAACGCGCGCTGCTTAGGAACCATTGGCGCTTTTGAGGCGACGTCCACCTATAACTATTTTAAGAACGGTGAATTTTCTCGTCTTTTTGCCAAAAAGTGCGAGACCCGAGGAGTGCTGATCCGACCGCTAGGTTCTACAGTATATGTTGTTCCACCGTACTGTGTGACAAAGGACGAAATGCAGCTTATTTATAAGGCCATTCGCGAAACCGTGTTCGACTTACAAAGGACTATTCCATGACAGATTGGAAACAGATATTGCAAGAAGTGGTGACTCAACCAGCTGTGCACGCCCGTTTTTTAAATACACTCAGTTTGTTGGAATATATCGGTGCACGTAAAATTATGAAGAGCCAAGAAGAGTCGCGCATTACACCGATTGTTCTTGCACATATGACGGAAGAGATTCGTCATGCCCAAATTTTAAAAAAATTAGCGATCAAAGTGGGTGGTGCTTCGGTACAAAGTTATGGCGAAGACAGCGTACTCTGTGGTTATGAAGGGCGTGCCTATATGCAGGCGATTGATCACAAAGCTTGCGAGGTTGTGGGCGAAAAAAATTCGTGGGTTAATTATCTGTTAACAACGTTGGTGGTGGAAGAGCGCGCACAAGAACTGTATCCTTTTTATGACGAACTCTTGGCGCCTCTTGGACTCAATGGTCCTCTCAAAGCGATTTTTCGCGAGGAAGAAGAACATCTTGCGCAAGTGATTGAGTCACTCAAAACGGCAGGTGGTCTCAGCGAAACACAGCTGGAACTTGTACGACAAGAAGAACGAATTCATTTTACGGCATTTTTTGCTGCGGTGGCGGAGCAGATGGCCAGCGAAACAGAAAATGCGGATGGACTACAACACAATCTTCGCAATCCAACAGACAGAGTCTAAGATACGGGTGAAGCATCATGCAGGCTCTTGTTTGCCAAAACGTCAAAAAAAATTTTAAATCCTTTCATGCCCTCAAAGGTGTTTCGTTTACAGTTCAAGAAGGGGAATGTTTTGGACTGCTTGGTCCTAATGGGGCTGGTAAATCAACTTTAATTGGCATGCTCTATGGAGTCGTGAAACGCTCCTCAGGCAGTATCGAAATTTTTGGCAAGGATCCAGCGTTGCAAGGACGTGATGTGCGTGCACGCTTAGGTGTGGTCACCCAAGACGACAATCTGGATAACGCCATGACGGTGATCGAAAACATGACCATGTACGCTCGTTACATGGGGATCCCTTCGGCGGAGTGCCTGGAGCGCGTCACAGAACTTTTAGAGTTTATGCATTTGGATCATAAAAAAAATGCGGTCATTGAATCGCTCTCGGGAGGGATGAAACGACGTTTAGTCTTTGTGCGCGCGCTCATTGCTCGTCCACAAATTCTGATTCTCGATGAGCCCACCACGGGACTCGATCCAGCGGTGCGCCAATTGCTTTGGGATAAAATTAACGAATTAAAAAAACAAGGCACTACGGTGATATTAACAACTCATTACATGGATGAGGCCGAGCGCTTATGTGATCGTTTGGTGATTATGGACGAAGGTGAGATTCGTTCGCAGGGCTCACCCAAAAATCTGATTCAACAACACTGCCCTGCTTTTGTGGCGGGAGTGACAAAGACTCCGGGTCTTGGAGAATCAATGGAACGCTTAGGTTTTTCTTATTACGAAGACAAACTTCATGGATATATTGGCGGGTCTTCTTTGCGCGAGTTGAGTGAATGTTTAACGACTTCAAATATCGTTCCTCAGTTTTTACGTCCTTCGAACTTAGAGGATGTCTTTTTAAAAATCACTGGACGAGAGCTGGCAGACCATGAGTGAAACTTTAAAGCTCTCATGGCTGATCACAGTTCGTCATTGGCGTGTGTATCGCAAGTACATATGGTCAAATATTTTGCCGACAGTGATAGAACCCTGTTTTTTTATGCTTTCCTTAGGCTTGGGAATGTCGGCGTTTGTTAGCGAAATTGACGGAAAAAGTTATGCCACGTTTATGGGCCCCGGTTTGGCCGTATCTGCAGCAATGTTCACGGCTTTTTTTGAATGTAGTTATGGTTTTTATGTTCGTTTAAAGATGGATGGTATTTACAAAGCACTCCTCACAACTCCCATAAGTCCACGCGAGGTGGTTTTTGGTGAATTGATTTGGGTGTCTCTCAAGGGCGCATGTATGGCCACGGGTGTGAGTCTAATTTTTATTCTTTTTGGTTTTATACCACTTTCGTGGAATTTATTGGGTCTATTTGGTGTCGGCGCTTTGGTGGGCCTAGCTTGCGGAGCCATTGGCTTGATCTCAGCAACGATGATTAAAAACATCAGTCAGTTTCAGACGGTGTATGCGTTAATTATTTCGCCGTTGTTCTTCTTTTCAGGAAATTTATTTCCTGTCGAACGCATGCCAACTTGGTTTCAGGTCGGAGCACACATATCGCCCCTGTATCACGGCGTTAAAATGGGCCAGATGCTGTTGTGGCAAAATGTGGATGTTTCCGTGTTTTTTCTGCATGCTGGGGAACTTACGGTCATGGCGGTGGTGTTTTGTTGGATTGCTGGAGTAAATGTTCAAAAAAGTCTGCAAAGTTGAAATATGGATTGGTGAATGATGCCTCGTATCAAAGGGGATTGTGCGCAAATATCCCAAAAAACACTGGTATATCTGAGTTGTGAATAATTCAATTTGGCATGATTCACTTAAGCTATTTAAAAATTCCCCGGCTTATGATTCTAGCTGTGATCCTCGCTGTTTACCAGAGAGAGCGGTACTTCCTGCGGCTAAAAAGTTGTTATATGAACCTCATTTTTACTTAGGACCAGCCAAGTTTGATGCAAACAAAGTTGATGAAGAGCTAAAGCGTTTAGAAGAGGAAGAGTGGGCGGCTTACAATAATGATGTTTTAAAAAAGAGACAAGCAGGGACGTCGAAGTATTGGACGGCAAAATTCTTACGAAATTTTTCTGAAGACCCCGATTTTGGTTTTGGTGAAACAATAGATTATTTAGAACTTATGGGAAAGTCACATTTGGTAGAAAATGGTCGGTGCAAACCTGAGCACCTTGTTAAAACCACTTTGTGGAATAAGATTCCAACAATCACTGGGATTATTTCTCAATTTGTAAACATACAAATGTGTGATCGCATTTTAATTTCAAAAATTGACGGTAAACAAAGAGTGAATTGGCATAGTCATTGTTATTATGAAAAAAGTTATGATTTTGCTTATATTCATATACCTTTAAAAACGAATAAGGACACAGAAATGTTGGTTCATATGGATGGTGTTACGTACTCACAACATTACGGACTCCAAGAGGCGTGGATTATCAACACACAGCACAACCATGCTGTGAATAATGCAACATCAAGTTCAAGATACCATTTGTTAATTTTGGGTTCTTTTAAAGATGAGATTTTGATCGATAATATTAATCATGGGACGCGGAATAATTAAAAAATGACATCGGGAAATTATTTTTGGATTCACCCTAATACGGAAGTTATAGAAAGTATTATACATGGTTTTGGTAGAAAAGCTTTATCAACAATACGTGCTGGAGAGGCCGTTTGTGTTGCTGGCGGCCATGCTCATCTTAAAAAAAACGTAAAATGGGATACAGGCTTATTAATCGACGAAGAGTTTATTTTACAAATGCCCCCACATTCGAATTATGAAGCATTTTTAAATCATAGTTGTGATCCCAATCTATACATTGATGGCCAAATTGTTTTTAGAGCTTTACGGGAGATATTATCTGGTGAAGAATTAACAGTCGATTATGGATCATTTATGGTAGTGCAGAGTGTAGTTATTGATAAATGTGGATGTGGTTCTGATCGATGCCGAAAGAGAATCACTGGAGAAGATTATATGAGTATAGATAAGCCCCTTAGCTGGTATGCTCAAAAATTAAAAAATAGGAACAGTTGAACTATTAGGGGGTGATTAAATGTGGACTGCCTTTTTACTATTGTTAAATATAATACATTTTGAAAATGCGTTTGCGGAAGACGCCTTCTTTAAAAATATTCAAAATAAACCTATTGCATATCAAAAAAAAGTTTTACGTTCACGAACACAGAAATATTTAGAATCTGGGCTGGACTTGTCTATCAGTGAAACATTAAGAGCCTTGTATTTGGTAGAGGAGTCACCTTCCGTATTCTATTCCACATTAAATCAACTACTAAATAAAACATCAACAACCAAAAGCTCACAAGAGTTAGCTCTAATTATAATATCCGATTGCGATAATTATAGATGCGCAGAAAATATTCACCGAATAATACAAAATCAAAATTCAGATTTCTTAAAAAAATTTTCTGACGAAATGTTCGATGGTAAAACTTTAAATAAAATTTATGACCCAAATTACATAACTCAGGAAGATTTTAAAAAAATAGGAACCTTCGCCATCGAATATGATAAAAAAAATATACTGCATATTTTGCAGTGGGCAAACAATTTTTTCTACCTTGATATGTTTGATTACTTTAATAAAACGGATTTTGGAGATATTTCAAAGGAAATATGGTTCGAATTTGAGGTCTGTAAGGCACAATTTCTAAAAGGTTTGTTAGAAAATGCAATAAAGTGTTTCTCGAAAAATCAAAACCCTTGGTTTGTTTTTGAGAAATATTTAATCGAAATAAAAACTGGGGCAGAAAAACCCAATGCAGAAAAAATGAATAAATATGTAGAGGAAATAGAAAAATTTGATCACGCAAAGTCTACAAGAGCACGGCTCTCAAAAATCATTAATCTAAATAAAATGGACAATGAAGATAAGGTCGTCTTTGCAAATAAAGACCTTTGTAAAAGTTCTCCGCAAGGATTCTCAGTGTTAACTTTAAACAAAATATTTAAATTTTTAGATAAGAACGAGGAGATCAATTGTCAGGAAATTTTTGAGAAAAACAATTCTCAATATTTTATTTACAAAGTGTATGTTGGAGAAAAAAATTCTTCAGAACTGGAAAAGATGTTTGGTAAGTTTTCGCCCTTAGTTCAACTTAATGATTTTGTTGCAAATAAAGATAACAAATAGCTCAGATAGGAGATGGAGTTGAAGGTTTACTGCCCTGTTTCTATTGGAGAATTGTGTGATAAATTCTCTATATTAACGATCAAAATGAATAAAATTAATGATCCAGATAAACTAAGATTTCTTAATGCAGAAATTAAGGAACTTCATTCGATCATTGCTAGTCTTAATCTAGAAAACATACATGAGGCAATCAGTAATTTGGAAAGGGTAAATCGAGATCTTTGGGATTTAGAGGAAAAAATAAGGTTTCTGCGCATCAATAAAGAAGACAAAGAAGAACTTTCAGAAATTGCTCTGTTGATAGCAGAGACTAATGACAAACGATTTTCCTTAAAAAATAAAATAAACAATAAATATTTAAGTGCATTTAGAGAGGTAAAGTCTTTTGATTAAAACTAATCTAAATGAAAACTCGAATGTTAGCGATCGAGAAAAACATTATTTTGAAATTTCAGAGATGAAATATAATAAAGATTATCTTTTAGAACTATCGCAAAATGTGTACAGGTCAAATTACACGTATCCCAAAAAAAATGGTCAGGAAGTTTTTGGGATGACATGGTTGCCTTTTAATAACACAGAAACTGAAAGAATTCGCAGAATGGTCAGTCTCCATCTAAGCTCTGCATACTTAGTTATTTTACAGGCTGGTTGTGAAACAGGATTTCACACGGATGACGACCGAGGATCGACGCTGATTTTTCCATTAAGTAATGAATTAGAGTTTTGTTATAAAAAAAATGAACAGGAAGTAAGTAATTATTACTCTGTTCCTATTATTACTAATTCAAGACTTTCGCATAATGCAAAAAACCATACATCGCTTGAAAGAATCAATGTCTTATTTCATATTTCAGAATCGTACGAAAATGTCTACAAAGAATATAAAAATGGAAAATTGCTAAATATGTCACTAGATACACACTTAGCCCTTTATAAAGGACTTTGCCATTTTCCCAAAAATAGAGAAATTGAAATGCTTTTTAAAAAAAAAATGGGACTAGATATTTTTGATGTTAGTAAAGATACATATGAATACATTAGAAATTTTGACTTCTTTGTTTCTGATTCAGTTGAGTTCTTAAGTAGAATAGGATCCAAATTGGGTAAAGATAAAAAAGATTTATTTTTATTTTCGAACAAGAAAGAAATTGATAAAAAAATTGATAAAATTATTTATGTTTCCACACCCAGTCTCGATAAACTTTCTGTTGAGGCTTTAAAGTTTATTCTGGATAGTCCTTATAAATTTCAATCTCTATCATTTGATTAAAATATATTCAAAGTATGTACTTTTTATTTAATTAATCTTTTAGCATTAAGTTATGGCTATTTCTAATAGCAAAAATTGTGACTAGATTTAATGTTACAGTTGCAGCTACATAAAATATTTTTATTAACGAGTTGGAGTGACCCCCGATTTATTGGACACGGTTAAAGGTTCACGGCTTTCTTGTACTCGATCGGACTTCGCATTCCAAGAGCAGAGTGCGGGGCAACATGATTATAATCTGCAAACCATTCCGGTAGAAGTTTAAGAACG
>JBGSUL010000002.1:0-66897 GCA_041736155.1 Bdellovibrionales bacterium
CAACCGTGGAATTTTTTATCATCGACATCTAAACCAATAAATACTACGTTCCTCATGGATTTCCCCCTTTTGTTTACAGTTTTACTGTATTGAGGTAACCAGCCCTCGTTGGCAAGAGGGGGCGTCCATTATTTCTGAGCGAAAGCGAAGGACCTATGTAAACTGAGATTTAAGCGCAGCATCTTGAAAAGAGCCTGCCAAAACTAGTTCCTCAATATGTTTGCCAATTTCTAAATAACTTGAGAAAAGTGTTGATACATCCGTCGTTTGATTGTCGGAGAAAATATCTTCACATAAAAGATCCGTTTGGGATTTAGAACAGATATCAGCAATAAGAGAAGTTTGAGAAATCGCGCCAGGGAATAAACAGGTTTGTAAAAATAGGAGAAGTTGATGATTTTGTATGATTATTTTCCGATGAAAGATATTTTTTTGGGAGGTGGCGTACTTGTGGTCATGGTATTGTTTCATACTATTGGAGTAAAATTTATTTCTTTACGTTATTGGCAGCGATATAATAAATATCGAAAGGATGCTTTTCTCCTTGCTCCCGAGTTTCTTTTGTCTACGTCGGTGCTTTGGTTAATGGTCATTCATCTACTCGAAATCGTGATTTGGTCCAGTATCCTTAATGGTTTAGGTCTTGTCGAAAACCTCAGAGAAGCTACATTTTTTTCAGCTAATGCTTATACGACAGTGGGATACGGCAATGATATTTTATCTACTGATTGGAAGTTGCTTGGACCGATCATTGCTATTTCTGGGTTGTTCACCTTTGGATGGACAGGTAGCGTTCTTGTTAATTTTGTATCGGCCTACAATCGATTCACGGATGAACGATGGGGGATTCCGCAGCCCCAGTCAATCAATGAAAGCGATTATTGAGAGTTTGTTTGTTTTCTTTCGACAGGAATCAACACCTCATTGATTTTGAGAGGGCCACCGCAGGTTGGATTGTAGTGGCAGGAGGTGCAAAAGATATTATTAAATTGAACAGCATAGTCGGGAGTGGTTTCCGAGATGGAAACAACAGAAATCGTAGCAAAGAACAGGCTTCCTAAAATAATTCGCTTCACAAAGCTCCTCTAGAGAAAAGGCTCTGATAAAAAAAGACGTCATCATCGTGACGTTACTCTGCTGTTTTAGTTCCAAATAAGACAGTGGAGTAAGTATTTGCGGTCTAATGAAAAAATGACATACACAAAGAGCTCTCTTTTCAGAGGGAAGCTGGCTCTAAGGATTGCAGAATTCACAATGATACGGATCGAGATATTTTTTGCCGTCGGGTCGCTCTCGCTCCTCTTCGAGCTGACATTTTACACACGACCAAACCACCACTCATGGCGCTTGAGTGGCCTCTCCGCACTCACCACAAACCATTCCCGGAACCCCTCGAGAGATCGCAAAGCCCGGAAAGTGGCACTGAGGACAGAATGAGGTTAATTTCTCTATAAGCTTTTTTCCGGCCTCTCCGATGGCGACTCGACGGCGTGGACTACAACACGCTCGCACATCGGTACAAATCATAACTTTTCCAGTGGATGATTTTCGACTCACATCGAAGAGAGCCTGTCTTAAAACATCTTTGTCATTGATGCCTTTAAAGACCGGAATCTTGGCCATCTCTGGATGCACCATCACCGCTTGCTCTGGAAATCCAATTTTCTGCAAATAGGATTTGAAGTCATCCCCGGGCAACAAAACTTTTTGCTCGTGGACGGGCTGGGTATCGAGATATTCAGCTTGAATTTCAATTTGAGTGTCGACTTGGTAAAACAGCAATGACTCAAGGTCTGTGGGGATAAAACCAATCAGCGGGTGAGGCCCAAAACTCCCTTCGCTGGCGAGAATAAATTCAGCGTCTGGATAAAGCTGCTGACAAGCAGATATTTTTTTTCTCAGAGTTTCCCTCACCGTCCCCTGACGTTCGATCTCTCCGGAAAACGTACCAAAGATATCCGTGTCCAAAGGGGCCGCTAAACATTTCATTCCTAATTGTTCAAACAACGGGGCGAGCACAGCTTCCTTACCATGCTTCGTTGCCACGAGAACCGTTTTGCCAAAAAACGGATGCTCCATTTTAACCCATCCCGAAAAGGGATTGCCAGTGACCGGTGCCGAGACATAAATTTGCCTGATTGTTATCTGGATCTATTGAGATAACAAACAGCCATTGATTGTTGACCAAATCTTGAACCATTTTATGTTTGTTCATGATGCGGTCAATGTTTTCTGTTTTTGCCTGAATAAAAACTTGCAAGCGGAGCGGCTCATGGAAGTATTGTCCCTTGTACAAAACAGATTGCTCACTGAGGCCCGAAAGAAGATCGCTGGCATTTCCCTGTAAACAACCGATACCTGCAACCACATTATGCAAGACTTTATTGCCGGTGCCAAATTTCTCCGGAGACACTGTGCTGGCATAATATTGCATGTTGATCCAATTGGTCACAATCATCGGTGCCGTCATAATGAGTTCTAAAATCGATAGATCCTCATCTTTGTCAGCATTGTATTCGTGGAGAAACGAACGACCATTTAAAGGGACTCCTTGAGTCAAAGATCTCTTTGCAACAATAAATGCGGCATTGCGAGCCAGCCCCCACTCGGGGCGAATCTCTGACCAATCGTTGGCTTTTTTTAGTAAACTTTTCTTTAAGTTGTGAATCGTTGCTCCTTCGCTGAACTTCAAATCCACCGCTCTTTCTTGACGGCAGCTCTCCTCGGCTTTTTCTAAATTGGTTTTTATTTCTTGGATCCTCTTTTTCTGTTCTTCAGAGAGATAGGCTGGTTGATCAATATTGAGAACATCCAAAGTGGTATTATGCCACCCCGATACAAATACTGTTTGTGGAGGAATGAAGATATTTTTTTCTTTGAGAAATTCCCGCACGGATGGCGCGTTAAGAATGTCCGCCAGCACACGCGCATTGCTCAAACCGTTGTGTCCTGCGCAGGCCCCACAATCAAGTCCTGAGGAATAAGGATTGTTCGCCGAAGCACTTCCATGTCCAAAAAAGAGAACCAAGGGCGAAAAATTTTCTGTGAGACCCATATTTTTGAGGGCGCCCCAAGCAAATTGATTTTTTGTTTCTTCACTTAACGGCTGAATGTTTGGACGAAGACACTGTTCTTGCTCGGCATGCAAGCCAAGAGCGGCTACAGGAATATTCGGTGAACTCCAACCCGTCGCTGCCTTTAGAATT
The DNA here is from genome assembly GCA_041736155.1 of Bdellovibrionales bacterium. Lineage (GTDB taxonomy): Bacteria > Bdellovibrionota > Bdellovibrionia > Bdellovibrionales > JAGQZY01 > JANPLN01. The sequence goes on from JBGSUL010000002.1 coordinate 3,207, forward strand.
TTGTAAATATATGTCAGCCCCATCACTTCGACAAAAGTGAAACACGAATTCGCGGAACCTTGTATTTTTTTAAGGAACCACAAAATGAGCGAACGTTGCGTTTTTTGCTGGAGGATCTTGACTGGGTCTTGGCCCACCACTGTCTCGTCAATTTCCACAGCGGCATTTAATAAAACGGGGCACTGTTGATCCGCCTCGGCATGGGCCGCCGCTTTGACGGAAATAGGAAGTCCAAAAAAACCCGCAAATCCTAAGGTGGTCACCTGAGGCATCGTTTTTTCTATATGTCGGCGCATCACTTCACTTCGCACATCAATGCAAAAAACCATTTGCGCTTGAACTTCGCTTGTTGACTGCACCGGTAATGTGGCTTTGGTTGCGATGGCTTTGAGTACTCCTCTTCGATAGGTATTCTCCACAGCTAAAAGCCAAATATATTGTTCTTGAGCACTTTTTAACTTTGTTGTGTCCACGTGCAGTTGTTTTTTAAAAGATTCGAAATCTTCGACATGATCCAAGAAAAGCATGTCGTAAGCTAAACGAAGAGCCAATATATCGGCGACGCCTCCATTTTTCTCGACCTGAGTCAGATTATTTGTTCTTTGAGCTTCAAATTCAAACTTTTGAAAGTACGACGCCCACCCTTGAATCGTGCTCAACAAGCGGAATAAATAATTTGTCAGCTCCTCGTCACTGAGTTGGACTTTGTTCATAAGTCTTTGAATAAGCACCTCAATAGCCTGGTGAGGATCCTGCGGAAGCTTATGAATAATGCTGTTTAAAGATGTTGTTTCTACTTTTACACTTTTGTCATGCTTCACTAAAGCCTTCCAGGCTTGGAAAAATCTTTTTTCCTTTAAAGGCATCGACCACAAAGCCTGCACATCGTCAAAATAGGCTGAAGCCCAATGTGAAACCTCGCGCTGAATCCGTTTTGTATAATGAGTAGACTGTTGCTGATCATAATGGTCACTTAGGCATCGGAAAATGATTCCATTTAAGATGGGTATACTTTGACTAAAATCCGTCTTCAAAGTGCTGGGACTCAAGTTGACTTCACCTCGATTTTTTTGCTCGTCAATAAATTGTTTGATCGCGAATTCAAGATCTGAAGCTAAAATAGTTCCTTTTGAAAATTGCTCTCTGAAAAATTCAAACTTGGGCAAAAGATTCGCTCCTGTGGCCGCCTGCGCATATAATATGGCATCCAAAAAATATTTATTTCTTTGGCCAAAGAATGGATTCACTGCAACAAAATCTCGAATGTCCCAATTTGGACTCAACATTCCAATCGCTGCTTGCAAGCATTTTCTTACATCAGCACTTAACACCACATTTTCCTCTTTGCTTTCAACACTCATTTTCAAAAGAATCCTCCTCGATAGATTTTCACATACAATCGACGACCCCAAGTCGTTCGGTTGATTAATTCCAAATGATTTTGCAGAAAATAAAGAACGATAAAAAAGGGAATAATCAGTAAGTAGAGCGTGACTTCGAAAAAATTAAATTGCGTCTGAAGTGAAACTTGATGATCCAATAGCAGTTCCATCCCCTCCCCGAGCCCTTTGTAAACCACACCAAAAATCAGCGCGAGCACAAATCCTCGGAGCTTGCTCTGTGACGACAAAATGATCTGTCCTAAGGCGAGGGCGAGAATGATTAACAAAATAGCTTCCCCAATTTTTTGGGATGGAGAAAATCCAACAAGAAAAGCTCCGCAAAAAACGCCACCGATAGACATCACCGCGGCGATAAAAGGTGCCCAGATAGTGTTTTCTTCTTTTTTCATTGGAAAATAGCGTTGGAGTCTTCCAAAATCCGTGGCTGTCGTCGAACTTAGAAAGACATAGGCTTTGTAAAAGGCATGACCAACAATATGCAAAGCGGCCAAATGAAAAACACCCAATCCACATTGCAGCATCATAAAACCCATTTGGGCTATCGTCGAATAAGCGAGACTTTTTTTAATGTTCGTCTGTGTCAGCATGATCAGAACCGCATAGAAAGTTGTAAAACCTCCAACAAACGTGAGGAGGATCAAAGAAAGGGGCACCGCCGACAAAAGTGGACTCATGCGAATGATCAGATAGCCTCCACCATTGATAATTCCCGCATGCATGATGGCAGAAACAGGCGTTGGTGTTTCCATAGTATTGGGCAACCAAAAGTGGAAGGGAAATTGGGCCGACTTAGCCATGGCCCCCAAAATAAGTAAAATGGCAGCCACGTGCAAGGCAAGCTCATTGTTTTTAACAAAGGTCTCATCACTTACTGTTTTAAATAGGAGATCGAAATCCCATGTTTTAAATGTAAGAAAAATAAGAACTGAGGAACTTAAAATAAACAAATCTCCTATTCGAGAAATCCAAAATTTTTGTCCCGCCGCCTTCATTGCACCACCCCGTTGCTTAAAATGTGTGAGTAGCTGGTGCAAAAAATAGGATGTCATCACCCAAGAAATAAAAAAGACGATGAGGTTTTGCGACAACAGCATGATCAGCACACTGGTCATGGTCCACGAAAGATTTCTCATAAACTGGAGACGATGAGGATCATCTTCTAAGTATTTATAGGAAAACCGACTGACCACCGCTCCGATCGTGAGCACGGTGGATCCAATCAATCCTGACAATCTATCTAAGGACAAACCGATGGTGACAAACGGACGCTCGCTGGTCAGGGGAATTGTCAAGAGAACCCAATCTAGACGCGATGAAAAAATCCCACACTCCAAGGTCAACAAAGCCAAGGTCAAAGCTCCCAAATAAATCAGAGGACTAAACAATAGGCGCGGCAAGTTTCGCGCAATGCTCCGATAAATGACGGGAAAGAGAGTAATCAGGGGCAATATGTAGGCTTCCAATGGCTTCTCCTTGCTTATAAAAAGGGTATCGCCTAAGTTTTAAATATATGCAATATATTTCGTGTATTATATTTCATGTATTATTATGCATGCTTCTAAGATAGATTTAGCTTCCTTAATAGAAGCCCATTTTGATAAGGAAATAAAAATGACCGCACCTAAAACAAACTGGACCTTTTTTAGTAACCATGGACATGTCTATTTTCTTTTAGCAACAGAACCAGACATTGTGCTGAGAGAAGTGGCAGCTCAAGTGGGTATAACCGAACGAGCCGTCCAAGGAATTGTGCAAGATCTCGAGGACGCAGGTTACATCAAGAAAGAAAAGGTGGGACGTACCAACCAATACAAAATCTCACCAGGGAAAACGCTGCGACATCCATTGGAGAGAAACGTTCTTCTAAAAGAGCTCGTGAAGTTGATCAGTTTTGGAAAAAAAACTTAATTGCAAAACGGAACACGAACTTAAAATTTCTAATCGATAATCACTTTGATTTTTTTGTCTTCGGGCCAGGTTTCGCCAGCTTCGGCAGTTGTGCGCACCACGCGGCCTTTGTGCGACCTTGAAGGTTAACAATAATCTGAAATGTGTCGAGGAGGCCAAGAAACAAGCTCAAATATTCGTTGCAGTCGAAGAAAAAATATCTTCGCTGTACGGTATAAACGTAGTGGCCGCATTTTTTTGTAGAAGAGAGTAATGGCATTCTATACTACGGTATTGGGATTAATTATGATGGATTTGATCTTGGTGTGAACGTTGGTCTTTCTAAATCGGATTGTTCTTTGGCTCTAGAATCAAACTTTGTGACAGGTTTAGACTAATTTTTTTTCTGGGTATTTAAGATTTGTTTGCGTTGATCGATGCGAATGAAAAACAAGCAGTCCTCGGCAGCAGATCAAAAACAGCTCTGTCGAGAATGCTTGTAATAATACACAATCTCATCAACGCATATTTAAAATTTGCGTTGATAGAGTACTAACAAAACATTTTGCCGCTCGCTACGCAACTTCTGCCCGACTTACCTTACGCGGGACTTATCACTTTTACACAAGTTTATGGTTAGCAGTCTCACATTGCTAAATTGTGGCGTTCCACTGGAATCTTCTGGCCTTCGTTTCTCCAGTGGCCGCTGCGTAGGATATCCGTCTCTTCCATAAAATCTACCGATAAGCCCCGGCGAATGTCGTCTCTCTTTCGTGCGAGTACCCGATGCTTTATTTCACGGTCCACTGCAGTTACGAATGACATGGCTTAGTAGCAAATGGTAGAAACTTTTTGCCGCTGACCAAGTTTACAATGAGAAAAACATTTTTTTGTTTTTCATGGCTTTTTTTTGTCAAAAGTACCTGGCAAACAATGCTTAAGAATTAATTCTGAAGAGGGGTATGGTTTTGCGTATTGAAAAAGTCTGGTGAATTTAGTTCAGTAAAGATGGGCAGTGCAGGGTTTAGGAATTTTTAACGCGGTTCTTGCACTGTAATCTCTCTCCCCTGCCCGTTCCCAGTCCAGACTCATCCAATAATCAAAGCTATTTAACAATCAACCTATTACCTAAAAACTTAAATACACAAAAAAGTAAGTCTTACAGGTGCGAAACGCTCCCGCGTTCCCCCTCATAACGGGAGAGACTCCAACCACACTACAAAAGCGTATTCGTCGGCGACTTCACGAGTGCGGGCAAAGCGGCCGGTGACGCCGCTGTGGCCTGCTCCCATTTCGGTTTTCATCACAATCAAGGTATTGGCTTGGTTCATGTCTCGCAAGCGGGCGGCCCATTTCAGAGGCTCCCAATATTGCACTTGCGAATCATGGTAGCCAGTGGTGATCAACACGTGGGGATACTTTTGCGCGGTGACGTTGTCGTACGGCGAATAGGATTTGATGTAGTTGTACGCTTTTTTCTCGTTGGGATTTCCCCACTGCTCGTACTCACCGGTGGTGAGCGGTATGCTAGCATCGAGCATGGTGGTGACCACATCCACAAACGGAACGGCTGCATGCACTCCGCGGTAAAGATCGGGACGCAAATTCATCACCGCACCCATCAACAAGCCGCCGGCGCTGCCCCCCTGCATATACACGTGATCTTTATGTCCATACTTTTTCTTGAGGAGATACTCGGTGCTCGCCACAAAATCTGTGAAGGTATTCTTCTTTTTCATCATCCGACCGTTTTCAAACCAATCGCGCCCTAACTCTTGGCCGCCGCGAATGTGCGCAATGGCGTAGACAAATCCGCGATCTAATAAACTGATGATATTGGGGCGAAACGTCGCTTCCATAGAGTATCCGTAAGAACCATACCCGTAGATAAACAGAGGATTTTCTCCCGGTTTAAACAGCGATTTTTTGTAGACCAGAGAAATGGGTATTTTCGCGCCATCTTTTGCGACGGCCCATACGCGCTCTGACGCATAATTTTTTGCGGTATAGGTGGGAACTTCTTTTTGTTTTATCAATGTAGACTTTTTCTTTTTGACGTCAAAGTCGTAGACGGCATCCGGTTGCACCAACGACGTGTAGGTATAGCGCAGTACGGGAGTGTCATATTCGTCGTTCTGACCAATTTCGGCTTCGTAAACAGGATCCGGAAACGTAATCAGATCTTTCTTTTTGTCTTTGCGTCCGCGAATTTCAATTCCGGTCAGCGCATTGGTGCGCGTGCTTATGGCAATAAAATTTTGGAAAATCGCAAAATTTTGCATATACGTTTTTTCCCGATGCGCCACCACATCTTTCCACGCCCGTTTGTTCGTCTGCGTGTAAGGTGTCTTCATCAATCGGAAGTTCTTCGCTTGCCAGTTCGTGCGGATGTAAAAACCATCGCCACCATCTTCGACACTGTACTCGTGATTCTTTTCCCGCTTGAGGAAAATTTTAAAATCCTGTGTGGGCTGGGCCGCTGGCACAAACAGAAACTCGGAACTATTCACACTGCTGGTGTCGATAAAAATCGTTTTGCCATTTAAAGACTTACGAACACCGGCATTAAAAATTTCGTCTTTCTCAAAATAAACTTCAGTGGATTTATTTTCGCTGAGATTAAAACGAAAAATTTTCTCGGAACGCAAGGTTTCTGGATTTTGTTGGGCGTAGAATCCATGATTGTTGTCAGCAGCCCAAACAAAATTCCCAGTGGTGTTGGGGATGTTTTGTTTGTAAGTTTTTTGAGTTTTCAGATTTTTAAAATAAAGAGTGTAAAAACGGCGCCCCACATCATCCACAGCGTAAGTTAGAATTTCGTGATTGGGAGAGACTTCCACAACCACCGCGGAGTAGTACTTTTTGCCTTTGGCGAGAACGTTGATATCGAGAATGATTTCTTCTTCGGCATTCAGACTGCCTTTTTTACGACAATAAATACCGTATTCTTTGCCCTTCTCTACTCGAGAATAATAAAAATAATCACCGTTCTTTGCCGGTGGCGAGCTATCGTCTTCTTTGATACGCGCTTTCATTTCGGTGAACAAAGTGTCGGCGATTTTTTTACTCTGATTTAAAATAGTTTGCGCGTAAGCATTTTCGGCCTCGATGTGCGCTAGCACTTTTTTGCTATCGCGATTTCTCATCCAGAAATAAGGATCAGAGCGACGGTCACCATGCAGCAGATGTTCGTAAGCTTCTTGTGGCGCTTTGGGTGGTGTCGATGTCGTTGTGGATTTCGTCATTGAAGATTTCATAGACTGGCAGGATACCAAAAATATGATGATGCTTAAATACATTAATACGTGACGCACAAGCCCCCTTGGTATTGAGAACTTGTGTTACCGATTTTTGCTTAAAAAGTCACGTCGGTTAGACAGCTGTCCTAATTTTCTGCGCGGGCTTCCATCATCTCTAAAGACTTGTCCATCACCTTCATCTCGATAAAACGGAGGCGATGACGAGGATCAATGGCACCACGACGAATGTTATGATCGACGTAACCCACAACCTGCTTTTTAAAATCATTGCGTTCATGGTCTGATAAACCCTTAAGTGGCCCAAAGGGACCAAAAAGATTACTCATGGTGGCTTCTGTTTGACGCGCGCTTGATACAGATCGCCCATGTTTTTTTGCATTTACAATTTTAATTAAACGCACCCTCGATGGATCCAACCGTGCATGGACTGCCTTAGCTGCCGGCTGTGCCTTTTTTATGTAAGCTCTATAAACCAGTGAGCTTGCCAGGATCAGTCCCACCAAACTGCTATAACCAATGGCAACGTGCCACAAAGATTTTGTGTTCATTTTTCCCCCTACCCTTCTAGACCTTCGGCGGGGGTGAAATAAAACTTAAGACTTTGTTCTCCGAAAATGTCGAAGTTCTCGACATGAAACAAAAACTGTTTCGCTTTGAAACAAACTCAGCAGTTTGCAATGGATTAAAACTCTCTAACCCGTTTAAAATAACGAGTGCCCTGTCCTCCAGAAGTTGAGCTTTTAAAGCTGAGCTCCAGGCGGTCAGGGCACTCAGGGGGGCGTCGTCTATGAAAAGTAAATTTCAATGGATCAGCTTTATAAGTTTGGCTCTTTGCACCACGGTGCTTTTACTGTTTCAAAACTGCGGGCAGTCCAAATCGAATGACGTGTCGATTTATTCCGAAGAATTTATCTGGTCGCAAGGCGGAACTTTTGATACCGACACTGATTTAGTGACGCAAGTAAAAACAATGGTCGTTCTTCCCAAAGTAGATATGTCCCCTTGGACATCCGGTGAGCCTTCCATTCCCTTTCCTATATCTGAACCCGCTGGCACTCCCGCCACGTGCGAGGACTCGTCTTGCGATATTTACTTGAGCTACCCCAGCGATTTTAGTGATCTACAATCCAATAAAAAATATTGTTTAGAAAAGGATATAGATTTCTCCAGCCAAAATGAGACCTATCAGTCACCCTCAGCACTTACCAACTTTGACTTTAAAGGCTGTGGATATAAAATCCTAAACCTCCATTTAAAAAATAAAAGTTTATTTCGCTCACTCAGTAATTCCAAAGTTCAAGACCTTATTATCGACGGCGGTTCGGTCCTTTATGATAGCCAATACGCAGATCCATCCTTACGCATGAGTTATCTCTTTACGTCACTAGATTCCACTGTTTTAAAAAGAGTGCATTTGTTAAACATGGACCAATTCGTATTTATGCCTCAAACGCCGTCTCTCGGCTTCAGCCGCTGTAGTATAATCGCCAATGACGTACGTGGACTGTCTCAAATGAATGATATTTTTATTTCTGCACAAAATGTGGCGCAGAAAAATTGTGCGTCCTCGGGATTTATTTTCAACGACATAAATTTAACTGAAGATGCGACCTCTGTCATTTCTGATGTGTCTTTTTATTCCGCGAGTGCTCAAGTGACAGATTTTCAACTCTTCGGAGGCATAATCACCTCTTTGGAAGGCAACAATAATGATTTTACTCTGCAGAATATAAATATCTTCACCCACCTATCTTTGGGTTCCGAGAATCACTGTCTGTATCGAGAACTTGGCAATGACCCATCGGATTGCAATGCCGCCAGCCCCTTGATCGGTGTGTTCTTTCAACAAAATGTAAAAAAAGTGACTATGGATACCATCAATATTGCAGGAGTCTTTACTTCTTTTCAAAATAGATTTTTAGGAAATCTTTTTGGCGTTCTCAATATTTGTCCCGATGTCAGCGCTGTCAATTGTGGCCTTGGACCTATCACTGAGCCACGTCTGAACATCGACAATGTTCAGCTCTCCGGGCGCCTACATATGAATTTGAATGAAGCGGTCAGTTATAATGGCGGCGTGGGAGTGCTTGTTGGTTTATGGGGCGCCCATCCTGAGATTAATAATCTCAAAGAGACGCCGCTGGTAAAGATCAGTCATGTCTCGTACGACAATTTACAAATTGTCGTACAATCTTTTTTGTTTACTGTATCTAATCCTTTAGAAAACTACAAAATTCGCAACGATTCGCCGACGCTCTAATCCTAATTTGTGCTGTAGCAACGATCGAAGCTTAAACTCTCGCTGTCTTCGCCCATGGTGATCGATGCAGTTCCACAGCCCGTGATATTCACCGCTGAGCTTTTTCCATCGGAGCAAGTTCCCGCCCACGATCCCGAGGTCGGGCAGTTACACGATGCTGTCCAGGTCACATTGGTCGGAACATAATTGCATGTCACGGAACTGAGATTGTCCGTCACACGCAAGTTTCCACCCGACATCACCCGTCCCGCACGATTCGTTCCCGTCACTGTAATGTCGGACGTGGTTTGCGTGGTGTAATCAAAGAGAGACGTGGAGCCAAATTGAAAAAGACGACGAACCCCGTCATTGGAAAAAGTAAAGTTCTCGCCGTTTACATGCGTAATCCGTTGACCTATTGTTCCGGTTTTTGAAACCGTCAGCGTGGCGCCACGACGACCTGTGACGGTAAAATTGGGTGAACGATCTACCGTGTCGCCATCCGCACTTAAGTTGCAGGATGGGTTGCTAAAATCCAGAGTGATATCTCCTGTGAAGCTCGCGCTGCCAATGGTGCAACCATTGAGATCGCGCACACGCTGGCTGGAGGAGGTGCACGAGGGGCTAAATGTGGTGTCTTTGCAAGCAGTGGCTTGCGCCGTAGGAATCGGTTGAAAGAGAGATACCAATCCCAAAACATCCCAGCTGCGTAAGTTTTTTTCGCGTGCAGCGATAAAACGTTGCTGTGATTCCATAAAAGCTAAGCTCCCCGCAGAACTTCCACCTGACTCGTCAACAGACGCCATGACGTCGCCAATCTGTTGCGCGGTTTCTTGAATATCAACGGTTTCATCTTCTGCACAGGCGGATAAAAGAAGAAATGTGCTGAGAATTAAAAGATTTTTCATAAGCCTCCCTGCGTATGTTCACTCACACTAGTATAAAAAAACTTTACGAAGTTGTCAGTAAATTCTCATTATGAGACAAACGTCCATGCATTAAATAGACGTAATCTTTTTGTTCTGGGATCTCCATTGAGATCAGAGTAAAATGAGACTTACAGAGGGGACCTTATGTCAAAATACAGTTTAAAAAAAATTGCGATTTATCTCTTCGCCATGAGCGCGTGTGTTCTGGCTTTTCAAAACTGTGGGTCTTCGGGTAGTTCTGCAAATGTTGCCGCCTCTGACGACAACGGCCCTAGTGGTGATACTGGTGGTGATGATAGTGGTGGCACCAACGGTGGAAGTACTAATGGCGGCAGTAATGGTGGCGGCACCACTCCTCCACTTGTGGTGGATCTGAGTTTCTGTGACAATGTGACTGACGTCACCAATGGGCGCCTGTGCGCCATTAAGCCCAGCAAAACAGATTCTAATATTCAAGATTTCAAAGATCCAAGTAAACCCAACGTTCAGGGAGCTGGATTTGGTTTTCATGCGATTGGCGTTCCTAAAGATTGGAATAAAATTAAAGGCGTATGGATTCATTTTGGCGGAAGTTTTGGTAACCCTTATTTATCGACGGCAGGATATGCCTCAAGCACTTGGATTAATGAAATTCTTGCTGAAAATTATCTATTAGTACAAGTGGCTTATGATAATAAGGACAGTCTCAATCAGTCTATATGTCCTCCAGGGGTCGCCGTCGACAATTGTTCGGCTCTCGTGCGCAAAGAAGTCATCGAGGGTACAGATCAAACAACACTGATTACTGTGAACGCAAGCAATGGCATTTACAACCGTCTGGCTAAACTCGCTTCATACCTCCAAGCACAAGAGCTCACTCTACCCGCCTCTTTTCAGCCAAGCGCTGTCGATTGGTCGGAGGTGATTGTCAGCGGACACTCGCAAGGCTCAGGGCACGCCTATTATCTCGCAAAAACTGTAGGAGTTAAATTTGCTTGCTTGCTGAGCGGCCCCTATGACAATGCCGATAACGTAAAACCTAATCCCAGTAAAATCATCGCCGATTGGTTTCTTGTTACAAGCTCTCAAACACCTATTAACAATATCGGTGCATTTCTCACGACCACTGATTCTTTTTATAATCAGTTTACGAGTGCCTATAGTATTATGGGTCTCACTAAAAATATCCATTGGTTCGAGGGAACCACCACATATTCTGATGGTCACGGGGCTGGCGTGGGAGATCCTGCACAAGCCAGCGGACGAGCCCTGGCTTGTCTTGCAAGAATACCTTAGGTAATTTTAAGTTCTTTTTTCGCAGCGGGGTCTTTTTTAACCTTGCTGCGTTTCTTAAAGATTTTGTGAATTTGTTCAAAGGTCAGCTCGCGATGTTCGCCGCCTTGGAGAGTGCCTAAACGAAATTCACCGATGGCCACACGACGGAGCTTCACCACATCAAAACCAATTTTCGTAAACATCTGTTTGACCTGATGGTTTTTTCCTTCATCAATCACCACTTCGACCCATGCTTTTTTATCTGTGGTTTTTTTATCCAGACGTTTGATAAATAAAGCCATCACTTTTCCACCGACAATGGAAACACCACGGCGCAGTTTATCCAATTGTGGATCTGTAGGTATTCCGTTGAGCTTAACGTGATAGGTTTTGGAAACATGTTCATCGGGGTGAATCACTTTTTGCGCAAACTCACCATCATTGGTAATGATGAGAAGGCCTTCGGCATCGTAATCCAAACGACCCACAGGAAAAAGGCGAAGCGTGCCTTTTTTAAAATAATCCATCACTGTGGGACGACCGTGCGGATCTTCGGTGGTCGTCACCACGCTCTTAGGTTTGTTAAAAGCGTAGTACACAAAACGGTTTTGCGCTTGCACCGGTTTTCCGCGAAAAAGAATGCGGTCTTGTTTAGGATTTACGCGAATTCCTAGTTCATAAACTTTTTTGCCGTTGATGGTTACTTCGCCGTTTTCGATCATTTCGTCGGCTTTGCGACGACTGGCGACCCCGCAGTCTGCGAGGTATTTATTAAGTCTTATTCGATCAGTAGTTGATCTCTCTGCCATGGAATCTCTCTCTGCTTATCATTGGCCACAATGAGATTGCGGTTATTTTGCAGAGAAGATCGCAAAGTTTGAGTCAAAAGGCGAATCATATTGTCGTTTTGGAAAATATTTTCCTTGGCGGATTCCCCCCGCTCGAGGGCGGCTTGCCCAAAAGTAAGGGCCTCGGGATGGCGTAAGTTGACCAATTCTATAGCTTTTTCCAAGAGCTGTGTCAGCTCCATGTACATCGGGTCGGACTTGCGATCCACATAGTGCTGCTCGAGTCTTTTGATCGCATAAAGCACCTGCGGGTACTGAGCCACTCCGCCGCCCTTAAACTCTTCGGCCTTTTGGAAGGTGTAGCCACGGATCAGGTTTCCATGCATTCCCGGGCCGAGAATAATAAAGCGCGCCACCACACTGGGGGAAATCTCCACATATTGCACTTTTTGAAACTGCAAACTGAGATCGGGGGTATAATGGATCTGCATCAATGGATTGAGCGGTTCTAGATCGCCGCGGCCATTGATCATCATTAAGTTGTTGAGGTGAGTGACCGTCAAGCCGTGACTCTCGTCCATGGTGAGTAACAAAAAAGTATTGTTGTGCGCAGGAATCAGGCGACTCTTGCTGCCAGTATCAGAAAATTTTTTTTCGAGGATTTTTAAAGCATCGATGGGATTTTCAACCGCCACCACCTGCCAACGGTCGGCGAGCACCATGTTTTTAAAAGCTAAATTCACCTGATAGGTTTCGGAAAAGTGATGCAAAAAATATTGCACCTCTTGCACCAACTGCTGCCGGTTTTTCCGCCAGTGTTCAAAACTCAAAACAAATCGATTAAAATTTTCGAGAAGCTCAGGTGTTACTTTATCTGTGGGCTCACAGTGGTGGATTAAAAAGTGATAGAAACACAGACGCGCAGCATCTTTGTTCGGTTGAAAGCGCAAAATATGTCTGGCAAGCTGAAGTACAGTATCCATCCTTTTTTAGGTTAGAAAAGGATACGGACATCGTCTAGCTAAATTTAGGCAGAGGGTACTAAACTGGTCAAAAAATGCCTTTTTTACAGGCTGAAGAGGGACTCCACGTGCATAAAAAGCTAAATCCAGGTTTATTTGATGAAGTTTCCACCGATAAAAACTCCCCGCACGTTCCCCAAGCCCCGCGCTACCCTGCACCGGTGATGACCGCCTCCACCATGGAAAACCAACGCCTGCAGGAAGAAATCCAGGGCCTCAAAGCCAAACTGCGCAGTAACGACAATCAGATGGAAGTGTTTAAAAACCAACTGACGGATTTCGTACATTCTTTCGATCAACGTTTCGATCGTTTGTCGCAAGCTCTTTCACGCATGGAGAAATCTGTGCACGCGCAAGGCCGCGAGGTCGAAGATAAAATGCGTGGCGTGCGCGAAAAAATTCAATCGCAAAGTTTTGAAGAAGCCAAAGTGGAAGGTTTGATCGAACGCCAGAGTATAGCTCTGCGCAATTTTGAAAACCGCATGAATGCTATGCAAAAGGTTCTCAACGAAAAAGAGATCCTGCTGATGAAGTGCATGGATGTGTTGAAGCATCACACGCCTACGCCTAAGAAATAGACGACAACCTTTTTACAGAATTCCCAACTGATGTAGTTTCTCGCGGATGGGTGCGATTTTTTGCACATGGACGCCGAGAGGGTAATTGGTGCGCACGGGAGCGCAGTCCCCCTCACCTCGTTTTTTGCACACGAACGATGTTGAACAGCTTCGCTTTTCATCCCAAATGTAGTCTTCACCTGGACTGGCGCGCACAACGATGCCGACCACTTCGTTTTTAGAATTAAAAACTGGGCCGCCGCTGTTACCTCCAGAAATATCCAAATCCGCTGTAAAAAAATGGCGAAAGTGATTATCTAAGACCCTCGCGTGTGTCGCCAACTTCATTGGTAATCCCGAGGGATAACCGATTGTGAATAGAGACTCTCCCACATGCGAATCCGTCTTTGAAAGTTTTAGGAGGGGGCGCTGAGGCATCGGCTGCGCTAAACGAATAATGGCGAGATCCATTCCATACTCCCCCACAAACAAGTCATTGCGGCGAAGAATATCTTGAGAAATTTCTGAGTAAAGAACCTCTTTGCACGCTGAGTGTTGAGTTGAAGACTGATACCCTGTGATCGATGCCATTCCTTTCACATCTGTTTTAAAATCAAACATCCAATCGAAATCCGCACACATGGCGGTGACTTCGTTCTCGGCAATGCGCGGGCGGCGTTCGCTGTGTTGGAAGGTCATGCAATGTCCAGCTGTTACTAAAATATCCGGAGCCACCAAAAAGCCAGTACAGTTGATCCAATTGGCATATTGTCGGGAAAACCGCTCCTCAGGACAAAGTCCTAGAGTTAAAGAGTCTGTGGCCAATAAAAAATCTAAATCGAAAAATCCTTCGGGCTGCGTCTGGATATAAGGACTTCCCACAGACATAGCTATGGCGGGTGCCAGCGTTCTATTTTTGAATGCATCAACGACAACCTCGCGACGGTTATCTTGACCAAAAATAATGGCATGTGTAGAGAGCGAAAAAAACAAAGATAAGAACAAAAAACCCGAAAAACATAACAGACGCATGGATTCCCCCTCCAAAACAGTGTCCGTACTACCACAAATCTCCCAAAAGGCGCCATGCGCTTTTTGAACCTGCAGCGCACCAAGGAACCGCACTATCAGGCTCCATCAGATCATTTGGGATTTTATTTCTGTGTTGCTGAAATTAAAAGCGCATGGCGCCTTTTGATTATTTGTCAGGGGCGAGGACGGTGGACGGCCCTTTGGGGATTTCGTCAAATTCCTTCTGACTGGGAAGCGGCTCCGCTTTTGCCTTTGGAGTTTTTGCCTTGAGGGTGAGGTCTTTGAAGGTTTTTTGGAAAATTTCCTTTTGGGCTTTGATGAAATCGTCAAAGCCGTCTTTGAAGCTCTTCAATTGATCTTCCAAAGATTTTTTCTCAGTGTTCATCTTTTCGAATAAGTCGCGGCGTTGCTCGTTGGCCGCTTTGCGCACAGCTTCGATGTCGCCTCTGGGATCTTGTTTCTTGAGTGTGTCCACTTCTGTTTTTAATTTACCCTCGAAATCCTTACGAACCGCCTCTTGTTTTTTGCGCAACTCTTCTTTGTTTTTACGAATAAAATTTAAAACTTCCTGCGTCTTATTGTTGATCGTTTCATAGAAGGATTTTTGATCTTCTTTTTTTGTCTCTAAAGACACTTTGTTTTTTTCGGCAATTTCTTTTTCGTAACTGGGAGATTCGAGAGCGACCCCCAGCAAAATCAACCACGCCCAACTCATTACCCATTTCTCCCTTTTTTCACCGCGTTTTGCGTCTCGCGCTCCACATCGCGTTTTTTGATCGACTCGCGTTTGTCGTGCTGTTTTTTTCCTTTGCACAGGGCAATTTCTAACTTAATTCGCCCACCCTTAAAATACATTTTGAGAGGAACACAACTCAATGCTTTCTCGCGCATTTTAGCAAAAATTTTGTTCAATTCATGGCGATTGAGAAGCAGTTTTCGCAAACGCTCCGGCTCATGATTGTTGTAACTACTCGCTTGGTAAACACTGATATGGGCGTTTTGCAAAAAGGCTTCGTCGTTGCGAAAGGATACATAGGAGTCTTTGAGATTCACACTGCCGCCACGGATGGATTTCACTTCGCTGCCTGTGAGCACCAGACCCGCCTCGTAAACTTCGAGGATGAGGAAGTCATGTCGGGCTTTTTTATTATCAGCGATGATCTTCATAGACTCCTATCCAATGTCCGACAACATCTGATACATCTTGCGAAATGTCAAAACATCGACCTCTTCGGGACGGGCTTTAGGAGAGACTCCGAGGGCCTCAAACGTTTTCAGTACCGCTTCTTCGCCAAAACGGGTCGCCAGCGCCTTTTTGAGGAATTTTCTTTTTTGCGAAAAGGCTAATTTTACAAATTGCAAAAAACCTTGCGGATCCTCAGGAGTGTCTTCTTTGCGCATAAAAAGCACCACGCGACTGGCCACTTTGGGTGGCGGAAAATAATCATTGGGTCCTAAATCTGTGAGGTTTTCCAGATTCCAAAACGTTTGCGCAATCACTGACAGTAAACTGTAGTGTTCGGTTTTAAAACGCGCGGTTAATCTCTGCGCCACTTCTTTTTGAAACATCAGCACCATGGATTCGATACCACAGGGGTTCACACTGCGCTCCACCACCAAACGGGCTCCAATTTGGTAAGGTAAATTACTGATGAGTGTATTTTTCGCCGTGTTTCCTGTCGCTTTTTTATCTGACTGGAGCTCACTCCAATCGAGATGAAGCGCGTCCGCTTCGACCACCTGGAACCCTTGTGAACGCCAGTACTCAGCAAACTGCCGATCCATTTCGATCAACAATGGTTGTGGATCGATTTCACGCAAACGCAACGTCAATGCTCCCAAACCGGGGCCGACCTCCACCACCGACGTCCATCCACGGCGTTTTAACTCTGCCAAAATAAATTCAATTTTTTGGATATTGACTAGAAAATTTTGCCCGAGGGATTTTTTTGCTCCTCGACCCATAAGTTCCAATAAATCTTTTACGCGGTGGATTTCTTCAGCATAGAGAGAACTCATCGCAACTCTTCTCTGGGAACAGGTCCCAACGTGTGTTCTGACTGTTGCCCTTGCGCCAATCGCAAAGCGCCCGCTAAACCAATCATCGCCGCATTGTCAGTGCAAAACTTCAGTGGCGGAATAAGAACTTCCATCTGATGTTTGTCGGCCAGCTCGAATGCCCGTTCGCGCAAGCGCGAATTGGCACTGACGCCTCCGACGATCACAAATTTTTTGAGACCGTACTGGCGCAAAGCTTTGTTTAATTTAAAAATGAGCACGTCGACAATAGCCTCTTGATAAGAAGCACAGAGATCTTCGAGCACGGCGGCTGTTTCACCTAGCTCAGCAATTTTGCGTTGCCCATGGGATTTAAGACCGGAAAAACTAAAATTGTAATGATCTTCTTTCATCAAACCGCGTGGAAAATCATACGCTTTGCGATTTCCCTTTTGCGCCCAACGATCCACCAAAACACCGCCGGGATATCCCAACCCCAACATCTTGGCGAATTTATCAAAAGCTTCACCCGCAGCATCGTCCATGGTTTGTCCCAACGTTTTGTACAAACCGATTTTTTCTACCAAATACAATTGCGTGTGCCCGCCGCTCACCACCAGCGCGATAAATGGATCTTTCCACAGAGAGGAAGATTGCGGATCTTCTTCTTGTAAAAAAGCTGAGAGAATATGGCCTTCGATGTGGTGAACACCGATAAATGGCTTTTGATGAACCAGCGCTAAAGTTTTGGCGGTAACAATGCCGACAATCAACGATCCCACCAGACCGGGACGATTGGTGACGGCAATACCTGAGATTTCTGACCACGAAATTTTTTGACTATGGAGAAGTTTCTCTACCAACGGCAACAAACTCTCGTAATGTTGACGTCCTGCAATCTCAGGGACCACTCCACCAAACGCTTGATGGGCAAGATCCTGATGAGCCGTCATTTGTGAAAGTACAAAACCGTGACCGTTCACCAACGCTACGGATGTGTCATCACAACTGGTTTCTATCGCCAGTATTAATGGAACCATAGATAGCCTATCACAGTTTTTTCAATTTGCTTTTTGCGGTGTCCGCTTCCTTGGATTTAGGATATTTTTCGACCACTTCCTTGAAGAAAACTTTGGCGTCGTCTTTCAAACCCATGTTTTGAAAGCATAAAGCAATCTTCAGTGTCGCTTCGGCGTATTCTTTGCCCTTGGGATTGCTTTTTCGGTATTCCTCAAAAGCCAGAATGGCATCTTCCCATTTTTTGTCGTTAAAAAGTTTTGTGGCCGCCGTCATCGGCGTTGTTTCCGATTTTTTATTAAAAAGAGCACGCTCATCGCTGCTTAACATCAGCGCTTCTTTTTTGGCCTTGGCGTTGAGCTCAGAAACTGTTGTTTTTAATAAATTGAGCTCTGTTTCTGTTTGCGCAAGACGTGTTTCCAAAGCTTTCACACGCTCGCTGTCCTTGACCTGATTCACTTGATTTTCCACAGCTTCAATTCGGCCATAGAGTTCGCGGAACTCACGATCTTTATCTTCTTTTTGTACGGCGGCATCGGCCGCCGTTTTTTGTTGAGCTGTCACTGTGGGCTCGTTGCGTAGAGCAGAGCGCGTTTGCAAACACCCGGTGAGAACAAAAAATGCCGAAAGCACAAACAAGATACTTTTTTTATTCATTGGAACCGTCACTGGATTCTCCTGATTTAAATTGTTTAAGGCGGGCGGCGCTTTCCGCCTTCTCGGCTAACTTTTGGCTATACAAAAAAGCCTCGCGAGCTCCGCTATAATCCTTCTCTTTATACAATTTTTCAGCATTTTTATAGGCTTTTTCGGCCTTATAGAACAATTGGGGGGCATATTTAGCAGATTCGGCTGCCAAAGCGGCCTCGTAGGCGCTTTTGGCAATAGTGTACTCCTGTATGGGAATGGTGGTACTCACACAGGAGCTCAAAATTAAAAATACAAAAAGACGCAGAAACTGCATCGGGCTGTGCTTTACTTAATCGGCGCAAAGTTGGCGCGGCGGTTTTTTGCGTTATCTGCTTCCGTATCGCCTAAAGCCAAAAGTTTTTCTTCGCCCCAGCTAATTGTGCTTACATGAGCGACGTCGATGCCCAATCCTTTAAGATACGCTTTCACCACTTCCGCACGGCGTGATCCTAAAGAACGATTGTACTCATCGGAACCGCGAGAATCACAATGCCCTTCGATTTGCAAATTCACGGTGGGATTGCTTTTAATCCACTCCGCATTTTTTGCCAATAAAGCTTTAGCTTCTTCGTTTAATGAAGAACTATTGTAGGCAAAATTCACTGTTGTTAAACCGGGGATTCCTCCGCAATCGCTCCCACAGGGATCGAGGGAAAGATCGCGATTTTGTACGTCAGCTTGATTTAAATTGGCACCATCGGCCGCCAGTGCCGCATCGGTTTCCACCGCAGGTTTTTTGCTAGAACAACCAGCAACAAATAAAATCGCAAGGCCTATGAAAAGACTTTTACGCAGCATAGATGAATCCTCCTTGTGTGGCCGAGGCATCGCACCTTGGCTTGTATAGTCGTTTGTTATTTCAATAATTTTATACCCTCTTGTCAAGAGCGATTGCTTCTTCAAAAAAATCATCGTCTACTTATCACATGAAATTTTTCTGCCTTTTTTTTAATGTTTTTTTCATTTTATCAACAGCAGCGGCACAAGTGGACCCAGCAATTCACTGGAAAGTGCAAGAGGACGACCATGCGGTGTGGATCTACGATCAACGCCATCGTGATTTGGTCAAACAATACGCAAAACAGTTCCGTCGCCTCTATCCCGAGATCCAGAAGCTCTTTCACGAGGTGCCTCCAAAAACGACTTTTGTGATTGCCGACATCACCGATCGCCCCAACGGGTCAGCCACGGTTTTCCCTTACCCGATGATCACCATCTATCCGGTGATACCTTTGCCAAATTCACCCATTGGCGAAACCGACGATTCCTTCTATGAAATCCTCGCCCATGAGTACACTCACATTCTCAATTTATATCCAGTGCATGGCGGCATGCGAGCCCTCAGTTATGTTTTTGGCTCTATTGTTCGTCCTAACGGCTACCTCCCGCGCTGGTATACCGAAGGTTTAGCGGTTTTCACCGAGTCCTACTTTAATCCGCAAGGGGGACGGCTGCGCTCGCAAAATTTTGAAGGCATGGTGCGCGCGCTTCATCAAGATAAGAGTTGGAACAAATACAGCATTGATACGCTCAATGATTCGGAGCCTGATTGGATCGGCGGACGACGCGCCTATCTTTTGGGTGGCGCGCTGATGTACGAAGTGGCCACCACTCCCGGCTTGAGCAATGTGGATGCCCTCAATCAAGATTACTCTCGCCGCCTTCCCTATTTTATCAATGGGCCTGTCACTGAGCGCACACAAAAAGATTATGAAGATTTACTCAGCTCCACTTACGCACGCCTCGACACGCGTGCAGAGATGCAACAAAAACTCATTCTGACCGCCCCCGTCAGTCAAGGGGCCCGTTTAGATCAAGAGGGATTTTACAACTATCGCCCCGTGATTTCTCCCGATGGGCAGTGGATGGTTTTGATTTCGCGCGCGTCCAACGTACCCTCGTCACTCTTGTTGATGAAGCGCGATGCGCAAGGACGCTTTCATCACTCTACAGCCCAGCAAATTGCTTTTGCCGTGGATATCAGCGATGTGACTTGGTCGCCGGATTCACAAAAAATTGTTTATAACAGTGTGGAAAACTATCATCGCTTTTATGAGTTTAGCGATCTGCGCGCTTACGATGTGAAAGAACAAAAAAGCTCACGCCTGACTTTCGGGGCCCGTGCCGGTGACATGGGTTTTTCGCGCGATGGGAAAAAGATTTATTTTGTGCAGAACATTGCGGGAGCGAAACGACTCAGCGAATGGGATTTGGATAAAAAATCTTTGCGCGTACTTTATACTCCAGAGCGTTTAGGTTCCCACTTGTTCAGTGTTTTTGCCGATGACACTTCCGTCTATTTTTTCGAACAATTGGGAGAAAATCGTCAGATCAAATCTTTGAATCTCGCGAGCAAAGAAGTTACCCCTCTTTTCCCCGCATCCAAGGTTTCTTTTTTGCGTCCTTCGCGGGGCGGTTATCTTTTCACGTCCTCCGTCTCTGGCGTGGACAATCTTTATTGGACCGACAAACTCGATAATATTAAAACCGGACTCAATATTAAACCCCTCACCAACTCGCTAACGCGTGTTTTAGACGGTGCTATTGATCCGCACGATAATGCCCTTTATTACTCTGAGCAAAAAGGCGATGGTTATTTTCTCTTGTATCTTGCCGACGCCGATGTAAAAAAAATAACGACGGTTCCTACCGTACCGCCGCTGATGGAGATCCCGTCTTTTCAAAAACCTCCGGAAGTTCAAGACAGCGCCACTTTTTGGAATGAAAAGGAAGAAAACTTTTCTCCATGGCCTTATTTATTACCACGATACTGGATGCCTTTTGCCAACGTTCTCGATGGCGGTATCAGTTTTCAGGCGAGCACCGGTGCCAGTGATCCCCTCGGAAAAAACAGTTACAGCCTCATGGCGGAGTGGGACACTCTCACAACAAAAACGGGCGTGACCGCAGGATACGTCAACACCTCGACGCCAGTGGCACTGGGTGTTTCGGGAAGCCAAATGTACCGTTACAATTATTCTAACAAAACCAGTCTGCGCGACTCTTCGGGCACACTCTCCGCCTCTTATAATATCCCTTTTATGTTTCGCAATTGGACCTTGGGGGTCAATTGGAAGGTGTCCGAAACCGAATTCACCACCACTACCTATCGCCGCCAAGGGCCCTCTGCCACGATTGGTTTTAACAACGCTATTCAACGAGGATATGAAATCTCTCCCGAAACGGGCATGGGATTTTCTTTAAGTCATCAAGCCTACATCGAAAGCCTTGGCAATTTGGGTTACAATAAAACCAATATCAATTTAAAAACCTACTTCTCGCGTTGGCTACCAACACACAACGTGCTTTTTTTCCAATTGAACGGTACCTATGCGCCTGAACTGAAGACCACGGGATTTTACACCAGTACGCTGAACGGAAACTTTTTTAACAACTTGCTGATTCCGCCGTTTTTAGTGCGTGGTTACAACTCGGGAACCATTCTCGGTAAAAATATGCTCTCGGGAAATTTGGAATACCGTTTTCCTATCGCTCGTATTTTTAGCGGTTGGGATACCATTCCGTTCTTCATCAAACGTATCCATGGCGCCATGGTGGCCGATGCCGTCAGTTTTGATGGCGGCCGTTACAGCGTGAGCCATGCCGGGTTTATTCCCGAGCGTTTTGGCGACGAATGGTATGTGGGTTACGGTGCCGAACTCAATGCCGAGTGCACGCTGGGCTATTATTTACCAGTGACTTTGAGTTTTGGCGTTTACCGCGGCGCCAACCGCGATCTCGCCACTGATGATGTCAGCTACTTTTTTGTATTTAAATTTTAAGGCTTTTGAATGAAGAAATTTTGGATTCCTTTTCTTTTACTTATCAGCTCGTGCTCTTCGCTAGATAAAAAGGTCGACATCGCGAATTGTTTGCAAAGCCCAGCAGCGCAAACCCAGGCTAGCCAAGAACTTTTGCAAATGAAGGACCAGGATCAAAAAGTGCGCACGCAAGCTTGGGACAAAATGAATGTGTCCACACTGGTAAAAGAAGATCAACAGCGCCGTGCACGCACGCAACAAATGGCTGATGCCCACTGTTTGTCTACAGCGCAAGATTATGCCTATGCCGCTTTGATTTTTCAGCACGGAGAATCATCGCATGATTATCATCAAGCTTTGCAATGGGGGTTAAAATCTCTCGAGCTGAGCCCGTCTTCACAAAATACACTTTTTATGAAATCTCTACTCACGGCCATTGCCGATCGGTATTTGGTCTCTATTGGGCAACAACAGATTTTTGGTACACAGTATTCCCGCCCCGATGGGAGCGATGAATGGTGTAAACAACCCGTGCAAAAAGGGGTTCCTGAAAAATTTCGTGAAGAATGGTTGGGCCAATCACTTCAAAGCTACGAAACCATGTTGAAAAAAACTTTTCCTATCACGCAAGAGGAAATTCTGGTGTGTAAAGTGGGCGCTGGTAAGTTAGCCCTCAAACCCACTCCGCGAGGAACACTTCCTCCGTTATGGTAGGCTCATCCGCCTTAAATATTCGTTAACCGTCTACCTCCTGATCTGTAAAGCCTTCGACGCGTTCCCGTGTTTCTCTTGTTTGCATGTAGACTTTTCGTCACGGCTTAGCCTGGCGAAAAGGAGTACTTATGAATGGAATAAATAAAATCTTTCTGGCGGGAAACATCGCGCGCAAGCCGGCCCTCCATAAAAACAAAAATGGGAAGGTGTTTTCGTTTTTAAAAATGGCCACCAATCGTTTTTCTTACAAAGAGGGTCAATGGGATAAAAAAACCGATTGGCACTCGATCCTGGTTTGGGGGAAAAAGGCCGAACTGTGCGAACGTTTTTTGGACAAGGGCACACCGCTCGCCATTGAAGGTTTTTTGGAAAACTCGGAGGAGGACAAAACCTTTATCATTGCCGAAGATGTGCATTTCCTCGGGGTACGAACCTCCGACAATGGCCTCTCGAGCACTGACGAGTCTTCACCCAAAGACGGACACGAAGAAAAAGACGCTTATCCCTTCTAAAGTTTGCTTCACCACGCAGGAAAAGGGCCTTCGACCGTTGAGAAGGCCCCGATCTCTGCGTCGGCAGCTGCCTCCTCTCTTGACAAGTTTCGCTGCTTCGATAGTATAGAAATAGCGCTCTGTGTTGTTTTTTCGAGGAGGGGTCTTCATGGATAAAATTACTTGGATTAAAGATCTGGTTCGTGCCGAACAGGATATGGAAGAATCGGGAATGATCGATTTTAATGCCGGGTTTGATCCGCAAAAACTTCTTTCTGAAGAATCCATGCAGTTCCTCAACGACCTCAAAGTGAGCTTTGTCGATACGGTGACCACGTTCAATCAATTGAAGAGCTCTCCACTCGGTCGTATCAAGATTTACGGCATTTCCAATACCGAAGCCGACTTTATGTTGTTCCGCAATGGCTTTAAACTTGTTTTCTCTCTCAAAAAACCAGGTCTTATCTCGATCCGCTTTTTGTATGTGGGCGCGAGCTTTGTTCCAGGCATGGCTAGCAAAGATCAAGATGTGGATCCTTCGGAAGATCAGCTCATCGCAAAATGGGGTCCTTTTGGTGACCTTGTATGGACCTACAACGACCAGTCGCTCAAGATCGACTTCCTGGTTCGTTATTACATGTCTCGTTTTATCAAAGAAAGCGCGAAGTAAAAAAAAGGTACGCCGTACCTTTTCGGGACGCGCTGCGTGTGAAAAAGTGCGTGGCACCTCTTAGTGCTAAACCGCTCCTTTTCATTTTATTATCTAAACGACAATCAGTTGCGGTGGGTCTACGGAAATGAGGCGCATGGAGATCACCGCGCCTTCGCGGAATTTTTGTTGGCTGGAATTTTGGACACGAATTAAATCACCTTCAAAACTCACAATCCAACTATCCCCATCGATATGCTCAATGACTTTCACGGGGATGACATCCCCTTGTCGATAGCGTGAACGAATCTTTTGGTGAGCACGTAAAATCATACCAAAACCTATGGCTTAAGTGATCTCGTCGACGTTTTTAAACTGATAAGCAACCACGCTGGGTTGTGGCGGATTCTGTTTGCTTTCTTGCGCTTGCAACTTGTGTTCGAAGTCTTTGCAAGCCTTCTTAAACTCTTCACCCATTTTTTCTAGAGAGGTGATATCGACATGAGGTGCTGTAAATAATTGTGGATTGGCTTCAACAGGATGTCTATCTACCCAGGCGGGTAAATGATCTTCGGAGAACATTAATTGTTCGCGGTTGAGTTTGACGATAAGGTCCAACTCTGCCGGCGGAAGATCGGTTTGCTTTTGAATATCCTGCATGCTGAGACCTTGATGAGCCATGCGAGCGGCGTTGATATATTTATTGGTGAGTTTTCTTTCCATGATTTGCTCATGGGGAACTTGCTCTTGAAAGATGTGTGAAACTTCGAGAGTTTTATTCAACGAGTTGTCGATGCGCATGAGTTGTGAATCGGCGTCTTTTACTTTTTGTTGCAGGTCGCGCATTTTAGTTTCCAGCAGAACGACCAGTTGCTTGACCTGGACTTCGGTTTTGTCGGAGAGATCCTCGAGCACCGCAATTTTATTTTGCAGAAGCTTGAGTCCGTAGCTGAGACGTGGGTCATCTTCGCGACGTCCTTTGATTTTTATAAAACAAAGTGCGAGTCCAGCGAGGAAGAGAAGATTGATAGCGACTTGGAAAATACCTAAAATTGTCATCTCCTTCATCGTATGACGTAAATCCCAGACTCACAATAGCTCCAGGCCTTAGTCGGGCGAGTGCACTACAGAGCACGACCAGTGACCAGCGACGTTGGTCGAGTGAGAACGCCTATCTAAACTTACAAACATCTTGATACTGTGGCACCTTCTGGATGCGCAAAATTAATCTGACTGCTGCTGGTAAAGTGGAAATCGTAGGCGACATGGCCGGTAATGGCCCGGGTGGTGGCGTTCAAATTAAGTGCTTCTTACTCAAAGATATTTAATCAGCGACATCTTATAATGATAATAAAAAAGCCCAGGTTCTCTGGGCTTTTTTTATCGCAGTCGCAAAAAGGTGCGTGGGTTATGCGAGTGCGGCTTTGATGCGAGAGACGGCGCCGTCGATGGATTTTTTGTCGACGACGAAGCTGATACGAATACATTGGTCGTCGCCGAAATCATCGCCGGGGACGAGAACGACTTTTTGTTTTTCTAATAGCATTTGTGAGAAGTCTTTGCCTGTGGCTAAGCCTTTTTTCTTTAAGATTTCAGAAACGTTGATCCACAAGTAAAAAGCTCCATCCGGTTGCGTGATTTTCATGCCAGGAATACTGGAGAATGCTTCGTACGCATACGCTGCGCGAGCGCGAAGCTCTTTGCGTGTTTCTACGAGATCAGGATCACATTGCAAAATTCCAGCTTGTGTTGCCTCTTGCGCGATAGAGCTGGGAGCGCCCATGGTTTGGCTCTGATAGCTGATCATGGCGTAGATCAACGACTTCTCACCTGCGGCCCAACCCATGCGCCAGCCGGTCATGGAATAAGCTTTGGAAGCCCCATTCACGCAGATCACACGATCGCGCAAATCAGGCGCCGCCTGCAGAAGATGCGGGCTGATGCCCTTTTCGCTAAAAGATAATTGGTTATAAATATCATCTGACACCACAGCCACTTGCGGATGACGACGAAGAACTTCAGCCAAACCTTTGAGATCGTCGAGAGTGTATTCCACGCCCGTCGGATTGCTCGGTGAGTTTAAAAGAAAAATCTTAGTGTTAGGATTAATCGCACGCTCAAGTTCCGCAGGTGTAATTTTTAATTTGTTTTCAAACTTCGTCGTCACAATGTTTGGGATACCACCCGCAAGCTCTACCATTTCGCTGTAGCTCGCCCAAAACGGCGCAGGAATAATCACTTCTTCACTGGGGTCGAGGAGCGCCGCAAAAGCGGAGAACGCTACGAACTTCGCACCCGACGTCACCGCAATTTCTGTGGCAGGATCATAAGTCTGCCCAGTGAGAGTTTTCATTTGTTGTGCAATGGCTTTACGCAAATTGGGAGTCCCCTGCGAAGCCGTATACTTCGTCTTGCCATCACGGATGGCCTGAATCCCAGCATCACAAACTTTGCCGTAAGTTTGCCAATCCGGCTCACCCACTGTCAGAGAAATCACATCCTCCCCACGATCCTTCATCTCTTTGGCCTTCGCAGCCAACATGAGAGTGGGAGAGGGACGAAAATGACGCGCTTTTTGTGATAAGAACATAGGTAACTCCTTGTATAGAACCTACTAATTACCCTCTAAGTACCCCCAGATTCAACGTCGTTTTCATCTTTTATTTTCCTTTTTAAAGAAAAACAGACAAAAAAGCGATATCGCGTGCGCGCGGGGCGTATCCGAGGCGCAGCATCGAAGATGATGCGACCCGAAGACGAGCCCGCGGCCGTCGAGCGCTATCGCTTTTTTGTCTGTTTTTCTTTAAAAAGGGAAATAAAAGATGAATCTCAGTCTATGCAGTAAAGGCTGAGGTATTTATCACCATAGTTTTTGCGGTCAACCAGAGTGAGCGTCCCATATTGGTCGCCCAAAACCTCTTTTTTCCCAGCCTCGATGAAAATTTTCGCAGCGAATCGGGCCAATTCGGACTGACCATAAGCTTTGAGAACCTCATCGCCCATTTCTTCGGTAAAAGGGGGATCGATAAATACGATATCAAAACCCTCGGTAAAGGGACCCTGAAGATAGCGAAGGACATCTTTTCTAACAACCGTGAGATCCGCTTTGGGGATTTGTAATAAATCCCTGTTTTTTTGGATAATATCAATGGATTGAGGATGTTTTTCCACCGCGGTCACATGGAGGGCTCCGCGCGAAAGGGCTTCAATAGCCAAGTTCCCCGTGCCCGAAAAAAGGTCTAAAACCCGAGCGCCTTCGATCTCGCCTTGCAACTTATTGAACATCACTTCCTTCACGCGATCAGTGGTGGGGCGAACGTGGTCTGCACGGAAAGACACTAAACGGCGGCTGCCGTATTTCCCAGAAATGATTCTCATTGGTGGTCTCTCATCGTTGGCCCATCACCGCGCGGATCTGCTCAACCACAGTAAAAATATTTTCAAACGGCTTAGTGATAAACAAATCAGCTCCTAGATTTTTAATGGACTCCACATCGTAGTCCGCAGCATATGCCGAAATCAGTACCACTTTTGCAGGGGTTTGGGCACGCACTTTTTCGATGAGTTGCGGACCAGATAAACCGGGCATCAACACATCCAAGATCACGAGATCAGGCTGCATGGCGCGCCATTGTTTTTCGCCCTCGAGGCCATCTTCGGCGGTGAGCACTTCGTCGCCTTGGCTTTTAAAAACCCGTGCGAGGGAAACACGGATCAGCGCTTCGTCATCGACAATTAATACTTTCATGTTTCCACCTTGGCTAAACGGATTACGAACTCGCTCCCTTGAGCGACCTCTTCATTCAGCTCCAGCTTACCACCACACTTTTCCACTATGGAACGACTCAAACTCAAACCCAAGCCCGTACCTTGCCCTTCTTCTTTCGTGGTAAAAAATGGTGTGAAGATGGCTTCGCGAATATGTAGCGGAATTCCCGGGCCGTCATCGCGAACAGCAAAATACACCGAGCTTTGATCGGTCCACGAGCGCAGAGTGAGATTTCCTGTTTCACCCATGGCTTGGCAAGCGTTGTTCACCAGATTGAAAATCACTTGCTGAATTAACTGAGGCTCCACTTCCACGCTATCGTTGTCTTCCGTCAATTCGATATGACAGTTGTGGTAGCGCATCATGGTTTTTAAAAATGGCAAAGTTTTTTCCACAATGGCGCGGAAAGGAATTTTTTCTTTTTGTGTTTCGTGAAGAGAGGAAAAATCTAAGAGATTTTTAATAATAAGTTCCGAGCGTTGAGCAGCCATTTCGATTTCTTTAAGGTCATTTGTTGTTTGTTGTTGAGCAGTCGTGGCCGATACAGTCACTTGTTGGGCCGCCTGCGATTCGGCGATGAGAATTTGTGCGAGTGAGCGAATGCCTGTCAGCGGATTATTCAGCTCGTGGGCTATGTTTCCGGCGAGTAAACCCAGCGCCGCCATTTTTTCGCTCTGAATGATCTGCCCTTGGAGTTTGGTTGCTTGTGTGATGTCAGCATAATGCACAATCATGTGTTGGTTCTTTTCATCCGCTTCGACAGAAATCGGATAAGCGTGCACTTCAAATAATTTGCCGTTACAGCTCACTTTGCCAGTTTGCGGTTTATGTTGCACAAACGCGTCGGCAACTGGACAGCCAATGCAGACCTTCTCGCGGTCGGCAAAACTGCGATAACAGACTTTGGCGGGCGTGCTGGAAAAACTTTTATTGGCACGTACCACATTGTAGTCTTTATCCAAAATCGCAATGGGCTCCATCAAAGAGTCAAAAGTGCTCGACCACTGGCGTGAGATCTGATGGGCCTTCCACTTCAGTGCTAAACGATCAAAAGCCACGCGCAGGGATTCACTTCGCCGCTCAAGAACTTGTAGAAAATGTTTTTGTTCGAGAGAGTCCATGCTGTGCTCAAAGATAAGAAAACCTTGATGCTCCTGTTGACCGACGGAGAGCAAAAGCAACGGTCCCATGGGGCGAGCTAAAGTGTCGGCCAGCATCTCGCGCAAGCGCTGAGGATCATTGAGCGTTTTTTGCACTTTTTCAAAATCTAAAGAGCGCTCAATAATCTGCGGTCCTTGAAACGAAATACAGCGGAAACTTTGCGGAGTGAGAGAATAAATCATCAGCGGCGCTTCGGCTTTGTGGTATTTTAAAAATTCGTGTTTTAAAATTAAGACCAAGTCTTCAAAACCCTGCACGTTAGAAAGAGATTTAATAAATTTAATCAGATCGCGAATTTCTTTATTCTTCGACTCTGTCTCGCGGCGCGAGTGTTCCAAGTGGCTGGTGCGCTGCTCGACAATTTTTTCTAAGTTTTCGTTTAGCTCGTTGAGGGTTTTGTTTTGCCGACGCACGCGTCCCATAATGTCCTGCATTTCCACTTGGCTGGTAAAGCGTGTGAAAACCTCTCTCCACACTTCGGGCCAGGTGGATTGAATGGACTCGCGATTGAGAATTTTTAAGATGGATGATTTTTCACTGAGCAAAAGCAAATCGCTTTTGGAAATAAAATCGTAGACGTACACGGTTTTGAGTTTTTTCTGCAGCCGTTCTTCGTTTTGTGTCAACCACTGATGAAGTTTTAAGGGCGCAATCTCTGGCCCAGCGATAAGTAAAAAGTAAAACTCGTTAAATGGTGTTTTGAGAATTTCGTCGAGCGACGAGAGTGAATGAACTTTACAAATATCAGCCAGCGTCTTTTTCAGGTCCGGCGATGTGGTAAAAACCTCGATGAGTTGCAAGGAGTCTGACTTCATTCCCCTTCATTATGGCAGGAAAATCAGCGAAACTCCAAGCTCAATGCATCCCTACGACACGTTTTTGTCGTTCTTGGACACGCAGAAATAAATCCACACCCAAGAGTGCCTGATGCAGGCTCTTTTTTAGCTCCGCGCGCTTGGTTTTGGTGTAGCAATCCGCATAGGCACGCACCCAATTCCAGTGCGGTTGGTTGAGAACCTCTTTTTTCTTTTCCAAGTCGAGAAGACAACGCTGAAGAATCTTGCGCATAAACTCAAGTGTGGCCTCAAGATCGATGGTGTCCATGTTTTGTGCTTTTACAAAGACATCTTCTAAAGAATAGGCTGGGCGCCCTGAATGTCCCAAAAAGGCTTTGAGGAACTGATCCAAGAAAGCTTCTGTGGCACTGACTGGGTGTTTTAAAATCTTAATGGATGAATTCTGACGATCCATTTTAAAATACAGCAGATCCCAATCCACCTCGAGCACACTGTGGTTTACAAAGAGGTCTTCTATTTTTCCATTTTTGTAAAATTCAAAAATAAGTTGGATTTCGTCTTTTCTTAATAAGCCAAAGGTGTCGCCCATGATAATCAAACTTTGTGGCAAAAAAGACCCTGGTTTTTTAAAACGATAACAAAGCTCAATGGTCGGAATGTTTTTAAAATTCAAAAGTGCAGCCATCTCGGCCGAATAGGTCAATACAGGTGTAGTTAGGGGGTCCGGCAGCCCCCGCGCCAGGTTCTTCACGCCACTGATCATTTCAACATACTCAATTTTTTCCGAAAACGAACTCTGGGCAAACGAAAAATCTTGTTGCAGATGGAAATTATAACTTTCTTGAAAAAGAAGGGCGGTCTTTAACAAACCTTTTCCCGGCTCGGTAAAATCCACCACCAAGGACGATTTCAAATAATCGATTTCATGCTCGACGTCGTCAATGTTCACCATTTGCACAAGCGACGGTATGTGGGCCGCCGAATGGGACGCTGAATAGACCGTCGAATGGGCTATCGGCTGGAACGTCAACAGATGTTCCTCCGAGGTCACAAAAAAACAAGCGGCACCTGTCGTCTGAGAAAAGAGCTCCGCCACCTTCAGCGAAGCCGCCACAGACACACGTCCGCCTAAATCCATAAAAACCGTTTGTGATCTCGTCGCGCTCCAACTCATAGCGACTCTCGTAAATACTGTTCCAGTTGCGCTATATGACGAGAATCCCCACGGAAATTCTTTTTAAGAATAGGTAAAGACTCAAAGGCTTTTTTGTAGTTTTGTTGTTGAATGTACCAACCTACTTTGAGCGTTAAAGCTTCTTCATCTTGAGGGTTTTCCTTTAAAAAAGCATTGATCAGCTCAATGGTCGGTGGGCTAGCCGCGCCTAATTGCGACCAATTGAAATGCAAATAGAGAGCTAATTTATGAGAAGGATTTTTCTCTAAAACATTAGAAAGATTGGCGCAGGACAAGTCGTATTCGCCTACAGCGGCATGCACCAGCGCTAAACCTATAGACGCCTCGACAAAATCGGCATCTTTCTCGACCAATTTGGCAAAGCGGTTTTTGGCCTCATCCAATCTCTTGGAGTGAAGAAATAAATAGCCATAACACAATTCTAAATTGAGATCGTTGGCATTCATCGAATAAGCGCGATTGTAGTACTCTTCAGCAGCTTCAAAGTCTTTGCAGCGCATGTAAAGGCTGCCCATGTTTTTATAAACGGTGTAGAGCATCCACGATGGCTCTGCCGTTTGATCGACAATTTGATGGAGAATTTCTAAAGCTTCACGCTCTTGCTCCGCTCCCGTAAGGGCCGTCGATAAAAGAAATTGGTTATCGACTGTGGGCTCCATATCAACGAGCTTACGAGCCGCATAGACTTTTCCTTCGGCGGACATTTTTTTGGATTCCAACCAATACATGTTTTTGTAAACAAAAGGTCTTTGATGAGTTTGTGCCACCTTGGCGATTTCTTGCCCAGCTTGTTCTAAATGATTCTGGTTCATAAAATAATGGAAGCGATCCATACTTTCTGCGAGTTCAAGAGATTGTTGTAGTAATTCAACGTCGAAATATTTTTGATGTAGCACTGTTCCCCCTGTCGGTCCTGTTGCATTACAAAGCAAGAGGAGTGCCAAAAGAAATTGTGCTCAAAAGTGATTATAAACGAGGAGAAGTTGGAGCTCTTGACGGTTTCGATTACACCGTCATTATTTCGTCGTCCTGAGCGAAGTGAAGGATCTGCGCAGATCCTTCGCTTTGCTCAGGACGACAGGCAACCAGGACGACGAGGTCGTCTAGATGTCGAAGCTAGTTCTTAGCCGAGGCGATGGGCTACAGCTAAAGGCGCTTGAGCTAAATTACTCGATAATATCGGGCATAAAGCGATAGGCTTTTAATAAACGTCGCCCATCACGAACCGTCGTCAGTTTTCTGATCATGTTCGATTTTTCATTTTCGACACAACCTAACATAACCAAGTCCTGGGTCATAATGGAATTCACCAGCGCTTGTTTTCGTTCCATGAGATTTTTAATTGTCGTCTTGTGTTCATCGCTCAACGTCTCCGTCTGGATATCTGCACTGTACTGATGAATGCGTTTATCGAGACTACGTATGCCTTCCAGCAAACTTTCGCGCATGGAATAGAGGTCTTCAAGATTTTCAAAGTTTCGCGCCTTAAAGCTTTTGCGCTCGTTGACAGAAACTTCAAGGAACATCTGCAAGTGATGATTCTTTTCCTCTAGCAACGCAATGATGAGATCCATGTTGTTGTGTTGACTAAGCACTTTGGGACTCCTTTTTTTTGATTGATTCCATAGCCTTTACCCATCCATCGTAAAGAATGCCTAAAATCTTTAGCGTATTATCTAAATGTTTTTCTTGACCGGTAATATTTGCCCGGGTGAGTTCTTCCATCATGTAGATGTAGAGCTGCTCAAGATTGGTTGCCACCGCAGGGGCCATCTTAAAATCGAGAGAACTCGCTAGCTCCATGACAATGTCATAGGCTCGACCGATCATCTCTCCACGGAGTTTGACATTTTTATTGACGTTAGCTTCTTTCGCTTGTTTGACAAAACGAATAGCTCCTTCGTAAAGCAAGAGTAAAACTTTTTCTTTACTCGCACTCTCTATAGACGTTTTTTTATACTTCCCGTAACCCTGACTCATGCACAACCACCTTTTTCAACTTTAGCCACCACCGTTGCCCCCCACAATCGCTCCAACTTGCGCACCCTGCGCTTGCATTTTTGCCATTTGTTCTTCTAAACGAGAAAATTTTCTTCTTAGCTGATCTTCTTTTGTCGCTAAGTTTTTTTCTTTGTATTCAATACTGCGATCAATTTGCGACATTTGATTCTGCAGACCCTTCTTTTTGTTATTGATAACTCCCGACGCACTGAGGGTCGTATTGTCGATCATCGTCTTGGTCTTGGCGATAAATCCCGACTGAGGAGAGCCATCTCCACGTAAAAACTCTAAAACATCCTTCGCATTGGTTTTAATTAATTTTTTAAATTTATCTTCTTTAAAATCGAGAGTTCCGTTGCGATTAAATTCCACACCCAACTGGTTCACTCGGTTGATGGACCCTTTGCCACCATAAACCGGATCTAAAATAAGTTGTTTGATTCTCTGCTCTACGCTGCGCAAAGCGGAATCACCACCCAAGGTCTTTGAAGTGTCGGTTTTTTCATCCATTCTATTTTGTTGCTGAACAAACGCTAAAACTCCGTTCATCGAATCCACAAAACTTTTGAGTTTTGTTTCGATAACATCGTAGTTCTCGGTGACTGAAATATTGACTTCTTTGCCCGGCTTGGCGCTCTTCATATCGAGCGAAACACCGGGAATGACTTCATTCAGTTTATTATTGACGACTTGCACATCAAAGCCATTGACCTTGATCAACCCGTTTTTCGAATCGCGCTCTTGATCAAAATAAAGATCCGACTCCCCATCCAAAAGATAGATGGTCGGAAAGGAGACATCATGGTTGTTGCCATAATGTTCAGAAGACATAATCAGTCGATAGCCATCTTCTCCCTCAGAACCGTCTTGCACCACGGTGGCCGTGATTCCAATGTTTGCGGTGCTCACGGTGCGCGCAATGCCATCGAGAGTATTGTTAGAATCATTGATGAAAACTTTTTTCTCTCCATCTGGAGTATCGAATTTGAGATAGCCTACACCCATACGCGTTTTATCTTTGTCCGCAAAGACATTAGAAAGCGCACCGGAGTTTTCCGCCAAACGTACCACTTCGATTTTCCATTGACCGGGAATGACTTTTTCCGATTCCACAGTTCCAGCGAGAACATCAGGATCTGAAATGCTCAACGCATAATCTTGGAACTTCTTACCGCCGACGATAGTTCCCAGTTCCCCTTTGACTTTGTTGAGGCGTCCTTCCAGATCTGTGACTAATCCCATTTTGGTATCAAGCTTTTGTTTTTTCGCGTCCATTTGTTTTAATGGTTCGCGCTCGGCGATCATGATTTGATCGACGACAGACATTAAACCTGATCCCACTCCGGGAATACGTACCCCTGGCATAATCCTCCAACTCTTCATTTATTATCAATGAGAAATGGATTATTTTGTGAGTCATTAATATGGCTCTCGGCCTACGGAGAGGCAAAAAGAACCTTAGGCGGCTTTATTAAAAATACGTCCACTCGTCTGGTCTAAACTGTCGAGAAGTTGGTAAAAGTCATCTTCTACGACACGACGAACGGTTTGTCCTTCGGCGGTTTTTATATACAAAACTTGTTGTGATTCCTCTTGAACTAGCTCTATGACAAGGCCATTGGCAACGATACCGGCATGTCTCTTGAGATTCTCAATAATCTTTTCGAGCTCTTCG
Source organism: Bdellovibrionales bacterium (assembly GCA_041736155.1). Taxonomy (GTDB): domain Bacteria; phylum Bdellovibrionota; class Bdellovibrionia; order Bdellovibrionales; family JAGQZY01; genus JANPLN01. Next base: position 37,496 of record JBGSUL010000002.1, read on the forward strand.
GGAGTTACTTTGCGGCGTTTTTCGCCAAAAGGTTGACGCCCGTCCGCATCTCTCTCGGCGGTATCGTGCGGTTTGATCGCACTCGACGCCTCACTCACCTTGGTCGGCGAGAGCACGGTTGGTATTTGAGTCAATGAACGAATATTCATACGTCTGCTTATCGGTATAAAAAATGGATTACTTTAAGACGGTGACTCTAATGAGACACTCTTAAGACTCTATTAAGACTCTATGGGGGGGGGTGCCCATGGCTTTGAGCCATTCTGGCGAGGGCTCAATGAGCTTTCTCGCTCGTAAATCAAAAAAGCCGTAAGTAAACACAGCCTTGCAGCACAGCTCTTCTTTTTGATTGTAAATGTCTTGGTAAATCATGGAAATTTTGCCGTTGAAAGGGTCGGTACTTGTTAGAATTTTTATATTTTCGCGGAGTTTGAGTTCTTTGAGAAACTCTAATTGGACCTTGAGTATCACCGGTCCTTGTTGGCGTTTTTGAACTTCGGCTAAGCCGTAACCATTTTTTGTAATCACTTCCCAGCGCGCTTCTTCGAAGATTTCAAGGTAGACCGAATTATTGACATGACCAAAAGTATCCAAGTGGAATTCCTTTATGGTCATGCCATATTCTTCTAACTTCATAAATCCTCCGGGACCTCAAAAAATTGGACCCGCCCCATGCGGGCCCAATAGAGGAAGAAGACTAACACTAACGACTCTCTTAACTCAAGAGTCTAAGAGCTTGTTTTGGAACTTCGTTCGCTTGAGCCAATACATTTGTTGAAGCATTCAACAAAATTTGGCTTTTTGTAAACTCAGCTGTTGATTCTGCAACATCCGTGTCTCTGATTCGCGAATTCGCCGAAGATAAGTTCTCAATCTGGGTGCCTAAATTCTCGGTGGTAGAACTTAATCTGTTTTGAATAGCTCCTATATTTGCTCTGAAACTATTTACTTTTGTTTGACCTTCATCAAGCATCGCGAGAGCGTCTTTAGCGCCATCTTTACTTGAGAAATCTATGCTAGATACGCCTAAGTTGGACGCTGTGGCATCTGATTGTGAAGTATCAAAGGAGATCACATCTTCTTCACCACTTCCATTAATACCGACTTGGAAGTCGTAAGATTCGCCCGAGCCATCCAACAGTTTTTTACTTCCAAACTGTGTGGTCGAAGCGATGCGATCTACTTCTTGCATCAACTGTGTTAATTCTTGGTTGATGAATTTTCTTTCATTGTCACCCACAGTATCAGAAGCTGCTTGAATACCAAGTTCACGCATACGCGTAAAGATGTTACTGATCTCACCAAGGCCACCTTCTGCCACTTGAAGAAGAGAAACCCCATCGTTGGTATTTCGCAATGCTTGCTTGAACCCACGAATTTGTGATTTCATCCCTTCAGAGATGGATAATCCCGCAGCATCATCCGCGGCTTTAGTGATACGACTTCCCGATGACAACTGTGACATGGCTTTATCCATGATGCGTTGGTTACCCTCGAGTGACTTTTGTGCGGTTAACGACGGCACATTCGTCGCAATTCTTAAACTCATATTCTTCCTCCTGGTTTAAGTTACGTTTTCTTTATTACTCACACCTGACCTTTCGGCTGATCTAGGTAAGCCTGAAGTCGAGTCGAGGAGATCTGGACTTTCATCCATAAAAACTAGACTTCGGTTGAGGAGGGAAGATTTTCTAGACTTTGGGTTGAAAAATATGAAAACAAAAAGAAGAACAAGAGGTTAAATAGAATTTTCGCTAAAAACGTAAAAACAACAGTGTTTAAACCATAAACAAAAAAGCCCGGATCGATCCGGGCTTTGGTTCACGACGTTGGTCGTGGTCAATGATTCAATACTAAACGTAAGTTGTTTAACCGAGGAGTCGTAAGGCGGCAGAAGTGGAGTTGTTGGCTTGCGCTAACATTCCAATCGATGCCTGTTGGAGAATCTGCGACGAGGTAAACTCTGCTGTCTCGTGGGCAATGTCAGCATCACGAATGCGCGAGTTCGCTGCAGATAAACTCTCGTTGGATACATCGATGTTACGAATCGCCGAATCCATGCGGTTTTGGAAGGCACCAAAGTTAGCGCGCATCCCTCCGACTTTGACAATGGCTTCATCGATATAATCGAGAGCATTGCGTGCCCCTGATTTATCGGTAAAGTCCATGCCGTCTACTCCGAGGTTTGAAGCTGTGGCATCCGCATCCATATTAAAAGATATACTACTGTTCTCGTCGCTATTGACGCCCACTTGGAAATCCAGCTCTGTATTTGAGCCATCGAGAAGTTTGGTTTCTCCAAATTTAGTTGTGGCGGCGATACGATCCAACTCTTGCACTAAGTGTTGAGCTTCCACATCGAGGAACTTTCTCTCCTCATCACCAATGGTATCACTCGCACCTTGCACACCGAGTTCTCGTAAGCGTATCAAAATGTTACTCACTTCGTTGAGACCGCCCTCTCCCACTTGAATAAAGGAGACCGCATTCTCGGCGTTTCGACGCGCCATCTGCATGCCGCGAATATCTCCGCGCAGTTTTTCAGATATAGCGAGCCCAGCAGCATCATCGGAAGCTTGCGTTATGCGACTTCCTGAAGCCAGGGCTTGCATGGCGTGTGCGTTTTTGTTTTGTTGTATCCCTAGGTTTCTCTGTGCGTTGATCGACGCAATATTGGTATTAATCCTTAAGCTCATATTTGCCTCCTACAGTCTCCATCCCCTGGACATCCCACGTTCTACGATCACTCATCCTTGTGACTGACTGTTTATACCTAGACTATCGGCGGGCTGAGACAAAACTTTAGTCTAGTAACCAATTTGAGACAAAAATTCTTCAGAAATATAGAGGTGTTGCAGGAAAGCAACGGAGTGCGCCTCGAGGTGAAACGTTCCTTAACACAGCTGGGTGTTCTTTTTTGACTTACGAGTTTCCCGAAGCAGGACGCACCACATGAAGACTGGTTAGCTATGGAAGTAAGCAATTTTATCTGTATATAAGGGGCGTCAATGAGGACTCTGACTCGACAATTAAGAAAAGTTCGCACACTATCACGCCAACTTTTGGGGGGAACGACACGCATGGGGCTGCGACGTCATAGTCATATTCATTTATTTTTATCTATGATCATAGTTATTTTAGGTACTCATACCGTCGGTGCTGCAACACCCGATGCCAGCACGCTCTCACTTCAATCCTATGTGCGTAAAAATCTCAGTGTAAACGAAGTTGTACAACAAGCCCTCTTACAAAAGAAAAATTCCGAAGCCAAACAAGCGCGTGCTTCAGATGTCTTTCAAAACACCCTGACGCTACAGCCAGGCTTGTACACTCGCGAGTTTCTCTCAGGTTCGGGTTTACAGTTTAATGAACAACGTCCGAGCATTTGGGGGCAGATGACCCAGCGTCTTCCCACCGGCAGCGTGCTCGGTGCGGAAACCACCTACTTTTTAGAAGATACCAATCCGGCTGTCGGTGGAACAAATAGCGATTACCGCTTTTATATTGAGCAGCCCTTATGGCGAAACTCTTTTGGCTCACTGTGGAGACGCCAAACCGAAAGTGCCGAAGCCGAAGTCAGACAAATGAATTTCAGTGAGCAAGTGGCATGGATTGACATCTGTCTGTCCTCTTCGGAAAACTACATCAATACATTTTTGGCGCAAGAAGAACGACGGCTGCAAAAAGAAGCTCACGAAGTGGCGCAAAAGGCCAAGTCTTTGGCACAAAAAGCCTATCAGCAGCGCGTGCTTCGCCGGTTAGACTATTTAAATTCCCAATCCGATTATCTCAAAGTCAAAAACGATCATTTGCGTGCCGAAGCGGAGTTTCAACAACGCTTTGCTACTTTAAAGGTCCAAGCTGAAGACGAACAGCTTGCCGAGAATTTGCTCGATCCCACAGATTTTTTTGACAAGATCCCGCTGGTAGAAACCTTTTCGTCATCGACCACCTTGCGTATTCTCGCTTTGCAGGCCCAAGTGGAGGCTCAACACGCTAATTATCTCGCCGAGAAAAATCGCACCCGCTCGGCTGTGGACTTTGGCGCTGAAACTCGCCGGATTCGCTCTGTGCAACCATCGGATATCGGTCTCCTCAATGCACAACAAGACATCACGCAAGTTTACCTGCGTTTACAACTGCCTCTCATCAATAAAACATTTAAAGCCGATGTCGCAACGGCTCATAACAATTGGGATTGGGCGGAGTTCGAAAAGCAAAGACAAGAAAAATTGATCACGACTCAGTTTCAGCAAAATCGAACGTTCTTTAAAAACCGCAGCGAACAGCTGCTTGTCGCGCAAGAGAATGTATCGATCAAACGTCGACAACTCCAAGAAGCCACCCAGCTTTTGCAAGTTGGGCGCATTGAATTTATGGAATACGTTATATACCGGGATGCCCTCCTCAACGAAGAAATCAACCTCCTGCGTTTGCGCGCGGGCCTCTGGCAACTCAAGGCTCAGCTCGCTCAGTACGATGAAACCTACCTCAAACAATGTAAGGAACTCGTCTTATGAAGAAGCTGATTGAGTATTTTATTTCGCGCACCAAGCTGGTGAACCTGATCACCCTCGGTCTTACGATTGTGGGTCTCGTGTCGCTCTACTTCACGCGTCGCGATCTTCACCCGCCGTTTAAATTCAATATCGTCAACGTGACCGCTGTGCTCGAATCTGCCTCCTCGGAAGAAATCGAACGCCTGCTCACTTACCCCATCGAAGAAGTTTTGCAAACTGTACCCGGCTATGACGAAATCAATTCGCGCTCACGCACTGGGTTTATGCGAATCTCGGTAAAATTCCCGCAATCAGAAAAGAACCTTCCCGAAAAAATGGAAATGATTCGTGGGCGCATCCAAGTGGCTCTGCGCGATTTGCCGCCCGAAGTGCGCGACGTGAATATCGCGCAAAGCGAAGATAACGAGATTTTTCTCGCCAATTTGGCCGTGAGCGGGATCGACCCTCTTCTCCCCGCCCATCACGAATTTATGGAGTATCTCAAGAGCAAGGTGCGTTCCGTGGCTGGAATTTCCTCCATGACGTCCTCGTTGCGTCCGCTGCAAATCTTTATCCGTTTTGACCCCGAAAAACTCGCTCGTTACGGACTCACGGTGGCGCAGTTAAGAACCCAAATCCGCTCAGAGTTGGATCCCAAGGCCATTGGTTTTAACTCGATGAATGGGCGTGAGTGGCTTCTCGAGTTTGCCAATCCGCAAATGGATCCCAAGTTTATTTCGCAAATTCCACTCTATCAAAGTAGTTACGGACAAAAGCTGCAACTCAAAGATGTAGCGAAGGTCGGATACGATTCCGAACGGAATGACAATTACCACTACCTGCTCAATGGCGAAAATGCTGTTGAAGTGTACATTCGCAAAACGCCCGAGAGTGATGGTTTAGTCACCTTTGCCAAACTGCAAGAGGTCTTAGCACAAATTAAAACTCCTCCAGGAATTTCTCTGCGCACCATTGGCGACAGCCCTTATTTTATCAATCAACAGATCAACGTTTTACTGTCCAATGGTTTTGGCGGCTTGATCTTAGTTTTGGGCATGCTCGCTTGGGCGATGAGTTTGAAAACCTCGTTGATGACGGCCATTGGTTTACCGATCTCTTATTTTGGAACTTTTATTGTTTTAAAATTTCTCGGGATGTCGATCGATCTGATTTCCATGATCGCCATGATCTTGGTTGTAGGTAACTTGGTGGACGATGCGGTGATCTTCGCCGAGCGCTACACCCAGTTACTCTCAGAAGGATTAACTCCTGAAGATTCGGCATCGCAAGCTGCGCGCGAATTGATCGTGCCGGTCACCGGCACCATCCTCACTATCATTTGTGCCTTTTCGCCCATCCTTTTTGTCGAAGGCGAGATGTCGATCATTTTCCGCGCGATTCCGATCGTCGTCGGCACAGCCCTTTTCTTAAGTTGGTTTGAAACATTTTTTATTCTCCCCAATCACTTGGCGCACTATGTGCGCACACCACCGCGTGAGCGCTCTATCAACTTTTTTAATGCCCTTGCCCGCCACTATAAAAAAATTCTCAATCACACTCTGCAGTGGCGTTATATTTACGGACTGGCCTGTATCGTGGGGCTGGGATTTTCCCTCTACACTGCCTCAAAAATGCCCCAGGATTTTTCCTTGAATGTCAGCGCTCCCCTCGTGGAAGTGTTTGCTATCTTTAAAGAAGAAAAAACTTATGACGAAGTCAAAGCCGCCCTAAAGCCACTGACGTTGCGTCTGCGTGAACGCACTCAAGGGAAAGTGGATTTTGTCGAAACCAATATGGGCTGGATCTGGCGCGACGGAAAAACCTATCGAGGACCAAAATATGCCACTTTAGCTCTCGTGCTCAATCGCGATGAGTCCGATGTCAAAACCGTCAAAGCGGAAATTTTAAAAATTGTCGAAGACGAATTAAAAAACTTTAAACACGAAAATCTCCAAGAGATCACGGCTAAAGAATCCCAGCGCGGCGGTGGCGCTCGTCGTATGAACATGGCGAGTATTGAACTGGAAGGGCGCGACAGTGCTATGTTTAAACAAGCGCGGGAAGAACTGATTGCCGCTGTTGCCAATAAAGGTTTGGTGCAAGAGTACATTCTCCCCGACAATCACGGACCGATGACTTATCAGTTTTTACCACTCCCCGAGGCCGTTAAGCTCCATGGTCTCTCTAAAGCTGAATTGGCTTTTCAGATTCAAGCGCAAACCAGCGCTGTGGAACTGGTTCGCGGTCGCGAACAGGGCCGATGGATGAAGGTGATGATGGAGCCGCAAACCCTTCAGGAGCCCAATGACAGTGATTTAAAAAAGATCACCATTCAATCGCCACGTCACGGAGAGGCGTTACCTTTACAATTTCTCGGCGAGTGGCGCAAAGTGGGTTTTACCGATGCCATCGAACATAAAAAAGGCGAACGCATCTCGGTTTTAGATTTCCGTTTTGACGGCGAAAAAACCAACGAACAAGTGGTTCAAGCCCAACTCAACGAGGCGATCAAACCTTTTATTGCTAAATTTCCTCAAATGAAAATCCACACGATCGACGCCAACGAAGAAGATAAAAAAGGGCGAGATTGGACAAAACAAATTGTTCTGATCGCTGGAATTCTCATTTATTTTATTCTCGCCGCGGCTTTGCGGTCCTGGACACAACCGTTGATTGTCGGGCTCCCCATCCCTTTTGCCTTGATCGGCGTGATTTGGGCGCTCAAGCTCCATCATTTACCGCTGAGTTTGATGTCGATGATCGGCTTGATAGGAACGATGGGCGTGGCCGTCAACGATAGCATCGTGATGGTGGATCATATCAATCGCCTGTGGCGTGAAGCTGGCCGTAAAACCAAAGAGTTGGTGCTGGATGGCGCCTCGTCACGCATTCGCGCGATTACGTTGACCGCCAGTTGCACGTTGGTGGGTGTGTTCCCCACCGCTTACGGGATTGGTGGCGAATCAGGCTTTACGCAACCCTTAGCATTTTCCATGGGCTGGGGATTACTGACGTCGCTCTGTCTGACGCTTTTTATTATTCCAGCCATGCTCATGGTTTTGGAGGATATAAAAAGCAGTTTCCGTAAATGGTTCTCTCGATCCAAAGCAAATGGTACACATCCACCTCTGACAGTACCACCAGATAAAATTCAAAATGTTCCGCTTGCATGAATGAGTAGGTGCCCTTACGCTCATAGACTGAACTATTCAATCTCTGAGAGAAACACATGTCTATTGCCCACAAATATTCCTTTTATGATGCTACATCAGAAACAATTATTGAAAATCTCAGCTGGGTGCAAGCCCATGCCCTTTGTAGAATTCTAATCAAAAAAGGTTATAATTCCTTTTACATTCTTTCCACACAAGATGGAAATTGGCTTCCTCTCGCCTTGCGCATCCAAGATATCCTCAAAGATAAATCTCAACTCTACAGAACAATCCCAACTCCCACAGATCGTCTCGACGATGAAACGATAGCCACACATCAACTGATTGAGGCACCTACCGAGAGACGCATGCATGAGCGCATTCCTAAATCACTCAATCTCACATTAGATATTGATGGCTTACTAAAACAAACCAAAAGCGTTGATATATCTCTTGGGGGGATGAAAATCCAAGACTCTTTCGAACTTCCCAAAAAGAACAAATTCATTCTCGCGTATGTAAAACTCCAAAGCGATATTGTTATTGAATTTAAAATCAAACCCCTATCAAAAACAGGAAAAAATTTTAATTCTTTTGAAATCATTAGTTGCAATAATCTGCCTGTTTGGAAAAACACAATTGAGCAAAAGACTTAACCTGCCAGGTAACAGTTCCCTTTTTGTATTGCACTGCTGATGGTTATGGAAGATGTAAAATCCACCTTCCATAAGTGGTTGAGTAAATCGAAAGGGACGAGTCAGTCTCTACGAATCAACGACTCTAGCTCGCCACGAAACTCAGAAAGTTTTTTGTAAAGCGGCTGATCACGGTAGGCGTCGGGTCCGTGAGGACCGTTGAACGACATAAAGAAGTCTACTCGCACCGGCTTTTTGTCGGCTGTGTACGCAAGTCTTAAGGAATAGCTACGATTGGTCATGCCGGGGTGGCTCTCGCGATTGTGTTCTGGAGCTTCTGGTGCTTCTGAATGATTTTTTGTGAACCCATATTTTTGAATCAACAGAACAATACTTTTCAGCTTTTCGTCATTTATCTTATAAACCGATGGAGGCATGTCTCCACGCCCACCAGGTTGGTAACCGCCCCGTCGATCACCAATGGCGGCTTCATTTCCTTTGATCTCAATAAACTCTTCGAGGGAATTAGAATCTCTACTTTTTTCGCTTCGAGTATAAGAAAATGTTAATTCTGTTAAATTCATCGCCCACCCCATGGATAAAAGAAGAAAAATGACGGAAGTCATAAAACAAGGCTAGCACAAGTCATTTTGAGAGCAAGGGAATACCTTTTTCTAGGCTTTAGGCAGGTAACAGTTCCCTTTTTGTATTGCACTGCTTTCTAAATAAAGAACTCTTTATATGAGTTCTTTATTTAGAAAGCAGTGCAATACAAAAAGGGAACTGTTACCTGGCTAAGCTAGCGCGAATTTTCTTCGCGCGGTCGATCACTTCCATGGGGACATAGACTCGTTCGATCCTGCGAGTTTTTTCGTACATTTCAAAGATCTGTGTGCATTTATCGATAGTGATCGGCGTCTCTTGTGGACTGTACTCATCGATGACAAATATCTTAAACGATTTATCCTCTTGCGAGCCGCCATGATATTTAGACAAACGCGCTTGCGAGCTGGCCGTAATAAAATCAATGCCTGATTCCCTGAGCAAATCCGTCAGCTGATGGATCTTGGGATCTTCGTGAGTGACATGATTTTCGAATAAAACTTTAAAAGGCTGTCGTTGGGTAATTTTTTGCGCCCAGTAGTTTTGCGAAACAGAGAGATGCTCGTACAACGAGTAATCCGTGCATCCCAAATACTGATTAATGTCGGCCGGCAGCTGGTATTTGCAATCGGGAGATGTGAGGTAACGATATAACATCTCTTCGTAAATGATGCTCTTGTGATGGAAGTAAATCATCAGGTACATGTGATGACGAGAAATTAAAAAATCATCAAAGGTGTAAAGAGCCCGTTTGTTCAAAGCGAGATACACTTCTTGTTCAACGACGTGGTAAGTGAAATTGGTCAAAAGCCAGTTAAGCTCCACATGGCCATAGTTGGTTCCACAAAAGTAGGCATCGCGACCGAGATAATCCATGCGGTCTACATCGATCTCAGAGCTCACCAACTGACTGAGAATGGTGCGGAAGTTTAAACCTTTATCGATAAAAAAATCGTCTTTGGATTCTAAAGTCTTATCGATCAAACAGGCGATATGAAAAGGGTCGATATCAGGAAACGCTTTTTTCAAAGTTTCGGTCAGTGGAGAATCCGTTATAAATTTGATCGTGTAGTCTTCGTGTGAAGCCTTGGTTTTCGAATTTTCTAGCCAATTGATTTGACCTGTTTGTTTGCGACGTTCGTAAGCTTTGATATTGAGCATGGAACGATCAGGCATAACCTCTTCGGTAGCATGGCTCAGCGGGCCGTGACCGATGTCATGGAGAAGTGCGCCTAAACGCAGCACCTGGCGGAAACGCTTGCGGGTGGCTGGTGAAGAGAACTCGTAGTTTTTAAAAATAGCGTCAAAAGCCATGCCGGCAATGTGACAAACCCCTAAAGAATGGAGATAACGGCTGTGGGTGGCACCTGGAAAACTAAACTCCGAGAAGCCGAGCTGCTTGATGAGTCGCAAGCGCTGAAAAGCCGGACTGTCAACGACAGAGACTTCTTCGCGCCCTAAAGTAATGGTGCCGTGCACTGGATCTTTAATTTCCATGGAAACTAGCTATAAGATGCGACGCATTCTTTGACAAGCTGAAACCAGCGCATAAAATCAGCCTTGTGATGCGGGTCGTTCCCGGAAAACCTCTCAAAAAACTCAGACAGTCCTCGCTTTGCTGCGTAACTCGTTTTTTGAGAGTTTTTCCGGGAACGCCCACTTCGCAAGAGCTTCGTGTGTAGAGGAGAAATATGGCGGCGATTTTGGAGCAGAGTTACTTGGATCTGATGAACAAGGTCCTGAGTGAAGGTGAGAAAAAACAGGATCGTACTGGGACTGGTACTGTGAGTCTGTTTGGGCATCAGATGCGCTTTAATTTGCAAGAGGGTTTTCCGCTTCTTACGACTAAGAAAGTGCATCTTAAATCTGTTATTTATGAGCTGCTTTGGTTTTTGCGTGGGGACACCAACGTTAAGTATTTGCAAGATCATGGTGTGACCATTTGGGATGAGTGGGCGGATGATGCTGGTGAACTGGGTCCTGTGTATGGATCGCAGTGGCGTTCTTGGCGCACGCCAGAGGGGCAGACCATCGATCAGATTTCTAATGTGATTGAACAAATCAAAACCAATCCTCACTCGCGTCGCCATTTAGTAGTAGCTTACAATCCTTCCGATGTGGAATCGGTGGCGCTTCCTCCGTGTCATGCGTTTTTTCAATTTTATGTTTCTGATAAAGGTTTGTCCTGCCAACTTTACCAACGGAGTGCGGATGTCTTTTTGGGTGTTCCGTTCAACATCGCAAGCTACGCATTGTTAACGATGATGGTGGCGCAAGCGTGTGGTTTACGACCGTATGAATTTATTCATACACTGGGTGATGCCCATCTTTACTCCAACCATTTGGAGCAAGCAAAATTACAATTGTCGCGCGAACCTCGTCGCGCTCCTAAGATGATTATCAATCCGAAAATTAAAAATATTTTTGGTTTTGCCTACGAAGACTTTACCCTGATTGATTACAATCCCCATCCGCGCATTGCGGCCGAGGTCTCGGTTTGATTAGTCATATCGCAGCGGTGAGCAAAAATCGTGTGATCGGCAACCAAGGCAACTTGCCTTGGAAAATTTCCGAGGATTTAAAATATTTCAAAGCCCGCACTCTCAACAAGTGCATTATCATGGGTCGTAAAACGTATGATTCTCTCGGCAAACCCCTGCCCGACCGTCGTAACGTGGTGGTCACCCGCGACACAACGTGGAGTCGCCCTGGCGTCACTGTTTTTCATAATGTGCTGGAAGCCATTCGCGATTGTCAAAAACACAGCGAAGAGTATGGCGAAGAAATCATGATTGTCGGTGGTGCCGAAATTTACACTCAAACTCTGTTTTTAGCACAACGGCTTTATCTCACACTGATTGACGAAGAGGTTCCCGGCGATGCTTTTTATCCCGACTGGCAAGAAGAGTTCGAGCTCAAAGAAAAAGTCGACCGCGACGACGGCAAACATAAATATTCATTTTGTTTATTTGAAAGAATTTAACTTCAATAAAAGACTGTCTCAGTTACGGCTTTAGATCCGAGTTTGGTAAAAGCTCGAACTGTTGATAGCGCACTTCCACGGGACAAAAAACTGAGTCTCCACAAACAGTGCTTCCATTGGGATTCCCAAAAAGTCTGGACAAACCACCATCACCTGAACCTTTAAAATTATAATTGGGCGTTTTGGCTTTTTTCTCTGCGACTTTTTTTTCAGCCTTGGTGGCTGCTGTCGTTCGCTGAGGAGCACCACCAGCGAGACTTGTTCCACCACCTGACCAAAATGAATTGGGATTCATTTTTTGCAATTGGGCTCCCGCGACGGAAGGTCGACCTTGGGGGTAATTACCACCCGACGGGCGCGCACCACCCATATTGCCGCTGGCCATGGGTCCACCACCGCCGCCACCGCCAGATCCACTTCCGCCACCACCGCCGCCATTGGAAGCGTTGGCGCTCGAGGGTCTCACTCGATCATCAATGGGAGCCAGAGGAGGAGGATTTCCTTGAAAGCCTACGCCGCCACTCACAGCTTCAGATCCACCGCCACCCGTGCCACCTATGCCGCCTGTGAAATTGACATTTCCCACTCTGTTGCCAGCTGAAAACTCCGCAGCGGGATTAGGTAAACCCGCGGCTTGCAGCATAGAAGGAAGCGCATCGCTTGGAGTTCCAGTGTCTGCAATGGGTGGTGTGGGCTCTGCGTCCTCGTCGGCGACAGCTCCATCGCCCTGGAGTTCATCTTCTTGATTTTGTGGGACTGGCGTAATCAGTGCGGTACAAGAAGCGCCGATCGTTGTGTAGGTAGTTACATTGGCAACATCTTCTGACTTTGCTAACTCACAGTCTGCCTGACAAGCCGTCCACGTCTCTTGAGGCTCTTGTGCAGCGTTAGCGCTATTCACCTTGGCCTGTGCATCTCGACAACGTTGAGCGGCTCCGGTGTTTGTTGTGCCGCCTGCATTCGATACACAATATTGATAATTCTCTTCTAAGCCAGCATTTATGCGCAACTCGGCGGTGAGCTTTCCACAACGATCCGCACACACTTTCAGAGCTTCTGTACGTTGCGCGCCCGTTTTTGTTAGCATGAGATTGTAAGATGATACACACGGTAATAAAATCTGGCTGGTCGCCCATGCACTCGTAGGAGTCAACGCTCCTATGGAAATCAGCGCAAAGAGAGGGAAGAAAGTGCGAATTTTATGTCTCATTATGAACCTCACAGACCTGCCACTATTTTATCACTAACTCGGCAGGTCCACGAATCATATTAATACAGTGTCTCACTCTGAGACACTGTCCTCGTTAGTTGGCTGTTCCCGTTCCGTTGCAGTGGTCATTATCTATACCGCAAGGAGCTTGGCTCTGAGAAGGCGTGCAACTTAATTCAAAAGCAGTGAATCCTTCATCGAGTGCTGTGTTCTGTACAATGCGATCGGCGTATCCAGAATTTCTGATTGTTGCCAATCTCACCAAACCTGGAACAACACCAGAAACATGTCCTGGAGTTGAGGTCGCAGTAGGAGCTGAGCATGGAATTGTACTAAATTCTCTTTGCTCTCTCACTTGCGAGCAATTTTCTCCAGCTTTGACAAAACCATAACAAGCGCCTGTGATATTATCTGAGAAGTAAATTTTCCCTTTAAAACGATCTGGATTGTTTATGAGATCATTGATATTGCCAATATTTGCAGGACGGAAACTACAAGTGTTGTACTGAGAATTGCTTCTCCATACATCTTGCCCATCACGATCCGGTGTTTTTTGAATAGTCCGACTTACACAATCGCGCAATAAATTACGTCGGGTATCGCCTCTTCCATTGTTTCGCGGAGCTTCAGACAAAAGTGTGTTTCCAAAAGATCCCATAGACGCTCGTGTCGAGCCTGAACAAAAGAAACTGTTGAACTCTAATGTGTTTAAACCAAAATACTCTTTAAAAACTCTGTCCTGCTCCTGACTTACAGCAGCTCCACTTTGAAAATTATTGATAGCATCACGTAAAGCGTCGTTGTTTCTAATTTCAGTTTCGATATCTACCGTATTTGAACCACTGCGCGAACACAGTCCCACTTTTCTTACTAAATCATCATATGAGGCACCGCTGCGGCAACCTCCCGAAGCGCCCATAGTAAGCATTTTGTACCAAAGTGGATCTGCTGTTGTTGGGATATTAGCAGCAATGGGTGTACCTACTGCCCGACTAAGACCGGCATCCGTCATTCTCTGTGTGGGTAATGTGGCACTGATTGCATCTACTTCCGCCTGTGTACATCCCTTGCTTGCTGTATCATTGACAACAGCTGCACCCGGTACCGCCGGAGTGGCTCCTGCTGATGTGTCAGAGGTTAACGCCGCTATACCTGAACGGGCAGCTTGACACCAACCTGCCGTGCTCGCAGCTGGACAATATTTATCGATATTCGCTGAATCTTTTCTCATCGCATCACGAAATGCCGTACATTGTGCAGAGTTCGTAGTTACACATCTTGCTAAAAGAGCATCTAAATTTTTCGCGCCGTTGGCTTGAACACTTTTATTATAACACTCTCTTGTCGCACCAGAACTACTTGTAAAACAAAAACCTTGAGCGGGGCTACTACCAACAGCTTCCGCCACTCCAAAATAGGCGGCACAACGTTTTTCAACACCACATGTATAATACGGTGCTAAGTTGGCTGCTCGATACGATTCAGGAATGTTTGTGACTCCTGAGCAAGGACCTGTGTGCTCAAAGAAAACACCACCATTTAAACAGATACCATTGGTATCAGCGACGGCCCGTGGAAATAATATTTCGTTCAGTTCTTGATAAAAATCATTCATCGCTGATTTATGATTTTTCTTCATCTCGATGGTTTCGATTTGTAAAGCCAGATCCATAAAGATCTGTAAGTATTGTGAGCGTTTTTCTTTAGGTAAACGATAATAAACCTGTTGATCAAATTGGAGTTTTACTTTTTTCGCCATTTGCTTTTTTGCCACCTTGGCAGTTTTCGCGTTGCCTGCGTAAGTAGGGGCTGCAAAAACAACGAAGCTGACAGCAATTATTAACAAACTCACAACTTTTTTAGGATTAAACATAATGTCTCCTTGTATCCTATACCTCACTCTACTATCGGCTAATAAGCGCCAGATCTCTAGTAGTTATGAGTCCAGTTTTGATAAACACTCGTCCAACTGATTTGAGTGCCTCAAACAGATACAGTGTAACAAAATTCGTCTGTGGGTGATAAAAAAAAACGCTCTAGAGAGAAAATCTCGATCTTTTGTTTCATTATGAGACACTCGACTTTTGTCAGGAAGGCTCTATGTTTTAAAGCAATAGCGCTTTTTGTTCCACTTGGGGTTCTAAAACCTCGACGAACGACGGCTCTTCGTGGAGGAATGGCACAAAGGCGTCCTTCGCTCTTTGCAGAACAAAACTTTTTTTCTGGTCCTTTTTCATCTTGTCCATGATCGGCGGGAACAGACCAAAGTTGATATTCGTCGGCTGAAAATTTTCTTTGGCTTCCAAAGTGATCGCATGCAGTAACGATCCTAAGGCGGATTCACGCGGGGGTGGCAAGAAAGCACGACCACGAATTTTTTGATCGATAAAATGCGCCACCATTAAACCCACACAGGCGGATTCAAAATAGCCTTCCACACCCGTGATTTGACCCGCGAGATACAAATCACCATCGTTGCGACAAGAGAGATCTGGATTTAAACGCTGTGGAGAGTTCACATACATATTGCGATGAATACTTCCCAGTTTTAAAAACTCGGCGTTTTCCAAACCTGGAATCATTTTGAAAATTCGTTTTTGCTCGGGATATTTCATCTTGGTTTGAAAGCCCACCAAGTTATAAGCCGTGCCCGAAGTATTATCTTGGCGCAATTGCACCACAGCGTAAGGCCATCTTTTCGTTTCCGGATGATCCAGCCCAATGGGTTTCATTGGGCCAAAGCGCGGCGTCTCACGACCGCGACGAACCATTTCTTCAATGGGCATACAGCCTTCAAAAAAGGGAGTGTCTTTTTCAAACTCTTTGGGCTCCACCTTTTCAGCTTTTTCGATTTCATCGATAAAAGCGTCGTACTGCTCTTTGTTCATGGGGCAATTAATATAGTCGCTGGTGCCTTTGTCCCAACGACTCGCCTTCCACGCGATATTCATATCGATGGAGTCCGTGAGAACAATCGGCGCGATGGCATCGTAAAAATATAAAAAGGAATCACCAAAATGGGCGAGCAACGATTGCGCAAGAGCCTCGTGAGTCAGCGGCCCGGTGGCGATCACACAGGGGCGCGGGATGTCCTCGATGCGAGTCACAGCGCCGTCTTCAAAACGAATGCGTGGATGGTTGCGCAAACGTGTGTTGACCAGGCTGGAAAATTTTTCGCGGTCCATGCCCAAGGCTTGTCCCGAAGGGACTTGTGATTGCCACGCATATTTTAAAATCACCGAACCCCAGCGCTCCGCCTCCCACTTGAGCTGCCCCGGAGCCGAACCGTTAGCGTAGCTACCAAAGGAGTTGGAGCAAACCAATTCCGCCGCTTTGTCCGTCTTGTGCGCGGGCGTCATAATCTGCGGGCGCATTTCGTGCAACACAACGTTATATCCTCGCTCCGCCAGCTGTATAGCGCATTCTGAGCCGGCCAAACCTGCGCCCACAACATGAATCGTTGGATTTGTCGTTGTCATGTATTATCCTTTTTCGATTATGAGCGAGTTTAAAAAGAAGCGGCCATCGCAAAAACCTTCACCTGTCGTGGATGTCCTACAAAGACTTTTCGAAAATAGCAAGTCTCCTTTGTCCGATGGATTTCAACGCTGGAAATTAGAGTCGCAATGGGACCAAATTGTTGGCCCGTCTTTGGCAAAACATTCACGACCTGTGCAATTTTACCAGGGCGTGCTGACCATCGAAGTGGCCAGCAGCGTGTGGTTGAATGAGTTCCGTTTTCTCGTCGAAGAGATTCGCCAAAACGTCAACAAACACCAAGGCCATCAATGGGTGCAACGCGTACACCTCGTCCATAAATAATCAGCGCCACCGGCTGGCGCTGATCACTCTTTAGACACCGACACTAACATCAAACTGCCGTCTTTGATGAAATCAATCAGACGATCTCGAAGACGCAAATCCGTTGTAATACATCCCCAAGACATGGCTTGAATTTGATGAGCTTCGACTGTTGGTTGCCAACCGTGAAACACCACCGAGCGTGCGCGAATATTACTGTTGGTCGTCGACAAACCATCGAGTCGTAAAGAGCGTCCAAAACTACCACTATAAACTTCTGCGGTTCGCACATAGCCCAATGAACTTTGTTTTGAACCTGATACATTACTAAAGGATTCCGCATAACCATCACGATCTGTATCGCTGTTGACCCCGTGTGTGGTGTGATATCTCTCCACGACGCCTGTTTTCAGATTGATAATAAATAATCGATACGCATCAGAGCGCGGAGCAAAGTCTACAATCGTTATGTAATTTTGGTTTTTAAAACGACTCTTATTAACATCAAAAAAATTAACAGCTTTTTGTAATAAATCCGTTGGAACCAAACGTTTTGGATCCAAATGTTGATAATTATTGAGTCTTGAAACCTTGAGTGTTTCTGCACTTTCGTCAGTATACCCTCCGAAATCAGCTATCACCTGTGCTTCGGCTTGTAATATTTTTTCTGTACTTTCCACATCAGGATTTTCTGCTGCAAAAACATTAAAAGCTAAAAATAGGATTAGAAATAAACTCTTCATGCGGTCACCTCGTTGTCCATAGCTTATCGGCAAATTTTTGGCAGGCATCAGGTCCAGAAGATGGATGTCTGGTCCAGTTTATGCTGAGTTCAGATGATTTGAGACGAGGTCCTTCGCTTCGCTCAGGAAACCTTAAGTTTCCTGAGCGAAGCGAAGGACCTCCCGTCTAATTTGACCTCCAAAAGTGACAAAATTTGGCGACCAATTCCCTTTTCAGGCTCTCTTTTTTGATCAAAGTGCCCGAAATCCCCTCCTTTTTCGGCTTTGGCTTTGCATATTTATCGACTGGAAACTTTAGAGGAGAGGATACTCTTATGAAAAAGCTAAAACACCAAATCGAAGGACAAATCCAAGAAGTGGTCTTTTTTTCCAGTCTGGTGATCGCTTTCACCGTGTTTGTGAGTGGGATTGCTTATCTCGCCTTCGGCGGAGCTAGCCTCGAATTGATTCTCGGGTCCTTCGGTGGACACATCGAACGCGGATTTTTCTCAGCCTTCGGTTATGGCTATTTTTATATCGCGTTCGCAGCACTGCATTTAGGTTACATCACTAATTTTCATATTTTTAATTTTAACGACCTCAGAAGAGATTACCCTGTGATCGCTTATTCCGCTTTGGCTCATGGTATGCTCCTCACCTTGTTTTCCAACCTTCTTTCTGTCTTCCAATTTTCTCTCAACCTTCCTACACTTGAAAGTTTACCAAATGGTGCCGGTGGAGCTTTGGGATCTTTTATTGCCAAAGGCCTTTACTCCGTCGCCGGACTTTACGGTTCAACGCTGCTCATTTTGATTTTTATGGTGACGACGGGTCTAGTGGCTGAGTTTTTTGAACTCAAAGACTTACACAGCACTCTCAGAAAAACAGGCCTTTTGAGCAAACAAGGTCTTATTAAATTATTTCAATTCACCCAATTTGGTTTAACACAGTTAATGAACTTCTTTTTTAAACAAAGTGATTTTTCAGAAATGGCGTTTCAATCGTCGCAAGCCACAAAAAGTTGGATCTCCAACTCTGTTCATCGCGCAAATAACCTTTTCACTGAGCATTTTCATATTTATACACGCCCCGAACACACCGAAGAAGTGACTTCTGTTATTGAGGAAAAAGTCGAACTGGTTCCTGTAGAAACCTTTATCGAAAAACCCTTTAAGAAGAGTCTTCCTGCAAAAAAATCTTTTAAAGGCATCGTAAAGAATAAAAAGAACAGTCCAAAAGTCTCTAAGAAACAAAAAACGTCTTCGAGCAAGTCAAAAAAGAAAAATGTGCCTCTGTAGAGGCACCAAGCTCAACTTTTTGACCCTCTTTTTATTGCGTTGATTCAAGATTGTCTAGCCTAGTTACGAATTGGTTGCTTCAGAAGCAAAAATCATTGAAATTAGCGTTATGTCCCGCTTTAGAAAAAAAGACATTTCCGCGACAGAACAAAGTCCAGCTGTGCAACTTCTTTGGCAGCTTTTTCTTTCCGAAAAAGTGAATATCAAAGCTTTTTTTATTTTTTCCATAGCATCAGGCCTCCTTCTCCTGGCCATACCTTTTGGCATTCAAATCCTTGTGCAACAGTTCACTCTTCTCTACTACCAACAATCCACAATTTTTTTACTGATCTGCATTGCATTTTTCCTGGTCGGGATTGGGATTATGCGAGCACTGCAGCTCCTCCTTAACGAACGCTTTCAAAGGCGATTGTTTCATGATTTGGCGAAAGATTTAGAGAATTCATTACACATCCTTAAACAAAGTCATATCGATTTACAAAAAAAGATGAATCACTTCTTCGAAATCATCACCCTACAGAAAACTTCCACCTATTTAATTTTTGACGGCCTGACTCTCTCGTTACAAACGATTTTCGGATTGATCGTTATCTCACTTTATCACCCACTTTTTTTCATCTATTCCCTTTGCATTCTTGGAGCCCTCTATTATGTGCTTCGCATCCTTGGGAAAGGGGTTTTTGATCTGGCTCTCAAAGAGAGTAAATATAAATATGAGGTGATTTTTCATCTTCAACAATTGGCGGTACAACCAGATCAACCGCAAAAAATATCAGAAGAACTTTTGACAAATTATTTGTGGGCTCGAGAAAACCGATTTCGCGTGCATTTTAAACAGTCTTTGGGGTTGGTGGCGGTCCAAGTTGTGGCAAGTTGTGTTCTTCTCGCCATTGGTGGGATTCTTGTCTACAACCAACAAATGACACTCGGGCAATTCATTGCTGGAGAATTAATTATTACCAACGTTCTTATTTCTATCTTTAAGTTTAGTAACATTCTTGACTATTGGTATGACTCTTTAGTCAGCGTCTACAAAATCGATAAAACATTAAAGGAAATTGAAAGTGTCCAGTCAAATTCAGCGATTGATTAAAGATAATCCATCATGGATTCGCATAGCCAACCGTGTTTTTATCGGCATGTTCGCCTTCGCTTGTTTAATGCTTTTTATGCCTTGGATGCAGACCATCGTTGGAGAGGGGCGCGTGATTGCCCTGGATGCACAAGAGCGACGCCAAGAGCTTTCTGCTCCTATTGATGGGCGTATTCAAAAATGGTTCGTGCAAGAAGGCGACAAGGTTAAAAAAGGGGACACCATTTTAGAGATGGCTGATAACGATCCTCTCATCTTAGATCGCATGGGCAAAGAGCGTGAATCACTCGAAAAAAAGTTTGAATCCATCGAATTAGCACGGAAAACATCTGCGATTAACGTCAAACGGCAAAAAGAGCTTTATGGCCAAGGACTCAGCTCGCAACGTCAGTACGAACTAGCCAAAATGGAGCTAGCAAAATTGGAGTCCGAGGAAGCTTCCGCTCTCGCCGACATGTCACGGATTGATGTCCGCCTCTCTCGACAGCAACAACAGGTGATTGCCGCACCCATTGATGGCACCGTCGTACGTATTTTAAAAAACTCCGCCGCCGGCGTTGAGTTTGTACACACGGGGGAACCTCTCGCGCTGATTGTTCCAGAAACTTCTTCGCGAATCGTAGAAGCTTGGGTTTCTGGCAACGACATCCCCTGGGTCACGGCCGGCAAACGGGTGGCTTTACAATTTGAAGGATGGCCCACAATCCAATTTTCAGGACTTCCGCAAATTTCTGTGGGAATTTTTTTTGGCACCGTAAAACTTGTTGATGCCCTTGATGACGGGCAAGGAAACTTTCGCATTCTTATCGTTCCAGAAGACGACTCAACCTGGCCAAGTCCTGATTTTTTACGACAAGGGGTGCGCACCTATGCCTGGGTTATGTTAGGCGATGTTCCGCTAGGTTATGAAATTTGGCGTCGCTTCAATGGATTTCCTCCGTCCAATCTTCCCACCGGCGTCTACCCAATTAACCAAGATACAAAAAAGAATTCTAAAAAAAAGACATCCAGTGAAAAGACAGAAAAATGATAGCGTTTTGGATTTTTACTCTCTTCAGTCATTCCAGCGTCAGTGAACAGCAGGTTCTCGACCATGTTCTCCAGCAGTTTCCTTCTGTTCAAATGGCAAAAAGTGATGTGGCTATCGCCGACGGCGAACAACTCGCCTCTCGCGGCGCATTTGATATTCTTCTCCAAGGAAGTTACCTCGACCAAACTGGCGATTACCAGAACGATGTTTTGCAAGCAAAGCTTATAAAACCCACATCTCTCTTTGGCCTTGATCTTTATGCCGGTTACAAAAAGGGAGAGGGTAATTTTGCCGTCTATGATAAAGAATGGGAGACCCTTGATAAAGGCGAGTGGAGTGTCGGAGGCAAGCTTCCACTCCTCAGAGATTTCCTCATCGATGAACGTCGAGCCCGTGTTAGCAAAGCCAATCTTGGTAAAGAACAACGTGAATACCAATTGCAAGCCACTGAACTGGAGCAGGTTCGCAATGCCCTTCACCGTTATTGGGATTGGACCCTCGCCGGAAAAAAACTTCTCGTGCAAAAAGGCCTTTTGCAAATCGCCGAGCAGCGAGATGTCTGGCTCCTCAAAAGAAGTAAAGCTGGAGATATCCCGCGTTTCGAACGCAACGACAACCTACGATCCATCTTACAAAGACGTTCCTTTGTCATGCAAAGTGAAATGCAGCTAGAACAGAGCATAGCCGAGCTCGGTTTTTATATCGAAGACGAAAACATCAAACAAAAGTTACTCACTCCACGAGAGCTTTCCGAAAGCACCATTCCGCTTGTACAAACACAATTATTGCAAAAATCGGCTTCTGACTTGGCTGAATTAGCTCTTCAGCAACGCCCTGACCTAAAGGCACTGCAGCTGCAAATTGAACAAAATAAAATTGATGAGGAATTAGTAAAAAATCGTTTTTTACCAAAACTTGATCTTCAAGCACAATACTCCAAGGATGAAGGAGTTGGCTCAACATCTTTAGACGATAATAACATCAAGACCATGGTTCAATTTGAAGTGCCCCTACAGTATCGGGCCCTTCGCGGACGCCAAGCACAAATTCGCTCGCAGACACAACGTCTGACTTATCAAAAGCAACTTCTCAAACAGCGCATCGAAGCTGATATTCGTGCAATAAAGAAAAACCTTGATGTGTCTTTACAAAGGCGTGAACTGGCACTTGAAGAACTCCGTCTCGCCCAGAATCTAGAAAAGGGAGAACGGATTCGCCTCAACCAAGGGGAAACCAACGTGCTCATCGTCAACTTGCGCGAGCAAGCCACAGCCGAAGCCGAGCTCCGTCTTGCGGAATCCACGACCGAAGCCATGAAGTATTGGATCTCGTTAAAAATTGCTTTGGGCGAACTTCCACACGTTCGTTCTTAAAGAGAATCTTATTCTACGGTCACTGACTTTGCGAGGTTGCGAGGTTGATCGACATCGTAGCCTAAAATGTTGGCCACATGATAAGCCAGCAACTGCACCGGAATGACCGATAAAATCCCCGACGCCATCCAATCTGACTTAGGCAGAGACAAATACTCTTTGCTCATCTCTTTGAGTTTTTTATCTTCGCCCGTCCCAATCGACACAATCACTCCGCCGCGCGCTTTGGCTTCTTGCAAATTGCTCAGGGTTTTTTCGTAATGACTGTCTTTAGGACAAATCACCACCACCAACATTGACGGATCAATCAACGCCAGAGGTCCGTGCTTCATCTCACCTGCGGCGTAACCTTCGGCGTGCATATAGGCCAGTTCTTTGAGCTTGAGAGCTCCTTCCATGGCGATGGGGTAGTTAATTCCACGGCCTAAATATAAAAATCCGCGGTATTCTTTTAAGGTCTTTGAAGCTTTAGCAAAAAATTTATCGTGAGAGAGCACGGCTTCCATTTGACTGGGCAAACCCAAAAGATTCTGCACATAGTTTTTTTCTTCCGCCATCGACATTTTCTCACGCTGACGAGCAAGGAAAATAGCAAAGAGGTTCACCACGGTGAGTGTGCTAATAAACGCTTTTGTGCTCGCCACACCCACTTCGATCCCCGCATGCATATACAAATGGCCATGAGCTTCGCGATCGATGGTGGAACCCTTGGTATTGCTGAGACTCAATGTCAGTGCGCCCGCCTCTTTTGCCATTCTTAAAACGGCCAAAGTGTCTGCGGTCTCCCCACTTTGCGAAATTGTCATCACTAACGAGCGGGGTGGGATCACGGGCTCCCGATAACGGAACTCCGACGCCACATCCACTTCAACCGGCACACCGGCTAATTTTTCGATAAGATATTCAGCGTACATAGAAGCATAAAAACTAGTTCCACAGGCAATGATAAAAATACGCTCGACTTTTTTAAGCTCATCCAAAGACAATCCTGGCGCCGCGCCTGGCACCGGCGACACTCCGAGTTTTTCAAAATGCACGGACAAGGACTCGTGATTGACATAGTTTTCTAAAACCGATGCCACCGCTTTGGGTTGCTCAAAGATTTCTTTGAGCATGTAGTGCTTAAATCCCATTTTTTCAGCCTGCGCTGTATTCCAATCAATGAGGATGGGCTGTTTTTTGATGGCGATACCCGTGCGATCATAAAAGTGCGCACCTTGCGCCGTGAGTTCGGCCACTTCGTGGTCTTCGAGATAAATCATCGATTTGGTGTAGGCGAGCATGGCCTGCACATCGCTGCCGACAAACATTTCCCCTTGTCCTTGGCCCACAATCAACGGCGGACCGTTTTTAAAAGCAACCACCGTGTCGGGCTGCTTATCCCAAACTGCTAAAATGGCATAAGCGCCTTCGATGCGAGTGAGAATTTTATGCACGGCCTGACGAAGATCGGGAGTTTGTTTTAATTGGTTAGCGAGTAAATGTGCCACCACTTCACTATCTGTGTCCGAGGAAAAAACTGCGCCTTGTTTGTTTAACTCTTCTTTGAGCTCGCTGTAGTTTTCAATAATACCATTATGAACAAGACAGACACCTTCCACTTTGTGGGGGTGAGCATTCTTCTCCGAGGGGACACCATGGGTCGCCCACCGTGTGTGTGCAATGCCAACAGGGCCTGAAGGCTTAGACTTTTTTATTTTTTCTTCGAGTTGGGAAAGTTTTCCCTGCGCGCGTAGCACTGTGTATTCGTTGTTCTCCAAAACGGCAATGCCCGAACTGTCGTAACCACGATACTCCAGTTTTTTAAGTCCATTGACTAAAACATCGACGGTGCTTTTTGTGCCAAGATAACCAACGATTCCACACACAGATATTTTCTCCTATTTTTTATTGTAATTCTCTTTGATGATTTGGCGACCACGAGCCACAGCCAAAGCCTCGGACGGGACATCTTTCGTTATCGTCGAGCCCGAGCCAATCACGGCATTATCACCAATCACAATGGGGGCGATAAATTGTGTATCACTGCCCACAAAAACATTTTTGCCAATTTTCGTTTTATACTTTTTCTTATCCACCGCATAGTTGCAGGTGATGGTGCCACAACCGATATTGGTCTCTTCGCCAATCTCAGCGTCTCCTAAGTAAGTGAGATGCCCTGCTTTGGCTCGTGCAGCCATGTGTACATTTTTGAGTTCGACAAAATTTCCGATATGTACTTCTTCACCAAGAAGCGTGCCTGGGCGCAAACGCGCATAAGGTCCAACGATGGATTTTTTTCCCACCACTGATTTTTCAAGATAAGAGCCTGCTCGGATTTGTGTTCCTTGTTGAACATGACTATCGACGATAAACACATGGGGCTCGACCACACAGAACGGTTCAATCACCGTTTGGCCTTTTAAAAAACAACCGGGATATAATACACTTCCTGCGCCAATTTGTACCGAGTTTTCCACATAGGTGTTTTGCGGATCGATGATGATCACGCCAGCTTCCATGAGCTCACGCACTTTTTTTCGAATCACGAAACGTGTCGCCCGTGCCAATTCTTCTTGCGTATTCACACCAAACGCCACCGTTGTTGGCATAGGGATCGCCATCACTTTTTTGCGATCTTCGACTGTGGCCGCAATCAAGTCTGTGAGATAAAATTCATTTTGTTTATTGTTATTTTTAATCTGTGGCAAATAGGTATTGAGAACATCCGCCTTCACCACGTAAATTCCCGTGTTGATCTCACGAATTTTTAAAGTTTCTTGCGAAGCATCTTTGGCTTCGACAATCGCTTTGACAGCATCGTAGTGACGAACAATGCGTCCGTAGTTACCAGGCTTTTTAACCGTGCACGTGACCACCGCCACATCGGCATTTTTATTTTCAAACTCCTGAAGAATAGCCCGCACATTCTCCGGCGAAATCAACGGATGATCACCATTGACAATCAGCACAGCTCCCTCGATGGATTCGGGATTTGCTTGGCGAACGGCGTCAGCTGTGCCGAGCTGTTGCACTTGACGATGACAAACATATCCTTGCGCTTCGACGAGGGGTCGAATCAAGTTTTCTCCCACGCCCAAAACCACGCGGATCTCTTGGAATTTTTGCGGGGCCAAAGCCTGAAAAACATACTGAATCATGGGTTGACCAGCCACCGGGTGGAGAACTTTAGGCAGAGGCGATTTCATTCGTGTGCCTTGGCCAGCAGCTAA
Source organism: Bdellovibrionales bacterium (assembly GCA_041736155.1). Lineage (GTDB taxonomy): Bacteria > Bdellovibrionota > Bdellovibrionia > Bdellovibrionales > JAGQZY01 > JANPLN01. Next base: position 63,107 of record JBGSUL010000002.1, read on the forward strand.
TACAATTGCGGTATAATTGAAATTTAAGGGTTTCATAGCGCCAAATTAGCAGACCCCAGTCGAGAGTCAATCCAACATTCCGTTGCCAATCCTCGAAATCGGTCCGATGATAAAATGATGCGAGTCCCTTCGGCGGCCCCGAGTTTTAAAACAACAGGTCTGTATTTTATCTCAGAAAATTTTCTACCCGACCCGCAATGGGAAGCCGTCCATTACAAGCCGAGTCAGCTGACTTTTCCCTTTTTTTCCTCAGAACCGACGGTCATCGTTCTTGAAGTTTATGCGCCTTTTTTGCAACAGTACGAAAAACTTCTGAAGGAGATGAAAGAACTCAGCCTGCAAACGCAGTTGATCTTTTTTTCTCTCGATCTTGCCGAAAACGCTCTCGTTGACCTGTTCAATCTCCAGCGCCCCTTTCGCCTGATTCCCCATGCGCGTATTGCCGAACTGCAAAAGCCTATTCAAGAGGCCATGGAACAGGGACAAAATCTCAAACAAGAGCAAGTTCTCTACCAACTTTTCCGTGAGCAAAATAAAGAGTTGCAAGAAATGACTCAAAATCTTGAGTCACGTATTGAAAAACGCCAAAATCATATCGAAGAAGCCCGCGCCCGGCTCTCTGCCGCAAACGAAAAAAATATTTTTCTGCAAAAGTGTTTGTTCGCCGTTCACAACTCCACCACCATCGCCGATCTCGAAAAGACGGTGACAGAACTTCTGCACGAGCCTTTATCGTTGGACTGGTTTCGTATCCAGCTGGAACTTTCACTGACTAGCAATCTTCTTGAGACGCCGGCCTCCACATCGTTGTACCGTTTCCCCCTGACTCTCGCTCAGCGTGATTATGGCCAGTTGCTTTTTGCCAGAAAAAGCCAAACAGCGTTTCGACGAGATGAAAAAGAACTTTTAGAAACCTTGAGTGAAGCAATTTCTTTTTGCGTAGAAAAAATGTTGCAAATCGAACGCAATCGAGAGTTGCAATCGCAGTGGCAATCCACCTTCAATGCGATTTTGGATCCGGTGTGCCTGATTGACGAAAATTACAATCTCCATTTGGTGAATAAAAGTCTTAGTCCCAAAAAACAAGTGCTCGGTAAAAAGTGTTACGAGATATTGTTTCAGCGGCAAAGTCCGTGCACGGACTGTCAACGCGGTCAAACCTTTCGTTTGCGTGAGTCCGGAGAAAATGCCAAAGTCTACGATGTGTTTAGTCAGTCGATGGTGATTGATTATCAAAAAAGTTATTTTCATCTCTATCGTGACATTTCTCAACAGCTAGGTCTTGAAAGACAGTTGGTGGAATCAGCGAAACTCGCTGAGCTTGGCACCATCAGCAGCAGTATCGCCCATGAATTAAATAATCCCCTCGGTGGCATGATCAACTTTATCCAATTAATTAAAATGGATCTCCCAGCCCAGGACCCATTGCGCCCCGATGTAGACGAAATGGAAAAGGCCGCCCTCCGCTGCAAAGACATTGTGAAAAATCTTTTAAGCTTCAGTCGCACCGCCAAAGAATCCGAAGTGCACGACATTCCCCTGGTGGACGTGATCAAACGCGCGATCATGATTACCGAACTCCGCACACGCTCGTTAGGAATTCGTATTCAATTTCCCGATAGCGAAGAGGCTCTGACGGTGCGTGGACGTTTCAATCCACTGGCGCAGGTCTTTTGTAATATTCTGCAAAATTCTTACGAGAGCATTATTACTAAACGCAAAACCATTCCCGACTTCAAAGGGGAAATCATAATTCAGATTTCGACGACCGAAAAAGGCATCGATATCGACATCTTTGACAACGGTGTGGGTTTAGCCAATAACGAGACCCACCATTTTTTTGACCCACTCTTTACGACGAAAGACCCAGAGAAACACTCGGGGCTGGGCCTAACTCTAGCTAAACAAATTCTGACCGAGCACTCCGCGCGCATTGATCTAACCACGCAGAAAGATGGCAGAACACGAGCCCATCTTCATTTTCCTCGACTTTCCTCGCACGCATTTTAGTCTGTATTTGCAGGTCGTGAAATTGACACCGTCAAAAATGTCTCATACGCTCTAATCAGGTCGTTCAAGGATGAAACGGCCTTCGCGCTCAACGCTCGATATCCAGGGAAGGATCTCATGAGTCAAATAAAAGTTCTCGTTGTGGATGATGATCAAACACTACGAGCTGCTCTCTTTCGTATCTATAGCCGCAAAGGCTTTCAAGTTCTCACGACGGCCAGCGCGAAAGAGGCTGAACATGTGATCGCCAACGAAGCGGCGATTGATCTGGTTCTTCTCGATATAAAACTTCCCGATGGCGACGGAATCGAAATTTTGCGCATGGTAAAAAAGAAGTACGACCAAACACCGGTCATCGTACTTACCGGGTTTGGCTCTGTGGACCTCGCTGTAGAAGCCACAAAGCTGGGCGCTTATCATTTTATGACAAAGCCTTTTAATATAGAAGAGCTGACGTTGCTTTCTGACAAAGCGCTTTCGCACACGCGTCTTATCTCTGAGAACGAACGACTCAAAAATCAACTTTATAGCAAATATCGTTTTGACAATATCATTGGTCAAAGTGACAGCATTAAAAAAGTTTTATCCCTTGTAGAAAAAGTGGCTGACTCGGACTCTACTATTTTGATCACCGGTGAAAGCGGCACAGGCAAAGAGTTGATTGCGAAAGCGATTCACTATAATTCTCCGCGCGCAACAAAGTCATTTATTCCAATCAATTGTGGTGCGATTCCTGCTGAACTTTTAGAAAGTGAATTGTTTGGTCACGTCAAAGGAGCTTTTACGGGGGCGATCAGCAATCGCGCCGGCCGTTTTGAATTAGCCAACCATGGTTCCATTTTTCTCGATGAGATCGGCGACCTCAGCACCAACTTACAGGTGAAACTTTTACGCGTTCTGCAAGATCACAGATTTGAAGCTGTCGGCAGTGCGAAAACCGTCGAAGCCAACATTCGTGTGATCGCAGCAACAAATGTGAATCTTAAAGAAGCGGTGAAAGATGGACGTTTCCGTGAAGATTTATTTTATCGTCTGAACGTGATTCCAATATATATTCCTGCATTGCGCGAACGTCGCAGCGATATTCCTCTCCTCATTCAACATTTCATCCATGTGTTCAATGAAAAGAAATCAGCATCGATCACAGGCGTGGCTGAAGATACCATGGCTCTATTGATGGATTACAACTGGCCGGGAAATATTCGTGAGTTGGAAAACTTTGTTGAGCGCGCCAGCATTCTTAAGCGTGAAGGCATGATCCACACGGAAGATCTTCCCGAGCATTTTCATATCTCCACGCCCAATACGCACATGGCGGCAACCATTGGCGAGATGCCCGCTGACGGCATTGATTTTAACGGAGCCGTAGATGCCTATGAGAATCAATTGATTATGAATGCTCTCAACAAAACCGGTTGGAATCGCAACCAAGCCGCATTGTTGCTCAAACTCAATCGCACAACACTCGTTGAGAAGATTAAAAAGAAAGGCCTTCGCCCACCCGACGGCGACGCCGATGATATTAACTTTTAGTTATCAATCTGATAACTTATGCCAAAGGCTCCCTCCAAGGAGCCTTTTTTATTTCAGCTTTCCTCAGAGCAATACACGAAGAATTTCAAACTTCGTGAGAACTCTCACCTTCCTCATATGGACGCCACCCCGGTCAAGTGTAAAAGTGGCCTCGGGTCGGAGTGTCTGTTTGATGAGCATTCTTGAACATCATCCTCATATTCGCGTGCTGGTTAACGCATTAAGTGTTGTCCGAACTTGGCCTATCC
>JBGSUL010000003.1:0-12911 GCA_041736155.1 Bdellovibrionales bacterium
CAACCGTGGAATTTTTTATCATCGACATCTAAACCAATAAATACTACGTTCCTCATGGATTTCCCCCTTTTGTTTACAGTTTTACTGTATTGAGGTAACCAGCCCTCGTTGGCAAGAGGGGGCGTCCATTATTTCTGAGCAGCTCATCAGGATTCCTGAGCAAAGCGAAGGATCTCGCTACAACAACGTCCAAGTCTTCTGCACCTGATTGTCCCAACTGACCGTGCGCTGATTTCCACTGGTCGATAAAGAAAACACGCAGCCACTGCCATCGCTATTTTGAAAAGTTCCATCCGGCAACAGCGCCAAGCGAGTCATATCTCCCGCCATATTGTTGGAAAAGGACGCCAACACATCTCCACTTTGTAAAACCAATAGCACTTCTTTATAAGGAGAATTATTTCCGCACGCCATGATCATGTCCACTGTGGAGAAAGGTGAAATCGGTGCCGGTGCTCCGTTTTGTCCGGCTAAGCCATTACAAACAAACACGGATTGCATTTGTGTATCCGCCACAGACAGATCTCCGGAATCATCGCTATCCACGGCCGCTAACAAGATACTCCCGCCATTTGCACATTGCGCAGGTGATGCGGGTGTCGTTTGCAAAACCACACTATGTCCGTTGGCACCGTTAGCGCCATTGGTTCCGTTTGCTCCGTCAGCGCCATTAGACCCAGTCGCTCCTGTTTCTCCCGTCGCTCCCACTTCGCCAGCCACGCCATTGCAGATCTTCTGTTCCTGCACTACGGGTTCCACCTCATCTAATTTTTGATTGTTATTGCTGTCACTGTAGAACTGGTAAATGAATCCACCGGCGGCACACTCTGCTGCATCTGCCGCACGCACGACGAGGCCTGTGACCACCATGGACTTATCCTGTGTCGTTTCTTCGTTGGCTTTCCCTGTGCTTGCGTACTGCGACCTTTCACAGGCCAGGGTCAGCCAAAAAAACAACCTTGTCATAAACGACGTACTTTTTTTCATTCCCCACCCCCTACTCAACTAATGACCCCTTTGGGGTTAAGCAGGTTAATCGTTTTTGCGAGATCCTTCGTCAGCAGAGCGAAGGATCTGCTGTCTAACTTTTAAACGAGCTGGTGCTTTTTTCAGGGGGGTTCGCGGGGACTCGTCTCAGTGCGTGTAGGCAACCCGATTAATTGCATCTCAAATCAAACGCCTCTATCCATTTGAATTTACAATTATTCCGTCAAATTGGCCCCCTCCTTGCTATTACTAAGTACGTATGATTAAAGGGGTACTTATCACCATTTTAGGGCTCATTTTTGTCACTGCCGCGAACGCTGAGCAGAGGGCACAGGCTTATCTCAACCCTTACCTTCCTCAATACAAGGAGCAGGACACGGCACCTCTTCTTGAGGCCTCTTTGCAAAAAGATCTGGTCATGTTTGCGGAGCGCCGTGATCGTATACAAAAAGTGTATTTTGATAATATTTCGCCCCAAGAATCGGGACTTATTGAAAAAGACTCTTATGTATTTCGTCGTATTTTAGATAGAACGACCGCGCGTTTTATGAAGTCGGACATCTTCCGCAAATCCTCTTTAGGAAAAGCCTCCGATTCACTCAAAGAAAAAATGGAAACAGATATGGAATTTAAAGACGACAAAAACGTCGCCCATCACTTTGATTTTAAAATTGCCGCTTTCCAAGGACAGGCTTTTATTCAATATGAAGGTTGGACCAAAGCGCAATTACGATACGATGCTCTTCGCAATGGCCAATTGGCGATGATTTTCCAACACGATTTGGGACCACAAAGTTCGATTGGCATTGAGACGTCTTTTGTAGGCCAGAACCAAGTTCAAATGGTTCACCTCAACTACGCTTGGTAATTTTTTTTTGCCATACACAATAGAGAGTTCACAAATTTCATTTTATTTTTAAGTTCGATTTTCCCTTAAAAGAGATATCGCGTGCGCGCGGGGCGTATCCGAGGCGCGGCATCGAAGATGACGCGACCCGAAGACGACCTGCGGCCGTCGAGCGCTATCTCTTTTAAGGGAAAATCGAACTTAAAAATAAAATGAAATTTGCGAACGACGCACTATAAATATTTTTTACCGATATCTCCGCGCATCTGCATGCCCTGCCACTGCACGCGCTCGGCTAGCTCGTAGCTCTTCTTAATCGCCTCACGGTGACTCGCGCCCAGGCCGATGGAGTTGAGAACACGTCCACCGTTGACAACCCATTGGCCGTCTTTTAATGCCGTTCCGGCATGTAAGAGATAACTCGACGACGTCTGCGCCTGCAGATCGCCTTGAATAGGACTTCCTTTAACCACCGTCTGCGGATACCCCTCAGCCGCTAAAACCACACAGGCAGCAGAAAGAGTTTTCCATTTGAGTTGAGGAATTTCCCCTTTGGCGATGGCTAAAAACACTTGGCCCCAATCACCATCGAGAAGTGGCAATAAAACCTGGGTCTCGGGGTCACCAAAACGCACGTTGTATTCTAAAACGGATGGACCGTCGGCAGTCATCATCAGACCGATAAATAAAACACCTTTGTAATCCATTTTTTGTGCACGCAAATGTTTCACTGTGGGTTCAATCACACGTTTTAAAATTAGTTGGTGCTCTTCCTCGTGGATGGGAATCGGAGCGATGGTTCCCATCCCCCCAGTGTTGGGGCCTGTTTCGCCGTCGCCAATTTTTTTATGATCTTGCGCTAACGGCAGGGAACAATAATCTTCGCCATTAGTTAAAATAAAATAACTGAGCTCAAAACCTTTTTGAAATTTTTCAAGCAGAGCTTTTTCACCTGCGGCTCCGAGAACTTTTTTATCAAACAAATCTTCAGCAGCTTGTTTTAAATCTTGCAGTGTCGAGCAAATATAAACGCCCTTGCCACCGGCGAGCCCATCGGCCTTGAGTACATAGGGCGCCGTAAAACCTTCGGCGGCTTTGAGCGTACCTGCGACAGAATCTACGACGACAGCCGGTGCCGTGGGAATATTTCCTTCGATGAGGAATTCTTTGTTAAAAATTTTGCTGCCTTCGAGCTGTGCAGCTTCGCGGCTCGGGCCAAAAACCAAAAAACCATTGGCGCGTAGAGTGTCCGACAAACCATCCATCAAAGCCTGCTCAGGGCCAATCACCACTAAATCAAACTGAAATTTTTTGCACAAGGCGACGACATCAGAGCTTTGACTGACGTTGATATTATGGCAGATGGCTTCCGTCATTCCTGCACTACCGGGAGCTGCGTGAACTTCGATCACCGTTGGTGAAAAATACAAAGCCCGCACCATAGCATGCTCTCTTCCCCCTTGCCCGATCACCAGAACTCTCATAAAATCTCCCTGTTTGCTCTAGCAGTTTTCGCCTGCGGTTATTTGGCGGCAGTCTAGCCAGGCCACGATAAAAGAGCAAGAGAAACGAGGAAGACTCCATGCAGCCCTATGAAGCCCTAGATTTTTACAATATTTCTCATCTTCTCAGCGATGAGGAAAAAGCCATCCAACTCACTCTTCGCGATTATGTGACTAAAAATATCATGCCCGACATCGCGACCCATTACCTCAATCACACGTTCCCTACAAAAGTTTTCAAAGAGCTGGGTCAACTGGGTGCTCTGGGAGCCAATCTCGAAGGGTATGGTTGCCCGGGTTTAGGCGAAGTGAGCTACGGACTTATTATGCAAGAACTCGAGCGTGGAGACAGCGGTCTGCGCAGCGCGATCAGTGTGCAAGGCGGACTTTGCATGTTTCCCATCTGGGCCTATGCTTCTGAGGACTTAAAAAATAAATATCTTCCCGAAATGGCTCAAGGAAATCTGATCGGCTGTTTTGGCCTTACCGAACCCGACTTTGGCTCCAATCCCAGTGGCATGCAAACCCGCGCCACTAAAAAAGGAAACGACTACGTCCTCACCGGCAACAAAATGTGGATCACCAACGGTGGACTCGCGGATCTGGCCATTGTGTGGGCCAAACTCACCGACGAAAATGACAAAGTGGGTGGCTTCATTGTGGATATTAAATCTTCCGGAATGAAAGTACGCAACATCGAGAAAAAATTCAGTCTCAATGCCTCGGTGACTTCGGAGCTCATCATGGATCAGTGTGTGGTTCCCGCCAGCCATCGTTTGAATGTGATCGGTATGAAAGGTCCATTGAGTTGTCTCAATCATGCGCGCTACGGAATTTCCTGGGGTGCGCTCGGTGCGGCCATGGCGTGTTTTGACGAAGCCAAACAATACGCACTCACCCGCATTCAGTTTGATAAACCTATCGCTTCATTTCAGTTGGTCCAAAGCAAACTCACTTACATGCTTTCGGAAATCACCAAGGGTCAGCTGTTGTCGTACCAACTGGGTCGCCTAAAAGAAAAAGGCTTAACCATTCCTCAACAGATTTCCCTCGCAAAAATGAACAACGTATCTAAGGCGCTGGAGATTGCACGCATGACCCGCGATATCTTAGGTGCTTCCGGCATCACCCTTGAGTATCAGTGCGGCCGCCACATGATGAATTTAGAAAGCGTGAATACTTATGAGGGAACCGAAGACATTCATCGTTTGATCTTGGGTGAGTACATCACAGGAATTCCGGCGTATAAGTAATGATACAAAGTTGCTGCTGAAGTTGAAATGAAGAGGAGAGTGATCCATCCCTTCTTCTTATTGTCCAAACTTTTGACATGTAATAACTATAGTCACACTCAGACGATCTCCTGTGTTATTAGTTTCTGCTCGTAACGCTCGTTCTCTGTAAGATTCCTAAATGGGAACTTGCGAAGCTATAACGAGGATTATCAAGCTGGAGTTAAGTTTGCTGTGTTATGTGCTAAATAATATTTTGATCATGGTCACAACGACAGTGATTAAGACGAGGTTCTTCGTCTACGCCTCAGGAAGACTTGCTTACTTTTTTCTGTTATGGCCACTCCTTGCTACCAGTGTAAGTCTAGCAACCCCCACAGTGAGTATTGTACAGCCGACTCAGATTACAGACTTGAGTGATCTCTTGGGCTTAAGACTCACTTTGCAAGATTCTTCCTGGAGTGAAACACGTCTGATCGGCGACGAAGTGGCACATCATAGACAACTTTCGGAAGAACTTGATCAACCAACAATACGCTTGATTCTGAGTCAAACTCACCAACTCCTCGAACCTTATAAAGATGTCATGCAAGAATTCTGGGATTTGACCCAACAACATGCGACAGGCATCCAAACAAATCTGTCTACCTATATTATTACACAGTTCATGCAAAGGCGAATGGGCCTGTCATCGGCCGAATCTTCGATGATATATCGTGCAGTCCTAAAAGGCTATGCCGATGGCGGCTCTGAAAGAGGCCACCACTTAGCTCAACTTGAATTTGCATCGGTAATTCACAACCATTTAATATTGGATCTCAATTCGTTGGCTCATCAAGTTGATGAATTTTTGAAGATCAAAGAATACCAGAAGAGTGAACGATCTTCCATCCCCTTAGATCCCTCTCGTCAATTTGCTCTCGATCTCTGGAATATTCTGCAAAACAAACCGGAGCACCCTGTAGTGGCTCTCTTAATGCCAATGTTAGAACAAAGCGATGGAGTCGAACAACTGACCCAAGATGAGTTCGTCGATTTCTTTGAGAAAAAAATCACAGCAGGGTTATTTGGGAACCTCTCCGCAGAAGCAAAATCCATTTTGATGGGGTCGCTAAGTGAAAACCGTTGGGCCGAAGGTATTCAAAGCGAAGCTCAATGGCGGAGACACGCGTCGGGCCCATTATCTCTGCAAGCGCAACTCAACAATAGAATCTATGCGGTTTTAAAGTGGCGAATTCTTATGGGTGAGAGTCTGGCCTCTTCTGTGCGCTTTGTGGACCATGTCGCAAAAAATTACAAAAGAGTTATGACTGCCAATGATCAACAGCGAAAGTTAAATATAGATCCTCGAGCACGTGATTTTGATTGGCTTTTTATCAGCTTTCTTCAAAAAGAAAGAACACTCCCAATAGTCCGTACTTGTTCGAGCCTATTTTAATACACCCAAAAGACAGCTCTCCACCTAAAATGAGACCAGAAGACTGATTTCGTAAGAACCTCTAAGAAATGATAAAATTTATAAGACCTCTTTCAGCTTCCTCCCATTGTGCTATATATGAACCCATGAAAAATGCACTCCTCATTCTCTGCAGTCTTTTACTTCTGAGCTTAACTGGCTGTAACGACTCCACAGAAAGTGACAGTGGGACCTCGGCCTCTGGCGCTAGCTCTGTGGTTCAACAGTACAATACTCTTGTTCGGGAATTGCAAAACATGGGGATTCCTTCTTCTCACTGGAGCGAAGTACAACTCGATTTATATGAAAGTCGACTCAATCTATTAGCGCGTTTGCGAGAACAGGCGTCCTCCTACAACGGCCATGACGGTGTGGTGATTTATGGTTTAGCGAGCTCTAACCAAATCGCTGAACTTCAGCGCTATCTGGGGGACGTTCGCGAACAAAAAGCTTTGACTGAACCCACCTTCCCGAAGCCGCTCTACACCGGTAATACTTTAGAAGACTACCAAAATCTAGAAAGTGAGTACGCCTCATTAAATTCGCAAAGAAATGCGCTGGTGCGCGCACATGAGAATGACGACGCCACTCGCGATCAATTGCGCCAAGAGATTGATCTCCTCAAAAAAATGATAAGTAATCTCGAAATCCGCGAGGCTTTTATCTCTGACCATCGCACTTTGTTTGAAATTGGAAATGACGACTTAGATCAAATCCAGCAAACAAGAATCAAAATGATAGAGCAGCTTAGAATCACTCAAAAAATGCTCGACGAAGTCAATTCACAGTATATTTAAGAGCGATCCTTCCTGAGGGCAATGCCCGAAGGATCTGCGTGATTGGTTACTTCGACAAAGTCTGCAACAACTCGCGGGATTTTTGTAAAACGACGGAAGGGATTTCATGCCCGCCAGAGAACTCTTGCCAACGCCCTTGCCACCCTTGTTTTTTCAAAAGTTGATACAATGCCATGCCTTGCGCGACGGGGAGCACCGGATCTTGGCTCCCGTGAGTTTGCAGAAACGGTCGCCCCGCAACACCCTCCAAAGACTTTTGCAGTTTTTCTTGATTGAGTAAAACTGTGGAGAGTAACAATGCACCTTTGAGATTTTCACCACAGGCGGCTAACAAATGGGAGGCGACCATTCCGCCTTGGCTAAATCCACCGATCACGATTCCTGAGAATTCTTTTCTCAATTCACCGATAAAATCTTCTAACTGGGGTAGGATTTTATCCAAATCGGCAGGCGCTGCCGTTGCATAATCTTTGGCTTTACCGGTCATAATCGACTGCTGCAAATCGGCCACGGGAATGGGAAACCAGGCTTGGCCAGTCATGCGATAACCAATGTCCACGGTGTGCGGGCCATTCGGAAAAATCCATGTCCATTGACCCTCGGGATCAATCATGTCGGCCAGCGGCGCCAAATCCGAAAAATCTGCGCCAAATCCATGAAAGAGGATAACAGCATTTGACTGACCAGGATTCTCAACAATACATTCTAAACCACAAATTTGTTTTCGCATGCCTCCTTTTATCAACGAGGTTATAGGAAAAACAAGGAGATTCTATGAGCACACAAACACCCACAACGATCTACCTCAAAGACTACAAAACTCCCGACTATCTGATTCCAAAAATTCACCTGCTCGCCCATCTCAATGAAGAATCCACGCTGATCACCGCCACCACCACGATCACTCGCTCCACTTCGACCAAAGCGGGAACACCGCTTGTCTTAGATGGTGAGCATATGAAATTAATTTCAGTCAAAATAAATGGCACTCTCGTTCCGACGAGCGATTATCAACTCACCAATGAACAACTCACCCTCACCGTTCCTGACGCCAATGAATTTCAAATGGAAATCACCACGGAACTTCGTCCGCAGGACAATCAAGCTTTTGTCGGTCTCTATAAAACAAAAAAGATTTTTTGCACGCAAATGGAAGCTCAAGGATTTCGCCGTGTGACTTATTTTCTCGATCGCCCGGATGTTTTGTCCAAATACACCACCAGCATCGAGGCCGATCAAAAAAAATATCCTCACCTTCTCTCCAATGGCGATCGTGTCAAAACAGAAACTCTTCCGCAAGGTCGCCATCGCATCACCTGGCAAGATCCCTTTCCTAAGCCGTGTTACCTGTTTGCTCTTGTCGCTGGCGATCTTGGACTTGTGCAAGACACGTTCACGACAAAATCGGGTCGTCCTGTAGCGCTCGAGATTTACACCGACAAAGGCAACGAATCACGCTGCGGACATGCGATGCAATCGCTCAAAGAATCCATGAAGTGGGACGAAGACACCTACGGCTTAGAATACGATCTCAATGTGTATATGATAGTCGCGGTGGATGACTTCAATATGGGCGCCATGGAAAACAAAGGTCTTAATATTTTTAACTCACGATTTGTTCTCGCTGATGAACAAACTGCCACCGATCAAGAAGCACAAGGAATTCAAACGGTGATCGCCCATGAGTATTTCCACAACTGGTCGGGCAATCGGGTGACGTGCCGAGATTGGTTCCAACTGAGCTTAAAAGAAGGTCTCACGGTTTTTCGCGACCAAGAGTTTTCTGCGGATATGAACTCGCGCGGTGTAAAGCGTATCGAAGATGTCATCAATGTGCGCACGCGCCAATTTCCCGAAGACGCCAGCGGCATGGCTCACCCGATTCGTCCGTCTTCCTATATGGCCATTGATAACTTCTACACACGCACCGTTTACGACAAAGGTGCTGAAGTGATTCGTATGTTACAAACACTCCTCGGTCGCGATCTTTTTATTCAAGGTTGCAAAAAATACTTCGCCCTGTTCGATGGGCAGGCTGTAACCACCGACGATTTTATCCGCGCCCATGAAATCACCGCCCAGCGCGATCTCACAAAATTTAAAAATTGGTACAACCAAGCCGGCACTCCACAACTCAATGTGGTCGATTCTTACAATGCCGCTCGCCAAGAGTTGCGTCTGCGAATTGAGCAAAAAACTGTAAACCCAGTGACTCAAACAACCAATCAACCCTACGTGATACCTCTCCAGTATGCCGCCTTCACCACCAGCGGTACACCCCTCTCTCTGCAACTCACCAGCGGGGAGGAAAGTGCTCCTGGCGTTTTAAATGTTCATCAAGACTCTCAAGAGTTTGTTTTTAGCAATGTCCCAGAGCGTCCTGTGCTCTCTTTGCTGCGCGAATTTTCCGCTCCCGTAAAAATGAATTTTGAACAAAGCCGTAGTGATTTATTATTACTGATGGCTAAAGACACCGATCCCTTTTGCCGTTACGAAGCCGCACAAAAACTTTTTATGGAAACCTTACGCGAACTGCTGGCACAAATTCGTGAGCAGCGTCCAGCTAAAATGGGTGATGATCTCTTAACGGCTCTCAAAACCACTCTGTCTCATTTTAAAAAAGAAGACCCTGCATTTTTAGCAAAACTGATTTCGCCCCCCACAGTCAGTTATTTTATGCAATTTTGTCCCAATGAAAATATTGAACTCGTGGAAAAAACCTTTCGCACCTTTTTCACCACGGTCAGCACCAACTTGCGTAGCGAATTACAAAACGCATGGCAAGAAACTCGCCAGGAAAAACAGCGTCTCAAAAAACAAAGCCCTGCGCGTGCAGCAGATTGCCGCGCTCTCGAAGGAGTTTTGTTGTCTTATCTCACTTGGGAAAACACTCCCGAGAGTCTTGCTCTCTTAAAAACTGAATATGCACAAGCCGCAACAATGACCGACGTCATGAATGTACTGATGGTGGCTGCCCATAAAGACAATGAAGATCTTTTTAGCGATTTTGCCAACAAATGGCGAGAGAACAGCTTAGTTATGAATAAGTGGTTTACTGCACAAGCCCTCTCCTGGCGCAGCGATGCTTTGGCACGTGTACAAGCTCTTTTAACTCACCCCTCCTACGATAAAACCAATCCCAATAAAATATTTTCATTAGTTTTTGCTTTTACATCACTCAATCCTCTGCGCTTTCATCGTTATGATGGTCAAGGCTACAGCTTTGCGGCTGAGCAGATTTTGGACTTGGACAGTCGCAACCCTCAGGTGGCCGCCCGTTTAGCTACGTGTTTTAATGAGTGGATGAAGTGGGATACCCCGCTCAAAGAGCTTGCACGCAAGCAAATTGAGCGCATTCACCAAAAACCAGGGCTATCTAAGAACGTATTTGAGATCGTCGACCGCACTCTACAGATGACTTAGGGGCTTGTACTAAATTTAGAATAGTAAAAATAACCCTTCACGAGTGGGGGGTTCATCTGTATAATGTATTTTTAATGAATACAAAACCTGCCGAAAATATACTCCCCCATCTCGTAAAAATAATAAGTGAAACCAACGGCTTAAGCCTGCAGAGCACCTTAGAGCTTTTGCGCTCTGCCGAAGACACTCCAGAACCGGTCAAACGCTCAGTGGAAGACTTCTCGCAACTGTTGGATCAATTTCGCATCAATCAAGTGGCCATCGAAACACTGATCGATCACCCCGTTGGAAAAGCCTTTTACGAATTTTTTAAAAGCTTCCCCCTTAAATATCGCGAAGAGCACATCCATCTCACCGGCTCCCTCACCGCCGACTTTGTCTTCCCGCGCTTACAGAATCTTCTGACGGGAAACCATAAAAAAATCTACGAGCAAAAAATAGAAGCTGTTTTTGGAAAACAGCTGACACCCATTGATTCTGTCAAAAAAGTGCATGATCTGATGCGCTTGAAAGAACACGAACTTTTTGATCGTTATCTGGAAATTCTTCTCTTACCTAAACTGATCCTCAACAGCCAAGAAGCCCATGCCGAAGCCGCTTATCACATGGCCAGTGAGCTTTATCATAAATACAATGTGGGAGCGATTCGCCTTAAGTTTACTCTCTCGCGCGCCACAACTTCCAGTAAGGAAGAAATCCCTGGAGCCGACACCCTCAGTAGCGAGGAAGTGGTGTGTGGATTGTACTCTGGGTTTTCGCAATTTCGCCGAGAATACCCAGGCTTTGAATTTATTCTTTCCCCTTGTTTCCGTAAAGAACCGCAGTTTTTTGATGCTAAAAATTTTAAATCTAAAAAAGAGCACTTTGACCATCAAGTTAAATCACTCTTAAATCTTCTGGAAAAATTCCCGGAGCTCGCTCACCACGTCTCCGAAGTGGATACTGTCGGCTCGGAAAAAGATCTTTATCGCAAAGAACAATTTAAAGAGATGAAGTTTGGTTTGCGCAAATTACAAACCCGCGGTCTTAAAATTCGTTCGCACCATGGAGAAACCTGGGACACCCTTCGTCGTGGTATTCAATCGGTGGATAACGCCATGAACATTTGGCATGTAGATGCGGTGGAGCATGGTTTAAGCTTGGGAATTAATCCCAACTACTATTTCCATAAAATGTATCAGTATGTGCTCTCTTTAAATCGCCAAGGCATCGCCCTTGATCCCCGCAGCCAAGAATATCGCGAACTCATGGAGTTGGATTGGAATGGTCGCGAGCGCATCCGTGATCGTCTCGCCAGCGGCGAACGTATCAGTGAGATTGAAGAAGTTTATTTTGTAAAAGCAAAATTCCATGCGGCCCGTGAGCTCGAGCATTATCAGCACGATGTTCTCAACCGTATGATCGACAAAGATCTTTCTGTGATCGCACTCCCCTCTTCCAACAAAAAACTCACCGGTCAATTTGAGGATTATAAAGAGCATCCCTTTAGCTGGTGGGAAAAAAAGGGAGTCAAATTGGGTGTGGGTACGGACAACTATGTCACCCTCAATACCAACTACATCCGCGAAATGCTCATTCTCCTCATCACCGATCCTACTCATCTGAAAATCACCAAGTTGCTTATGGTTTGCACCGGCGAAAAACGCCGACCTTACATCAGTCAACAGCTGTGGAGTCAGAGAAAAACCATAACTTAGAGATCAGCTATGACAAAACCACTTCACGTTCTCTTTGTCTGCCTTGGAAATATTTGTCGCTCTCCGACAGCCGAAGCTGTCTTTAAAAAAATTGTGCAAGACCATAACCTCGACGCTAAGTTTGTGATTGATTCGGCAGGAACTGCAGGTCATCACGAAGGCGAAGAGGCCGATCCACGCACGATTGACCATGGTTTACAACGCGGTTACAACGTGACGAGCATCTCGCGTCCTTTTAAAAACCCCAAAGATTTTGAAAATTTTGATTACATCGTGGTCATGGACGAAGATAACTACTCCGAGTTGCTCCGCTTCGATAGTCGCAAAAACTATAAAACCAAAATTCACAAAATGGTGCAGTTTTGCAAAATTCACAAACTGAAAATCGTACCCGATCCTTACTACGGCGGTCCCGAAGCCTTCGAACACGTCATCGACGTACTGGAAGACGCCTGCCAAGGCTTCTTCGAAAAAATTAAAACTGAGCATAATCTGTAATTTGAATACGCGATCCTTCGGGCTTTACCCTCAGGAAGGTTCTTCAATTCACGGCTTTCTGAATAGCACAACCTTCATGAGCAAAGCCATTCGTTGTCCTGAGCGAAGCGTAGGATCCAGCATCGAACGCAGATCAAAGTTAGCAGAGGTCTTTCCGTCCATGGATGGCTCACCTCTTCCCCTCCTGGGAAGAGGTTTAAAATAGTGTGTGAGAAATAATTTAAAAAATTCCCAAACAACATTTTTACACTCCTCCACAGGATGAGGAGGAGTTAGCCATCCACGGATGGACGAACTACGTAAACTTTGATCTGCGTTTAAAACAGAGGTCCTTCGCTTCGCTCAGAAATAATGGACGCCCCCTCTTGCCAACGAGGGCTGGTTACCTCAATACAGTAAAACTGTAAACAAAAGGGGGAAATCCATGAGGAACGTAGTATTTATTGGTTTAGATGTCGATGATAAAAAATTC
>JBGSUL010000031.1:0-29329 GCA_041736155.1 Bdellovibrionales bacterium
AGGTGTTAACGAAACTCCTGCGAATCCGGTTGTATCGCCAGATACCCTCGGTGCTATTCTTACACCCAACCCTGTAGTTGCTGTATATGTAACAGAGCCCGCAACATCTAGAGTTGCTGTTGGTGATGTAGTTCCTATCCCGACACTGCCTGCAAAATAATTAGTGTCGGTTGCTCCGGCTTGGTAAAGACCGTATTGATTTGTAGCATCCGTATCTGCAATGTAAACTCCATAACCATTCGTCACTGTACCGGAAGTGGTGCGGTTCACATCAAAATAACCAGCATAGGCGTTTGTCATTATCGCGCCCGCATTTGCTGTATCTGTTGTCGCTAATATACCGTAAGCATTGGTAATTGTCCCCGCACCGTTGTTTCTCGCGTACCCCTCTACCCCTACTGCATCTGTGATGGTCCCAGATCCATTATTATTTACATAACCGTAGGCTCCGGCAACTTTTTGTGAACCGTTGGCACCGATTTTATTGGCGTAAGACATCGTTGCAAAATGTGAATTTGAAGACAATGATCCCGGGTTAATGCGAACATTGGTTTGTGACGTATAGGAGGTGCTCGACGTCGCCGTTATATCAGGACCATTCACATACAAAGGAGACGATGCCGTCGTTGTACCAATTCCTACGTACCCACTGGCATCGATCACAAAAGGTGTTGTGTCTGCAACATCGTCATTGACCACGAATGAGTTTCCTGAACCTGAGTTGGTGATCGAAAGCACATTGGTCCCGCTGGCTGCGATATCTGTGCTGGCATCGAGAGTCATCGTATCCGCAAAGTGTGTAAAATCTAAACTATCCGCTGTCGGCGCTAAAGAACTCACCCAACTTAAAATTCCTGTACCATCTGTAGTAAGTACTTGTCCCGAACTTCCTGCCGTTGTTGGCAACGTGAGCGCGTAGCTTGTGGTGATGGCATCTGGGGCACGAATTGTCGCGGTTTCTGTGCCACCCGCTGCCAGTTCACGCATGATTAACTGACCAGTGTTTCCTGTGCTGGTTCCGTAGGGACGAGACGTAATTGCTCCTGCTACATCAAGAAGAGTTCCAGGAGCCGTTGTTCCAATACCAACATAACCAAATCTGTTAATAATCATTCGCTGAGCATCACTACCTGTTAAAAAATTAATTGAATTTTCTGTGCTCGTGATTCCAGAGGATGGCTCGCCAGCAGAAAAATAGATGTTACCACGCTGCCCAGCTGTTGCACTAAAGTCATTTCCACGAGCGAGAAAGTAGGAGCCATGTGTGGCTCCCGTGGAGCCGATACCCGCCGCAAAAAAACCAAGACTTGCATCAACTGATCCCGCAGACGTCGAGCTCAAATACATAAGATTGTCAGTCGATCCACTTCCCTGATTAAATAAAAGACCGCCTTTTGTTTCGATTCTCCCGTTGACGGTCAATTTTTGACTAAGAGTCGTCGTTCCAATTCCCACATTTCCGCTAGGGTCAATAACAAATGGAGTTGTATCCGTAGCTTGGTCATTTACCAAGAACGAATTTCCTGTACCTGTATTAGTGATGGAGAGAAAGTAATTACTTGCCGCTGAAATATCTGTGGAAGCATCTAAAGACATTGTATCCGAAAATTTATCAAAATTAAGACTATCATCTGCTATTGTAGCAGTAGGCGTAGTCCAACTTAATACACCACTGCCATTGGTTTGTAGCAACTGTCCTGATGTTCCGTCCGCAGATGGAAGGGTCCATATTATATCCGCTGTGACTGTCGCTGGAGAAACAAATCCTACATAGTGGTTATTGTCGGAATCGTTCAATCTCATTTCATTATCAAGCTGAAGATTTCCAGTCTGATCTAACCACATTTTAGCTACACCAGAACCCGTCCAGAATGTTAACTCATCCGTTGCACCCACATTATCAATCGACCAAATTTCGGTTCCAGCTTCTTTAAAGCTAATAGATTGATTCCAACCACTGGGCCCATCTATGGTTAAAGCCGTATTACCCGCTGAATAGAGATGTAAATTTGTAGCAGGGGTCGCCGTACCTACCCCCACATTTCCACTGGCATCGATAACAAAAGGTGATCCATCCGCGGCTTGGTCGTTCACTACAAAGGAATTTCCAGTTCCTGTATTTGTCACCGAAAGAACATTCGTTCCAGACGCCGCGATATCTGTCGATGCATCCAAAGTCATCGCATCTGCAAAGTGAGTAAAATCTAAACTGTCGGCTGTTGGTGCGGGAGCATTTGTCCAACTGAGCACTCCACTGCCATCCGTTTGTAGCAACTGTCCCGATGTTCCATCGTCCACAGGAAGTGTTAATACATAATCTGCGGCATTTGCATCTGGTGAACGGATCGTAACCGTGTTTGTACCATTGGCTGCAAGTTCACGCATGATCAATTGACCTGTATTTCCAGTACCTGTTCCATACGGACGTGAAGTGATTGCACCTGCTGCATCGAGAATAGTTCCTGGAACTGTGGTTCCAATACCAACACTGCCTGTATCTGTAATTCTCATTCTTTCTAGCGAAGTTGGTGAGCCCGTAGGTGGAGTTTCCAGCGCAAGATATGCGCCTTTTGATGTACCGCTCCAGTTCTCTGTTGCCACTGACGTAATTCGGGCCCCCGTCGTCTGAAATCCTGTTCCGTTATGTCCAGAAAATGTGATTGTACCCAAAACATCGTTCAAAGCTGTGGCTGTCACTGCTGTGACCGTTCCATTTCCCCCACGCAAAAGAAGATGTGATCCTGTTGTCGGAAAGTTTACTCGATCAAACGTAACTTCTTGACCACTCAATGTATGCAATATACTTGTTGGACTCGTTGTACCAATCCCCACCAACCCCGTCGAACTTATCACAAATGGTGTAGTGTCCGCAGCTTGGTCATTCACGACAAAGGAATTTCCTGTTCCCGAATTCGTAATAGAAAGCACATTGGTGCCTGTCGCTGCAATATCAGTCGATGCATCGAGAGTCATTGCATCTGCAAAGTGAGTAAAGTCTAAACTGTCGGCACCCGGTGCCGGTGAACTGATCCAACTTAAAATTCCTGTGCCATCGGTAGAGAGAATTTGCCCCGAACTTCCAGCAGAAGTTGGAAGCGTGAGACTATAATCCGCGGCTAAAGCATCTGGTGATCTGATTACCGCGACATTGGTTCCACCTGCTGCAAGCTCTGTAAACGCGACCGATCCACCATCGCCCGCGGCCACGCCTTTAGGACCCATCACCAATCGTCCCGTCATGGTGTCGCCCGCTTTGGCTACTTTTTCTGTATCTAATTCATTGATCGCCGATTGAGCATCCGTGGCCACGATATTTCCTGTGGCCGTGTTGGGAATATTTCCTAAATTTAACTTTGTATCATCCACATCGAGCGTCACATCGCTTGCGCCGCCACTGATGGTGAGCTTATTGCTTCCTGGAAGAAGCGACTTAAATTGTAAATCAAAAGTTGATTTTTGTTTAAAAAGACCAACACCCGTAGATCCTGTCACATTGCTGGCGGTGTTGGTTTCACCCACACCCGCTGGCGTCACCCAACTTAGATTTCCACTACCATCTGTTTGTAAATACTGGCCACTGTTCCCGTCATCGGCAGGCAATGTTAATACATAGTTGGCGCCAATCGTTGCAGGCGCTTGAATCGCTGCGTACTCACCACCTGCTGCATCGGCAAAACGTACTTGCGCTTGCGTATTCATAGTGATGTTTGACCTTTACCCCGTTTTTAGTGCCAGTAAATTATTTTTCTTCTGTAACACAGCCTTTTCCTGATGTGCAAATTCTTTTGGTGTTAAGTAATCAAGTGAACTGTGTGGACGCTCTTCGTTGTAATGTTTTATCCAGATCTCAAGGCGTTTTTGAACCTCCCTTATTGAACTAAATTTATGCTGACTTAAAAACTCATTTCTAAATTTGCCATTAAAACTTTCCACATAAGCGTTCTGCACAGGTTTTCCCGGATCAATAAAGTGCAACTCAATCTCATGGCGCTTACACCAATCAACAAAAACCATGTTTGCGAACTCAGGACCATTATCTACTATAATGTGTTTTGGAAGTTTTACTGTTTCCTTGAGCTTATCCAAATACTCCACAGGCGAAAATCCAGCCATGCTTTGACTTGCAAAAATTCCAGGTATTTCTCTCGTATAGTGGTCGACTATTGTTAAACATCTAAATGGTTCAGCGTTTGTTAGTCGATCAAAAACGAAGTCCATCGCCCATGTATCTCCGACTCGTGTAGCGTCTGGTACGCTCTTAGCTTGCGTAATAAACAGTTTTTTCATCGCTCTCTTTTTCTGCACCAATAAATTCATAATCTTCAAAATTCGGTAAACTTTTTTTCCATTCACCACAAAACCCTTGTTTCTTAGCAATGCTAAAACCCGCGGAAGTCCATAATACGAGTGCTTTTCCTTTATCATCAGGATCTCTTTGATCACTTGCGCATCCTCTTTTTTGCAGCCTTTGTATTTAAATTGCGAGCGACTCATCCCCACGAGCGCACACGCACGCCTCTCACTCATTCTGTGATCCAATATAAATGATTCCGCAAGCGCTCTACGATCTCTTGATTTTAACTTTTTTTTAATGCTGCCTTGAGAAGCGCGATCTCTCGTTCGCGCTCCTTTAACGTCTTTTCAAGCTTTTGAACCTTGTTCTCAATTTTACGTCTTGTTGCATCCGCTGGAAAACCACGACTCACCCGTAGCATACGGAAAAATGTGTTTTGCGAAATATCATATTTCTCACAAATATCCCTAATGGATACTCCCTGCGAGTAATCTTGGAGGATTTTCTCAATCTCGTCTTTTGACATTGGTTTGTGTGGCATATAGCCCATCTTTGTACCCGTTCTGGTCGAATCTTATCAATGACTCGGCCTGTAATCCGGTACTAAAAATGGGGGAAGGCTCATAAATAGATCTATTCTGGATCATTGATGTGCAGAGACTCTGACGTGGGGAGTGCACAAGGCAATATTTAATCTAGGCTTTGCTTAGCAAGATTTCTTTCTTTTTTACAAGGCATCTTCTGTTTTTTTGCAGATTCGTGTAAAACATTTCAAAGGCCTGTTTTGAGGAGTTTTTATGTCGAAAAAATGGTTAGCGATTCTTGTATTCACGCTAAAGACCACACAGGCTTTCTCTTCACCCAGACAACTAAAATGTTTGGACGTTTTTCTCCAAGCAGAAAACGTTCGAGTTAAAATTGAAATGCCAACGAATGGCGCAGTTTTAGTCAATGGGGTCGCCGTGACAGGAGACTTTGTATTTCCCTTAGATTTCGTCATAAAAAATCTGGGGTTAGTTGGTATTGAGGATCTAAATGCGTATCAAGGTCGATCCATCATTTCTCTTGGTGAGGGAACCAGCGGACTTTTACCCTACCTCCTAAACAAGGGAATTTCAGCAAGAGGTATCGATCTTTGGTACCATGCGGAGGGTATTCCCAATAATTTAATTGGCAATATCATGAGGTCCTATGGCGATCTCTATGGTGAGCGCCTCATACAAGCTGACGCGAGAAGAACCTTATTGGAAGATGCAAGTGTTGATGTGGTTCTAAGCCATATGTTGGTCAATAATGTAAACCTAGTTCGACGCAAATCCATTTTGAGAGAGGTCGTAAGAATACTAAAACCTGGAGGAGAGGCTCGTATATTTGGTTTCGATGAAGAAGAGACTTTATCCATCGCCCATTTTCTTGAAATGCAATTTGCCGATCGTATTCGCTTTGCATTCCAAACCATCTCGTATTCGGTAACTTTTAGGGGCCGAACACACTCGGGTGATATGAACCTTTTAATTTTACAAAAAAATTAATCCAGTGCTAAATCCATAAAACTACAAAGAGTCTAAAAATTTCATGGGCAGAGTTATTAAAAAGAACTTTCTTTTCAGTAAAGTATTTACTTTAAATTGAAGGATCTCGGGTGATGTAGCAGTCCTTTCGCTAAGGTAGTATTGTTACGGCCCCCTAGGAAGTGTGTCAAATTCGTGATTCGCCGCCAACCAAAACCAGATTTTTTTCTTTTAAAAAGCGACAGCGGATCAAACACGGTTTGAGTCGAGTTTTCATCGGTTGACTTGCCAAAGGCCTTTCAGACTCACGCTTAGAACGTCCGATGGAATCCACACCGCACCGTATTCCGGTTCAAACGTGTAGATGGGCAAGTAATTCTTTGCTGATGATCCGTAAGAATTTAATATTTGATATGTGCATTTATTGAGTTGAGGATCGAACCTTTGACCAACGATAAGTGCCGCGTGGTCAGCGCAGCCGAAAGGTCGAGAGCCCGATTCTATTGTAAATGCTTCCGCACAGAAGCCAACGATCAGTGGTTGAGGGAGTGATTTATTGAAGGCTTCGCGAACCTTTTCTCGCAAATCTGCATCCGTTACACCGTTGACGAGTTCAAAAATGGCCCGAGTTCGCAGACCATCAAATCGATTTTTTTCAGTTCGGCAGAAATTCTGCTGAATTATGAGATCTAAACCAGGCAAGAAGGATGTGCTATTTTCATTTCGAGTCCTAGGAATAAATCTATCTACTAGATTCAATTTTTTCTCTCCAATCTGGTCAAAAATATTTACTTTGCACCCGCCATTGCTACTTAGGTAATTAATCACCGTTGATGGGTTACCGTTGCCTAGTGCCGCGAGATCGCCGGTGCGATCTCGCCCAACTCCAACGGTCGTTGCGACAATTGATGTTGGTTGAGTGAATGATCCTTGAGAGTAATTGTAATAATCCGCTGCCTTGACGGCCGCGTGTACAAAACAATTATTGAACGATTGTTCTGAGGGGCGCAGGGCGTGAATAGTTTCTGAGTTGAGGAGAGAGACCGTGGGGCATGCTTGCTCGAGCGTCTCGATTTTTGGAATGCCTGAGATGAGAACTTCGGGGACCACAAGATTTTGTGTCGTGAGCTCTTGTCGTAAGACCGATTCTGTTTTCTCAAAATCTCCTCTCCAAAATAGACCAGACAGAGCAAGAACTGACTGAGCATCTTCGAGTGTCATGCCTTGAGGATAACCACCGTAAATGCATTCACGTAGATAGACGATAAGTTTGCTGACCCAGATTCTTTTTACGGTTTCTGAGGAGTTTAATGCCGAAGTATGATCATTTTTTAGCTTTATAAACCGATCCATAGAGCATTGATTTGACATGTAGAATTCAAGAGCATACCACGCGTTCCCAATCATTCTTTCTTCGGGTTTTGCCAATGCGAAAGACGGCATAAAAAGGCACATGCAAACTATTGCAATAACAAAATTTGGCATCTTATGTGGCATTAGGTCCTCTTTGTTGATTAGAAAGTTATGAGAGCAATGACCATGCCTGATTACGACGCGCTGGAGTCGTCGTATGGGGGGAGCGCTAAATCTGGAATAGGTCCCTTCATCATTTCGTGCGCTGTTTGTATGCGAACAATTTACTTCGCTTTGAAGGTCTTCTGTGTGATTGGTGGCGGGCATGCTAAGGCAGTAAAAATGAATCTATTCTGGATATTTGATGTGCAGAGACTCGGATGTGGGACGTGCGCAGCAGGTGAGGATTTCGCCGGTGGCGATTTCGTCTTCGGTGAGGGCTTCGGCGCCGTCCATTTCCACGGAACCGCTGAGGGTTTTGGCTTGGCAGGAATTGCAAGTTCCTGACATGCAGGCGTAGGGCGCGTCGATATTGTTGCGGAGGGCTGTGTCGAGTATGGTTTCGCCCTCTTCGCAATCAAGCACATGCTTGTCGCCGTAGAGTTCGATCGTTAATTGGCATTTCATAAGCTGGTTATAACCAACCTTTACTCATTTGAAAAGCTTTTGAAGATGCGACCTTCCGCCAAAAATGACAAAAGGTCGCGCGAACTGCATTATTTTTTTTTGGTTAAAATAGCCGTGTCGTTGGCGTCAAACGGTGAGTAGGCTTTAATTTTTGTTTTAGAGAGCACTTCAAAGACGACTTTTTCATTATAAACTTCGATATAAAAAACGCCGCCGTCTTCGCACATTTTCACATCAGTTGGCCCGTAGATAGAGCCATCGTAAGTGAGTTCGCCGCGAATGGTTTCGCTCGTATTAATGTATAAAAAAGCTTCAAACGGCCTATTGTCTGCAGTTCCATTCCAGCGCCCAAACAAGTTCACTTTCTTGTTAAGCTGTTTAATTTGCGTGAGTTCTGATTTCTTAGTGGCACATATAGGCAATGCTTGGGCGTAAAAACCCGCCATGAGAATTACCAAAAAAAGTCCCTTTTTCATTATCCCCCCTCCATAGTTGGATCATATATTAATAGGTCTTGTTATAGCTTAAATGTGCCTAAAAATTTGTCAATCCTCAATAAATTAAGGAGTTTAGAAAAGTCTCTTTTGATGACAATTGAATGACAATTCTCAATCCGTTTTCATGTATAAATGAACTATATGTTAATGGGCTTTTTTATCCTTCATAGGGAAAATAAATCTGTACAAAACAGCTGTGAAAACAGCATGTTGCCTAGACATATTCAAGCGACTTTTAGCACCTGTTTGCGTGAGATGCATTTTGGTTGGCTCATGGAAGGCGAGCGTTTGTCTAGCTGTGCCGGGTATGAAATTTATCGCGGTGTGCGAGCTTATCAATTTTTAGTTGAAGTCATCTGTGGACTTCATTCACCCGTGATTGGTGAAACTGAAGTTTTTGGCCAATTTAAAACGTTTTTGCAAAATACCACGTTAGATTATCCTCTTTCCACACTTCTCTCACATGCCGTCGTGGATACAAAAAAAGTGCGTTCTCAACATTTAAAAGATCTCGGTGGGCAATCTTACGGAAGTTTACTTCGTAAACTGGTTCGTCGCGAACGCCATGTACATTTTATTGGTGCCGGTTCGTTTGTCGGTGATCTTTTACCCTGGATGTATAAAGACGATAAAACGGTCAGCGTGCATGCGCGTGATCTCGTGAAAGCACGTCAAAAATTTGCTTCCCCGTATTCCCGTTTAAATTTTCATGAGATGACAGCTTCTATTACCAAAGGGGTGGTGGTTATCGCAGCACCTGTGGATGCACAGACGTTAGAAGCTTTAATCACGAATAAAAAAGTGAAAGTGATTGATTTACGCGGCGAGAGTCAAAAAGATCCTTGTCGTGGATTTTCGGACTATCATACTCTGGCGCAATTTTTTGATGTGATTCAGTACAACCAACAGAAAGTTCTTTTGGCCAAAGCCCAAGCCGTGGCAGCGATTGATGACTTCAGTCAGCAACGTTTGATGGTCGAAAGTTTCCGTCCCTTTGGTTGGGAAGACATATGCGTCTGGTGATCGCTTCTCGTAAGAGTGATCTGGCCCGCATCCAAGCCTATCAAGTCGGAAAAAATCTTCAACAAGCCCATCCCACCTTGCAAATTGAATATCATTGGCGTGAGTCTTTAGGAGATATCAATCTTTCGGACCCTTTGTGGAAAATGCCCGAACGCGGTGTTTTTACAGAAGACTTCCATCGTGGTTTGGTGGCGGGTGAATACGATCTCGTTGTGCATTCGTGGAAAGATCTGCCGGTGGAAAAACGCTCACAAACCCTGATTGCGGCCACTTTGCCGCGCGAAGATGTGCGCGATGTGATGCTGTTTAAAAAAAACAGTTTGAATAAAAAAAATCTGAAAATTTTAACGTCCTCACCTCGCCGCACCTACAATTTAGGTCGGCACTTGGAGAGTTTATTGCCAGGTGAGCTGGGGGAGCGTCAGGTTGCTTTTTTCCCAGTCCGGGGCAATGTGCAAACGCGCGTAAAAAAACTGATGACGGGCGAAGAGGATGGTTTGATCGTCGCGAAAGCAGCATTGGATCGTTTGCTCGATCCTGGGCTGCCTGAAGAATTTTCTGAGACACAAAATTTTTTGCGTACTTCTCTCAAAGATTTGCTTTGGATGGTTTTGCCCATTTCGCTCAATCCTCCGGCGGCTGCACAAGGAGCGCTGGCAATTGAGATCCGAGAGGACCGTGAAGATCTTAAAAAATTATTAGCAGCGATTAACTGTCCTGAAACTTTTCAGACTGTGGAAAAAGAACGCTCTCTCTTGCAAGGTTGGGGAGGAGGATGCCATCAAAAGATTGGTGTTTGCGTTTTAAAGCGGCCCTATGGGGAATTGATCTGTGCTCAGGGGCAGCGGGACTCTGGTGAATTGATCGACCTGTGGCGTTTGCAACGACCAGAAAAAATATCGACGATGACAACCTATTTTCCGCAAACTCCACAAGAAGGATTGTGGTTTGAGCGACAAGCACTACCTGTGGGAAGTGAGCACGTGGTCTTCAATGCCCACTGGGTCAGCAAAGCGGAAGCTTTGCCTCAAGAGGTCGCTCTTCCTTTGGAGCATCTTATCTGGACCAGCGGTATAAAAACGTGGCTGCGACTGGCGCGACGAGGCCTTTGGGTCTCTGGCAGCAATGAGTCGCTTGGAGAGAAAGAATCTCTGCGCATTGGTAATTTAGAGGGTGTCGTGAGAAAATGGTGCAAATGGACTCACGATGGCGGTGGGGACAGCGGCGAGCTTCCGACCATCAAGACGTACCAGTTGCTTCCTAAAGCGAAAGCACCCAGTCTCAACCCAGATGTGGAACATTTTTTTTGGATGAGTGGCAGCTCGTTTGTAGAAGCGTTAAAATCAAATCCATGGTTGATTCACAAAAGTCACTGGAGTGGTCCTGGTCACACACATGACACTCTCAAAAAAGAACTCCACAAGCTGGGCGGGAGCGGGTCTCTGCATATTGCTTTCAGCTTTGAGGAATGGCACAAAAGAATAACATCTCAAAAAGATTAGCAAGGATGACTCTATGACTTCGCAAGAACTTTTTGCTCGGGCTTTACAGGTAGCACCAGGGGGAGTTCACTCTCCCGTACGCGCGTTTAAAAGCGTCGGTGGCACGCCTCTTTTTTTTAAATCGGCACTTGGCGCCACTCTCACCTCGGTGGAGGACAAAAAATATATAGATTTTTGTATGAGTTTTGGTCCGTTGCTTTTGGGACATCGGGATCCCGAAGTGCAAGAGGAGGTTTTGCGAATGGTCGATACGGCGTGGACCTTTGGCGCCTGTGAACCCTATTCTTTGGAATTAGCAGAATGGATGATTGCTCAAAGTCCATGGCTTGAGAAAGTGCGTTTTGTGAGCTCGGGCACCGAAGCCGTGATGAGCGCTTTGCGTGTCGCGCGCGCAGTCACCGGCAGAACTAAAATTTTAAAATTTGAAGGCTGTTACCATGGCCACACAGACTCCTTACTCGTGAAGGCGGGAAGCGGTTTGGCAGGGGAATCTGCGAGCGACAGTGCGGGAGTTTCCACGGCCGTAGCGCAAGAAACTTTGGTTGTGCCCTTGGATGATGAGGCAGCGTTGGAAAAAGTGTTTGCTCAACATCCGTTGCAAATCGCGGCAGTGATTATTGAGCCGTTACCGGCGAACTTTGGTTTGATTGTTCAGCGCACCGCTTTTCTTAAAAAAATTGCCGAACTGTGTGAAAAAAATTGCACGCTATTGATTTTTGACGAAGTGATCAGCGGCTTCCGTGTAGATCTCGGCGGTATGGCGGCGCTCTCAAATATTGTTCCAGACCTAGTTTGTTATGGCAAAATCATCGGCGGTGGATTTCCAGTAGGTTGTTACGGTGGTAAAAAAACCTATATGGACTACGTAGCACCGAATGGCCCGGTTTACCAAGCGGGCACCCTCAGTGGAAATCCCATCGGGATGCGCGCCGGTTTAACAACTCTTAAAAAAGCTGTGCGTGACAACGCCTGGTCGGTATTAAAACAGCGTACAGAAGATTTTAAAAAACAATTGTTGAGTTTATTTGCCAAACACGAGGTGGATTTTAAAATTGCGCATCATCCGTCTTTATTTTGGATCCATGGCTCTCCCGAGGAGCATCCCTCAAGTCTAAAAAATATTCCGCTCGCTCATGGTGAACAATTTAAAAAGTTTTTCCACGCGTGTTTAGAAAATGGCATTTACCTAGCACCCAGCGGTTTTGAAGTGAGCTTTTTGTCCATGGCCCATACGCCAGAAGTTCTTGCGCAAGCCCTGGAGGGCTTTGATAAAGCTTTGCGGGTTTATAAAGGAAAAGTGTGAGACCGCGAAAGATCGTTTACTTTTTTTCGATATGGCTCGTATTTGTGGTGTCCTTGGCTACATGGTGGATCATCTTTAGTTTAGACCTTATTCACAAATTTTCTGAAAAAGTTCCCGAGCTTGATTTGGGTCGGCAAAAAACCATGTTGGTTACCGAAGGCACAGTTCTTGTGATCTGTTTGCTTTTTGGTGGCGTTGCATTGGTGTACTATTCGCGCCGAGAGCAAATACGTATGGCGGAAATTCAGTTATTTTTTTCTACTTTTAGTCATGATCTCAAAACGGCAATTTCGCGTTTGGTTCTGCAAGGAGAGCATCTTGCGGAGCAGTTGCCAGAAGCCCAAGATTTCCATGCCAATTTGATGAGTCTCGAAAGACAGCTGGAAAATAGTCTGCACTTGGCACAATTAGAAAAACGCGGACTCCTTAAGGAAAATATAGATCTCAAGAATGTCGTCTCTCGCCTGCATACCCAGTGGCCAGAGTTAAAAATTCGTTTAGAAGCCAAAGGCACCTTCTGGGCCGATCCCGTGGCGCTCGAGAGCATTCTTAAAAATCTGATAAGCAATTCCCATCTCCATGGACGAGCGGATGAGATTTTTCTCAAGCTTGAAAAATCAGCTGATCAACAAACCGTCGTGATCTATTACTCCGACAATGGCACCCAAAAGGTGGGAACAGAGGCAGAGTTTTTAGGGAAAAGTTTTCGTCCATCGCAAAAAGGTTCGGGAGTGGGTTTGTACTTAGTGCGTCGCTGGATGATTTTGCAAAACGGTAGTGTGGAATTTTCCACCAGTGAACAAGGCCATCTCAAAGTTCAATTAAAATTTCCGGGGAGAGTGTCGTGATTTCTCTGTTACTCATCGAAGATGATCAACAATTAGGAAAAACACTCAGTGCCCAGTTGTCTTCGAACCACTTTGATGTCTGTTGGTGTCAATCGGTGCAAGACTATGAAAAACAAAAAGATAAAAAATTTGACTTGGCCATAGTTGATCTCAACCTTCCCGATGGCTCAGGGTTTGATATCATCCGTCGATTGCAGTCGCCAGTGATTATTATGACAGCACAAAACACGCCCGAGAACCGTCTTCAAGGTCTTGAACAAGGTGTGTTTGATTTTATTCCCAAACCTTTTCTATTTAAGGAATTGCACCTTAAAGTGGATCGTTTGCTTAAACAGCGGGAACAATCGATCACTTTAGAATCAGGCGTGGTGATTGATTTAAAGAGTCGTACGGTGGAAGACGCCCAAGGCGGTCTTACATTTCTCAACGAGCGAGAATATAGTATCTTAAAAATGTTGATTGAAAAAGCGCCGCAAGTGTTGAGTCGGGATGATATTCTCGATGCTCTCCAAGAGGACGACAATGCATCTCATCGAAGTATTGACAATGTAATTGTACGTTTAAGACAAATCGTGATGGACGAAGAGCATCGCACAATTAATTCTGTGCGCGGAGTTGGTTATCAATGGGTAGGAGTTAAAAAATGAATCAGAAGTTTCAAAATGCCATCAGCAGAGTTCCCCAAGCGTGCCCACCCATTTGGTTTATGCGCCAAGCGGGACGTTATCATCAACACTATCAAAAACTTCGAGCTGAAAATTCATTTATGGATTTATGTAAAAAACCAAAATTAGCGGCTGAAGTGGCTCTGGGACCCATCGAAGACTTTGATTTTGATGTCTCCATTCTCTTTAGTGATTTGTTGTTTCCCCTCGAGGCCATGGGCATGGGACTGGAATACTCGCCTGGTCCAAAGCTAGGATGGCATATTCAAGAAGCTGCAGACCTCAAAAAGTTACAAAATGGTCCGCAAGCTTTGGAACAACTGCGTTTCCAAACCGATGCGTGCCGTGAAACGCGTAAAATTTTGCCGAAAGAAAAAAGCCTGATTGGTTTTGTCGGTGGTCCATGGACTCTTTTTGCTTATGCAGCCGGTGGCAGCCACGAAGCTCAGCAAGTTAAACGGTCACTGTCTTTGTTCACAGGTTTTTGTGATGTGCTTATGCCTTTATTAAAACAAAATATTCAGTTGCAACTCGATGGGGGCGTGGAAGTAGTTATGGTTCTCGACACATCGGCGGGAGATTTATCGCCAGATATTTATAAACGTTTGGTATTACCGCAAGTGCAGAGTTTGATTCAATCTTTCCCTGGAAAGCTGGGATATTACACTCGCAATACGAATCACGAGCATATTCAGCCTTACTTCGCAGAAAAAAATCTTGCAGGTTTAGGGGTCGATCATCGTTGGGAATTGCAACCGTTGTTTGAAAAATCACCGGGAATCGTGCAAGGAAATTTCGATCAACAATTGCTCTTTTTAAAAGAAGATGAATTTAAAAAAGAATTAATGACGTGGCTTAAACCTTACGTCGCACTGACGCCTGAGCAACGCCGCGGTTGGGTGTGTGGTTTGGGTCATGGAATTTTGCCACAAACACCTGAAAATAATGTTCGCGCATTTGTTAAAATAGTGCGAGAGGTGTTTTTATGAGCGTAAATCTTTTTAATAAGTATGATGTACCAGCGCCACGTTATACCAGTTACCCGACCGTCCCTTATTGGTCAGACAATCCCACCACCGAACAGTGGTTAGGTTTTGTGCGTAAGAATATGCAGAATGAAAAAACATCCTGGTCTATGTATTTGCATATCCCTTTTTGCGAAACGCTCTGCACTTTCTGTGGTTGTAATACGACGATTACCAAAAACCATGATCGCGAAGAACCTTATGTGAATTTACTTTTTAAAGAGTGGGAAAACTATCTGGCAAAAGTCCCAGAGTTGAAGCAACGGCCGTTGTCGCAATTTCATTTGGGTGGAGGAACTCCGACGTTTCTCTCAGCGAAGAATCTTGATCGTTTGGTTAGTCGCTTTTTTTCTGATTGTAAGAAGGCCGAGCCATTTGAAGGGGCCATCGAAGTAGATCCTCGACGAACCAAAGAGGATCAGTTGGAAGTGTTGCGCAGTCATGGCTTCAATCGTATCAGTCTTGGGGTTCAAGATTTTGATCCGGAAGTGCAACGCTTGATCAATCGCATTCAGCCATTTGAAATGACCAAAAACATCACTGATTTGTCACGTCGACTAGGTTACGAAAGTGTCAACTTCGATCTGATTTATGGACTTCCTTCGCAGACGGAAGAAAAAGTTCGTGCGATGATGGAAAAAACCTGTGAACTTATGCCGGATCGGATTGCTCTCTACAGCCTGGCTGTAGTGCCGTGGATTAAGCCTGCGCAGAAGTTATTTAAAGACGAGGAACTTCCCAAAGGACAAGAGAAGCGACGATTCTACGAAGTCTGTCGCGAACTCCTTTTAAAGGCTGGCTATGTGGAGATTGGCATGGATCATTTCTCCTTGCCGCAAGATTCACTTACCCAAGCATCTCGGGAACAGCGTCTTCATCGCAATTTTATGGGCTATACAGATCGCCGCACAGAAGTTCTTCTAGGACTGGGTGTGAGTTCCATCTCCGAAACCCCTGAGTGTTTCCACCAAAATGAAAAAACATTGCCGGTTTTTGAAAAACGCGTCATGGATGGAGAAGTGCCTACGCATCGTGGACATATTTTAAATGAACAAGATCAAATACGTCGTGAGCAAATCCTTAAATTTATGACCGAAGGCGAAGTAGAACTGTTTCCGGATCAAATCCAAGAAGTGCAATCTCTCCTGAGTGAAATGACTCACGATGGGTTGGTGACGTTTACGGGTAGTCACATGAAGATCACTGAATTGGGAAAGCCATTTTTGCGCAATGCTTGCATGGCCCTGGATGAACGATTGTTAAAACAAGTTCCAACAACACAAGTTTTCTCAAAGGCTTTATAGTGAAAGTTAAAATCATTGGCGCGGGCATCAGTGGACTCCTGACAGCGTATTACGCTGTACAGCGGGGTTTTACTGTAGAGATTTTCGAAAAATCTCCCACGCCGGGAGGAAAGATACGTACAGTTCTTGGCACTCATGGAATGATGGAAACCGCGGCAAATGCTCTCTTGAGTGACGCTGAAGTGGAAGACGTTGCGCAAAAAATTGGCTTAAAATTGATTGCTAAAAAATCGACCGCTCGTCGTCGTTATATTTATTCGCAAGGAAAACTCAGTCGCTGGCCCTTGGGATTTTTTTCAAGTTTAAAGCTTATTGGATTTTTATTAAAGATCCGTCTGTTTCGCAAAAGTGTTGAGCCGCGTGCCGAGGAAACTCTGAGGGAATGGTCTTGGCGTATTTTAAATAGAAGTATCGAAGAACAACTCTTGTCACCCGCTTGCCAAGGCATTTTTGGCGTGGGGGCAGGGGATCTCAGCGCGAGTTTGATCTTTAATTACTTTTTTCCCACGGTAAAAAGGCCTCGAGGGAAGCTCAGCGGTTCCGTCGCTCCAGAAAACGGCATGGGAGAGTGGATTACGGCACTGGAAAAATATTTAAAATCACAAGGTGTAAAATTTCAGTTTGCCACATCTTTTGATTCAAAAAACTCAAAGGAAGTTCTTCTTATCTGCACAGATATGCCCTCCGCGCAAAATATATTAGAGAGTTTGGGCGATGATCGAGCTCATCTTTTAAAGACAACGCAAGTGAGCTTGCTGAGTTTTAATGCTTTTTATAAAAAAAAACCGACTTCACAAAAAGAGGGGTTTGGCGTTTTATTTGCAAAAAATCAAGGTGTCCGTCCTCTCGGTGTTTTATTCAATGCCTCAATTTTTGCGGGAAGAGCAAAGCCACCAGCCCATTCTGAAACGTGGATTTTTGGCGAAGCAACAACCGATCTCACGCAGAAACCGGACAGTGAGATTTTGTCAGTGCTGCAGTTGACCAGGGAGAAGATATGGCAGGATTCAGAAACTCCTGTTGAATGGCGGGCTAACCGTTGGCCAGAGGCCATACCACTGTACGGTGTGGAGCTGGAAAAAAACCTCGCACAATTAGCTCCGTTAAAAAACAATATCGGTTTGATGGGAAATTACCTTGGAGAAATCGGCCTGAGCCGCCTCTTTCATCGCGCCAAAAGCTTAATCAATCAATTGTAAACCCAAATACGTCCTGATATTATCTATTTTGAAGTTTGGTTGGGATTTTTTAAAGCTCTTATTTTAAGACCTCCGTTCAGCGGATGCGCTCGCCGCAGGCGGGAACGGTTGAGACACGGAGGTCGTGTCTTAAAATGAGAGCTTTAAAAAATCCCAACCAAACTTCAAAATAGGCGGGAGACTCTAGTTGAAAAACATGACGTTCTTTTTTGATTTTCTGTTTCGTTTTCTCTTTTCCCGAAGAGCCGGGGCCTTAATTAAGATTATTTCGTGGTTATCGATTTTGGGCATTGGAATTGGTGTCGCATCGTTGATTATTGTCCTCAGTGTGATGAACGGGTTTAATCGTTCGATTCGCGAGAGAAAATTTTCCGTAGAACCACATCTTGTCGTGAACTTTGAAAAAACATCCATTGCTGATATCGAAGCCCATCCGGCCACACGCTGGTTGCAATCACAGAAGGACATGGACTCGAGTCTCACCGAATCACAAGATATTATTTTACGAAGTTCGGATGGTTTTGTTCAAGGTGCCATAGCTCAGGGTGTTTCCGATAAGACTTTACAGAGACTGCTCAAAAATCGCCAAAGTTTGGTTCCTCAAGAGACCAGCACGATCCTCGCACCAGGAGAAGTTTTGGTGGGTGCGGGGCTTGGCGATATTATGGGGCTTTTTGAGGGCGACAGTGTGGTGGCTCTGACACCGGAATCTTTGATCTCAGCCCAAGATGGGCCCAAGCAGTTTGAAACACTCAAGGTAAAAGATTTTATTCGCACAGACATCGAAGATATAGACACACGCAAAATTTATTACCAGTTAGGTGAAACTCTGGGGCGCTTTCGGAAAACGGCCAGTTTAGAAAGATCTCTCGAAGTACGTATTCCTGACCCCGAAAATTTTATGGCCACAAAGAAGAAGATTGAATCGTATAATGTCAAAGTGGACTCGTGGATGGATCGTAATTCCAACCTTTTTTATTCTCTCAAGCTCGAGAAGTTTGTTGTTGGCCTGCTTTTGGGCATGAGTACGTTGATTGCCAGCTTTTCATTGGTCACCGTGATGGTGCTCCTTGTGGCGCAAAAGAGAAAAGACATAGGTTTGCTTTTAGCTGTTGGCTTTCATCCTTTGCAATTGCGTGATGTTTTTATCAAAATCGGCGTGCTTCTCGGTGCTTTAGGTATTGTCGGGGGAATGGTCTTTGGACTTGTGTTGAGCTTAATCATTCAAAAATCCTCGCAAGGTCTTTTACCAAATATTTACGAAGATACTAATATTCCTGTAGAAATCCATAGCTCGCAAATTGTGATGATTCTTGTTGTGGCGATGATCGTTTCCTTGGCCACAACATGGCTGTCGGTACGCAAACTCTCCACATGGGTCCCATCACTCGCCTTACGGGGAATGAATTCGCCTTAGAGTTTTCGGATAGGCTCTTAAATAGAATAAGTGGCAGCTTGGCCAGCGGTTTCGAAAACAGTGATGGAAAATTTCTCTAGCGAAAGCGATTTTTTTAATTTTTGATAAAAATCGAAAGCTAGGGATTCTGAAGTGATATTGCTGGCATTGATTAAAACCACTTCATTTTTAGGAAAGCAGTAATGGCGATCGTTAAACTGCACTTCGCAGTGATTTTTATAGTGAGGACTGTCGCTGATTTTTAAATATGGTGATGTTTGAGGGATCAAAATTTTTTCATCCAATTCTTCACACAGAGCTCGCACAGCTTTCTTGATCACATTAAAATCCACAGCCATAGCGGTATCTTTTTGAATTTCAGCAAATTGCGCGCGTACAGCCACTTGATAATTATGACCATGCAACCCTTCGGCTGTGTTTTTTGAAAAAATAGTAAAGTGCGAAGATGAGAATTTAAAATTTTGCTTTTTCAAATACAGCGAATAAGGCATGGATTCCTTTACACCGATACGTCAAAGGTGCGTAAAGCGTCGTTTAACGAAGTTTTGAGATCTGTGCTCGGTTTTCTTTTGCCAATAATCAAAGCGCAAGGCACGCCATAGGTTCCACCTGGAAATGTTTTTTCTAAAGATCCAGGAATCACCACTGAGTTTTCAGGTACAAAACCCGAATAGGTCTGTGTCTGGCTGGCCGAGACATCAATGATTTTTGTGCTACCAGTAATAGTCACGCCAGCACCGAGAACAGCACCCTGAGCCACGTGCACACCTTCCACCAGAATACAGCGACTGCCGACAAAGGCATGGTCTTCGATAATGACAGGTTTGGCTTGGACGGGCTCGAGAACGCCGCCAATTCCCACGCCGCCAGAAACATGCACATGTTTTCCAACGTAACCACAGGAGCCTACAGTGGCCCATGTGTCGATCATAGTTCCAGACCCTATGCGGGCGCCAATGTTCACATAACTGGGCATGAGAACAGCGCCGGATTCGATATGGCTTCCGTAACGAGCTACCGCTTGCGGGACTACGC
The DNA here is from genome assembly GCA_041736155.1 of Bdellovibrionales bacterium. Classification (GTDB taxonomy): domain Bacteria; phylum Bdellovibrionota; class Bdellovibrionia; order Bdellovibrionales; family JAGQZY01; genus JANPLN01. Next base: position 19,604 of record JBGSUL010000031.1, read on the forward strand.
GTACACCTTCGGTGCCTGTCCAGTTTTTTACAGGAATTTTATCGATGTAATCAAAAGGACCAGAGGTGATTTTTTCGATTTTGCGAATACGGAAATAGAGGAGAATGGTTTTTTTGACCCATTCGTTCACTTGCCAGCTAGTATTGTTATTTTTTTCCGCTGCACTTTTTTCTACTGTACTTTTTTCCACGACGCAAAGTTTGCCCTGATCAAGCTGAGCAATGCACGCTTCGATCTCTTGAATTTGTGAGGGGGTGAAGGCTTCTTTTTGTTCGTAGAGAGCTTCAATGATTTTTTGTTGTGGGTTCATAAACTTTTAATCCTTCAAGAATGGCAGGAACGTGGATGGCGATAATTTTATTAGCGCTGAGGCCACGTTCGATTTCGTAGGTCAGAGTGGGAATATTGCGTTCGATACCCGCATAAGTGCCCAAAGATCCAGGAGTGGGGTAACCGATATCATCGGTGATGATATAACCCGTGTGTGCGGCGACCACTTTGGCAAAACGTTTACAGTCGCCATTGGTGTTAAGCATTGGTTTCCACGAGTGCAGACTTAAAATAAACTGCGGCTGATAAGTTTTTATATAATCAACGAGAGAGTTATTTTCAGATTCACTGTTGGCAAACTCACCAGGGTAATAAGACTCTTTGGTGAATTGCGCAGACCAATCCGACGTTGGCAGATTGCGATTGAGATCCACACCTTTGCCATTTTTTCGTTGCCCTAAGTGCATGCCGTCCACATTGAGGCAGGGAACAAGGGTCACTTGAAAAGAGTAGGGGAAATTTTTAAGAAAGAAACCAAGTAAACCATGTGCGGCCTGCACACCTTCGACTTCGTCGCCGTGAACACCTCCAAGAATCAAAATTTTCGGACCGCGATGGCCAAAATGATAGGCAGGAATGGGAACGTGCTGTGTCGAATATCCGAAAACAAAAGCTCTGTGTGTCATAAATGCAAACTAGCACTCTTTCTGCTTACAGGTCAATTTTTTGGATGTGGAGATTTTGGTCATTCAGAATTTGCTGAGCGAGGCGCACAAAATGCTGGGATTCATCAGTCAAAAATATCTTGAGCTGAGGAGACTGTTTTGTTGCGATGGACTTTTTTGCTAACAGGGTGGCGAGCGTCTCACCAGGATCCACTAAGCGCACCTGCGAGCCCACCTTTTTTTGAATCAGTGGCTTAAGGAGTGGAAAGTGGGTGCAACCTAAAATAATCACATCCACAGAGTCTGCTAAGAGAGGGGTTACGTATTTTTCCACAACCATTTCGGAAATGGGATCGTTGATCCATCCGGCTTCCACAAGAGGGACTAAAAGCGGGCACGCTTGAGCAAAAAGAGGTGTGGATATTCGCTTATGATACTGCCCACCTTCCACAGTGGCTTGTGTGGCCATGAGACCAATACGTTGAGTTTTGGTTAAACTTTGCGCCTCACTGCACGAAGGTTCGATGACGTTGTACAAGTCCACATCTTCATCTTTCAGATCGTAAAAGAGAATACTGCTTGAGGCGGAATGGCAGGCGGAAACCACCGTGTGCACGCCTTGTTGTTTTAAAAACTGCACATTTTGTTTTGTATAACGCAAAATCGTCTCAGGGGATTTGGTCCCATAGGGCAAGCGCGCCGTATCACCGAGGTAAACAAAACTTTCGTTTGGCATTTTTTCTTGCAGACTTTTTAATACGGTGAGTCCGCCAATGCCCGAGTCAAACAGGCCAATCATGGTGTGCCTCGAGAGGAAGCACTGATGGCGGTCAAATCTTCATAAAGTAGGTAAAAATAAAGAATTTGCACACACGTGAGGAAAAAACCTAAGAATTCATAAATAAAAACACCCATCGGGTCTTTCAAAAAAGAGAGATCTGGTGTGAGCATAAACGACAGGACTCCAAAAATAATAATTAGGAATAACAGTCCCCACATATGATTTTTGGTGAGGTGACTGCTTTCATCGAGAGCGTCCACTTGACCTTTTTGATAATTGAGATTGCGACCAACCACAAAAAGCACAAACTGATAACGAATCATTTTTAGAATACCTGGGATAATCAGTGGGATTCCCCACAAAATGGCACGAAAAAAAGCGCGCAAAGATTCAATCAAGCCCAGTTCCAAATGGGTTTTTACAAATTGTGTAGTGGATTTGTTTTTGGAAAAATGGGCACAGACTAAAAATGTCCATATGACTTTGGTGAATGATTGAAAAATAAAACCGATAAAAGCGATGGCAAACATCAAGAAAATCAAATCGTCCGATTTTTCTTGCATGCGTTTTTCTTGCAGAATCATCATCCACTGATTAAATAAAACACCGGTCAAGTGCATGCCAATCAGAAGCCAAGAATACTCGAGAACAAACGCCGGGATTTTCAGAACGGCCTGGCGAGTGCGTTGAAGCGAAAAAACCATAGTTGTATTTATCCTACTCGAACTCTTTTTTGGCAAGCCCTACCCAGCTATTGAGGTAGGTTCCCTGAGGGAATTCCAAAAGCATAGGGTGGTCTGGCGCCTGCTGTCCTTTAGCCACCCAGGCCATCCTTTTTTGTGCTTTAAAAGCAGAGGTGGTGAGCACTTCCACCAGATCGGTATCGCTCAGATGCTGAGAACATGAGCAAGAGATAAACAGACCGCCTGGTTTCAATGCGCGAAGAGCCGAAGTGTTGACCTTGGTGTAAGCATACTTGCCTGCATCAAAATCTTTTTTGGCTTTGATCAAGGCGGGAGGATCGCAGATCACAATGTCGTAGATGGGAGCTGCTAAGTCTTGTGATTTTTCCACAATATCCATTTTAAGAGGAGTCACTTTTTGAGCATAAGGGCTGATATTCTTTACACAAAAATCGAGAGCTTTTTGCGAAGAATCCACACAGGTCACTTCCACCGTTAATCCTTGTGTTTGTAAAAACTTACTCAGCTGTGTGCTCCATTGGCCCACATAACTAAAGAGATCGAGAATGCGCACGGGAGAGGACGCGATTTTTGGCAGATGGTGCAAAAGCAATTCTATGTTGCTTCGTTGGTCGAGAAAAAAACCAGTTTTTTGCCCTTCTACCAAATCGGTATGAAACACCACGTAGTCGCGTTCATGAAGAGCTTGTTCCATCATTAGGGAAACATTTTGCAGTTGTGTAAGCTCCAATTCGCCGACCACTTCTGTGGCAAATGTCTCGAGATTTTCCATTTTGCGAAAAGAATTATCGCGTTTAATAACCAACGTCGTTTTGGGCCAAGTGTAATAATTCAATTGTTTTTCTTCACAGGCTTTTAAGAAATTTTCAAAAATGCCTTTGGCGTCGTGGAAAAGTTTTTCCATTCCTGCCGTTAGAACTTCGATGACAAAAATTTGTTGGCTTTGGGGAGTTTTAAAACAATCGATAATCAAACCAGGAAGATCATCGGCCTCGGAAAAAACCAAACGATGGGAATATTTGGTGAGTCCCAGATGTTGGCGAAACCGCGCAGCTTGCACTAATTTTTGTACAAACCAGTTCACATCGATTTGGGCGTTTTCACCGCGCTCCAAACAACGAAAGGCGATCAGCGAATGGGGGTTGCCGCAGCCCAAGCCCAAGGTCCGACCTTTGGAATTAGTCAGGCGAACGAGATCCCCCGCCTGAATCTTTTTGATCGGGCTGGTAATTTCATTAGAAAAAACCCAAGGATGGCCTTCGATAAAACGTTTTTCTCCACGAGGGGAGAGATCCCAATTTTCCATACTTTTCTCAGTACACGTTTTTTCGCACAAGGTCAAACGGCCAGATTCAGGTTTCTGGCTAAAAAACCGATAGTTTAGGTATGCACGAAAAACTCGTAAGTACCACTTCTCTTAAATCCATGGCGGAAAAAATCCATTTTGTGTCGTTTGATGTGGTTAAGTTTCAAGATAAAGAAATGCGTAGCCATTGGTATCGCTACGATGCTGTAGATCTCTATTATTTTGAAAAAACAGACGGTGACATCGTAAAAATCAACGTCAATATTTTTGGCCAATTTATGGAGTGGAATCCCTATGACGGACTGAGAACAGGAGTCATCGTGGAAGAAGAAAAGGGTGGGGAAGTGTACGAGGCGACTCAGTACGATCCCGAGCTCAATGAGAGCACACGTGCGCAGGCTCAGTTGATTTTAGAAAATGCTTTTCAGATCGAAACGGCGAAGCGCCAGGCCTTGCTGATCTGCCTACAAAAAGAGCATAAGATCAGTGCATGGAAGAGATGGTTGCATCGTTTTCGCCAGATGAATCGTCGCCGTTTCTAGGCCTCAGTAACATAGACAAGAATGTTCCTTTCGACTAAAACAAGCCATGGCAAAATATGGCGTAGTTATTGGTAATCTAGGAACACCCCGTTCACCATCCGTGTCTGATGTTCGATCGTATCTCAAAGAATTTTTAATGGACCCTTTTGTGATCGATAAACCTTATTGGTTTCGAGCCTTGTTAGTTCATGGAATTATCACTCCGTTACGGGCAGCTAAATCAGCAAAAGCGTATGCCTCTGTTTGGACGCCAGAAGGGTCGCCTTTACTTGTTTACAGCCAACGTGTCGCCCAAAAAGTGCAAGACCTTTTGGGAAGCGAGTTCAAAGTTGTTGTGGGAATGCGCTATGGAGAGCCCAGTATCGGCTCTGCTTTGCAACAGCTCAAAGGTTGCGAAAAAATCCTCCTCTTTCCTCAGTACCCACAGCATGCGGACTCTTCGACCACCACTTGGTTTCAGGAGGCCGAAGAGCAAATCCATCGCCAGGGAATCACCTGTCCCATTGTTTCCGTTCCGGCCTTTTACGATCAGCCAGAATTTCTCGATTCTCTTGCCAAATTAGTACAGCGGGATCTCCAAGGGCAAAAAGTAGATTTGCTTCTCATGAGCTATCATGGATTGCCCGAGCGACATGTTAAAAAGTTGGATGTGTCTCAATCGCATTGTTTGCAGAAGAAGGACTGTTGCGCGGCGATTGTTGAAGCCAACTCCTCCTGTTATCGCGCCCACTGTTATTATGTGTCGCGAGAGTTGGTAAAACGTTTGGAAGGATTTCCTTATGAGGTGTCCTTTCAGTCGCGTTTGGGGCGAGATCCATGGATACAGCCATTTACAGACCATGTTTTGGAAGAACTTCCACGTCGCGGGATAAAAAATCTGGCGATGGTGATGCCATCGTTCACCGTAGATTGTTTGGAAACTCTCGAGGAGATCCATGATCGTGCCGATGAGCAGTTTCTAAAAGCCGGGGGAGAGAGTTTTTTGGCCATTCAGTGTTTAAATGATGATGAAGAGTGGTGCCGTCAATTGACGAAAATGGTGAAGCGTTTCATACTCACTGAAAGCGCGTCTAAATAAGCGGAGGTTTGCAAGTGAAAGACTTTTTTAAAATGATGTTGGCAAGTGCGTTGGGAACGTTTGTCGCATTTATGATGATATTTGTATTCTCCCTTGTGGTTTTGTTCGGGATTGTGGGATTTTTTATGGCCTCGAGTACTTCACGACAAACTGCCAATGTCAGTGTGGAAGAGAAGTCGATTTTGTTTATCAATGTAGAAGGTGAGCTCGCGGAACGTCGTTCGGAAAGAGATATTTTTCAAGAGATTCTCTCCGATGAAAAACCAAAAACCATTGGTCTGTACGAAATCCGTGAATCTTTAGAGCAGGCGGCGCAAGATAAAAAAATCAAAGGTATTTACTTACGTCTTCGCTACCTACAAAGTGGGTGGGCCAAAATTGAAAGTTTGCGCAATCTTTTAAAGAAGTTTAAGAAAAGCGGAAAGTTTATCGTCGCGTACTCAGAAGCTTACGACGAAAAACTGTATTATCTCGCCACTGTGGCGAATGAAATTTGGATGTATCCTAAGGGAGATTTTGAATGGAATGGGATTAGTACCCAGTCTATGTTTTTTAAGAAAACCTTGGGAAAACTAGAAATCGAGCCAACCTTAATCCGTGTCGGTAGATTTAAATCCGCAGGCGAAATGGTCACCGAAGAAAAATTATCCACAGAAAATCGGTTGCAAATGTCTGAGCTAACGCAAGGGTTGTGGAAAACCATTGTCGACGAGATTGTCGAAGAACAACCACAATTGACAGCAGAAAAACTCAATGAGGCTGCGCAAAATTTATCCATCATCTCTGCCCAAGAGGCTTACAATCAAAAATGGGTTTCGCAATTGATTCCCATCGAAGAAGTTGAACAGAAACTTTTGCAAAAAAGTGGTTTAAAGAAAGATGATGAGGTTCGGTTAGTTTCATGGGTGTCCTACGGGGATATGGGTGGGAACACCAAATCGTTTTTAGGGAATAAAGATAAAATTGCGGTGATATTGGCCGAAGGAGAAATCCACATGGGGAGCGGACCAGGCAGTGAAACCATTTACTCAGATGAGCTCTCCTCTTTGATTCGCGAAATTGACAAAGACAAAGAAGTAAAAGCCGTGGTTTTGCGCGTGAACAGTCCGGGCGGCAGTGCTCTGGCTTCCGATGTGATTTGGCGAAGTTTGGATTATTTAAAAAAGAATAAAAAACTCGTAACATCCTTTTCGGATGTCGCCGCTTCGGGTGGGTACTATATTGCAGCAGGGAGCGATGCCATTTTTGCTGAGCCCATGTCGGTGACAGGATCGATTGGTGTTTTCGGGATGATTTTTCAAACAGATAAATTTTTTGATAATAAACTAGGGATCACATTTGATGGAGTGAAAACTCACGACTCTGCAGATATGATGTCCGGTGTTCGCGCCTTAACTCCCTTTGAAAAACAAAAAATTCAAGAGTCAGTCAGTGATATCTACAAAACCTTTCTCAATGTTGTTCAACAAGGTCGTACACATTTTAAAGGTGTGGACGAGGTAAACGAAGTGGCTGAGGGCCGTGTATGGTTGGGCAGTCGGGCGAAAGAAATTGGTTTGGTGGATGAATTGGGATCATTGGATGACGCTATTTTAAAAGCGGCTCAATTGTCGGGACTCAAGGACTATGAAGTGGTTTTGTATCCTGATGAGAAACGTTGGATCGATAAGATTTTTGAATCGTTAGGGGAAGTTTCGTTATTGCCATCGTGGGCCCAAGCGTGGGTCGCAAAATTAAAAATGGAACCAGGAAAATCACAAGATTGGGTTTGGGCTCGTTGGCCATATCAGATTATTTGGTAAGAATTCGCAAGGTCCTTCGCTTTGCTCAGGAACCTTTGGATGAGAGAGGCTTCCTGAGGGCAGAGCCCGAAGGACCTCCGCGGAGATCCTTCGTTAAGCTCAGGAAGCCTGAGCTTAGGTAAGAAAAATTATCTTGCTGGCTTTGTTGTTGGATCGTAACAAATAAAAGATTCGTTAACAGTCACGCCGTTAAGAACGCCAGAAACTTGAATATTAAAATCTGTAACAACACCGTTCGTTGTGGGAACAGCATAGGTAGGAGTCGCATCTTTGGTTGGAACGACGGGGAACTCAAGTGTTAAAGCATCTAAATCTTTTTCGATTGTGATAGATGTTGTGGCGCTATCCGCAACGTAGGATTTTGTTAAAGACCAAAGGTAGTCTGGGTATTGGTCTTTTTCCGACTTAACGATGCCAGATTCCATGTTGGTGTAAGTTCCTGCTGCGAGATCTTGATCGACATAAACATCGATATAAATATCGTTTGTATTGCCGGGTGTGTAGTGGTCGCAAAAGAGCAACAGTTTGTTGACTTGGGCGTTAGCGCTGACAGCCATAGTTAAAATGGCAAATAAAAAAAACTTTCTCATTATTCCCCCTATTTTTTTGATCTCCAAAAAGATCATAACCTTGATTGGTTGTTGGCATTAATCAAGGGAATCGGATTTGAAGGCAAGAAAAATATTCACGGTGACTGCTCAATAACAGAGCGAATCATAGAGCTTTTTCTGTGATTGCGATTTTACGAGGAATAGACATAATCAAGGCATGAACACAGATGTACAAAAAGCTTATGACCTAGCAAAAAAAATTCGCGAAAATGCCCATGCGCCCTATTCAAAATTTTTAGTGGGTGCTTGTTTTAAAGTTCAGGGAAAAGATTTATTTTTTTCCGGTTGCAACATAGAGAATGCAAGTTTTGGTGGCACAGTCTGTGGTGAGCGTGTGGCGTTATGGAATTGGGCCAGTCAGACAGATCGTATAAATAATCCTATAGAGTTTCTCGTTTTGATTACGGATACACAAAAACCTGTAGCGACACCCTGTGGGTTGTGTTTGCAAACCCTCAGTGAGTTTTTAAAACCAGAGACACCCATTCATGTGGCGAATCTTCAGGGAATTCAAAAAACACTTTTGTTTAAAGAGCTATTACCATTTGTCTTCGAGCTTTGAAGAATTTCTTTAATTTTATTTATCGCAATGTCGCGAACAGAATCGATTTCGAATAGAATTTCGTGTTTGCTGCCTTTAACAACCTCTAAATGGCAATTTGGGATTTGGGCACACATGGTGTTTTGTTTTTGGTTGTCGACGAGGTAATCATCTTCCGCTTGCAGAATATAAATAGGAATTTTGATATTGGAAAATTGATAATGCGACATAATGTCAATGGACACTCGAGCGGCGCGAATCCATCCCAGGGTGGCGCCTTGTCTTTTGATGGTGGGAAAGACATCCACTGTTTTTTGAAAGGTCAGTTGGCGCTCTACGCTGTGTGTGAGCAGGCTCTCGCTGGCGAGTTTTTTCTTAAACAAAAAATAAAAGGGAGGATAATAAGAGCCAGGAAGAGGAGACGTGATCCACTCAAGGATTTCGATGGGAATAGGGGGCGGTCGAATATCAACAAGGGGGGCGGACAGAATCAGCTGATCTACGAGTTCGGGATGTTCGTAAGCTAAGCGTAAAGCCAAGTGAGCTCCCATGGAGTGGGCGATGAGTGTGATTTTTTGATGCTGTTTGCGCAGGTTTGTTAAAAAAGTAACTAGCGGCGCGAGATGATCTTCAAAGCGTTCGATATGTATTTTATCAATAGAATCGGGCAGTAGATGAGTTGAGAAACCTTGCCCAAGGTGATCCCAGCTGTAATAGGTGGAGTGGGTAAGGGGAAGACTTTCTGCTAAATCATAGTATTTGATACTGGATTCGCCCATTCCTGGTAAAAATACGATGGCTTCCTTTTGCTGTTCGTGCAGGCTGTAATAGTGGTTTTTGAATAATGGCAATGTCGGGTGGTTTTGGTAATGGGAGTGGGCCTGGGTGAGAAATGAATGAAGATGCGATGGGGGCTCAGCTGAGTGTGCTTGAAAAACTGACAATAAGATGAATAAACCAAGGCACTTCATGCACTTACACCCGTATCATAAACCGTGTAAAATCACATCTTTTCTCTTTGTAATTCTGTTCTCGGGCTTGACTCTCGATGCCTGCGGATTTACAAGATATTTTCCTCACGGCGGGGTAGCTCAGGTGGTTAGAGCAGCGGAATCATAATCCGCGTGTCGGGGGTTCAACTCCCTCTCCCGCTACCATTTACGGTTCTTCTCTTTCAGTGGTGGGTCACCACATTTGGTTCTTCTCTTTCAGTGGTGGGTCACCACATTTTCTCTAGGTAGCACAAGCACTTAAGTATCTCAGTCTGTAGTTGTCAGCGTTCTTAGAGCCAAAACCTAAGTTTTTTACAAGACTTGCGACTCTGTTAAATCCCTCGGTCATCGCGTTTGTGTAGCCGGTTATAAAATAATTTAAAATTTCTGTTTTCCATTTCTGCAGTGTTTTTGCGAGTTGATTGAGCTCATAA
>JBGSUL010000063.1:0-4009 GCA_041736155.1 Bdellovibrionales bacterium
TTTTACCTCGTCGCTGAATTTTCTCTTTGGCTTTCCCATTTCCTGACTCCTAAATGCTCTGAATATAGAGCAGCTTGGGCCAGCCCGCTATTGTAACTTCTTCACCGTGTTAGACTCCAGCTTTACGCCCGCAGTCCAGAAAGCTCTTCATCACGAGGCTCTTCCAGCCATGGAAGGATTTTTGTTGAATCGGAGGAGAATACTTCTTTACATTGCAAAGCATACAAGGGCGACATATTGATTAGAAAAATAAATAAAAAGAAGTTTCTTTGCATTTGTCCTCAAAGATGAGTTTGGCGGAAATTAACATTGGGAATGGATTTTTGACGAGGATTAATTTGTTTGCTGTAATTATTGCTTGTAATAAAGTTAAAATATTACGCCCAAGTACACATATCTAGCTTAAGGAGCTGGTTATCACGATCGACAAAATGAGGACACCCCGTTAAAGCGGGGACATCTTTGGCATAGGGTCTTGGAAGCCGTTACCTTCAATACGGAAGGCATAACGTTGGCTATCGCCACGAACACCGGCGCTGAATTTCCCCAGGAAGGAATCAAAAACCGAAGCCGTGGAGCCGAGTTTGGCTTGCATGGATTTTTTCATGGTGAGATCCAAAGCGAGGCGATAATAACTTACCGAAGTCATTCCTCCCGGCATAATGCGCATGTGGACTTCACCAGAGGCTTTGAGAAAAAGCTCATCTTGTGCGGTACCCAGATTGGCTTCTTTGATGGTGAGGATGCTGTTTTTGAGTTGGCCTTTAATGGAAACTTTTTGCAAAGCCAGATTGGGAATTTGCACAGCACCAAACGCCGTAGGGAGTTCAAACTGTGGCACTTGTAAAGCGTTCACATTAAAATCCACATTGCCCTCAGGTTGTGTTTTCATCGTCGGGTCTACATCCACCAAGGCTACAAGGGAAGCGAGTCCTGATGGAGTGGCAGGAAACTGCGGAGCCACCGTTTTAATCATGCGTTTGAGATCCAACGCATTGACTTGAATATTTACTTCCATAGCTTGTGGATCTTTAATTTTCGAACTAGCAGAGAGTTGGAGGTCCAGATCGCCGCCCCACAGGCCTTGTGCGACTACATCGGCGCCAACGCGCAATTTTTTAGTAAATGCAAATTGGATCAGAGACAAAATGGACGGCGTGATTTGTAAATGGTCCGCCTCAATGGAATCGAGCATAGGGGTTTCGGCCATGACTTTGTCCATAGACACCGAAGGGCGAGGGAAAAAATGCAGATCGATACTTTCGAATTCCAGATAGATGCCGTTGGCTGCTGTTTCCGAAATGACTTTTTCACCGAGCTCTGTGAGGGGGAAAAGAACGATAAAAAAGAGGAAACACAAAACGAAGAAAATAAAGATCTTCATTTTATGAAAAAAGAAGATCTGTTTTAAAAACTCAATCACTGGTTGCATACTATCTCTTCTTTTTAGGTAGCGAATTAACTGACGCGTTTTCTTTCATCGGCAAAGACAATGAGCTGAGGGTAAACGTGACGTCAAAGTAATGTGGATCTTCTTTATCGGCTTGGATGTTCACACCCGCCAACTTGGTATTGGCATGCAAGCCTGAGAGCTTTTGGCTCAGTTGCACCACTTGGGTCAAATTCATTTTTTTTACTTGAAAAGACATTCCGGTTTGTTGAATGGCACCAGGAACTTGATTTTTGGGGAGTGGCGCTGTGACAGGAGTAAAAGGGCCCTTTTGTGAATCGATAATTTGTGTGGAGGTCAGTTGCGCCTCGACCATGGACTTCATTTCGTCAAAACCAAGACCGCGAAATTGCTCCATTTGAATGACCGGGTTGCGAGCCGTGCGAAAGAGATCACGAATCAAACGGCGATTTGTCTGAAAACTACTTTCATAGCTCGACGAAGACACCACAAAAGATTCGGGCACGGTGTAGAGAGCAAAGAGCACAAGAAACACAAAAGCACCCAGAACAATTTTTTGCGTGGCCGGATTCAAATTGCGGTAGCGCTCGTGCAATTGAATATAAGTGGGATTCTCTTGGATTTTGCTGAGAAGAGACGCGAAGGCTTCGGTGAATTTATCTTTAAGATCGTTAAACATTATAACGTTCCTTTAAGGGTAAAACTGAAAGCAAAAGGAACGCCATTAGCTTCTTTAAGAGTGGTGGGATTCGTTTTTACTTTTTGGTTGGCCGAGAGAGTTTCTAATTTTTGGCGAATCATGTCCACCGTATTTTGTTGCTGTGCTATACCCTCGATGTCCACGCGCGATTTGTCCACATTCACTTTGCGGATATCGTAGGCGTTGCGTTTGTTCGAGGGGAGGGTCGTGCTGAGAAGATTGACGACCTTCATTGAGGGCTCAATGTCTTTAACTTTTTCAAAGATTTTGGCGTTCTTGGCTTTTTCTTGTTCATCTTCAATGTAACGTTCGATATTTTGCGGAGTGGCTTGTGGTCCTTTGAGGTTGGCGATGGCGCCCGCTTGTTTTTGCAACTCGGTATAAGTGACGTCGTCGAGATTGAGCGCGATTTTCTCTCTCATAAAACCATAACCTGTGGCGAGCACATACGCGATAAGAACCAAGGTGAGGGCGTGGCCCCAGTAGCTCCAGGTTTTTTCCCAAAACTGATTGCGTTTAACGCTTTCACCCTGGCGAAGATTGATCGCGGGATTTTTAGGACGCTTAAGCCCTTCGAGGGCTAAACCAATGGCAATAGGAATTTGTTCGGCGATGGCGCTGACATTCTGAATCTGTTTGTGATGGAGGATATCACCCACCATATTTTCCGTATTGAACGGTATGCCGACATTTTTGGTGAGATGGGCGTTGATATTTTCAATGCGGCCGAGAGGACCGATGATTTGTGCATAGCCTACAGACGCTTGAAATCGATCTTGGCAGTCGATCAGAGTGAGGCGCAATTGTTGGCAGAAATCGCGCAAAGAATTCTCGATCACATTGGACACTTTCATGTCCTGTGCTGAAGCTCCCGCCATCATCATCAGAAGTTTAACATTATCGGGAATCAAGCTCGCTGCTTGCTCATAAGGGTAGTTGAAGTTTTTCATGAGCTCGAGAATCAGATTGCGCTCGCCCCAAGAAATACTTCGTGTCCACACCATCTGGCGCCCGTGAAACAACGTGACCAGAGTGTGATCGTGGCGGATCAGAAGGCGCATAACCATGGGGGTGGGGATGGATTCGGGAGAGCTATCGAGGAAAGAGCCATTTTGCCAGTCTTCGATTAGATTGGCGAAGGCGGCGCCTTCAGAGCTGATAATATCGGGGTCGATTTGCACACGGGAGAGCATTTCCACCAGTTCCAACACTTCTTTGTCGGGTGTGGAAAAGGTAAGCACTGAGGTCTCATTGGGATTTTGTGCGACGGTTTTGGCATCAAAATATCCATCTTCGCTACTAAAGGGCAATTCTTCATCAAGCTCAAAGGGCAAACTGCGGAGAATATCCAGGCGACGATGAAAGGGAAATTGTAAATTACGAACACTGACAAATTTTTGCGGAAGTCCCACCACCAGAGTTTGATTGGTGAGATCGTAGTTGGCGCTGAACGACTTCAAGCCTTGCAGAAGATCCAGTTGCCAATTATCAACATCATTGGGATTGAGGGAATAAAACTCCGCGCGAACAACTTCGTACCCGTTGCGGTCAGAAGCCACCTCGACAAGAGCCGCACCATGAACACTGATATCAAGACCAAAGGATTTCATATACGTTCGATTTTACTGGAACAAAGTAGAACCTTCAAATCTTTATCACTGAATGGGCCAGGATCCCAAGTGTCCAGGACTTTCGTGAGGCGAGAGGTCCTTCGTGAACGCTCAGGAAGGTTAAAGAGGCTTCCTGAGCAAGCTTCTTTAACCTTCCTCATATGGACGCCACCCCGGTCAAGTGTAAAAGTGGCCTCGGGTCGGAGTGTCTGTTTGATGAGCATTCTTGAACATCATCCTCATATTCGCGTGCTGGTTAACGCATTAAGTGTTGTCCGAACTTGGCCT
>JBGSUL010000064.1:0-39436 GCA_041736155.1 Bdellovibrionales bacterium
AGGCCAAGTTCGGACAACACTTAATGCGTTAACCAGCACGCGAATATGAGGATGATGTTCAAGAATGCTCATCAAACAGACACTCCGACCCGAGGCCACTTTTACACTTGACCGGGGTGGCGTCCATATGAGGAAGCTTGTAATTAGAAGCCCGCTGTTTGTGAGCCTTCGCCCTGACACTGGAATCCGCCCTTTTCAATCGTCGACTTTACTTGATCAAAAACTTTGTCACAAAGACTTGGGGTTTGTTCAGCCCAGGCAATTTGCTCTTTGTTTCCTGATTTTGTGTAATGAACTTCGCAACGTTTATCGCCTTTTTGCAAAATAAGAGTGCGTGATTCTTGGCCTAATTTACAGTTAAAAGCAAAATTATTTTCTTTAGCTTTTTCATCCGTCTTTGCTGCCTTCTCTTCCAACTTATGTGGGCCCGTGACTTCTAAATCTTTCTTGGCAAAATTGGGATTTGCATTTTTATGTGCACAAGAAACAGTAACGGCTGACATAGCAAAGATCGCTGTAAAGATGATTTTTTTCATGGATTTCCCCTTTTGGTTTGGTGATTAAGTGATAAACACTTGCCATGATAAAGAGCACAGATCGTGCCAAAGGTGAGCTGCAACAAAAACCACATACAAAAAAACCTCACCAGAATTTCACTAGTTAGCCTGTCTACAAAAAAGCAACATGACTACAATTTCACCATGCAAAAATGGGACAGCGGGCTGCAAATGGATAAAAAGGAGACAGTTTTTCCTAAAAGGTACGCCGTACCTTTTAGTTGAGATCTGCGTTAAACACCGCAAAAATTTATCTTTTTTAAAATTGGTTTCATTTGCAGAAACAAGCTTCGAAAGAGTATTATCTCGTTCTTTGACGCAAATCTCAACTAAAAGGTACGGCGTACCTAAAAGGATTGTTATGAGTCTCGACAAAGAAGCCCTTCTGTATCACAGCCGCTCCCCTGCTGGAAAAGTAGATGTCCGTTCCTCTAAACCTTGCGCCACTGATTACGAATTATCTCTCGCCTACTCACCCGGAGTGGCCGCACCTTGTAAGGAAATCGCTAAAGACACCCTGAAAGTCTACGACTACACGGCCAAAGGAAATCTTGTGGCCGTGATCAGTAACGGCACCGCCGTTCTTGGTCTTGGCAACATTGGACCTGAGGCCTCCAAACCGGTGATGGAAGGTAAAGGCAATCTTTTTAAACAGTTTGCTGGCATTAACGTTTTTGATATCGAGATGAACAGCAAAACCACGGAAGAATTTATTCAGGCTGTGAAAGCGCTCGAGCCGACGTTTGGTGGAATCAATCTCGAGGACATCAAAGCTCCCGAGTGTTTCGAAATTGAAGAGCGTCTTAAAAAAGAAATGAAGATTCCAGTTTTTCATGATGATCAGCACGGAACAGCGATTATTTCGGGCGCCGCTTTGCTCAATGCCTGCCAAATCACAGGCCGCGAATTAAAGAATGTCAAAATGGTCATCAACGGTGCAGGTGCAGCAGCCGTCGCTTGCGGACGTTTGTTTGTGAGTCTTGGTGTACAAATTAAAAATATTATTATGTGTGATTCTCAAGGTGTGATTTACAAAGGTCGCACGCAAGGAATGAATCCTTTCAAAACCGAGTTTGCCAACGACACCAAAGCACGCACTCTTGCCGAAGCCCTCAACGGCTGTGATGTATTTATCGGTTTGAGCGCCGCCGGTGCGGTGAATGGTGACATGCTGAAAGTGATGGCCGCCAAACCCATCGTCTTTGCCATGGCCAATCCGGATCCTGAGATCACTCCTCCCGAAGCAAAAAAGGCTCGCCCCGATGTGATCATGGCCACCGGACGCAGTGATTACGCCAATCAAGTGAATAACGTTCTTGGCTTCCCTTCGATTTTTCGCGGAGCTCTCGATGTGCGCGCCACACAGATCAACGAAGAAATGAAACTGGCAGCGGTGCACGCCCTCGCCAAACTCGCCCGCGAAGACGTTCCCGAGTCTGTGTCACAAGCTTATGGTGGTCAGAGTTTTAGTTACGGACCTGAGTACATCATTCCCAAACCGTTTGATCCACGCGTACTGATGACAGTGGCCCCGGCTGTAGCCAAAGCGGCCATGGACACGGGCGTAGCGCAAAAACCGATTAAAAAAATGTCTGACTACATCGATTCGCTCGAAGCCTTGCAAGGATCCAAGGTCAGTTTTGTGCGTTCGGTGATCAATCGTGTGAAACAACAAAATACCAAACTCAAACGATTACCAAAAATTATTTTCGCGGAAGGCGAAAGCGCCAAAGTACTCAAAGCGGTAAATCGTATTTGTGAAGAAAGTTTTGCAGTGCCGATCATTGTCGGTAATCCCGACAAGGTTTACAAAGAAGCCAAAGATCTCGGCCTCGAACATATTGCGAAAGTGCAGGTCATCAATCATCTCGAACCCCATCAGAACCTCGATAAGTATGTGCAAGGACTCTACGAACGCCGCCAGCGCAAAGGAGTCATGCTTCGCGAAGCTCAACGCCTGCTCCGCGATGCGAACTACTACGCGGCCATGGCCGTGCAGATGGGCGATGCTGATGGAATGATTACTGGCACCACCATTAAATACAAGGATGCGGTAAAACCGATCCTCCAAGCCATTGGTCCAGGTCGCCGGCAAACCGCTGCAGGTCTGAATATTGTCTTAATTCGAGACAAAATGTTCTTTCTCGCTGATACCGCAGTCATGGTGGATCCGACGGCTGAGCAAATAGCCAACGTCGCCATTTACACGTCAAAGGTGGCTGAATACTTCGGTATAAAACCGAAAATCGCCATGCTGAGCTTTACTAACTTTACCTCGCGCGATGGCTCTCCGTCGAAAATGGCCATGGCGGCCCGTCTCGTTAAGGAACAGCATCCCGAGTACATCGTGGACGGTGAAATGCAGGCCGATACGGCTGTAAATCCACGAATCGTGGAAAGCATTTTTCCCTTTTGTGAAATCAAAGACGGTGCTAACATATTAATGTTCCCTAATTTGGATTCGGGGAATATTGCCTATAAGCTCTTACAGCAATTAGGCGGAGGTGAAGTGATCGGTCCATTCTTGATTGGTGTGAATAAACCAGCCCACGTTGTACAGCGCACGGGTGTCGTGGACGATATCTTCAATACGGCCGCTTTGGCCGCTCTCCAAGCGCAAGCTTTCATGGAGGGGTTCAATAACAAACCGTAAGACAACCCTGAGAGCTCTCGTCATTGGCGTGGGGCTTAAATCAGAAAATATACAAGAAGTGAAAGAGAGTCTTCTCGAGCTCGAAGAGCTGGCCACAACCTGTGGCTACGCACTGGTGGGTTCCGCCACGCAATTTATGGAAAAATTCAATCCAGCCACTCTGCTTGGCAAAGGTAAAGTGGCCGAGATTGGCGATATGGCTCGCGAGTGCCAAGCGCATGTCATCTTGGTCGACCATCAACTCTCGGGCGTACAAACCCGCAACCTCGAGCAAGAATGGAAAGTGAAAGTTTACGATCGCAATCAAATCATTCTCGAGATCTTTGCTTCCCGTGCACAAACTTACGAAGGCAAATTGCAAGTCGAACTGGCACATCACCTCGACACTCTCCCTCGCATGGTCGATGCTTGGATGGGCTCTCTCTCTCGACAAGGCGGCGGTATCGGAACCCGCGGTCTTGGGGAAAAAGCCATCGAAATGGATCGCCGACACATCCGTAAACAGATTGTACAAATTAAGAAAAAATTGGAATCCGTGCGCGCCCAACGCGAACAGCGTCGAGCGGCACGGAAGAAAAATAAAATTCCCACATTCGCGCTGATTGGCTACACCAACTCCGGAAAAAGTTGTCTTCTCAATAATCTGACAAAATCAAACGTCCTCTCACAAGACTTACTCTTCGCTACGCTCGATCCCACCACACGCAAAGTGCATTTGTCAGAAAATCAAACTGCGCTCATGACCGACACCGTGGGATTTATTCGCCGCTTACCGCATCACTTGATCGAGGCCTTTAAAGCAACATTTGAAGAATCCGCAAACGCCGACATTTTGATTCACGTGATAGATTTGGCCAATCCCCAAATGGAAAAACAAGTGGAAGTGGTGGACGAGCTGATTCAGCAATTTGAGTGGCAAGGCAAACCGATCATCCATGTTTACAATAAAATTGATATCGCTCCTTTCCAAAAACGCTTCCATGCCCGCGGCGACAATCGCGTGTTTATCAGCGCCCAAACCGGCGAAGGTTTGGATCAGCTCAAAACCATCATGAAACGCTGTATTGAGCAGCTTGCGGTAAAAATTGATCTCTTTATCCCTTCCCAAGACAAGGGCCGAATCTTCGAACTCACCCACGATGCACAATATCTAGTACAAGAAGAAAACCCCTATGGCATCAGCTGCCAAGTCCAAATCATCCCCAGCCTCATCTTCAAGTGGCGAAAATACATCCAATACTGACCAACTCATCCGTCTCAAACATCACAGCACGCTCTTTCCATAAAGCCCTTCTTACTTTGTAAAAACCGCCATTCAGTGGCGAAAAAATGCCCTTTAGCGGGTATTCTGGCTGCTTTTTAAGGTAAAAGTGCGATAAATCAATAGTAGGGTTAAGTCTCCTGGGAGGATCTTGGAAGAGCTTATTCAAAAGCAGAATCGGAATCAGTTGTGGATCGTAGTTATCTCGGGCTTGGTCTCTCTTTCTATTTTCTTTTCGATTCATTATTTTTTTAGCAATATAGCTTACGCCATATCTTTGTTGCGGATGGCTCTAACTGTTATTTGTACCTACTTCTTTTACCAGTTAATTGATCTTACTGGGAATATGTTGGGTTTGAATCTTCGTTGGCGTGGCTTGCAGTTTTTGTATGAGTTTTTGAAACTCATCGTTGCCATCTTTGCCGCTGCTTCTCTTGAGTTTTATTATATTGTTCAGCCCCTCCTCCATCAAAACTATGATCCCAACCATCTTCTTGTCATTCTCGGTATTTCTTTCCCTGCTGCCGCTATTGCACGTTTGATTTTTGAACTTCGTCAAACCAAAGAGATCGCCATCAAATCGCGCCTGGCACAGGCTGAAGCTCAGTACAATCTCCTCGAAGCGCAAATGCAGCCGCACTTTTTGTTTAACTCTCTCAATGTTTTATCGGAATTGATTTATGTGGATCCCGACCTCGCTTGCTCGGTGACCCAACAGTTGGCTGATCTGTATCGTGAGATTCTCACGAATTCCAAACATAAATTTTCCAACTTAGGATCCGAAATTTCCATTCTTAAAAAGTATATTCAAATTCAGAAAATTCGCTTTGGTGAGCGCATTCGTTTTAAATGTGATGTGCCATCGGAATACTACAATATCTCGGTTCCCAGTTTGATTTTGCAAACCTTGGTGGAAAATGCCATCAAACATGGCATATCACCGCGCCAAGAAGGTGGAGACATCGAATTGACCGTAACCCCCGATCCCGAGTCGTTGAACCGTAAAAAGGGGCCTCTCTATGAAATTTGCATTTCTAACACCGGAAGTTTTGCTGCGGACCCCAAGAAAAAGAGTGGCAACGGGACAGGGCTACAAAACACCCAAAACCGTCTGGATCTCTTTTACGGCCATTCACACGATTTCCGTATCCACACCGATGGTAAAAAGACGTATGTTCAATTTAAGGTTCCTGCTCAACAGCAGGGAAGTCTAGAGGAGGATCATAATGAATAAAGTTTTAATTGTTGATGATGAGAATCTCAGTCGTAAAAAAATCCGTCGTTTTCTCGAAGAACGTGGACCACAGTTTCAAATCAGCGAAGCCGAAAACGGCTTGCAAGCACTCGATATGATCGAGCAAGAATCCCCTGACATTGTTTTCCTCGATATCGAAATGCCGGAAATGAACGGCATGGATCTGATTCACTCTTTACCTAGCCCGTCCTTCCATTTGGTTTTCCAAACAGCCTACAGCGAGTATGCTGTGCAGGCGTTTGAAAAAAACGCCATTGATTATCTTTTAAAACCATTTAATCAAGAACGTTTTAATCAAGCACTTGATCGCTGCATGCAAAAAAACTCTCGTCAGCTCGTTACAGATCTCGATGTTCTCAAAGACTCTTTTACAAAAAAGAATATTTACCTCAGCAAAGTGGTCGTCAAACGCGGGACAAAAAACACTTTGATCGATATTGATAAGGTTCTCTACTTCCGCAGCGAAAACCACTACTCTTACATTGGCACTGATGGTTTTGAGTACATACACAATGAACCACTGAAAGACCTCATTACCAAGTTAGACCCGAACGTTTTCCAACAAGTGCATCGCAACGCAATCTTGAACATGCAGCATGTAAAAGAAGTGATTGAAGGCGACAATATGTTGGTGGTCATGTCCAATGGGCACAAACTACAAGTCTCACGCTCCCATCGCAAATTGGTCAAAGACATGGTCTTGGGACAGTAGACGAAAGCGCCATTTGTTGGCGCTATTTATTATTTTCAAAATAGATCATGATTCCTTGATGAACCAAAGATCCAGCAGCACAATTGGTTGCCAACGCTGTTGGTGAAGCCATGGGTGGTTTACAAATCGACATTTGCCAACAATCTACGTTGGGATCGGCGCAGTAGTCACAACCCAGCCAGTACTGTGCACGATCCCCAGGGTACGTCCCACAACGTGTCGTAAAGATTTCGTTCGCTGTTGCCCAAGTCGTGCTCAAAGGAGTCCAAGGCTCTTGCGTGCCACGCATTGCAGGCCCGGCGATGGTCCGTTGAGTGCTAGCGCCACCTATAGCTGAATAGGCTAGTGGTTTATCAAAGGGAGATCCACTTTGATCGAAAACATCTAGCCTTTGCAAACCTTGAAATGGTGATGCACCCGTGGCAGAGAGGCAATAGTTAACTCCCGCCACGTTGGCACAAAAATCGGAAGCCTCTGGAATACCATCGCCATCTGTATTGGGAACACACAAGGAATAAGTTGTCGTATCTGCAGCCCCGGCTCCACACGTAGTGACCTCAATACCGGCCCCTGCATTCAAAGTACTAAGAACTTGCGCCGTACCTCCCGGACAAGCCATGCCTTGGCAATCAAAAAGTCGGCCAAGTGTGCGTGCCTTTGCTATCTGTTGCCCAATCTCCTCCATCACCAACAAATAATTGTAGGCTTCATTCATCTGAGCGGCTTGCTTAGAAACTGAGATCATTTTTAAACTAGCAATACCTATCAACACAAAAAATAAAGATGACATAAAAACAAGATAAAGAATTGTTGCGCCACCAGATTGATATTTACGATTTTTTATCACCACGTGACTTTGCCTCCCTGGGGAATCCACGGGACCATAAAGTGAATATTACCCAAAGATCGTCGCGGTAAGTACTGCTGTTCAGAAAAATTAGAGAGTCCATGCATATTATTATTTAAAAAAATAGGATTCAATTTTCGCGTCAAATCAAAAAAGAGGGCTCTCCCGAGCAACGAATTACAACCTGCAACGTCAGAAAAATGGAGGCTGTTACACCAATGCCAATTACGCTCGTTCCCCGAAGTAAAATAACGCATCACCATGGTCACCTCTGCCGAAACAACGGGACGACCAAAACAATTATGTGCAGCACCTGCATTGTCGTAACAAGGAGACGTGCTTGCATCTGCTAAAACATTTTGAATACTTCCAAAACTGGGATTTACGGTATTTGTAGAGACATCCATCACCTTCACATTATTAATTTCAAAATTTGTCAGCCGTGTAAAAATTTGTGAAGAATTTCTCGGACTCAGAGCTGTCCACCCTCCAACGAGAGCATTATTCCACTCCAAATCAACATAAATTGCACCAGAAGCTTGGTATCCCGTGCGTATTGCATTTCCGGCAATATTAGGTCGCTGATAAACAATTTGTGTGGCATGAAGTTGGCTTTGCCGCAGGTTTATACCTGCTGTTTCGCGATTAAATAATGCAACCAAGTAGGACTCATCCCCAGAATAATTTGTTCCGCCTAAAGGTACATCATCATCAGTTATTGAAAAGAGCTTTCCTACACCCACTTGAAAATCGATGGGACCGCGATTGGTTGTGGCATTTTTCGCCAAATTGGCTGGTCCACCGTATTCTACTTTTACCGCAGTTGCAAAAGAGGAACGCAAGACCCACATGAGAGATAACATTTCACTTTCGGCTTCGGTTTTTCGTACCGTTCTTGTATAAGTATCCAAACCAAACATAAAAACGATGCTTGCAAGTAGAGTAATACCCATCGATATACCCATAGAAACCATTAATTCAGGTAAAGAAAATCCCTGAGAATTTTTGAGTCTCTTTTTAAAACAAAAAATTGCATATTTATATGCCCGCATAGTCTTATTGTAACCGGAGGATCAATGAATTCAAGGCCTTGATTTTACATGAAAATAAAGAATTTTTTATTTACTTAATAACTTGGCGTTTATGCAAGCGAATATCTCGCCGTTGCAACGCTGCTTTGTTGCGCCGCTGCTCATCGGCTGTCTCAAAAAGAGCCGGCACCACTTTTGTAGGTTTACCGTGAGAATCTAAAGCGACAAATGTGAGATACGCGGATGCTGTATGAAAATGCTCACCGGTTTGTGGATTTTCCGCATCCACACGCACTCCCACTTCCATAGAGGTGTTTCCGACATAATTGACACTGGCTTTGAGATTCACCACCCATCCTGTGTAAACAGGGGCGACAAACTGAAGCTCATCGATGTGAGCCGTGACGACAGGTTTGCGTGAGTGTCTTTGTGCACAAATGGCCGCGGCAATATCGATCCACGACATCACCACACCACCAAAAATACTTCCGAGTGCATTCGTATGAGTAGGGAGCACGAGTTCCGTCATCACAACTTGCGACTCAGAAACTTTACGTGCCCCTAATGATGCAGACAAAATTAACCCTTGTAGCCAGCGATAGGCGAATGACCTGCAGGGATGGTGTCAATTTCAGAGGTGTTAGATCCACTCGCAGAAATCTGCGTGTTGGGTTGATTATTGTTAATGCTCTCAACAAAGTTCATGTGAGGTAAGCACCATACAATCAACTGCGCGCGCGACTTAACGCTCATTTTCTTGTAAATATTTGTAAGATGAAACTTCACAGTTTTTTCGGTAACGAATAACTGATTGGCAACTTCCTTGTTGGATAAACCTTTTGAAACCAGTTCTGCAACTTCAGCTTCACGGTTTGACAAACCTTTTTGTATAAGGACATCTCTGAGCATCCTTGCTCCCTCCGTTTAATTGTTCTTAAAGTCTAGTGATGTGACCGCTTCCCTTGCAATCACCTCTATTAAAGTCTGACAATGATCGTCGCCCTTTTCAAGTGCAAAGATTTGAAACTAGACTCATCGAATCATTTGCGAGCAAAGACGATGAGTTAGCTTAATGAAAATTTACGTTAACCTTTTTTGGAGTTCAAGGATCCACTCTTGTGGAGCTCGACCTTCGGTGGGAATTATGCCAAAAACGTCGTCCACTTGCCGGCCCCAAGTATGGATTTTTGCCCATTTGATCTGTAGACCTAGATCGTGAAGTGCGTGCGCCGCCGCGATCAAAACTCCCTTTTTGTCCATACCCCGAAAGCTAAAAACCCACTCATTTTTGCTTTCGGAAATCAAACTCACATCACTCAACTTTGCCCAATTTTTAAGCTCTGGTAATGTTACGGACTGCTCTAAAGTACGGCGTAGAAGCGACAGACTCTTTTCTGTTTTCACTTCAAACCAATCATAAACTCCCAATTGTGGATGGGTATGAATGTAAGCGTGATGAATCGTCACTCCGGATTGCCACAAACGCGTCACATATTGCAAAAACAATCCCGCTTCATCTTGCGGATGATAGAAACGAATCCATGTGCCCCGCTTGGCGCGACGAACACACATCACCGGCGATACAGCACCGCCATTGAGGACCGTGCGAATGTCCGCAGCCAAATCGCGAGCATCCACCGAAGTCACCAAGCCAGAATCCAATTCCTGCAAGATTGCGGGATCCAATTTTTTCTCTTGAAAAACTTTTTGTGCCAATAAGAACTGCGCTCCCTGCGGAGCTTCCATGCAGTGCACGAGCTGGTTTAAGAGTTTCTCTTTCCACTGGGACCACGCCTCGGGGTTGGTCGCATAAATGTCTATCGCCGTAAACACGGCTAAACGCCGCAAGCGCTCCCCTTGCACTCCCTTTTCAAAAAGACTTTGCCACACTTGCGGAGAATTAGGATCTTTGCGGAAGGCGGCCGTGGAAACAATTAAATGATTTTCCACCATCCATGCCACATCTTCGATAAAATTTTTGTTAAAACCTAAAAGGGTAAGATCTTTTTCGGCCAGGTCTTTCCCCTCGACAGAATGATCTTTTTGTCGTGCTTTACCTAAATCATGATAGAGCGCCGACCACAATAAAATATCCCAGTCTGCTTTTTTCCAATCTTGAACCAAAGAAGAAAGTTTTCCTATCAAGCTAGGCTTTTTATAAACACGCAAAACTCGCCGCACCGCCTGAAAAATATGGGCATCCACCGTGTAACGATGATACTGATCATGCTGAACCACACCTTTGATTTTTAAAAATTCGGGCAGTAATTTCATTACCAAATCCGAGCGAAAAAAAGCAAAAAGCACATCTTCGCTCATTTCGATATGAAAAAGCGATTTGACGGAGGGGTGATACGCCCACCGCCCGCGCTCTTGATACTGGCTGATTCGTGCTTGCAGTAGCAACGACGGTGTTTTTTCCAAGGCTTTGCAAACTTGCTCAGGAGATTTCACCTCAGGAACCGATTGCATGGACTTTTCTGACTGGACTGCTAAATCAAAAATCAGATCGCAGTAAAAACTCACCCGTGCCAGCACATTTTGCACCTCGCGCATAAAATCGCCCAAGGTTTTAAAACCAAACCACAGAGAGATTTCTTTCTGCGCACTGGCCACCAACGTGTCTTGAAATCCAGACAAATGCAATTTTTGTCGAACCGTCATCAAAAAGGCCTTGAGCTGAACAAGATCATTAAGAAGAATATTTTGTCCTGCCAATTTTTCGGGAAACCAAAACTGAATCATTTGCGCTTGATCAATGTCGCGCAAACCACCGGGCCCAAATTTTAAATGCGGCTCTAAATAATTAGCGATGGAATCATAACGCTGATTGCGACGTTTGCGCTCCTCGATCAGCTCTTTTAATAACTTTTTGCGAAACCCAAGACGATTTTTGTAAATCGCACTTTTTTGTCCCTGGAGAGCCAGCGCCGATTCTTTTGTAAACGGACGTGCCCAAAAGAGAGCATTGGATTCAAAAAGAGGACTGTCCTCCATCCAATTTTGCGGATTTTTAGGAAAACGATATTTCAATTCAATTTTTTCAGTTTCCGCTTCTGCAATCACCTTTTTAACTACGTCCTCAGTGCCACAAAAAATAATATCGAGATCGGAGAGAGGACTGAGCTCGCCACGTCCCCATGAACCTATGGCAATAGGATGCGCCTCCTTCCACGATGGAAGGCTGCGCAAACGGGCTTCGATACTCAGGGAAAGCCACGATGAAAAATCATGGGCCGGAAAGGATTGCCCCTCCCAAAAGTCACTGCTGGGTGGGACCATCGGCGCCAACAATAAGTCTTGCGCCTCGATAAAATCTTCGGATGTTAAAAATGTTCTTGTCGCCACAAAGAGAGTGTAGCGACGTTACACCGGCAAGTCAAAAACTGGCCGACAAAAGAACCACGGAGCAGCCCCGTGGCCCAAACTGATAACATTTTTTAAATTTCTTCGGTTTCTGTTGCGTGCAAATAATTAGATGTGCAACCACCGTAACCGTTGTTGGCGCTCATAATAGAAGAATTGTCTTTTACCTCATACGGATAAGTTTTATCGCTCATTCCATCACTGCCTTGATTATTCAAAGTCAGTACCTGCAGAACTTTGCCATCTTTACTCACAAGTTCAAAAACTCCAGGCCCTTTGATTTGAAAAGAAACATTCTTAATGACTGTGTCTTTATTTTCGAAGCTTTTGTAAGTCAGCGTGGACTGGGTCATGCTGTACTCTGTATCGATAAATGGCTCTGTGAAAGTACATTTAATGATGTCTGCAGAAGCAAAGTTGCAACAGGCAGTCAGGGCGAATAAAACGGCTTTTTTCATAAATACTCCTTTTATTGGTTTTAGTTTTTACTCATTCTATTTTTAACTTATACAATTGTTCACCAAACGGAGGATTTGCTTTTTAATCATCTCCGAATAGTGCTGATAGTTTTCAGCCTTTAAGTTGAACGACGCCGGGCCTCCGCGCACGTACATGCTAAAATATTCTTCCAAAGACGTGGCTTGGCCTCTTTCCACCGAGGAGGTTTGCACAAAGTCATCACCGATCGTGATCGTATTGATGATTACGCCCTTTGCCACCAATCGATCGCGAGCGGCTTCGATATTGGCCACATAGGATTGTGTAGAACCATACTCAAATTTATTTCGTGGAGTCACATTTTGCACGCCATCTCCACTCACCGACACCACGGTTCTTAGGGCATCAAAAGGCGAACTGGCGATCAGGGTTTCGGAAAATTCCAAAGACAGACCCACATCTGTTTGACCTATGGAACTGCGTGAAGCTCTCTGAAGACGATCCACAAAGTGTTTAAAATCTTCGCCATTCATAATATGAGTCCATGGCACCACTTGTTGAACCACACTGTCTCTCGTGTCGCCCGACCATTCGATGTAGGTAACTCCCACGCCCCACTCATTGCAACTATCCACCAACTGACTCAGTTCATGGCTCAAAAGAGCGTCGACAATGCCTTGTTTTTGCAGAGCATACTCATCTTCATCGACACTGGCCGAAACATCCACAGCCAGAACGATTTGCACCGTGACTGTTGTTTTTTGTATCGCTTTCTCTGCGAATGCAGTGGTCGCATTTAAAAATAAAAAGAGAACCCCAAAAACAAACCCCATAACCCCTCCAAGATAAAACCCTCAATCTTGAATCTAAGGCTCTAACATGGCCCCGCTGAGATAAGAATTCCCGTCAGGGACAGAAGTAAAAATAACAAAAAATTTTGAGGTGGCGTTGACGATCTTACATCAACTCTTGCTGCCATTGTGCGATTTTATTGAGCGCCTCAAGAGGAGTCAGCGATTGCACAGAGAGGTCTTTCATTTGCTGAAGCAGCTGCTCCACCTTCGGATCGACCACGGGCTCCCCAGAAGCCACTTCTGTTTCTGGCGGAGACGCCATCACTGCACTCCACAAATCCAATTGCGAACTTTGCGTTCCGCCGGACTCCACTGTGGCCGCTTCCAGACGCGCGAGCAACGATTCGGCACGCTTGGTCACTCCCGCCGGTAGTCCTGCCAGGCGCGCCACTTGAATTCCATAGGAGCGCACGGCCGGCCCCGCCACGAGTGTGTATAAAAAGCGCAGTTGGCCTTTGTCTTCGTGAATAGACATGTGGGCATTGCAAAGGTTAGGGAAACTTTCCGACAGCCGAGTGAGCTCATGATAATGGGTGGCAAAAAAGATCATCGGGCAACGCTCGACCAACAAGTATTCTAAAATTGCTTGGGCTAAACTCAATCCATCGTACGTCGAAGTGCCGCGCCCCACTTCATCGAGAATCACCAACGATTGTGCCGTGCTCTCTTTGAGCATTTGCGCGGTTTCTTTCATCTCCACCATAAATGTGGATAAGCCTTCGTTGAGAAAATCGCTGGCACCAATGCGCGTGAAAATGCGATCGAACAACGGCAGCGTAGCTGATTTTGCCGGAACAAAACTTCCCACTTGGGCCAAGATGGTGGTGATCGCCACCTGTCGCATGAGCGTACTTTTCCCCGCCATGTTCGGCCCCGTGAGGAGCTGACACTGCCCCTCTTTGAGATGTATGTCGTTGGCAACAAAAGAGACCATGCGCTCGATCACTGGGTGGCGCGAACTTTTTAAGAACAACTCGTTTTGTACGGAAAATTGCGGACGACAGTAGTTGTTTTCTAACGACAACCACGCCAAACCGCCCACCACATCGAGGTCACTTAAAAAGTTGGCTAAATGGAGAAAGCTCGCCATTTCCGCCAGAACATCGCGCTTGAGTTGTTGGTAAATTTCCACTTCTAAATCAGCGCGACGCGTGCGCGCACTGATCACCTTGCGCTCGAGCTCCACGAGTTCATCGGTGGTGTAACGTTCGGCATTGGTGAGGGTTTGTTTGCGTTGGTACCGATCCAGAGGCACTTTGCTGGTGTGTGTGTGAGTCACTTCGATGTAAAAACCAAAAACGTTATTATAACGCACTTTCAGACTAGGAATTTGTGTGCGCTCTTTTTCTTTTTGCTCCAGTTCGAGCACCTTGGACTGACTGTCGGTGGACAGCGTAATAAGCTCATCGAGCTCTTCACTGACCCCTCTTTGAATCAGTCCACCTTCGCGATAATTTTGCGGAACTTCGTCCACAAGCAGCCGATCTATTTCGCGATGCCAAAAATGAATTTTTTGTCGCGCATCTTTTTTGTCGGGAAAATATTCTAAAATCTCGTCCACATGTTGCAAAGTCGCACCCAACGTTTTTAGATCTCGCGGGTGAGAATTGGGATGAGAAATTTTTCCAAGGCGTCGTTCAAAATCCCCGACCCCACGCAAATGCGAACGGATGGCTTTCAGCGCTTCGTGATTGGCTAACCACAGTTGGATTTGATCCAAGCGCTCGTTGATCTTTTTTTCATTGCGCAGAGGAAAACACAGCCACTGCTTCAACCGACGGCTGCCGCCCGCCGTAAGGCAGTAGTTGATCGCTTCAAACAAAGTGCCTTTGACATCGCCCTTGTAAGTTTTAAAAATTTCTAAATGACGAAGAACATCCGCACCCAGTTGGAGGCGATTTTCATTCTCACGTTCTTCGAAGACTTTCAGTGTGGCGAGGATTTCTTCGCCCTGCATATGACAAGCATAGGAGACCAACCGTTGGGCACTCTCTATCGTTTCGTCGCCCCTCAGATCCTCGTGCTGCGTGATGACGGCAAAATCGCCAATCTCTTCGCCCAACACTTTCTTTTGCTCAGCCGTGAGGAGAATCTCCACCGGCTGAAGAAGTTTGATCAACGCCCACTGCTCACTCCATTTGGAAAGGGAATAATAAAATGTTTCCCCGGTGGTGGGTTCTAAAAAGCTCACCGTTTTTTTATCAAAAGCGGCGATGTAGTTAAATTGCAAAGTATCTAAAGTGTCCGGATCGAACACCATGCCTGGGCTTAAAATACGAGTCACCGCCCGTTTGACCAAACCCTTGGCAAATTTGGCATCTTCCACTTGATCGCAAATGGCAACCTTAAGACCGTGGGCGAGCAGCTTATTAATATGACCGGCGATGGCGTGATGGGGCACACCACACATGGGCGTTTGGTCCACCGATTTTTTATTCCGCGAGGTCAGAGCTACACCGAGAATGGGTGCCGCAGTTTGTGCGTCTTCATAGAACATCTCGAAAAAATCGCCCATGCGGAACAAAAGAATTTTGTCGTGGTGGGCCGCTTTAATGTCCCAATATTGCTTCATCAACGGTGTCTGTTCGGTGTCGGATTTCCCCATCCTGTTAGGGGTATTCGGCCACTCAAAAAGCGTCAAGAGCTTTCGCCTCACTCACAATTTGTGTCCAATAATTGGGCAACTCAAAAGCGCATTTTTCAGGCATATCCCTTGCAATTCCCCTGGGAGATTTAAGTTAATGAGCCTCAGGGCTCAAAGGATGCGACCTATGCGACCGTTTTTGTTACTTTGTGTGGCAATTTTGAACTTGGCCTTGAGCTCTGCGGCGCTGGC
This sequence comes from Bdellovibrionales bacterium, assembly GCA_041736155.1. Taxonomy (GTDB): domain Bacteria; phylum Bdellovibrionota; class Bdellovibrionia; order Bdellovibrionales; family JAGQZY01; genus JANPLN01. The sequence continues at coordinate 15,811 of JBGSUL010000064.1, forward strand.
CCAAGCCCCCCAAGAGAATTGGGAAGGCTATCGCACGGTGCCGGACGCCCAGCTTCCGCGCTCGCTTCAAACTTTTGCTCGAACGGCAATTTTTCAAATGATCAGCGTTGGTGCGACCGTTGTGGCCAACGATACTTTTGAGATCGTCATTGTGAATGCCAACACACCCGTCACAAATGCACGAACGAATTATCGTTCACTGCAAATTGAAACCTGTCGCAAACAAAATTTAATCAGATGCCCAGTCACGGTTAATGCTCGTGCCGATACTATTTTTTTAAACAATGGAAAATATTACTCGTGCCGGCATCTTTTTCATAACTGGCTCCAGCGCGCCTCCGCAGAAAATAATCGCGCAGTGAAAGATTTAATTGTTCCTGCGATGATTGTCGATGCCAACTACAAGGTTGTTTACAATTCAGCCTATTCCCCGTCTCTCACTTTCGATTTTTTGCAAACAAATCCAGCTGCCAATGTCCCTCATTCCAACAGTGGTTACGATTCTCCGGAACGCCGTCTTTTTAAACTTTTTGATATTGTAAGTATGACGACATCACAACAATTTGGTGTGGATGCAAAACTTGCAGAAACTTCCGATGTAAAAAGTGATATTCAAAAAACAGACGCCGTGTACCTCCTTGGTTACCCCGACAAGACGCAACAGTTTATCAATGGTGTGGGCGATGCCCCCGGAAATCAGGTTATGGTCTCCCACGGGATTGTTGACCATTCCTACACGGGCCCAGAGACTACATTTATGACCAGCGCCTTTAATACAGGTGGTATTAGTGGGGGGCCGGTGGTGACTGAAAATGGCCTTATCTTGGGTATCCATTGCACTCGCGAAGCCCCTCTCGATAGTGGCATGCATCCGGACCTTGTAAAATCTATCCCTTACCCATTGAACATGGATTATTTAGCCAAATTATGGGAAGACATGGGTTATCCCATTCACTAACAAAGGAGGTGTTATGGTGAAATTCAGCATGAGCGTTTTCCTACAGCTGATAGTATGCACCTCCGCCTTTGCCCAAGTCACTCTCGCACAACCCGCTCAACAGGAAAAATGGGAAGGTTACAAACTCGTTACAGACGTGGATTTTCAAAACGATGCTATTAAGAACTTTGCCAATAACAATGTTTTGCAGTTAGTAACGGCAGGCTCTACAAATGGCTATACGGAGAACCCAACAACCCACGAAGTAACCTATGAGGCCTTTGAGATTGTTAATGTTGATCAGCAGCCTGTTGTTAATGATCGATCAATCCTCAACAAAGAACCACGCGCTTTTCAAATTGAAACGTGCCGTAAACAAAACCTCAAGAGATGTCCGATCACAAGTGTAATCAGAAGCACTCTCTTTTTTAATCAGGGTAAATACTGGAACTGTCGTCATAGTTTCCACAATTGGCTCTATCACGCGTCTAAAGAAAATAACCGTCCCGTCAATACGATTTCCCCACCTATTAAACTTCGACAGCCACGCAAAGATGATCCTACTAAATTCCAAACGGTTTATAATTCAGCTTTTCCAGATGAAGCCCTTTTGGAAATGAGTTTTATCCAAGCTGATGAACGTGCGAATATTCTTTACTATGGGAATCAACTTCAAAATGATTCCGTAGCTAATATCACTTTACCTTACGACATAATACAAATGGTTCGTTCACAAAATAATATTTTAGAGCAAGATTATAGCCTTCCGGAGCTCCCGGGTGAATTTATAACCAACTTGAGACGTAAAAGTGAAGTCTATATTATGGGTTATGCAGCACAGACCAATGTTTTCCATGGACAAGGCGACGCTCCAGGAGATCGGCTTGTCGTCTCTCATGGCTTTATTGATAATACCACCATCCGGAGCAGCAGCTACATTTTTGCCACATCTAATTTCTCATCCGGCGGCGAGAGTGGTAGCCCCGTAGTCTCTGCAGACGGTACAATCATTGGAATAAACTGTGGCGGCAGTAATAATGATGATGTATCTGCTGTGAGATCAGGGCCCATGTCTATCAATACAGATTTTTTAAGTTCTCTCTGGATAAGCTACGGCTATCCGTCTGGAAACGTTCCCATACGTCAGGCCTCATTAGGAGGAAACTAATGCTTAAAAGAAATTTCCTCTCACTATTACAACTCTTAGTAAGCACCTCCGCCTTTGCCCAAGTCACTCTCGCACAACCCGCTCAACAGGAAAAATGGGAAGGTTATAAACTCGTTACAGATGTGGATTTTCAAAACGATGCTATTAAGAACTTTGCCAATAATAACGTTTTGCAGTTGTTCACTGCAGGGTCCGCGAATGGTTTCACTGTAGACCCAACTACTCACCAAGTAACCTACGAGCCGTTTGAGATTGTTAATGTCGATCAGCAACCTGTTGTTACGGATCGTTCGATTCTCAATAAAGAACCGCGCGCCTTTCAAATTGAAACGTGCCGCAAACAGAACCTCAAGAGATGTCCGATTACAAGTATCATAAGAAGCACTCTCTTTTTTAATCAAGGTAAATACTGGAACTGTCGTCATAGTTACCACAACTGGCTCTATCACGCTTCTAAAGAAAATAATCGTCCCGTCAATACCATTTCGCCTCCCATAAAACTTCGTCAGCCACGCAAAGATGACCCTGCAAAATTCCAAACGGTCTATAATTCAGCATTTCCAAATGAAGCCCTTTTGGAAATGAGTTTTATCCAAGCCGATGAACGTGTAAATATTCTTTACTATGACAATCAAAGAGATTCTCTTGGCACAAGAGTAATACCATTTGATATAGTTCAGATGATTCATCCGCAAAATAATATTCTAGAGCATGATTACCAACTACCTGAAATTTCCGCAAATTTTCCTGCGGGACTTCTAAATAAAAATGAAGTGTATGTGATGGGGTATGCCGGAGCTACATCCTATTTCCCTCATGGACAGGGAGATGCTCCTGGAGATCGACTTGTGGTCTCTCATGGTGTTGTTGATTTTAATACTATTCAGACTAACAGCTATTTTTTTGGAACATCTAATTTTGCCACTGGAGGTATCAGTGGCGGACCGCTGATTTCTAGCGATGGCACCCTTATTGGAATTCTTTGTTCGTCTGACGATATGGTAAATGATGCCAAACTTGTTAAATCATGGCCTATGACGATTGATACTACTTTTCTAAACTCTCTTTGGGAAAGCTACGGCTATCCATCTGGAAACATTCCAACACGCCAAGCAGCTCTCGGAAATTAATTTTTTTTAAAAGCTATTGAGCTGGCTCATCAGTGATGAGAAATCCCTCGTGATCTAAACGTAAATAATCTTTTCCCAAATTATCGATATGCACTAAAATATTTTTATAGCCACGCCACACTCCACCTGCTTGTGGAACACTGGCTATGCCGCGCTCACTTGTGGCTGAGGACTCATTAGAATCACCATACCGACCGGCGACACCCGCTGGACGTGGCATGCGCAACTTTCCTGTTAAACGTAAAATACATTCTGGTTTCCCATCACATTGAGCGTCGGCAATCTGCTGAGATGAATTGCCACCCACCATAGGGACTCGGCGCATGGCACAGCGTTTTGTACGTGAAGGGCGACAGTTGGGATCCACTGGAACCACGCGCGTGCGCGCTGCCGCTACGGCAGTGCCACCACCGGCACCTTTATAAAAAGAATCATAACGGAAACTCTCAATGCGAAATCCTGTACCCACTGGGGCCGCCGCACGATCGCGAGAGGCTCCCGGTCCTCTTCCTCCGCTGGGAAAAGCCATTGCGCTCGCTCCGCCACCACCGCCCATGGGCATACCCATGGAGGGGCTGGGAGCTGAGGCCGTAGCTGCCGTCTGTGGATCGACGCCCATATTATTATTTGCTGAAATTGGATTGTACCCCGAACCAGAGTATGGGATTCCACCGCCACCACCTGAACCACCTCCCGAGGAGGCTTCGCTCATGGAATACGAATCCATGCTGGCGACTCGTGTGCCCGAAGTGACTTCTGATGAATTGGGAGGACTGTTTAAAGCGCTTTCTAAAATTCCCCCCGGCGCACTGGCGAGTTGCGCAAGCGGCTGCGGTGTCACCGGCTGAGTATTTTGCCGCGCAACGGGTTGGGTTGATGTCGTTGTGGGATTGGGTGTTGCCTCTGGCGCTGGTGACGGATTGCGATCCTCTGGACGACTTGGCGGTCGTGGTGAGGTCGCAAGGTCTTCGGCTGGCGGCCCTCCCGCAGGTCCCGTGAGAACAACGGGAGAATCATCTTCACCCATGGCATTTCCTTCCGCAGTTCGTGGTGCAGGATCATGGCGTCCTTCTAATCCAGGAATCCCCTGCGGCGCCTTCACTGATCCCGGCGCTACATTCGAGACCGCCAATGAGGCTGCGGCTTCTTGATAAGTGTCGAAGCGTTGTCCTCCGGCACCTAAAAAATAGGCGAACTGATGTCCATTGTCGCTTCTTGTATGTTGCGCGTAGACTAAACCGTGACTGAGACTGTACTGCCCCACTGTATCACCATTCGGCAAAATGGATGTTTCACCGGGTTGACACCAACCATCTCTTGCACAACGCAGGAGACTTCCGTCTCTGGTCTGATCTTCCACAGTTACCACACTCGCTGCTGCTGCCATCACCGGAGTTTCTGGGGCGGAGGTGGCGGCGCGAGTGTAGGCGCCGCACTGGTCTTGAACTTGCTTCATTGTCGCAGCGATGGATTTTTTTAGATCCGCTGTGCAGCCAGTTAAAAATTTAGCAATCACTGCTGGCGTCGCAATATTACATTGATCACGGCAATCTTGAACAGAGCGCCTTCGAATACTGACATCCACATCGTCATTCTTATTAATGACCGTGGTGTTTTCGGCTTTCACCTGACAATTTTCGATCGCCTCTTCTCGCAAACAAGTAGAAGCGCCAGGAAGAGGCATCGGAATAATGGCAGCCGGTGGAGTTGTATCAAATTCTGCTCCGCAGATGAGAATGTGCATAAATAATTTCAAGAGCATGAGAATCCCCCGACACTTCTTTATCGGCTGGACCTGGACGAAAATTGAGATTTTTCTTACGAGTATCTCATTATGAGACAGTGTTTTTTAGCTTCGCTCAGAAAGACGTGGAACTATGGGGCTGTGCCGGTGACGGTGTCGATGATGTTGCTGGAATCGGAAAGATTGCGAATCGTAAATATTCCCGTGTCGCCTGTGGTGCCTGAGACTTTGAATTCTAAATAGTGACCGTTCATCACTGTCCATGTGGCGGGGGTTCCGCTGTTAATAGTGATCCACGCGCCATCGGCTCCTGTATTCACCCGATACTGCTTTGTGGGAGATCCTACGCCATTCGCCACAGAAATCTCCAATTTGGCTTCATGATCTAAACCACTAAAAGTTTGTGAGCCCGACGTATTGGTAAAGTTCACCCAATCTACAGCCGCGGGAATCCCATCGACTGGTGTTGTTCGATAGCAAGCAGCATTGTTCCCTCCTCCCGGCGTTCCACTTAATGTTCCTTCGTAATAAATAAAAGTTCCCGCAGAACAAGTAATTGCTGCGTTGTTTGTGAGATTGGCTCCCAAAAGCGCTCCACCACCTGCGGCAATATTCAGAGTCCCCGAAGAAACAACAATATGTGTCGAAGAAGAACGCAAATTCATCACCCCGGTATTGATGGTCACCGTGTTCCCTGCACCCGGGTTAAATGTATACGTGCACCCCGAGCATTCCGTATCCCCAGGATTGTCGTTATAAATATTGGTGCCATGGGTATCGAATCTTTTGTCTATCCAGGTGTCTTCATCTGCACAATCATGGGTGGAAAAATTAGCACACACTCGATAATAATCACCACGAATAATCAGAAGGGGATTGGTCCCTGCACCCGACTCCATAAATCGTCCTGACTTGGCGGTGTAGTCATTCAAAATAGTGATCGTTGTCCCAGATGGGAGAGCGACATACCCCAGCTCTCTTCCCGCCGCCTGAGTATTAGGACGTATCTCTAAAATCAGATTATAAAATGTGATGGCATTACTCGCGAGTGAGAAAACGAATCGATTACGACTATCTGAATAGGCGGACAAACCACTTAAATTCACCGTTCCGTTGTTGTGTGCAAAAGCGCCACCAGCACCTATAGTGATCCCTGTGGTACTTCCCTGAGACTGAAGTTTTGTGCGCCCTACAAATTGCAAAGTGGACGATGGCGCCGTGAAAGTCCCAGTGACAGCATTCAATGCAAAAATCGTAAACGTTCCTGTGGTGCTCGCCGAACTCACGCCACTGGCATTTTCAATACGAAACGTCGGCCCACCCGCACCGTCTTGAAAGGTGTAAGTCTGCGCACTGGAGCCTTTAAAGACAAGCTGCGTGCTTTCGTCACCAGATCCATCGTAAGTTACAGTAATCACTCCCGCACAAACATCTGGCGAGGTAGGGCTATCACAATAGAAATTGGCATTGGTACCATAAAATTCAATCGTTCCAAGAGTCGTCCAACCATCATATGTGGAGAGTATGTTGAGGACTTGTATGGTACTACTGGTCCCACTTAATATAAAATAGCTGCTATCGTAACTTTGATCCGAATCTGTATCGTGGCAATCTATTGATAAGTTATAAAGCACCAGCGTTTGATTCATAGTCAGAGTTCCACAAGCTCGCTCTGTTGAAGAGCTAGTTTGCCCATCGAGATAGACTGTTCCATTGTTATGATTAAATACAAATCCAATATCAAGACTTATTGGATATCCGCTGGAAGTATGGGCGGCATTATAACCCAAACGCAACTCTGTTGAAGTTGCAGTAAACGTTCCAACATTCAAATCCAAAATATCGGCGCGAATATTGGCATTACCTCCAATAAAGGTTCCTCCATCGATAATAAAACCACCGAGAGTGCTATGACTATTCGTCCCCAAACTAATTGTATTCCCCGCACCCGTCGATTGAGTAATGGTTCCTGTATAATTACTCTTCATCTGAATCGATCGCGCCGTTACTGCACTACCAATGGTCACATTGCAATTGGCACCACACTCGTTATCAAAAATGGCCACGTGTGCGTTTGTAGTCGGAGCCGCTCCGCCCTGCCAATTCGAGCCTGTGGCCCAATCACTCGATGTAGTTCCCAACCACGTGAAGTTCGGTCTTGTCAGCGTGATATTTAAAGTCACCGTTGTCGAGCCACCAGCGTTGGCCGCCGTCACAGTGTAACTTCCCGAGCCCGCCAGATCGCTCGGTGTTCCGCTGATGACTCCGGTGGTAGTGCTAAAACTCAAACCTGCAGGCAAGGCCGGACTGATCGACCAGGACGTCACAGCATGACCCGACCACGTCGGCGTGTTGTTGGTGATCGCTGTCCATTTAGGGTAAGAAGGGCTGACACTGGTATAGGTTAAACTGCGTGGCGGTAATACACGCTTAAAGGCCATACCTGCTTGCCACGCAAAAATGGGACTCGTAAAGAAAAAGAAAACGAGAAAAAGAAAAAGTTTCTTGTTTGTTATTTTAACGTCTTGTCTCACGCCTAGCATCCCTTGCTATCTTTATTATGTCGTATTTAAGCGAGGGCTTCTAGCAATTTTTGATAAATTCCATCAAATCCGCCATTGCTCATAATAATCACTGTATCACCTGGCTGTGCATGAGTTTTAATTTTTACGATGATCTCAGCCACCGTCTCACAAAGATATGCCGTGCGACCGTGTGTACCCAAATCTTGAACTAACTTTTCACTGGAAAAACGCTGTTCCACGGGAATTTTATCCACCGCAAAAGGCTTGGCAATATAAACAAAGTCAGCCGAAGCAAAAGCTTTGGCATACGCCTCTTGAAAAATATTTCGGCGTGAAGTGGCCGAGCGAGGCTCAAAGACGGCGTGAACTTTTTTACTTCCAGGACGCTTGCGAAATGTCTGCAAGGTTTGCTCAACTGCCGTGGGGTGATGAGCAAAGTCTTCAATGAGTTGAATATCGCGCGGTTGCCCTATCAGCTCCTGGCGACGCTTAACCCCTTGAAAACTGCGAAAGGCTTTATCGATATCCAGCGACCACTTTAAATTTTTGGCCAGAGCGAAAACAGCCGCAGCGTTGGCCACGTTGTAGGAACCAAACATCGGCAAAAATAAATTTGTAGTTTGCCCCTGGTATTGTAACGAAAACTCATACCCATCGCGCGTCGGTGTCGGCGAAAGAATTTGCACATCCGCTCCCGCACCACCAAAAGATATTTTTTTAGCTTTGCAATAGATTAACAAATCGCGAATATTGGCATCTTCGTGATTGTAGATAAGCAAACCATCTTGTGGAATCAGCTCGAGCAAACGACGAAACGCCAACTTCACATGATCCAAATCTTTATAAATATCTGCGTGATCAAATTCGATACTGGTTAAAATCACACTCTGTGGTTTGTAATGAACAAACTTAGGAACTTTGTCAAAAAAAGCCGTATCGTACTCATCACCCTCTATCACAAAGTGATTTTTTTGTGGAATTTGGAAAGAACGATTGTAGTTTTTTGGGATGCCTCCCACCATAAATCCGGGCGCCAATCCGGCTTGATCGGCACACCATGCCGCCAAAGAAGTGGTCGTGGTTTTACCGTGAGTCCCCGCGATCACAACACTGTGGCGATCGGCAATCAAAAACTCACTCATCGCCTGCGGTAAACTCATGTACGGAATTTTTTGTTCCATGACAGCGACCGCTTCAGCATTGTCGCGCGAAATAACATTGCCAATAATAACCATATCCGGCCGAGGAGTTAAATTTTCGGCGCGATAACCCGTTGTCACAGGAATTTTGAGTTTTTCTAACTGGGTCGACATGGGTGGATAAAAATTTTGATCGCTTCCTGTAATAACAAAACCCTGCTCCTGGAGAAGACCCGCCAAACTCGCCATAGCAGTTCCACAAATTCCCATAAAATGAATATGCGCTTTAGCTTTTAAATTCATAATTAATCTCCTAATGCTTCACAAACCCAGTTATGAATTTGCGGTCGCGCTTTTTTAAACAGCTCGTTGTGGCGCGTGGGATGAACACGATTGGACAACAACACCACCATCAGATCTTTATCTGGATCCATCCAAAAGGACGTTCCGGTAAATCCTGTATGACCAAAACTGTCTTCAGAAAAATAAGAACCACAACTGGCCGAACCCTTTGTCGGCAACATAAATCCCAACGCCCAATCGCCTTGCTCCACCGGAACCGCTCGCTGTGTAAATGACTGCGTGAGCTCACTGGAAGTCCAGCGTTCCCTGAGTCCGTAATACTCGCTGCGAAACCACAACGCCCACTCACCCACAGCCTCCATAGATCCAAAGAGGCCTGCTTGAGGAGCCGCGCCCCCCAAAGCCCACGCGTTTTCATCGTGAACTTCACCTTGCAAAAGGCGTCCGCGCCAGGGACATTTTTCCGTCGGTGCGAATTTTTCTAAAAGTTTACCATGCGGCTTTTGTGGTAAAAAAAACATTTCTTCTTTTTTAAAAACCACCGTCGACAGCTCCGACCACAGCTCAAGCCAGGTTTTTTCTTGCACCGTCTCTAATAAAAATCCTATGAGTAAAAAGTCGATATCGGAATAAACAGCTTTGGGGACTTTGTGGGCTGGCGCTTGTTCGCGTAATTTTTCTTTTAACATCAGCTTTCGCATTTCCAAAGAGTCTTCTTGGCGAAGTGATTTATAAAAAGGTTGCCACCATTCATTCCCCGCCGTATGGGAAAGAAGATTTTTGATCACACTCGAGTGTGGATACCATGGTAGATACTCTTGCAAAGGTTTACCGAGGGAGATTTGTTCTAAAAAAACTGAACGCATCATCCACGGAACAGTAAAAAATATTTTAGTCAGCGAGGCTAAATCGTAATAAGTCCACGTTTTCCCCCACTCAAGATCCGCCACTTGTTGGCCACGATGGTAGACACGCAAAAGAAATCCAGGCGCAATCGACGGCGAGAGGGTGGTCAGCTGTTTGTGAATTTTTTTTTCGAGAGCGTTCATGCTCGCCACTCCGTGGAAATATTTAATTGAAAGCGCGTCTGGTTCTTAACAAGCAGGGCGGATGTACCTAACGGCAACAGCGGATTCTGTGGAATATGTCCGCTGGGCACCCCCATAAACACCGGAAACTTCTGATAGCTGGCAAACTCTTGCAACACCTTGCGAGTTAAATTTTTTCCGTTGGGCTCTTCGCCGCCGACAAAAGAACCAAAGACAACGGCTTTGGTTTTGCGAAACACCTTGGCCTGAGTAAACTGCTCAAGAACTCGATCTATACGATACCCACGCTCGCCGATGTCTTCGAAAAATAGAATTTTTCCATCACCGCGTAAAGCCGCAGGAGTGCCCAGTGAAGATTGCAACGTCACCAAATTTCCACCAGCCATAACTCCACGCACACTCTTTAATTTTTGCGCCGATGCATTTAACGGTTTTAAGGAAGAGAACCTAAAATCGTCCGTGCGTCCCTTCAGTCGTGATTGAATATCACGCTGCAATTTTTCACTCAAAGAGCCCAACCGATCCAAGTGCGGCCCGTGCCAAGATTCCCAGCCCCATTGTTGATTAAAAAAAAGATGTAAGGTGGTGATGTCACTAAAACCAATCAGAAGTTTTTTTACTTTCGGGCGACGCAATTTAAGAAGTTCAGGAATCAGATGTAAACTTCCGTATCCCCCACGCACAGCCCAAATTATATCTTCGGTCGGGCTCATTAAAGCTTCGTGCAACTGCTGCCAGCGGGTTTGGCGATCGGACGCGCAGACGGGGTGATTTTTTTTGAGAAGATTTTTTTTATCACCCTCGACATCAAATCCCCAACTTTGAACAAGCTGAAGAGAGCGACGAAGGGCCAGTGGATCAAAGGGCATACCCGGAGCAATGATATGAATTTTGCCTTTTTCCCCCACGCCGTTAACCTTTCCGGGCCTTTCCGGGCCTTTCTAGACTTTTGTCTCTCCGACTCTACGAAGACCAGGCTAATTTATTGAAAAACCTTTGTAAAGATCAATTGTTATCCCGCCGATAGGAGAAAGTATGAAAAATCTCTCCTGGAAAGAACGGTTCAATATTCCCACAGACTCAGAGCATTCTGTTGCCGATGTTTTACGCGCCGGTCTTATCAATGAGGACGAATACTTAGAGTGGGCCTCCGAAGCCTACGAACTTCCCGTTCTCGATGCCGCTTTTTTTAAATCCGTCAGCGAAGCTCGCCTTCTTTCCGAGTACGCTTCGGATCTTTGGACAAATTCATTTTACCCTGTGGCGATTTGGGACGAAGCTCTTTATATCGCATGTTTAGAGCCACAGGATGTGGACGTAAATATTCCCTGCCATTTTCTTCTCAGCCCCTTAAAGCCTATGGAGTTGACTTGGGAAATCATGGCTAAAACTTTTGTTGAAAAAACCATGACCGTAGATACGTCATCCTCGATTAAAGTTCCCGACTTCAAAGAAGAGCCCGCTCCTTTACTAGATTTTTCTATACCAGTCATAGCCCCTGAAACTCCCGTACGAGTTCCGCCAGCCCCCACGCCTCAGACACCTACGACGTCAACGCCACTTCCCCCCATTCAGAAGCATGAACCAGTGTCCTTCACTCAACGCAGTGAAAATAGTTTTGCTAAAAGCCAAATCACTGCCCTTTTTGAAATGGACGAAAAATCAAAAGTTCTCTCCATTCCTGATTTTGTTATCGAAGAACTTTTAAAACCCGAGACTACAAAGACCTCCACACAAGTTCATGCCAATCCGCACGCCAAACCCGAAAATTTTGAGCGTCCGGAAATTACCAACGTGGTCACTATTGGGCAAAAAGCCGAATTTACGTTTACCAATACCAAAACGATTATGCCTTTTCCCGAGCGCTCCACGCATTTTAGTTTTATTCGCACCGTTTTTTCTGAGCAAATTATTCTCGAAGCTCGCAACAAGGTGAAAGAAAACACCGATCCTCATCAAGCGCTGATCAGTGCTTTTTGTGTGCTTAAAGATTATTATAAAAAATTGATGTGGGCCGTGCGCGATCAAAAAGGCAATGTGTATCCCATCGCCAGCAACAGTGCCTGGGACTTTTCAGAAGAAGCATGGAATACGCCTATCGACTTTAAAACCCCCAACCCGTTCCGCATTGCTAAATTCACAGCCAAACCTTACCACGGTGAAGTTTATCCTAATCCTGTGAATGATCACTTTTTTCAACAATGGAACAGTGGAAAATATCCCAACGTGTTGACGATCGTCCCGGTAAAGCTGCAAGGAAAAGTTTTTGCTTACTTTGTTGGCTGCGAACCCTCGATCCACTTCCATCCAACGAACAGTCTCGATGTTATGCAAGCCACCTGTGATGAGCTGATCCAAACCTTCGTGACCATACATAAAGAGCTCTCCGCCAACAACAAAGCGGCGGCTTCTTAAGTATTAAGACATCCCGTAAAGACGAGCCTCTGGGCGCCCCGCAAAATCTATATTCACTCTTTTATAATCCCAGGTTCTCGGCCATTGCTCGGCAGGAATTTTATTAGCCCATTCGACAAAAATAATTCCTTTCGGCTCACGAAACAGATCCCAAAAACCTGTCGATTCAATATCGACCTCGGATTCCAGACGATACAAATCCACATGAAAGAGCGGACACGAAGCACCTTGATACGTGTTGATTACCGAAAATGTCGGCGAATCGGGAGTTTCCCCACCCAATATCTCAACGCATGTTTTAACAAATTGTGTTTTACCAGCACCCAAAGGGCCATCCAGACCAATCACCTGCCGCTCGGAAAGACCCTTGAGAAATTCTTCGCAAAAATCTGTGAGCTCAGGCAATAAAACTTGGCGTGTCACTAGTGTCCTAAAGTCTTTTCTACAAACTGCGCGATAGTTTCAGCAAATTGGGCGATCATTTTGCGATCTGATCCTTCCACCAAAATTCTCAAAACATTTTCGGTGCCCGAATAGCGCACCAAAACTCGCCCCTGCCCCTTAAGTTGTTTTTCAATATCTTTGATAAGCTCTTTATAACCCTTGATGGACTCCAACTCTTTGCGGTTTTTCACTTTCACGTTGATCAGAACCTGTGGGACGTCTTCCATAATTTCGCGCAGCTCACTGAGCTTCTTCTTTTGCTCTTTCATCACGGCCAAAATATTCAGCGCGGCCACACAGCCATCACCGGTTGTAGAATGATCGTGAAAAATAATATGGCCCGATTGTTCGCCACCTAAAACAAAACCATTTTGGCGCATTTCTTCCACTACGTATTTATCGCCGACGGCTGTACGCACGACTTCGATTCCATGAGCATTGAGCACTTTATTTAAACCATAATTGCTCATCAATGTGGCGACGACGGTGTTTTTTGCCAATTTATTTTTTTCTTTGAGATGAAGAGCGGCAATGGCCAAAATATGATCGCCATTGACGATCACACCCTCTTCATCGGCGAGAACAACACGATCGGCATCGCCATCGAGACTCACACCGATGTCTGCACGGTAACGTTTGACCGCCTCAGAAAGTTTTTCCGGATACAATGCGCCTGCTTTGTCATTCACATTAAAACCATTGGGTGCATTACCAAGGACAATGACCTCGGCGCCCAATTCTTCAAACACGGCAGGAGCCAATTTGTAAGCCGCACCGTTAGCACAATCGAGCACAATGCGCATTCCCTCTAAGGTATACTCAAGAGGAAATGAATTTTTGATGTGCACAATGTAGCGCCCCATCGCATCGTCAATTCTTTTGGTACGACCTAACTTGGAGGGATCAGAAAGCAGGAGGTTGAGATCTTTCTTGAAGACCAACTCTTCGATTTTCTTTTCGTTGTCTTGCGAAATTTTATAACCGTCGGGCCCAAAAACTTTAATTCCATTATCAAAAAACGGGTTGTGCGAAGCAGAAATGACAATGCCCGCATCGGCACGCATATCACGAGTTAAAAAACCAATGCCCGGCGTAGGGAGTGGCCCCAAAAGACGCACGTGTACACCCATCGAGTTAAGCCCGCTCGTCAGCGCCAGCTCCACCATGTATCCCGACAAGCGCGTATCTTTGCCGATCACCACTTTTGGTTCCTGGTTGCGCGGTGGATTGCTACGAATCATATACCCCAAGGCTTGGCCGACCCGCATAATCATATCGGGAGTCATCGGATAGGTATTGGCAGTCGCCCGAATTCCATCTGTTCCAAAAAGCTTTTGTTCCATTGATTTTTTCCTATTCTCTAATAGAGTCTTAGAGCCTGTTTAAGAAGTATTGTGCTTTAAAAATACTTCTTAAACAGGCTCTTAACCTTATCTGAGTTAAGGTGTGTGGACAATTAAAAATGGAGCGCGCGAACTATGAGCCAAAAAAACAACAACCAGAGACTGGTATTCCTTACTGTGCTGGTGGCCTCACTCGGTTATTTTGTCGATATCTACGATCTGTTGTTATTTAGCATCGTTCGAGTGGCCAGCCTCAAAGACATTGGCGTCAGTGACTCGGAATTGCTGTCTCAAGGTGTTTTTTTGATCAACATTCAAATGCTCGGCCTGCTGATTGGTGGACTTGTTTGGGGTGTCATTGGTGACATTCGCGGGCGACTCTCCGTTCTTTTTGGCTCCATTTTTCTGTATTCTGTCGCCAACATTGCCAATGCCTACGTGGAGAGCATTGAGACTTATGCCATCTGGCGCTTTATCGCCGGCATAGGTTTAGCGGGAGAGTTGGGCGCGGGAATCACTCTTGTGGCAGAGATTTTGCCAAAAAACAAACGCGGCATTGGTACAACAATTGTGGCGAGTGTGGGTATTCTCGGCGCCGTCGTGGGGGGCCTGATTGGCGATCTCACTCACTGGCGAACCGCTTATATGATCGGTGGTGTCCTCGGATTTTGTCTGCTCGCCTTGCGGGTTGGAGTGGCTGAATCGCATCTTTTTGATCAGGCTAAAAAACATGCCAAGAACCAGGGAAATTTATGGATTCTTTTTGCGCAAAAGAAAAACTTTTTCAAGTATCTGCGCTGTGTGCTTATCGGTGTGCCGATCTGGTTTGTCATAGGGATTCTCATTACTTTCTCCCCGGAATTTTCACAAACCATGGGAATGGATTCGGTGGTCAAAGCAGGTCACGCGGTGATGTGGTCCTACCTGGGACTCTCGCTGGGCGATTTGAGTAGTGGTCTGCTCAGCCAATTTTTTAAAAGTCGTCGACGTTCAGTTTTTCTTTTTTTGCACTTAACCGTGATCACGAGCGCCATTTATCTCAACCTGCAAAGTCCTTCGCTTTCCATGTTCTATTTTGTCTGCGCACTCCTCGGTTTTGCCACGGGATACTGGGCCGTGTTTGTCACCATCAGCGCCGAACAATTTGGAACAAACATTCGCGCAACCGTGGCCACTACCGTCCCCAACTTTGTGCGCGGCTCAGTAATTCCCCTGACTTTTCTGTTTCAAATCTTTCGCCAGCAAACAGATATTAAAACAGCGGCCCTCTGTGTTGGTGCCTTCTGTTTAAGCTTGGCTTACATTGCCACCTGGAAAATGGAAGAGACGTTTCATAAAGAATTGGATTACGTAGAGTAGAGCGATCCTTCGCTTCGCTCAGGAAGGTTATAAGCCTTGAAAGGTTAATCTGAATACAGAATCAGTATCCGGTGCAGTATTCGGTCTTCAGTGTTCCGAACAGAATTCTGAATTCTGAATACGGTATACCGAATACAGTACAGAATACTGTATTCGGACATCCGAAAATTTAATCTAAATTGTAATTGGATCGGGGTCGCCTAAACCGCCGCCACTTTTTTTACTGACTGGCGTCTTCACAAGCTCTTCTCGTTCCGCATCTTGTTGACGAGCTTCTTCTTGTTCAATGGCCATGGTCGACTGACGATCCTTCATTTTCGCACGCACATCTTCGACGGTTCCACCTTTGAACATCATATCTACGTCCTCGCCATCGATGGTTTCAAACTCTAAGAGAGCTTTCGCCAGTTGATGGAGAATTGCCATATTGTCTTGAATTGTGCGTTTGGCGTGATTGTAACCTTCCATCACAATACGATGAACTTCCGTATCTATTTCTAAGGCTTTAGTGTCAGAATACTCTCGCGGTTGATGATTTTGCATACCTAAAAACACCGGGCCTTCGTTTTTAGCATAAGCGAGAGGACCTAACTTTTCACTCATTCCCCACTCACACACCATGCGACGAGCGATGGACGTGGCGCGCTCAATATCATTGCCTGCGCCGGTCGTGTAATCTTGAAAAATTAATTCTTCCGCAATACGTCCACCAAAAAGCGTGGCAATCATATTTTCTGCTTTGTGTTTTGAGATATTCAGACGATCTTCTTCAGGAAGAAATTGTGTGAGGCCTAACGCCATCCCACGAGGAATGATCGTCACCTTGTGGATCGGATCGCCACCTTTGAGCAATTTACCCACCAAGGCGTGTCCCGCTTCGTGGTACGCAGTGATTTTTTTATCTTGTTCATTAATCACCATGGATTTGCGTTCAGCACCCATCATGACTTTGTCTTTGGCGTATTCAAAATCTTCCATGGTCACTTTGCTGCGGTCTTGGCGAGCCGCCGCCAAAGCCGCTTCGTTCACCAGATTGGCTAAATCGGCGCCACTAAAACCGGGAGTGCCGCGAGCAATTTTATGCATATTCACATTAGACGCCATGGGTACTTTTTTGCAATGAACGGCAAGAATTTTTTCACGACCCAAAAGATCAGGAGCGCTGACAACCACGCGGCGATCAAAACGACCTGGACGCAACAACGCTGGATCTAAAACATCCGGACGGTTGGTGGCGGCGATTAAAATCACCCCTTCATTACTTTCAAAACCATCCATCTCCACAAGCATTTGATTGAGTGTTTGCTCACGCTCATCATGTCCACCACCCATGCCTGCACCACGATGGCGACCGACGGCATCGATTTCATCGATGAAAATCAAACACGGAGCGCTCTTCTTTCCTTGTTCGAACAAATCGCGAACGCGGCTTGCGCCCACACCCACAAACATTTCGACAAAATCAGAGCCAGAGATCGTAAAGAACGGAACACCTGCTTCTCCCGCCACAGCGCGAGCCAGAAGAGTTTTTCCTGTTCCTGGAGAACCGACAAGTAATACGCCCTTGGGAATTTTTCCACCAAGACGTGTGTATTTTTTTGGATCTTTCAAAAATTGCACGATCTCGCGCAGTTCTTCTTTGGCCTCATCCACTCCCGCCACATCTTTAAAAGTTACCTTATTTTTATTTTCGGTGAGAAGCTTGGCACGACTTTTTCCAAAGGACATGGCTTTGCCGCCGCCCACTTGGATTTGACGGAATAGGAAGAATAAAAAACCACCGATAAGCAAAAACGGTAAGGCTTGCACAAGAATCATAAAATAAGATGTCTCTTGGCTGTTTTCGTATTTGGGAATGATGTTATTGCGTTCAAGGAAAAGTCGCTCGGCATCTCCGGGATCTCCGTCGAAAGAAAATCGTTTGCCGCCCAATTCTTTGGCAAAGGCTTCTTTCACTGTTCCACTAATGCGCCCGGAAAAACGATTCAAAACCACAGACTCCACTTTGCCTTGTTCAATCGCAGCATGGTATTTAGGGTTATCAAAATCGTGAATGTAAGTGTCTTGTTTTTGCTGGTAAATCTGCACAACAATGAGCGCGACGACAATGGCGAGGGCCCAGAAAGCAGCTGTTTTTTGTGATGAACTCATCAAGAACTCCTGTTTGTAGACCTTGTGGGCCTTTTGCTATTCTACCGTGTTTTCTGACTCACACCAAATGTGCCGTGCGTTAGCTAGCCATCTTTTTTTCAACAGTCTAAATGTGAGATCTTTTTGTTCGACGTCAAGACGCTTGGACAGTTCACGAATATGAGAAAGCCCATAATTCTTAAGTCCTTGCCGCTTTAAGTAAACCGCCCAGACTCTGCTTTTGTCTGTCTCGGTAAGTGTTAAATACTCAGAGCGTACAATTCGCCCCTCATCAAAACAAAAGTCCAAGGAGGGGATTTGCTGCAAATCCTTACTGATCGACTGTAAAGACGTTCCTAGACTCTGTACGGCACCGGAACGCTGTTTTTCTAGCAGAGGAAGCCATTTTAAACGCAACCAATTGCGTAAATAGCGCGTCGATCGATTCGAGGGATCTGCACAAAACTGAGGCCCGGTGGAATTTACAGACGGCCCTTGCAAATAGTGTTGAAGATCTTTCTTTCGCAAAGCTAGGAACGGCCGCAAAACTTTTCCGTGCTGCTCGCTCATGGCAAGGAGGCCCTGCCCACCTGTACCGCGAATCAAGCGGATCAGTCGAGTTTCTAAAAGATCGTCGGCATGATGGGCAAAAACCACATAATCACAATTGGTTTGGACAAAGATTTTTTTTAGCTCTTGCCGGCGAAATGCACGGAGTGATGCCTCGGAAGTGCGTTCTTCCGTTTCTGTGAGGGGTTCATTGAGCTCCCGATGATTGGAAAAAAAGGGAATTCCTGCGCTGTTACTGAGTTTTTTGGTAAAACCAAAACACGCATTTCTATACTGAAGCTGTTCCGCATCCTGAGTCCAACCATGGTGGATATGCGCCACCGCCAAAGAGATCTGGTGTTTGGGTGCCACCTGCGAAAAAGCATGAAAAACGGCGACCGAGTCCAAACCTCCACTCACCGCAAGCAGTAATTTTTTCCCACGGAAGTTTTTTAAAAAACGATAAAGATGCACCTCCACACGTTGGCTTTGTGGCAAAATCAATCGTCCTTTTTGGTTTTTGTCTTTTTAGAAAATTCAATTTCTGCGGAAATTTTAATTTTATTTTCGCGCAAGAATTGAGTTATCTCTTCCACGACATCAATTTTTTCTACCAATTTAGAAAACTCGTTACCCACGCGCATAACAATCTCTTCTTTGGACTTCGCAACACCTTTGAGCAAACTTCCCAGAGCATCCTTAGGTAGCTTCATATCTTGTAAATACTGGCGCACGCCTTCTTCTGACATGAGCACGGTAGAAATTCCCGTAGTCAAAATCTTTTTAATTCCATCAGAAACACTGGCGTTGTTTTTTGGCGTTTCTGTGGTGTCCCAATTGAATTCTACATTTTCTGTTTTACTATTTTCTTTGTCGTTATTATTTTCCATAAAGTTCCTTCACTCGTTGGTGATACGCCTTCATCATCGAAGGTAAATTTGCAGCCAAGGCGGTTTTGACTAACATGCTGGGCACAAATAGCGAAAATTCACCGCGCAAAAGATAAGTGGCTTTAGTTTTTCCACCCACGTCTTCCAGTTTCCAGCCGCCCTCCATGGTCTTAAACAAATCACCCTCCACAAATTTCCAAGTAATCATCTGTGGTTCTTTTTCAAAGTGTTTATTGATGTAGGTGATGTCTTTGACGATGGATATTTTATACTCAACTAACTTTTCAGTTCCTTTGTCTTCCACCACGCGACATGATTTTACATCTTTTAAAAATTCAGGATACCGTGCGTAGTCTTTAATAATATTAAAAAATTCTTGTGGAGTGCAGTTAAAGGTCTCTTCCTGTTTTACCTCTGCCATTAGCGCCCGCCTTTCTTAAACAAAGCTTCAGCCGCCGCTAAAAGATCTTCGCGAGAATTGCGCGCAGAAGCTTGTGTCTTGGGTTGATAAAAATCGCAATAGTTGGCTCTCTCTTTTTCGCGAACCACATCGGCACTGGTTTCGCGGCATTCATTATAAACTTTGGGATCGTAAAAGGTGCAGCTCTTGCACGAATGAAGATCCGCACCGCAAGAGCATTCTTCGCGATAACTTACACGCTCGCCCACTTCACTTACTTTTTGGCAAGAAAAGCAGATCACTTTCATTTTTCAGCGCCCCCAGAAAAGCGCGCTGGCTTCCGAGAGAGATCGTGAAAACTCTCAATGCGCCGAACGGTCCCCGTCTCAGAACGCATCACCACAGATTCTGTACGCACACGGCCGTTTCCTAAAAAACGCACGCCTTTTAAGAGCGAACCTTCGGTCACGCCGGTGGCGCAAAACATCACCGGCCCTGGCGCCAGCTCTTCCAGCTTGTAGGCTCTATCAAAATTTTTCACGCCCATTTTTTCGGCACGACGGCGTTCATCATCGTTGCGGAATTTTAATTGTCCTTGAAAATCGCCACCCAAACATTTAAGTGCGGCCGCCGTGATCACACCTTCAGGAGCTCCACCAGTCCCAATCAACATATCGATCCCACTGCCGGGCCAACTGGTCGCAATGCCTGCAGAGACATCGCCATCGGAAATTAGTAAAATGCGTGTGCCCATTTTGCGCAGGCTTTGAATAATATCGCTGTGACGAGGACGATCGAGAACGATCACTGTTACTTCACTCACTTTTTTCTTGAGAGCTTTGGCGACGGCTTGCACGTTGTCTTCCACAGACGCTTCGATATCCACACACCCACGCGCCTCTGGACCGACGGCAATTTTGCTCATGTAAGTATCTGGCGCATGTAAGAATTGACCTTCGCCGGCCACCGCAATCACCGAAAGAGCGCCGACGATACCATTGGCACAAAGGCTGGTGCCCTCTAAAGGATCGAGAGCAATATCCACACGCGGCGCACCGGGTTTGGCAGCTCCTACTTTTTCACCGATGTAGAGCATGGGCGCTTCATCGCGCTCGCCTTCACCGATCACCACTGTGCCTTCGATATCCACAGAATCGAACGCGCGGCGCATGGCATCCACTGCGGCTTGATCCGCGGCATTGGAGTCACCGCGACCTGTCCATTTGGCGCAGGCTAAAGCAGCGGCCTCTGTAATTCTAACAAATTCGAGAGCTAAATTGCGATCCATAAACCATTCCTTAAGAGAGATTTGCCAATGGATCAGGGAGCCTTTGTGGCTTGCGATTGACCATGTCCATTGCAACGTGAACGGTTTTACCAAAGGCTGCGACCTCAGGGTATCTTTTTGTTGAGAGTTCATAGTCAAAATACAAACGCACGCGATCACTCTTCAGGCGCACAACAATTTCAACCACATCATCGTAGTACAGGGGTTTTTTATAGTTTACCTGACACTCTAAGACGGGAAAATTGATCTTTTCGAGGCGATCCTCGCCCAATAAACCTTGGGTGCGCATCAAATCCGTGCGCGCCTCCTCGAACAAATGAAGATAAATAGCATGATGAACTATGCCCATTGCGTCAGTCTCATAAAACTGAATACGTCGACGGTACTCAGTCATCATGCACTACGACCTTGGTAAAAATGACTTTTTTAAACTCTTCGAGGAGAGCCACATTGGAGCGCATTTGGCTTAAAATCTCAGCAGCCATTCTAAAAACACCTTCGCCCAAGGCAGGTCCTTGCACCTGTCCCCCGCGGTTCATCTTATGATCAATGTGAAATTGGGTTCCATCCCAATGAAGAGCCACATCGGCAAAATCCATGGACGCTTTGTGCAACTGTCCGTTCTCTTCCCACAGAAAAAGATTGGTGCTTTTGGGGCCATGAAACCAGTAACTGAAGGACTCTTTCCCTCGGTAAAACTGCGGGTCGATCAAATTCATATTCACACCCACCATGCGGTTGGTGATTAATTTATCCACAAAAGCTTTGGTTTTTTTAGAGGAATCAATAAACTCCACAGCAAAAACTTCATCGGTCAAACGCACCACTTTCCCACTGAGGTTTTGACTCTTCTGACCATTGATAAAAAAATCGAGATGAACAATCTCGCCCGTCAAAGAAACACGCCCCTGTTCGGGTTGCGAAAAAGCGGCACCGCCGTAGCCGAGATCCACCAACTCTATGTCACCCACGCCCACCAATTGGACGGACAGGCCGCTGATGCTGGCACCCACGTTTTGTATCGTGACCCGACGAAATTTGCGACGCTCATCCGTGCGCTCACTCATTTTCCCCCCGATGTGGCTGCGGCGTTTTCAATCCAACTCCGCATACTTTTTGCCACCTGTTGCACTAAAATCTCTAAAACAAAACTTTTAAAAATATGTGGAAGAGGTATTTCTTTATCCTCAAATTGCGAGACCATGATGGCCTCGGTTTGGCCACTCTTAAAATCAGTCATCTCAATTCTTCCCATCATACCCTGAAACCCACCCCAAACAACATTCCAAACAAACAAGGTCTGGCCTGGTTTTTCTTGAACTTCGTACTTAATCAGTAGCCGCGCCTGGTATCCGTAGGCCTCTAAAAGAAAATAAACTCGATTGTATTCAGGCTGATGGGTCACTTTTTTAAAGTAAGGGCTGACATGCTCAAGTTCATTAAAAGAGAGGATTTTTTTAAGCACAAACGGACGCGGAGCTTTGATAATTCCAGCCCCCGTCATATCAAAATAACGACGAGAAAAGACCTCTTTCTCTTTGATCGAAACCAGCACCGCCCGCTCTTCGCGAATTCTCTTTTCTGCCTCAGGCTTTTTCCACCACGGAGCAGAATCTTGTGCCCAAAGAAGAGGCCATAATAGGATTAAAGCTAAAAAAACCTTCACAGATATGATTATCCCTCGCCTCTTCAAGAATGTCTATGGACTGAAAGAATGTCTATGGACAGACCTCTTTCTGATCCAGTAAAATTATCATCTATGGCAGCCTCCTCTTTTCAAAAACAACTTCCTATGTACCTCACACTTTTTCGGATGATCTCGGTGCCGTTCATCGTTGTTCTCATGTTGTGGCAACCGGCGGGATGGAATTGGCTCACGGCGGGTTTATTTATTCTCGCCTCTTTGTCTGACTGGCTCGATGGCTATTTAGCGCGGAAGTACAAGGCCGAAACCGATCTCGGTCGGCTCTTGGATCCTATCGCTGATAAATTTTTAGTCTCGACCGTTTTAATTTTACTCATTCCTCTCTACCGCATCGAAGCGATTCTTGTAGTTCTGTTACTCAATCGCGACATCATTATTAACGGCTTACGATCGTTTGCCGCCTCTCAAGGGAAAATCATTTCTGCCGGTGAACTGGGCAAATGGAAAACCGCCGTGCAGATGGTGGCCATTCCCGCCATACTTATCCATGAGTCCGTGGGCCCCCTTTCTGGCCAATGGATTGGTTACTGGGGACTCTGGTTGAGTCTAATTTTGAGCCTTCTTTCTGCTGGTCAGTATCTAGTTGGTTACTTTAAAACTCCTGCAACCCATTGAAAAAACAAGAAAACTGACAATCTGAACAGAGGCCTCTCCTCGTGCCTTGCAAGTCGACTCAATGACTGAGAAAAAACTTCCTCTTTATATGCAACTCTGTTAGGCTATTCGGAACCTTTTGCATTGGTTTAGGAGTCTCAGAGGATTCCGGCAAAAGGCCGAAAATTAATCCTAGTAAGTAGGAAAGTAGTGAGGACCCATGGGTAATAAATTGTATGTAGGAAATCTTCCTTTTTCAGCAACAGAAGAGGCGCTTAGCGATACCTTTTCTAAAGTAGGAAGTGTCGATAGCGTAAAAATCATCACAGACAGAGCTACAGGTCGTAGCAAAGGTTTTGCTTTTGTCGAGATGAATTCAGATGAACTAGCTATGAAAGCTATCGAGTCTTTGAATGGCCAAGACTTTGGCGGTCGTTCTTTAAAAATCAGCGAAGCTCGCCCACAAGAAAGCCGTAGTGGCGGTGGCGGCGGCGGTCGTGGTGGCTTCGGCGGC
>JBGSUL010000065.1:0-46355 GCA_041736155.1 Bdellovibrionales bacterium
AGTCCACTCCTCCGCGAGGTGAAACACCAGATTTTGGGCGTAGCTGTGCCTCCCAGTCACCGCCGGTGACCGTGGGAACAATTAATTTCGTAAAATGTGTGAAAATATTTTTTTACGCAGGGCTAAATTCAGATTCGGGAATTAATTTCGTAAAATGTGTGAAAATATTTTTTTACGCAGGGCTAAATTCAGATTCGGGTTCGATGCTAATTTTTTAAGGAGGAAAATTGGATGGGGTACCAGGACTCGAACCTGGGAATGATAGAATCAAAATCTATTGCCTTACCAACTTGGCGATACCCCAACAGATAGTCTTTGAAAAGTAGATAAGGTGCGGCGGAAAATCAAGAAGATCTCTATTTATGCTTATAAAATAACCGTATAACGCTTTGCTCAATGGGTTCGTTGCGGTCTTCCTATATAAAATTTAAGCTTATTCTATGAGAAAAGTGGCGCCCTTTATTATCATTTGCACCGTGTTCGCCGTTTTTTGGGCTTTTTTTCAAGATTTCCGCCATTCCGATCCAGATCAGTATTTTCACCTGGCGGTGGCCCGTTACCAAGCCGCGACGGGGAATTTTACGCAACTTCCTCAGGTGAAGGGTATGGGCTGGGATAAACAGTTTGTCGATAAAGAATGGCTCTACCACCAATTCTTGCAATTCGCTTATCGCGTGGGTGGGGAGTCTGCGGTTTGGGGACTGGCTTTTGTTTTTTGTTTGCTGATGTTGGTGAGTCTTTATTTTTTGACTTACACGCTGACAAAAAACAAATACCTGTCTTTGCTGGCAGCGCTGACACCTTTATTGTCCGACACCTTCGTTCTTAAGCTCATGGTCTTGCGTGCGTATGTGCCAGCCATTGCTCTCTTTTTTGGTCTCTTAACTTGTTTGATTCGCCGACAGAAGTGGGGCGTGTTTTTAGCGGCCTTGTTTTTTATGCAGTTTTACCATGCGTTTTATATACCACTCTCAGCGCTTTTAATAATGGCCTTGATGCAAAAAGAAACTCGTAAACTGGTTTTATGGGGAGTGATGGGGTTAATCCTCGGCGGGGTTTTAAATCCAGCGTTTCCCGAAAACATCAAACTCATTTTATTACCTTTCGCTATTGTTACGGAGCAGTTCAAAGCGACGGGTCTTCCTTTTGGCCCGGAACAGGAACCTTTCCGTAGTGACCATTTAGTTTTGGTTTTTCGTTTCTGTTTTTTATTTTTTATATTCGCCATGAGCACCTGGTGTTTGCTGTGGAGAGGTTCGGAGCGCGTTCGCCGCGCAGACTCAGCTTTTGAAAAGCAATATGTATTCATCAGTCTTCTGACCGCTGTTTATTTTTTAGGTTTGTTGATAAGCCCGCGCCGGCAAGAGTATCTGGTACCACTGATGAGCGTATTTTTTGTGTGCACTTTGGTTTTTTGGAAAAACACGTTGCAGGTTTTAGGTTTTCTGGGCGGTACAATCATTTTTATAATGGTGATCGCCAGACCCTATCAGGGATTTTCTCAACAGATGCAAGGATTCAAGGATTTTAACAATGCTCATTTTGAAATTTTAAAATCTGTACCACCCAGGCCGCTTTTTAATTGCGAATGGTGGGGGGGCACTACGCAATGTATGCCTCTCCCGAGTTTCAGGTTTTGGATGTTCTTGATCCTCTTATTTTACAAAGTGCAGATCAACAATTCTGGTCCGTGATGACAGATCTTCGGCAAAATAAGGTAGAGGATCCGTACCATCTTTTAAAACTCGCTGGTTATGATCTCGTTTTGTGCAGTGAAAAAACTCCATTTTCGCGATGGCTCAAGCAGGACCCGCGGTTTAATGAACTTAAAAAAGTAAAAAACGCCCAGGGAGAGTTTACCCTTTACGAACGGCTTGCGAAGAGTCCTATAGCTTCCGTACAAAAGTGGAAGGTTATTTCGGGTGGGACGGAGTCCCTCGTTGATCTGCATGAAGGGCCGACGTCGCAGGATTTCTACTTTGTGAAGGACCCTCAGGGCTGCGTCACTTTGCAAGTGGCGGAACCGCCAGCGAGCACTCCCGAGTGGATAGTGATATCGGGCCGTGGCCAGTGGGAAGGTGTGGAGTTATCAGCGGAACCGCAATGGAGTGAGTGGATTCTCAAAACACCCGCAGATTGGGCTCAGCGTGCATGGCGAGTCTGCCCGCGAGGACAAGAGCCGCTGTCGTTTGGGATGTTTTTGCTTTCCAAAGAACAGAAGGTGTCCTGGTGCAAAGAGGCGTCGGTTGTCACAGGTTGGCGACAACCAGATGTCTGCGCCATGAAAGAGTTAAAAGAAATCAAATAGCCAAAAATTCAGTATTCAGAATACTGTTCACTGTATTCTGAATACTGAATTGATTTATCCTAAGCGCTTACTGACTTCATCCAGAGAATCACCCATGGATTCCACTTCTTTTTTATAAGCCTGAAAAACGTGATTTTCGATCATTTCACGGGTTTCTTGGTTCAATGGGTGGGCTATATCCCTAAACTGACCGTCTTTGCGCTTTTTGCTCGGCATGGCTACGAACAAGCCTTCATTACCTAAAATAACCTTCAGGTCGCGCACCACAAAACAATTGTCGAGGGTGATTGTCACGTAGGCCTTGAGGCGATCTTCGTTGACTGGGTAGACCTTCACTTCGGTGATTTCCATATATGTACTCCCTGTTGTTGCATTCCACCTCAACCAACGGCTAATAACGAGCCAGACTTTAGGCTTAAATAAAAGTTTTTGACCGCAAGAAACAAATGGCTCGCCGGGATCTCAAATTGAGACGTGTCGAAAAGTTAGACGCTTCAACTTTTTCTATCGAGTAAGTTTTTCAAGCTTTGAGATTGCTATTTTTATTCGCGAGATCTTTTGGTAAGTTGTCCCCCTATCAAAAAGTGGGTTTACATGAAGAGCAGCATTCTGGGTGTCATGGTTTTTTTTCTGACTTCGTTGGCGTGGGCGCAGGAGGTTCCTTCGGAGCTTTCAGAGGAGCGTCAGCAGCTGTTAGGTCAATGGAGTTTGGCCGAAGAATGGGCAAAATGGATAGGGTATTTGTGTTTGTCGGAAGAACAAATCGAAAAACAGATGCCGACCACGGGATTAAAGACGTCACAAGATTTAAAGATCCAGGCGCAAATGTATATTGAGAATTTGTACAACAGTATTTATGGTACGAATGTGGAACTCGCTGAATTGCTCACTAAAGCGAATCAGAATATCATAGCTGAAGTTCCAAAACTGCAAGAGAAGTCCGTAGCGACGTATCGAACTTGTCAAATTATGCCGCAAATTTATTTATCGTATCAATCTTTTATGGTGGGTGGACGTCAGTGTGTCGATGTCTACGGGCAAGTTATTTCCACTGATATTTTCAGCACGATTCTGAATGAGTGCGCGATATTTAATTACCAAGTTGACGCTATCAACAAAAAAATTAGCGAGAGCGGTTTTAATTTAAACAAGCTCTTATAGTAAAGAAGCGTCATCTAAAAAGTTCGACACTTTGTAAACGAATCAATCGTAAGCATAAATTTTTCAGAAGAGCTTCAGGCGATCGTGTTTTTGGGGAAGTTTTGTTAAAAGTGACGGGAACCAGAGGAAATACCTATGACATTAACTAAAATTCTAATTGTCCTGACCCTTGTTTTAAATGGAGAGTCTGTTTTTGCACAGGAATTTCTCACTGAGCAAGAGGCGCGGCAGCTCATTGAAGAGACATTGAATTCGGATTGGCTACTACAACAGGATGATTCCAGCTTCGTGGGAAGTCTTTGTCTGCCCGAAGAGCAGATGGGCGAAGTGATGCCGCAGGGAGATTCGCGAAGCGCACATCAGGTCAAGGTGGACAGATGGGAAGAGCTTTTAAAAATTCCAGCAGACCTGCTTGCCTTGAATGCGACTTTGCGTAAAATTCTACAGCTGTCCAGTGAGCAGGAGAAGGACCAAGAGTTTGAAGCCTCTTTTCATCAGGTGGAATACCTTTCGCAAGTCTGCATGGTGATTCCTAGCATCTACTCCAATTTTCTCAGTTTTACTCTCGGTGGACGGCAGTGCGTAGGTGTGGAGGGGCAAAAGCTCTCTCGCGATTTTTTCGAAAGTATTAAAACTCAATGTATTGAGATGCAGCTCGTATTATTTTCGCTCAATGTGGATGCCATTGAGAATTTACCCGATTATACGCCTTCGTCTTCGGTAGAATTATAAGAGTTATCTGAAAAGTAAAAAATTATTTCTTGGAAAGATCCACGTATTTCAATCGTAAGTCGGCGATAAGATTATTGAGAAAGTCCGCTTCTTCTTTAAGCAGATTATTTTTAGTCTTGGTTTGTAGAACTTCTAACATATCAATATTAAAACGCGCCATTGCGAGGTCGGTTTCAGTTTTGCCGGTCTGTGGGTGTGGAGCCAACCCCAGAGCCATGGCCGCCGTCGAGCCGATAGAGAGGATCAGGGTAGAGAACGACGCTTCTACGGTTTGTTGGCTCATAACTCACATCTCCTTGTTTCAGGGTTTCCACCAGCTCATTTTGCAAATGTTGATAGAGGGACAAATAACTTTGTTGGCTGTAATTGGTCAAGTTGGGAAAAAACAAACTCGGGCTTGCGGCATTTTGCACGACGGGACGTGCGTGGCTCAGCCAATGAAAGACTTTCAGACATAGGCGAGGCCAGTCCGCCGGTGTTTCCAGATCAAAGGCCGACGCTGCAAACATCAACTCGGTCCCGCGCGGGTTTCTTAAAAAACGCAGAGGCAAAGTTTTTTGCAGGGCGGTCCAGGTGGTGGCGTTGGCGAGCAATCCCTCGCGCCACAAATGCTGAATTTGCAGCTGAAGCAGTGCCGTCTCTTGGGTATTAAATTGTGCTAAAAAGCTTTCAGAACTCATAATCCACAAAGTGGAACGATGGGCGTAGATCATCAATGGTGAGGATCCTTCGGGATTCATAAACACATGCAGTTTGCTGGTTGTGGGAAAGACCTTTTTGAGGGCCAGTTGCCAATCTAAAGAAAAACGGTTTTGTGAGCTGGGCACCGGATTAAAGAAAAAGGTCAGGTAGGGATAAAAATAAATGCCCAGGTTGTAGGTCAGAATCGGTCCTAAAAGAAAAAAGGCACGGGATCCCAAAAAAAGATAAGAGATTAAAAAAAGGGCAGTTTGCCCAGCCAGAATAAAGGCCCAGATCCACCGAGTAGGGAAAGGGTTCCATGGAGTTGTTTTTGTAGTGCCTAACATCAAATCACAATAGAAAAATATAAAATGAAAGCAAGCTCTTAAGGTACTTATTGCAAAGCAGTATAAAAGCAAAGTCATTGATTCTGAACGGCGCCAGTTCAAAAATAGAGGATCTTAGATGTGTTGGCGTACAAAGGAGACACCATGAGTGATATATCGGTTTTAAATGCGGCCATTCAAAAGGAAAGTGTCTTTATAGATAAAATGTTCAACGAAGTGGGCAAGGTCGTTGTCGGTCAAAAAGAAATGATCGAAGGCATTCTCATGGGTTTGTTAACAGGTGGGCATGTTCTTTTGGAAGGTGTTCCTGGTTTGGCAAAAACATTGACCATCGCTTCGGTTTCGCGTGCCATCTCGTTGCATTTTCAGCGCGTGCAATTCACTCCCGATTTATTACCGTCGGATTTAATTGGAACGATGATCTTCAATCCAAAAACGGGTGAGTTTTCTCCAAAGACCGGTCCGATCTTTACCAACATTCTTCTCGCCGATGAAATCAACCGTGCTCCTGCAAAAGTACAGAGTGCACTTTTAGAATGTATGGCCGAAAAACAAGTCACCATTGGCGATAAAACTTATAAGCTCGAAAATCCTTTCCTTGTTCTCGCCACACAAAACCCGCTCGAGCAAGAAGGAACCTATCCACTTCCCGAAGCCCAGATGGATCGTTTTATGTTTAAACTCATTGTCGACTATCCCACCAAGGGTGATGAGATGGAAATCATGAATCGTATGGGCACCGACAATCAGCCTTCAGTTATGCCTGTTATTTCTAAAGAAGAGCTGATGAACGCACGCGCTATGGTCGATCAAATTTATGTGGATAAGAAAATTCAAACGTACATTGTGGATTTAGTCATGGCGACTCGCCAACCAGCGGAGTACGGAGTGGGTCAGTTAGAGGATCTCATCCAAGTGGGTGGTTCTCCGCGCGCGACCATCAGTTTAGTGCGTGCTGCAAAAGCTCATGCCTTTTTACAAAAGCGCGCCTTTGTGACGGCAGACGATGTCAAAGCCGTGGCTTACAATGTGTTGAGGCATCGTTTGATTTTGACGTTTGAAGCCGAAGCCGAAAACATTAAGAGTGATCAGGTTATTAAAGATCTTCTTAATCAAATCGAAGTTCCGTAAGGAGTCTTCGTTGTCAATACCAGCGGATATCGTAAAAAAAGTTAAACTTCTTGAGCTGAACACGCGCAAGATGGTCAATTCAATCTTTGCAGGCCAATATCAGTCGGCCTTCAAAGGTCAGGGTATGACATTTTCCGATTTTCGTGAATATGTGCCAGGCGATGATGTGCGGGCGATTTCGTGGAACCTCACGGCGCGCACAGGTAAAACCTATATTAAAAAATATGAAGAGGAACGAGAGCTCACCATTATTCTTGCTGTCGATGTGAGTGGCTCCATGGGATTTGGCTCACAAAATTATCTCAAGGGCGAAGTGATCACTCATCTTGCCGCTCTCATTGGTTTTGCCGCCGCCAAAAATAACGACAACGTGGGGTTGCTGCTGTTTACTGACCAGATGGAGCATTTTGTTCCCCCGAAAAAAGGCCGTGGACATATTCAGCGCCTTTTGCGCGATCTTTATTTTTATCAGCCGAAAACCCAGAATACAAAAATCTCATCAGCCGTGGAGTATTTATCGGGAATTCTGAAAAAACGCTCGACGATTTTTTTAATGAGCGATTTTTTGTCGGATGAACCTTTTGGTCAGACACTTAAAAAATTATCCCGTAAACATGAGCTGATTTCTATGGTGGTGTCTGACCCTGCGGAGGCCACCATTCCGAATCTTGGTTTGATCGACTATTATGATCCAGAAACTGACGAAGTCCTCACTTTGGATACAGCCTCAGAGTCCTTTCGCCAAAAAGTTTTTGCGCAAGTTAAAAAAAGCAAAGAGTTCCGCGATGCCGAGTTTCGCAAGGCGCAGGTGGATCGTATTGATATTCCCAATGATGAAAACTTTGTCGACCCGCTATTGAGCTATTTCCGCAAGAGGATCTACTAATGGCACAGCCTGGACAACCGGATCCATCGCAACAGTCCCCACAAATGATCGAAATTCCCGTGGAGGTTCCAAAAAAACCACAATGGGAATGCTCACTGAAAACCGAACCCAAAGATGCGAAAGGGTACACGGTGGGGGAAGTTTTCCAAGTGGATTGCGCGGGGACCAGTTTAACACTGACCGAGCCGCTCAAAGCGGTGAATCCCGAGGCAGCTAAATACTCCTTTGTGTATTTGCGCACACTCAAAAAGAGCGAGAATGAAATATCTTTTTTAGCTACCACCTACGCATCAAAAACGGTGCAACATCCTTTTTTGCATATTGAAGATGCACAAGGTGGCGGTTTTATCAGCCAAAAAATAGAAATCCGCGCGCAATCAGTGATTGATCCACAAAAGCCACCGCAAGGACCTTATGGACCTATTACTCCCATTGCTTTGAGTTGGCCCTATTGGATTTTTTTCGCAATGATCATTATGGCCACAGTGCTTGTGGGCTGGTTTATGATTTTCTTGCGCCGTCACTTCCAAAGAAAAAATCTGGAAAAGAATATTCGTAAATTCGAGAGTCCACTGGGTTCCTATCATCAATTCAGTAAAGATTTACGTCTTTTAAAAAGAGGTGTGGTGTTCACAGATGCTAAATGGAGTGAATCACAGACACAAGGATATATAGATAAGTTGGATGAAATTTATCGTATGTATGTGCTGCGTGAATACATTGTTCCCGCATTAAAATGGTCGCCGGCGCAAATCGCCAAGCATCTCAATAAAAAATTCAAAAAAGAATTTCGTCAATTTAAAGACCCTTTTTGGAAAGCGTTTAAAGAACTAGAGCGCGCCCAAGGGCATATTCAAGATATCAAAGCCCGCGATTGTGAGCAGTTAACCCAATTTTGTTGGGTGGCTGTGGATGCGATGTGGAAAGCTAAAAAGGAGAAACCGTCGTGATCTTATGGAACACGCCTCTCGCATTTTTAGGTTTTTTACCGTTGGCCGCCGTGATTTTTTGGCTCTGGTGGCGTCGCCATGATCTGTGGGGCTTTGTTCGTTACAGTTCCTTCTCGCAACTCAAACAAATTGCGCCGACATGGAAAGTGCGACTCAAGTGGTTGCCTTTGGCGTTCAAACTCTTAGCTTTGGTTTTTGTGGTACTGGCCTTGGCGCGTCCGCAGAAAGCCGATGAAAAGGTCAAACGCAACGTTGAGGGGATCGATATTATGATCACGCTCGATGTTTCGGAGAGTATGTTGATCGAAGACATGAAGCCGGAAAATCGTTTGGAGTCTTCCAAATTAACCATCGAAGAGTTTATTAAAAAGCGCGTTTCCGATCGCATCGGTGTGGTGGTTTTTTCCGGAGAAGCCTACACGCGCGTGCCACTGACTTTAGACTATCCGCTGCTTTTGCAAAACGTGTCGGAGATCAAAACGTCGCGTAATATCAAGATGGGTACAGCCATTGGTGTGGCGTTGGCCAACGCCTGTTCTCGTTTAAAAGATTCCGATGCAAAAACCAAAGTGATTATTCTTTTAACTGATGGCGAAAACAACACAGGACTGATTGATCCGTTGACCGCACTTCGTATCGCGAAGGGCTATGGAATTCGTATTTACACCATTGGTGCAGGTGTGGATGGCGATGCGCAGTTACCGATTTATTCGCAGGATATTTTTGGTCGCACAGTAAAAAGGTATCAACCGATGCACAGCTCTGTAAATGTGGATCTTCTGACACAAATGGCGGAAGAGACGGGTGGAAAATTCTTTCGCGCCACCAACACCAAGTCGCTCGAGAGTGTCTTCAGTGAGATTGACCGCTTGGAAAAAACCAAAATCGATGTGGATCGTTATGTCAAATACCAAGAGCTTTTTCAAAATTACCTCTTTTGGGCAGTACTGATGTATATCATTGGCGGACTTTTACAGCTCACCCTTTTTAGGAGAGGTGTCTGATGTTCAGGTTTGAAAGCTCTCAACATCTTTTAGTGCTGATGATGGTGCCTGTTCTGTTCGGTATTTTTCTTTTCTATTTAGGTCGCTGGAAACGACTCACGGAGAGAACATTTGGTAAACGGGTTGTGCCGTACTTAGTGCAAAACTATTCCAGTCAAAAAGCTTTGTGGAAGATGGTTTTTTATTCTCTGGCTTTGAGTTTTTTGATTCTCGCGTGGGCGCGTCCCCAGTCGGCAGAAGGCAAGACGGAAGTGAAAAGTGAAGGCGTGGAAGTGATGATTCTCGTGGATGTCTCACGCAGCATGTTGGCTGAAGATGTGCGCCCGAGTCGTCTCGAACACGCTAAAAAAGAAATCATCAGTTTGTTAGATGCACTGGGTGGCGACAAAGTGGGAATGATTGCATTTGCAGGGTCATCGGTACTTTTGTCGCCGCTGACCACGGACAAATCTGCTCTCAAAATGTTTGTGGAAGGCTTATCACCCAACTCTGTGGAGACCCAAGGGACAGAAATTTCGCGTGCCTTAAACGAAGCCAAAGAAGCTTTTAAACGCGGAGGCGTGGATGCCGGAGAGGGTTCCAAGGTCACGAAAGTGGCTTTGCTCATTTCCGACGGAGAAGATCACGAAAAGGGTGCGGAAACCGTAGCCAAAGAGTTGGTCGACCAAGGAATTCGTGTTTTCGCAATGGCCTTTGGAACCGCTGCCGGAGCGAAAGTTCCATTGCGCGATCCCAACGGTCAGTTGCGCGGGTATCTTGAAGATGGGCAAGGACAACCTGTGGTATCCAAGGTGAATGGAGAATTTTTAAAAACCCTGGCAGAACTCGGACAAGGCAGTTTTTATCATGTGACTTTTGGTGGAGATCAAATGAAGTCCCTCAAGGAAGATTTGGATCTTTTAGAAAAAGCGGAGTTTGATACGGTGACGTCCACAAACTTTCAAGAAAACTTTCAAATTTTTCTGCTGATCGCTCTCTTTTTTGCACTTTTGGAATTACTACTCGGCAATCGTAAAAAGATAAGCAAAGAGTGGAAGGGGCGTTTTCCCGTATGAAGAGGTCTTGGTTTTTCTTTTTAACAACACTTTTCTCCTCGCTGTTTTATGCTTCGACGGGTTGGTCGCAATCTTTGGATTTGATCTATCAAAATAACAGTGCCGTTCGCCAGTTTGCAGCGGAAAAAAAGATGCAGGCTTATGAAGAATTTTTAGCCACTCTTCTCGTAGCTCCCGAAGATCCCGTGGTGCAGTTCAATGTGGGGAGCAGTTTGCAGGCCTTGGGTGATGTAGAAAAATCAGAAAAGCTCTATAAACAGCTTTTGCTGAGCATTGATCAACAACTCAAGTTAAATCTCCCTAAAGAACAAGTGCAGGAATGGCTCAAGGTCAAATTTGCCGTGTTATACAATTTGGGTGTTCATTATCAAACAAAATCAGAAATAGATTTAGCTCTGGATTCTTATCAAAAAGCTTTGGAGTTATTACCGGATTCTAAAGAGGTCAAAACCAATATCGAGCTGATGTTCAATGGCAATGGTGGCGGTAAAGGCAAGGGCGATCCGAAAAAAGGCGACAAAGATCAGCAAGAGGGCGATGGTTCTTCAGAAGATAAAAATGAAGGGGAACAAGATAAAGGGGATCAGCCCCGCACGAACAAGCCTCAGGATAAAGGCGAGGGGGATGGAAAACAACTTTCCAACGAAGATCTCAAACGAATTATGGAAGAACTCAAGCAGCAAGAGCAAAGCATTCGCTCGAAAGTGCAAAGAAAAGGAGAGAAAAGTGAGCCCAAAGACAAGCAGTGGTAAATTCCTTCTTTTTTTCATAAGCTGTTTTTATTTTGCTCCGCACTTGGCCTGGGCAGAAGATAAGCTACGTATACAAACCATAGTTCAGCCGCGTGAAGTGCAAGAGGGCGATATTTTTGTCGTCAGTATAGAAGTGTCGTCCAACGAAATGGTTCCGGTAGAGCCACCGTCCGCGCCGCAAATCAATGGCGCAACATTCCGCGGACAACAACAATCTCAGCGCACCAATGCGGGGGCGGCGATGAATGCCAACGGCGAAGTGGAATTCCGCCGAACAGTGACACAAGTTTTTGTTTTTCAGTACATTGCTAACAAAGCGGGACCGCTCGTGGTGCCGTCGGTGAGTTTGCTCGTGGATGGCAAAGCTCAAAAAAGTTCCGTGGCACAAATTCAAGTGTTGCCATCGGGAAGTCGCCCTTCGCGTACAGGCGGTCAACCTCGCTCTGCACGTCCTGATTTTTTTGACGAAGAAGCAGATCCTTTTGGCAAAGATCCTTTTGAAAATATCCGCAATGCGGAAGAGCAATTTAATCGACTCCTCCAGCGTCAGTTTGGTGGTTCAGTCAATGGCTTCCAGGCAGTTCCGCCTTTTGACGAGAAAGATGCCTTTGTCATTGTGGCCGAAGTCGATAAAACCGAAGCCTTTGAGGGTGAGCAGATCACGGCCACTTGGTATTTGTATACCAAGGCCGGTGTGCGAGAGATTGACACCTTAAAATATCCTGACCTGAAAGGTTTTTGGAAAGAGGACATCGAGCTGGCCACGCTTTTGAATTTTCAACCGGCGCAACTCAATGGCCAAACTTACAATAAAGCCCTTTTGGCGTCGTATGCGCTTTTTCCCATCGAAGATGGCAAAGCCATGGTTGATGGCTACAAAGCCAAAGTGACGGTGGTCTCCGGTTTTGGCAAAGGCATTGTCGGGACAAAAACCAGTCAGGCCATTCCAATTCTTGTTAAACCTCTTCCTGAGGCAGGAAAACCTGCAAGCTTTTCGGGGGCTGTGGGTGAATTTCAGATGACGGCGCAAATCGAAAGCAATTCGGTGGTGGCAAATCAACCGTTTGCCATGCGTGTGCATGTGGAAGGACGGGGCAATGCCAAACAGTTTGAACTACCAAATCCGACTTTGCCCGCTTCGGTGGAAATTTACGACAACAAAAAAGATTCTAAATTTTTTAAAAATGGCATGAGTTACAAGACCTTTGAAATTTTTATGATCCCTCGTGAAACAGGCGAGTTGATCATTCCGCCGATTATCACCAGTGTTTTTAATCCGCGCACGCAAAAGTACGAGGAATTAAAAACTCAGGAGTTTAAAATCACTGTCACTCCCGGCACAGGTCAGCAAAGTTTAGCCTCGTCGCGTTTGCAAAAAGATGGAGAAGCGGCGAGTGAAGAGCCTCTCCAGCTGCTCAATCAATGGCAACCGACTTCGGCCTCGGCGCGTCCCTTGTGGATTTTGTGGGGTGTGGCTTTTGTGGGTTTATTTTTAGGAATTTTTGCAGTGGCAGCTGTGCGCCTACAATGGTTTAAAAAACCACTCGGCATGCGCGACCATTATGAAAAGCGTTTAAAGAAATTGCAGAAGATCAGCGGGCAAAAAAAATGGCGAGAACTCGGGGTAGAGGCGACAAATTTGTCGGCTTACGTGCTCGGACAAATTTCGGGACAGGGCGGGGCGCATTTGCAAACCGAAAAACTTCTCGAAAAAGCCTCGCCCAGTGTGCGACGCCACTTGGGTGCTGAATTGCAAAAAATTCTGGAACGATTTTACTTTTTGGGTTTTGGTCCAGAGGAAATGGCACTTAAATCCGTGGATGAAAAACGCGTGATGGAAGATGTCAAAAGTCTCGAAAAATTGTTACTGCAGTCGATTGAACTTTCAGAGACCGATGCGAAAGTCTAGTTGTTGAGGTACATTTTCTGTCTACAGAAAAAGAAGGCTGTTTGCCGAAGGAAGGGTTGCGATTTCTCAAATCCTTTTGGTAGACTGGATGAAGTGCTTTGGAGGTTTCATGAAAGTTGTCTTGTTGGTTTTTTTTTCGCTCTTAGTAGCTAGCTGTGCACACAAGACAAAATTAGCTCCAGATGGTCAGCCCCTTCCCGACGATAAGTTGATGTCCAGTGGCGATGAAGACGGGGATTCTTCGTACGATGATGCTACGCATGGTCCCGAGGACGAAGCTCCTCTCGAAGTCGGTAAAAAGATGACGCGGGCGGAAGATCTCTCTGATGCCGAGACCGATATGCTTAAACTCCCAGAAGATTTTAATCACAATGTGAACATGTGGATTGAGTATTTTCAAGGTCGTGGTCGTGCGCACATGGTCCGTTATTTAGGGCGTTCAACTCGTTATATTCCACAAATGAAAGAAATTTTAAAGAAGCACGGTCTACCTGAGGATCTTGTGTACTTGGCGCTGATTGAATCGGGATTTAGTGCACAGGCCTACAGTCACGCGCAAGCCGCGGGTTACTGGCAGTTCATTCGCGGAACAGCCCGCCGTTACGATCTCAAGATTGATTATTATACCGATGAACGCAGCGATTACATGGCTTCCACAGAGGCTGCTGCTCAGTACTTAAAAGCTTTGTATCACTTATTTGGCTCATGGTATTTGGCGATTGCTTCCTACAATGTGGGCGAAAACAAAGTAAAAGGGTTAGTGATGAAGTATTACACGCGCGATTTTTGGGAACTGGCGCGTAAAAAGAAACTACCTAAAGAAACCATTCACTATGTTCCAAAATTTTTGGCTGCACGAATGATCGCTAAGCATCCCGAAAAATATGGCTTCACTGATGTTGAGTGGCAAGCTCCTTTGCAGTTTCAGGAACTCACTTTTGATAAATCCGTCAGTCTTATGACTCTCTCGCAAAATTTGGGGATGACGTATGAAGAGCTCCACGCTTTAAACCCGGCTTTTCGTAAGGGTGTTATTCCCAAGTATGATGGAAAGCCTGTTCTGGTGCGTGTTCCCCCGAACTTAAATAAAGACCAAGTGATGGTGGCACTCAACAACAGTTCCACTGCGATCGAAGTAGCAAGAACCATTAGCCAAGTGGAAGACCGTGAATTCGTGCGATATCGCATTCGCAATGGAGATACACTCTCGTCCATCGCGCGTCGTTTTCGCGTGTCTATGTCGTCGCTTATTAACATCAATGAATTGAGTCGTCGCACTGTCTTGCGCGTCGGAAGAACATTACGCATTCCTAAAAACAGCCGTACCGCTTCTTCTGTGGAAAAAAAGAACAGCACGAATATTTCTGAGAGCAAAGCCCGGAGAATTGCGGCTAACAAAAGCAGTCGCACAGCACAATCAGAGAAGACCGCAAAATGGTCCAAGCAGTTGCATGTAGAAATGCAAAGGAAAGCCGTGACACAAAAAGTTCATGTGGTGAAGGCCGGTGAGACTCTTCTCAATATCGCCAGCCGTTACAATGTGAAAATTTCAAACCTGATTTCCACCAATAAACTTCGCCAAAGCGAAAAAATTCTGGTGGGAAGTCGTCTCAAAATTCCGCGCTAATTCATTTTCGTCAAAAATAAGCCGTCATTTTTTTTGACGGCAAAAAAATAAACTATCAAATTTGTTCAGCAATTTTCTCTCTCAAAAAGTGTCTCATTGTGAGATCCTATGTTGAAACACTCACTCCATTTTTTTTGGTCTTTTGATCTGAGTGTAGTATTCTTATGTTCAGGACAGGATAATACAAACAATCCTTCTTTTGCCAAAGGCAAGACTGTGGAAACACAGATCGCGCAAAGCTACAGGGGCTTAACGTTATAAGGAGTTAACGATGCCAGCCAGCTACCAAAGGAATGAGGTTTAAGGGAGGTATGTATGATTAGTCTGAACCTACACCCGCCCTTTCCCCCCAAAGTGGCGGGTTCTTTTTTTTTAAGCCCAATCATTGATTTAAATTTTCCTTGATACTTCGTTGCTCCTCCTCGAGCTACCCAGTGTAGCCCTCGTCGTCGCGCCTCGTCTCAAGAAAAATTTAAACCAATGCTTGGACTTAAACTGATGATGTCTGCGGGTTTTCACAATGTCTTCATTCAATCAACTAAAATTCTAGTGGCGCTTTAATTACTTCGTGCAATCAAATAAATTTTTAAAAAATTCGGGTTTGTGGAAGTTGGGTTTTTTCTGGGGTGGGAGAAATGTGCTCCAATGGGTGCGTGGGTTTTTGCCGAGGATCGCGTAGAAATTTCCTTTGAGGTGTGAGAGATCCACCGCCGTGCCTAAGGACGCTAAGGGGATACGCAGGCGTGTGGCCCATGAGGTGGGAGAGGTCTGTGCTGTTGTGGCGATCTTGGGAAGTGATTCGCTGGTGCGTTTTCCGTCGACCACATCGATGCGTACTTGGTAGGTTTGACCGAGGGGTGTGACTTCGTATTCAAAGTAAGAAAAGCGTTTTTGAGTCATGTCATCAAAAGTCAAAAAGACTTCGGTCACATCAAACTGAAATGGATAGTCTTTTTCTGTGAAAACCTCTTTTTTATGTAAGACAGGCGCGGAGACGAGGAAAGTGACAACGAGGTCTCCTTGATCGACACTGTAGAGGACTCGCACAGGAGCTTGCAAAGAACTGTGCTCGGGGTTAACGAGCGAAAGGGTCTGGTCTGCGGTCGCGGGCACGCACTCTTCGGCGCGAACCTGGGTGGAGATAAAGAGCGCAAATAAAAGGACAAGAGGTTTCATCATGAAACAGGGATTCCTTGTTTGTGAGTGAAGACATTTTCGGGGTCGTAGATTTTTTTGATATTTTTTAAATGTTCGACATTATCACCCCAATAGGCCTGCGCATAGTTGGTGCCCAAATCGAGATCACAGTAATTAAAATAAGCGCCACCCGACATATAGGGTCGTAAGTGTTGATAATAGGTTTGCAAGGTTTGCAATTTGGCTGTTGTTTCTTGTGGTGAACTCCACTGAAGATAATATTGGAGCGAGCAAATTGTATTTTCCCGATGAGCAAAACCTGTGTCTTGATCCGTTTTGTCTTGGATAGCACCGCCATAGGCATCAAAAAGGACTGCGACTCCTGCAGGCATTTTTTGAAAAAGTTCGCGAAGAGCCTCTGCGGTCAACGCTGATTTTACGTAATCCGATTTTCCTTTGATGTAATAGGGAGTGCTCCCACCAGAAAATTGTCTAACGGCCTCGATCCACGTTTTGCTACTTACGCGGTACGTGGTGGGAGCTGCGGCGATTTGACTAAGAAAATATTTTTGTAATTCCGATTCCAGTCGTGCGCGGGAAGTGATGGTTTGTCCGACCAGGGTCAGTTGCACATCTTGACCCACCAGAGTGCAATTGAGAAGAGGTGTGATTCCTCGCGGTGCTTCGACGGCCCAAATTTGCCAAAGCGTAGCAATTTGGATGGCGGTTTCCACAGGAACACGCCAACGGACGACAAAGGTTGTCGCCATTTTTATTTGGTGAGTTTTAAATTTGAGATCGGTAATCACACCAAAACTCCCCGAACCAGCACCGCGCAGAGCCCAAAAAAGATCAGAGTTATTTTGTTCATTGGCGGTGAGGCGACGACCTTGTGCATCGATTATCGTAGCTTCGAGCAAACTGTCACAGGCCAGCCCCAAGGGGCGAGCGAGCAGTCCATAACCGCCGCCTGTAGTGTGACCAGTGATTCCGACGGTAGGACAAGTTCCGGCGGCAATGGCGAGGCCATAAGGAGCTACAGTTTCATAGACAGTGCCCAACAGGGCTCCGCTTTGTACATGTAGTACACTTTTATCTGCGGAGAGTTGCCTTCGATTCATCAAGCGCAAATCGATAACAAGTCCGGGAGACAGCGAAAAGCCTTCATAAGAGTGCCCGCCATTGCGAAGAGCGAGAGGTATATTATTTTGTCGTGCCCACTGAATACAAGAGGCGATGCCTCTTTCTGTTTGGCAAAGCACACGGACTTGCGGACGGATGTTTTGATGGCGCAGGTTGAGAGTTTTTTGCATGTCTGCATATTGCGCACTGGAGGGAACTAAAATCATTCCGTCGTTAGTCGAGAGTGCCGACTGTAGACTTGCCAGAGGAATGGGTGAACCTTCCGCGGAAGGAATCCACACGGCAGTGTTGAGAAGGGATTCAAGAAGCACGTAGGAGCCGAGAAGCCCACTGGTTTTAAGAAAAGCACGACGTTCCATTAGTTCCCCCACAGAGAAGGATGCGGTTATAAGAGCTGGCGTCGGTATTTTCTATGGCAAAAATCCCAGGGAGTAAAAAAATCAAAAAGCATTTTTCTTTTTTAACAAATTTTTAAAATACTCAGGCTTGTGAAAGTTGGCCACATCTTGCTGCGGTAAAAAAGCGCTCCAGTAAGTACGTGGTTCATTGCCGAGAATGGCGTAAAAGTTGCCTTTGAGGCGCGACAAGTCCACGGGCTGTTGAAAAGACTCCAAGGGAATACGCATTGACGTAGCCCACGAAGTGGCCGTGCTGCGGGCGGTGGCTTCGATGGACGGAAGCTCGGTGGCGCGTCGTTGGCCGTTTTCCACATCGAGGCGCAAGTGGTACGTTTGTCCTAGGGGTGTGATCTCGTATTCAAAATAAGAAAATTTCGAAGTGTTGACGACGTCGTCAAAAGTCAAAAAGACCTCCGTGACATCGAATTCATAGGGAAAATCTCCCGTTGCATAGATATCTTTTTTAAACAGTACAGGTGCATTCACCTGAAACTCCACAAGTAAATCGTGTTTGTCGAGAGAGTAATTCACCTGAACGGGAGTTTGAAAGCGACTGTTCTCAGGTTGCACAAGCTGAAGCGCGATGTTGGTAAACGCAGGCTGCCAAGAATTTTCCATAAGAAAGCGTAACAAATTTACAGGAACATGCAAAGTCGATTTCCAGAGGACTTTAATTTGTTAGAACCCATCTTAATGAGATGGACTCTAAGTACTTGTGAGGAGTTGAATTATGAGACTTTTGATCTTTTTTGTGCTCACCTTGAGTGGTTTTGCCAACGCTGCGGAAACGCCAGTCCCCCGCTGTGACGATATTTTTCTGGAAGAAGAAGATCTACAAAACCTACTTGATAAAAACTATTTCTCCCACCCAGGCATTTCTGACTTGATGGAGCGACTGCAAAAACTCGGCGTGCGTTTTGATTTTTGGGACCCTACGGAAATGGGCACCGTGACGATGCTCCATCGTTACGTTGAACCACTGATTGTCAGTGGCTTTTATGACCATCGATTTATTGCAGAGCAGACAACAATCTATTTACCTTATGAGCCGAAACATCTTTTTGGCAGACAAGATTCTCACTACCGAACACGCCAAGTTTTAATTCGTATTGCTCGAATATTTGAATTGCAAAAGCAGGGTATTTTATTTTCTTCGGGATCGTTAGACTACAACGCACGCATCACGATTGTTGGTTTTACTCCCATCTTAAAGTTGGAGGATCCAACTTTGGTGGCCATCCATCATCTTTTTACAAATTTTCGCTATCGTCGGGTGAGTTTTGAGCCGCGCGAGAGTGTATGGGAGTATTTTGATTTTTCTCCCGAACGAAATTATGTCACAAGCCCCCAAGATGAATACGAAATGCTGATTCGCATTTCGTATTTTGATCGGAAAGAGTTGTGGGACGTCCTCAGTCACGATTTGGAAGAATATGTCTTCAAACCCGAGCGCCAGTCGCTATTTCCAACTTCAGGTCATCGAATGAATTAATGAACGTAAGGGCTCTAGAAAAAGAGCCCTATCTGTAACAACGAAATGATTATCGAGCAGACCAGAAAGACTCAAGCAGGGAGCCGCTTTTTACAAGGCCTTCCGACATCAAGTAAGTCTTTTCAATTTCTACGATGTAAGGACCTTCTGCATAACTTCCCACTTCGTATTGATTAAAGAACAGAACCAGAGAGTATTCGGTTACATAGAATTGCGTAATTTGTGCCAAGGAAGTGATTCCAGCACTCCAGTCATCCCATCCAAAGGTTTGGTCAAAATATTCATTGTACTTCAGTCTTTCCAAAGCGAGTTCTTTTAAGCGCGCAACAGTCTTGGGGTTGTCATTTAATAAATTGGGAAGTTTGTAAATTTCTGCAGTCAGGGGATTGAGAACCTGTGCAGACATCAAAAACATACCATGCGCACCACCGTCGTAGGTGGAGACTTGCGAAAGGACCGAGGCCAGAGGAGCATTGAGTTGTGTTTTAAGTTCAAAGCTGTAATTGCGGGTCACGGAGCTCATATAGTCCGTGCACGCCTCAGGGTAGTTGTTGTCGGTGATGATGCTTGTGTATTCCTGAAACATGGTCGCGAGATCATTGGCCCACATTTGATTTAATATTGTGGCTGCAGAATTTTTAACGACATTGCCATTTTGTGCGATCAAAATTTGTGGAACGGTCGCCGAAAAATGGCAGTAGTCATTTTTGTAAGATTTTGTTGTTTGTGAAGACCAGTAAACATCTTGAGCAAAGCTCAAGCTGCTCGAAAATAAAAATACCAAAGACATAGCTGTTTTTTGCAACATAGATTCTCCCTTTAAATTTTAAACACGGAATGATTCCGGCTTATGGGGAGAGAATCACCATGACGACGAGGGCAAAGCAAAAATCTTTACAAGGCTAGTATCGTATATGAATTTTTTACATAGCATTTAGTTAAAGCTGCTTAAGGATGCGGTCGGCAATTTCACCAAAAATTTTGGCTTGTAGGGAGTCCGGTTTGTAAAATAGCGCCGCGCCCACTTCGCAAGCCTGAGCAATTTGTGGGCTGAGCGGCACTTCGCCTAACTTTTGCAAATTCTCTTGTTTGAGATAACTTTCCAACTCGCCTTTGGGGAAAATCGACGTGCGATCGCCGCCAGGGAGTTCAAAGTACGCCATATTTTCAATCACACCCAAGATCGGAACGTTCACTCGGCGAAACATATCGATGGATTTTTTCACATCAGCCAGTGCCACATTTTGCGGAGTGGTCACGGTCACTGCTGCGGTCACAGGCACTTTTTGCACTAAGCTCAGCTGCACATCGCCCGTTCCTGGGGGGAGATCTATCACCAGGATGTCGGTGTCTTGCCAGTCCACTTCGAATAAAAACTGATTCATGGCTTTAAACAGCATGGGCCCGCGCCAAACCACGGCCATGTCTTCGTCCACCAGGTTGCCGATGCTCATCGTCTTCATGCCATCAACCATCAGCGGTTTGATGCTGTTGCCTTCTACTTCGGGCTTTTGATTCATGGTGCCCAGCATGCGTGGCAGGCTTGGGCCGTAAATATCGGCATCGAGGATTCCGACCTTCAGCCCTTTTTCTTTAAAGGCGAGGGCGAGATGGGTAGAGACCGTGCTCTTGCCAACTCCCCCTTTTCCCGAGCTCACGACGAGGATTTTTTTAACACCAGGAATGGGTTTTTGTTGCTCAAAGGGGTTCGTCATCGGGGACCTTTCTGGGAATAATTCCTAAAATTCTTTGTCATTGAATTCAAATCATGCGTAAATTTAAGTGTGCAAACATCCAGTGGGTTCTTAATTCTGATTGCCGTTTTTGTCATCTGTTTGCTGTTCTATTTTCAAGGGGCGAAAAATCGCGACCTGCCCACGCG
The DNA here is from genome assembly GCA_041736155.1 of Bdellovibrionales bacterium. Classification (GTDB taxonomy): domain Bacteria; phylum Bdellovibrionota; class Bdellovibrionia; order Bdellovibrionales; family JAGQZY01; genus JANPLN01. The sequence continues at coordinate 20,596 of JBGSUL010000065.1, forward strand.
ACTCAAAATGAAGGCCGAGCCGGCGTCCGTGGAGTCCACCGTCAGTCAGAGCACCGCTTCGCGCGCGCCGCAAACCGTACCTCTCAACGTGATGTTTAACTACAATGGCCATTCCTTTGATGCCTATGAGACCCTGGGAGTCCCCGCAGGCAGTTCTTGGGAGGATGTCCGCCACTCCTTTGAGCAAAATGTTGCCACGTCAGACCAAAGCACCCGCGAATTTTACCTCGCGGCTTTCAACGCCATCAAGTCTCGCCAACAGTTCTAGCAGCGCGGCCAAACCACAGCTTTAATGCGGAGCGCATATTGCCTCTCTAACCAACAGATTTTTCGATCCATTTGACTCTGAAAAGACCCCCGTGTACCCCTGCATAAACGATTCATGGAGGCGCTTCTTGCAAACTCAATCCCTTAAAGATTTACAAACCCTCGTGTCCCTCAGCAAGCGTCGCGGTTTTGTTTTTCAAAGTAGCGAAGTTTATGGCGGTTTGAATTCTTGCTGGGACTACGGCCCTTTGGGAACTTTGTTAAAGATGAATGTGAAGAAGTACTGGTTTCAGGCCATGACCCGTCGACCCGATGTGGTCGGTTTAGATGCGGCTATTCTCATGCATCCCAATGTTTGGAAAGCCTCGGGTCACGTCGATAACTTTTCGGATCCAATGGTGGATTGCAAAGCCTGTAAAGCGCGCCATCGTGCCGATCATCTCAAAGAACGTAAATGTCCCAATTGCGGTTCCACGGAACTCACAGAGCCACGCAATTTCAATTTGATGTTCAAGACACACATGGGCCCTGTCGAAGACGCCGGTTCGGTGGTGTATTTGCGCCCCGAGACAGCGCAGGGAATTTTCGTCAACTTTGAAAACGTGCAAACCTCCATGCGCATGAAAGTGCCTTTTGGTATCGCGCAAATCGGTAAATCTTTCCGCAACGAAATCACGCCAGGCAATTTTATTTTCCGCACCCGTGAATTTGAACAGATGGAAATGCAATACTTTGTCACTCCAGGTGAAGACGAAAAGTTCTATGCCGAGTGGAAAGAATTGCGTTGGCAGTTTTATAAATCCATCGGCATCGACGAGAAAAAACTGCGCTTTCTCCCGCATGGTCCCAATGAGCTGGCACACTACGCAAAAGCGGCCGAGGACATTCAATTTGAATTCCCTCATGGTTGGCAAGAGCTGGAGGGGATTCACAACCGTACGGATTTTGATCTCACTCAGCACTCAAAACTCAGTGGCAAAAAAATTGAATACTTCGATGAAGCTCGCAAACAAAAATACGTGCCGTATGTCATCGAGACGGCTGTGGGTTGCGATCGTTTGGTATTGGCCTCGTTGTGCAACGCCTACCGCGAAGAAGTGGCTCCTCCAGAAGAAGGTGAGACGGCCGGTGATGTGCGTGTGGTCTTGGGATTCCATCACAAATTGGCGCCCATCAAAGCGGCTATTTTGCCGCTCTCCAAAAAAGAGCCATTGCAAACTCTTTCCGACAATATCTTCAAGCAACTGTGTAAGGATTATGACGTGCAATACGATGAATCAGGCAGCATTGGTAAACGCTACCGCCGCCAAGATGAAATCGGTACACCTTTTTGCATCACTGTGGATTTTGATAGTCTCAATGATCAACAGGTCACTGTGCGCGAGCGCGACAGCATGAAGCAAGAGCGCATCGCCATTGATCAATTGGGGTCCTACTTAAAAAACAATTTAAACCTTTAGGACGTATATGAAGCCGCAAAAATTTGTTTACTTCTTTTCGCAAAACGAAACCGACGGTAATGCTAAGATGAAAGATATCTTGGGCGGCAAAGGGGCCAACCTCGCTGAGATGACGTCGCTGGGAATTCCTGTGCCTCCCGGTTTTACGATCAGTACTGAGATCTGCAAAGTTTTTTACGAAAATAAAAAAGCGCTCCCCGATTGGGTGAGGGTGGGCATTAGCGAAGCGGTGCTTAAAATTGAAAAACTTCTCGGCAAAAAATTTGGCGATCCAGCGAGCCCTCTGTTGGTGAGTATTCGTTCGGGCGCCCGCGCCAGCATGCCCGGGATGATGGATACGATTTTGAATCTGGGACTCAATGACGAAACCGTCGTTGGGCTCGCCAAAGCTTCGGGAAATCCACGTTTTGCGTGGGATTCCTATCGCCGCTTTATTCAGATGTACTCCAATGTGGTTATGGACATGAACCATTCTTTTTTGGAAATGACCTTGGAAGATCTCAAGGCCGACAAAGGTTATGAGAAAGACACCGAGCTGAAAGAGGAAGATCTCAAGTTTTTAGTCACAAAATACAAACGCATGATTCAGGAAACCACGGGGAAAGCGTTCCCGTCGGATCCTCAACAGCAACTGTGGGGAGCCATCGAAGCGGTGTTCTCCAGTTGGCACAACAATCGCGCCATCACCTATCGTCGACTGCATGACATCCCCGAAAGTTGGGGAACTGCCGTCAATGTGCAAGCCATGGTGTTTGGTAATATGGGTGAAGATTGCGGTACGGGCGTTGCCTTTACGCGTGATCCAAGCACGGGCGAAAAACAATTTTATGGTGAATATTTAATCAACGCGCAAGGTGAGGATGTGGTGGCGGGGATTCGTACACCACAACCGATCAGTCGTCGTCAAGCCCAAGGCACTGGTCATAAATCTCTCGAAGAAGAAATGCCAGAAGTTTACAAACAACTGGTAGAAACCTATCAGCGTTTAGAAAAACACTATCGCGATATGCAAGACATCGAGTTCACCATCGAAAACACGAAGCTGTGGATGCTACAGACACGTAACGGCAAACGCACAGCCAACGCGGCGATCAACATCGCGATGGATATGATTGATGAGGGTTTGATCGACGAAAAAACCGCATTGCTACGCGTATCGCCAGGAAGTTTAGATCAGCTACTCCATCCAACACTGGATCCGCTGGCGAAGAAAACTTTGTTAGCTAAAGGTTTACCGGCCAGTCCTGGTGGCGTCTGTGGAAAAGCCGTCTTCTCCAGTGAAGACGCCGTGGCCTGGAAAGAAAAAGGTCACAAAGTTATTTTAGTGCGTATTGAAACATCTCCCGAAGACATCGAAGGCATGGTTGCCGCTGAAGGAATTTTAACCACACGAGGAGGTATGACCTCGCACGCGGCAGTTGTGGCCCGCGGTATGGGCACCTGTTGTGTGGCGGGTTGCGGAGATATTCAGGTGGATTATCGTCTTAAAGAATTCCGCGCCCATGGGTATGTGGTGCGCGAGGGTGATGTGATGACTCTCGATGGTGGCACAGGCGAAGTGTTTTTGGGTGAAGTGAAAACGCGCGAGCCACAATTGGATGGCGCTTTTCATCGTCTTATGACCATTGCCGACAAACATCGCAAGCTGAAGGTGCGAGCCAATGCGGACACGCCCAACGATGCCAAAACGGCCCGAGATTTTGGTGCTGAGGGCATCGGGCTTTGTCGAACAGAACATATGTTTTTTGGTGTCGAGCGCATTGATTGGGTTCGTCGCATGATTGTGGCGGAAACTTTAGAAGATCGCAAAAAAGCGTTAGATCAGTTATTGCCGATGCAACGCGAAGATTTCCATCAGTTGTTTAAAGTGATGGAAGGTTTGCCGGTAACCATTCGCCTGTTAGATCCTCCTTTGCATGAATTTTTACCTCACACCGATGAAGAGGCCGAAGAGTTATCAAAACGTTTGGATATTCCTTTTGATGAACTCCGTCGCAAGGTCCGTTCGCTTCATGAGTTTAATCCTATGTTGGGACATCGTGGATGCCGCCTTGCTGTGACGTATCCAGAGATTTATCAAATGCAAGCGCGCGCCATTGCCGAAGCGGCAGCCGCGATTGTCAAAGAGGGTAAAACTCTTGTACCTGAAATTATGATTCCCTTGGTGGGCATGCGAAAAGAATTAACCATGATGCGTGCTTTGGTGGATGAAGAAGTCCAAGCTGTGCAAAAAGAACAAGGCGTAAAATTTGATTATCAGATAGGCACAATGATCGAGCTTCCACGGGCCGCTGTCACTGCCGATGAGATTGCTGAAGATGCTGATTTTTTCAGCTTTGGTACTAACGATCTGACGCAGACAGCATTGGGACTCTCGCGCGATGATGCTGGAAAGTTTTTAAAAACCTATGTTTCCGAGGGGATTTACGAAAAAGATCCTTTTATGACTATCGATGTTCAGGGAGTGGGCAAACTCGTAAAAATGGGAGTTGACCTTGGACGTCAGTCCAGAACAAACTTAAAAATCGGTGTTTGCGGTGAGCATGGGGGCGATCCAGAAAGCATAGCGTTTTTTGCCAAAGCTGGGCTGGATTATGTCAGTTGTTCTCCGTTTCGCGTACCAATCGCAAGATTGGCGGCGGCACATGCTGCTTTAAAAACTGGGGAATAAAATTGAGAATCAAAAAATTAGAACTCGTTGGATTTAAGTCGTTCAAGGATCGAACCGTTATTCATTTCGACGCCGGAATTACAGGCGTTGTCGGACCCAACGGTTGCGGAAAATCGAATATTGTCGATGCTCTTGTGTGGGTCATGGGTGAGATGTCAGCCAAGCACTTGCGTGGATCGAGCATGGAAGATGTGATTTTTGCGGGAGCGGAAGGTTATGCCCCTGTCGGTATGGCCGAAGTGTCTTTGACACTGGAGAACGACGGTGGTCCTTTCCCAATTAAATATCTCAATCACAGCGAAATCATGGTCACGCGTCGTCTGCATCGTTCCGGCGAGTCGGAATATTTGATCAATAAAGAAGGCGCACGCCTTCGCGATGTTCAAGAAATTTTTATGGATACCGGAGCTGGTGCTAAAGGCTTCAGTATTATTGAGCAGGGAGCGATTGGTAAAATCGTGACCGCCAAACCCGAAGAGCGTCGCACGCTGATTGAAGAAGCGGCCGGAATTACGAAATTTAAAGTTCGTAAACGCGAATCGCAAAGAAAATTGGAATCCACCGAAGGCAATCTGGTTCGTTTGCAAGATATCATCGGAGAATTAAAACGCCAGTTGGAGAGCTTGCAGCGCCAAGCCCAACGTGCGGAACGCTATCGTAAAATCAAGCTCGAGGTAGAAGCTTTAGAATTGTGGATGGGCTCGAAAGAGTTTCATGATCTCAAAGTAAGAACCACAACGGCCGAACAAACCTATGCGGAGGCCCGCGATAAAGAATTGGCCTCTACCAGTCAAATGGGACAGATGGAATCCACTGTGCAGACGCTCAAGGCGGACATTGCTGAGCTCGAGAGACAAACGCTCATGAAGCAACAAGCGAACAAGGATCTCAACGATACCATTCGTCTTAAGGAAAAATTAGTTCAAGAACTTCATTTTGAAATTGAACAAGCTAAACGCAACAAAGAGATGACGGGATCACTTACGCAAGAGAACCGCGCTCGTCGTGACATCTTGGCTCGTGATTTAGCGGCCGTGAATGACCGTTTGATTGTCTTAACCAATAAGGCCGAGAGTCTTCATGCTGAGTTTATCGATAAAAAATCGCAATATGATCAGTTTGAGCAAAACATTCTAGCTGTGGATCAGCGTCTTACACAGACGCGCAAAGAACTGCTGACCATGATGCAAGCAGAAACGACCATGGATGCGCGGGTTTTGAATCTGCAAGAGGTGATTGAATCCCTGATGCAAGAGGAAGTGGAAGCACAAGCGCTGCAACAAGAATTGGCCCTGCAAAAACAAAATATCGATAAAAACTTTAAGCGCGTGAGCGAAGCGTTTGAAAAAGAGCGCCAGTTGCAATTGTCGGTCATGAACGACGTCGAAACTTTACTAATTAATAAAAATCATCTCGGACAAGATCTCGAGCATCGCACACGCGAATTGAATGAATACAAAGACCGCATGAACGAAGTGGCTTCGCGTCTCTATGGTTTGGAAGATCTTCAGAACAACTTTGAAGGTTTCCAAGAGGGCGTAAAATCTGTCATGCTTTGGCAACGACAACAGTTAGAGTCAGTACCGGCTTCAGAGCGTGAAAATGCGCAAAAATTTATTCCTGTGGCAGATGTGGTGGAAGTTCCACCACAGTACGAACTCGCTATGGAAGCGGCTTTGGGACCTCGTTTGCAATTGGTTCTGAGTGCGGACCCAAAAGAGTCTGTTTCGGCTATCGATTATCTGAAAGAAAAGAAAAATGGTCGTTCCAGCTTTTTCTCCGGTGGCTTGCAGACGGTTGAAACCACAGACATCGAGCCATTGCGCGCTGATAAACGTGTGAAAGCGCTTTTAAAAGATGTGGCAAAACTTCCCGAGAAACATCGTGAAGTGGTTGAACACATTTTGGATCGTGTGGCGATTGTCGAATCTTTGATGGATGGTCTAGAGCTTAAGAAAACTCACGCGGATTGGACTTTTGTTACGACCGATGGCGATGTGATCACAGCGGACGGGATTATCTCTGGGGGATCGAGCGAAGATGCGTCCAGCGGTGTTTTGAAACGCCAACGCGAAATCAAAGAACTCAAAACGTCTAAAGACGAATGGTCGAGCAAACTATCCTTGGCGCAAATGACTCTGAAAAAAGTCGAAGAGAGTTATAAGAAGATCTCAGAAGACTTAGAAAAAGCTCAGCGCGACCAGACCGAAAAAGAAATCGCTGTGGCGGCTCTCAAAAAAGACATGGAACGCGCGGACCAAGAGTTAAAAAACTCAAATACGGCGAGCGAGCGCCAACAGCAAGACGTTGATAAGGTGACTTTTAAGCTTTCCGAAAAACGCGAAGAGCTTGACCGCTTCCAAATGCAATTGACTGACTTGCGTGAAAAGAAAATGGCTTTGGAGCAAGAATCCGAAGAACTCAGCAGTAAATTGGCCAATGCCAAGACCGATGTGCAATCTCTGCAAGCGGAAGTGACTCGTTTACAAGTGGACGATGCGAAGACGACACAAGAAAAAGAAGGCGTTCAGCGTGAATACAATATGCTGAAGATTTCTTTAGACGATGTGGAAGAGCGTTTAAGCCGCATGAGCGAAGAGACTGAAAAGAACAGCGAGTTTGTCAGCCAAAACCAAATGCTTCTGGAAGAGCGTAAAATCGAATTGGAAGTGATGATTCGTAAAGCTCAAGAGGAAGAAGAGATGGTGGCTCATGTTCGTGATGCTTACGAGCAAAAAGCGGCAGAGCTTGATCAATATCAAGAAGACTACTCGGCGTACCTCACTAACAAGAGCCAATTGCAAGCCACGATGAACGAGGCGCAGTTGCAATTAGAACAAGCGCAAATGAAAGAGACAAATTTGGTGGCGCAAATTCGTGAGCGGTATCAAGTTGAACTGGCCGATGTGTACACGCAGCACATGCACAAAGAGTTCTCTTATGAAAATCCGCAAAGCGAACTGAAAGATCTCAAAGACAAAATCCATAAAATCGGTGAGGTCAATCTTTCGGCCATCGAAGAGTACGACGAGATTTCGGGTCGTTACGCTTTCTTGAGCAAACAGTACGAAGATCTCATGGATGCCAAAGAGCAGTTAAAAAAGGTCATCGACCGTATCAATCGTATTTGCTCGCGTCGTTTTAAAGAGACTTACGAAGCCGTGAATGAACGTTTCCAAAAAGTTTTCCCTGTGTTATTCGGTGGGGGAGAAGCCAAGCTGATCCTGATCGAAGATACAGAAAAAGGCGAAATGGGCTTGGACATCGTTTCTCGTCCTCCGGGCAAAAAGCTACAGAGCGTATCGCTGCTTTCCGGCGGCGAAAAAGCTCTCACTGCGGTGTCATTGATATTCTCCATCTTCCTGGTGAAGCCATCTCCTTACTGTTTACTGGATGAGGTGGATGCACCACTGGATGACGCCAACGTTATGCGCTTTAACGAACTTGTTAAGGAAATGGCGAAACGCAGTCAGATCATCGTTGTGACCCACAATAAGTACACGATGGAAATCGCCGAAAAACTTTACGGTGTGACCATGGAAGAAAAAGGGGTTTCCAAGATGGTTTCTGTGGATTTAAATTCCCGCCCAGAATTCGCCGCGACGATGTAACTAGGAGTACAGAATGTTTCGCTATTCCCTAATAGTAGCTTTGATATTCTGTACCGGCTGTGCGACTCATTATAAGGGGCCGCCACCCAATTTTGCTTTGCAAGGCGCTGAGGCAGAGAAAGAAATCGAAAAATTCTCAATCAACCGTTGGACTTCAGGTTCTGATGTTTTTGATATGCCTGGGATGAGTCCTGGGCCGACAATTTATTGGAAAGATTTTATGATGCCTATCGTAGAGTCTGTGTCGCCAGAAGGTTCGCAAAGACTTAAACGAGTGAAATACATTCAATACGCCAATGTTTTCTTTTTAGTTGCGGCACTCGCTGTATTTATTGGCGATTCACATGATAATAATTTTGAAGTGCAGGAAGTGTATTACGGACTTTTAGGTTTGGCTGTGGCAAGTACTGTTTATGGCCATTACGAGGTGAACCAAAGTTTGAAACAATACAACCAAGACCTACGCGGAAAATTCACTCCCAAAGTCACTTTACTCAAGTTAGATTTCTAAGGGACTCATATAAATACAATTTGTTTTTTTTTCAAACCTCCATCTAATTTTCATTACATGGAGGTTTTATGAAATTAATAGCAATCTTAGGTTTATTTATCGTTTCCGCGTGTGCCACGCATCCACAGAAAAATCCAGAACAAGCTGGTCAACAGCCTTGGCAAAGAACTGTGGCTCAGTTGGGTGCAATTAGCACGTCAAATGCAGTTTCGAGAGCAAGTTCACGAAGAGCAAGTTTAACGTCGGTTGATATAGAGGTAGATATTCAAAATTGTGCGAATGGATGTGCTTTTGTTTTAAAAAATAAAAATGCACATGTCTTATGGCCAAATTTAGAGAATCTTTTGACGTCAACATCGTTATTTGTATCATTAAATCAAAATGCTACGAGCAGCAGTGCCCTTTATATTGTCACGGCTCCTGCTCACATTGTTATTGTGCCTGGACCTAGCGGCAATTTTACCGAGGAAATGGCAAAGTTTGTTGCTAACAATTCTGAGCGTGTGAGCCTCAATGGCACCAAGTTGAAATTTATTGGGGTTCCTGTCATCCAATAAAAATAAATAACATCCGTAGCCATGTCTTGTTTCTTGTCACGATATAACAAGAATCAGGCTTGGCTCCGAACATAGACTAATTATTCGGGCGGGCACGAGGGCGAAAGGTCGCGCTCGGGGCTTCTGTCTTTCCTACCAGATTGGTGGGACGTGCGCGTGGGCGAACATTTTCCGTCTCAATCAAAGAATCTATAGGAGCTAGGGTTGCTTGGCCTTCGTCAAAAATTTCCTGTGCTGTTAAAGTCCCGTTGCAAATTCTCTCGGCACGATATTTTTGTGGTGAGGCGTAACGTAAGTAATTGGTGGCGCACTCACACTCCGCTTCTTGGCGCCCAGGAGTGTTGTCAATGACATCATAACGAACATCAGTGGATAAAATACGCTCGCCATGCATTTGCGAATGCTCACGAACTAAATCATAAAGAAATTTGGCATCGGCTTTTTGTAGGCGAATGCAAGAGCCAGAGTGTTTAGAAATATCGCCGATGTGTGTTCCTACGCCGCGGGCTTCATCAAAACTCACAAAGTATTCAAGTCCATGGGAAAAAGCTTCAGAGTAACGACTGCGCTGAACTACTTGGGGAATCAGATTGGTTCCCGTCGTTGTAAAAGAGCAGTAGCGAACTTTCCCGTGGGGGCTATTGTAAGTTTGTTCCAGATTGCGCCCACCAGATAAAGGGAAACAGTGAGTTTCTTGTCCGTCCAAATATACACAGCCTCGCTGGATTCCACGTGTGATGTCGAGCACGACACGCACAGAAGGAGGAGTCGGCTCGTCGGCCAACGAAAACAACACGATAAGTACTAAACTGATGAGATTCATAGATTCTCCCTACGGAGAACTCTAATACAAATAGAGTGCCAACTCAGGCAAGTGTATAATTTTTATTCAGCGAGAAAGAGATTGAGGCTCTTGCCAGCTGTCAGTAGTTAATAGGAGTGGAACAATTGCCAGGGATGAATGATATTTACACATTAAGACACGGGCTTCTCGCTTTTATGGCGCGGGCGGCGCTTTTGGAAAAAGCGCAAAAAACTGTGGATATTCAGTATTACATTTGGCGTAGAGATTTATCTGGCATGTCGATGATGCGTTTGGTGTTGGCCACAGCACAAAGAGGCGTCAAGGTTCGTTTGCTGATCGACGATAACAACAGCAAACAAATCATTCCTCACTTAAATTATTTGGCCCTTCATCCTCTGATTGAAGTAAAAATCTTTAATCCCGGCTCTTGGAGAAAATGGCGTTGGCTCAACTACATCACAGATTTTTCCATGGCCAATCGGCGCATGCATAACAAATCCCTCATCATGGATAACCAAGCCGCGGTTGTAGGTGGACGTAATATCGGCGATGAATATTTTGAAGCCAGTGAAGGGACCTCGTTTGTTGATCTCGATGTGGTTGTCAAAGGAAAGACGGTTGAGGAAATGACATCGTCCTTTCAAATTTATTGGGACAGTGAATGGGCCAAGCCGTTAGCGGTGGTGGATCCTGTCAATGGAGAGACGGCCACTCGTGTTTGGGAAAAAGATACAGCTCTTCTTTTACACTCCCAAAGAGCGCAACAGTATCAAGAGATGATTCTTGAAGCTTTGGATTTTTTTCTTAAAGAAAAACCGATTTCAGGCATTGTACATTTTCTTGCCGATCCACCAGAAAAAATGGAGACCCAACGTCGCTCCACGTTTGGAATTCTTAGCGAAATCATGCGCCAATTTGGCGAAGCAAAAAAACAACTTTTTCTTGTCTCGCCCTATTTCGTTCCAGGAAAAAGGGGAACAGAGCAAATAGCTGCCTTGGCCCGCAAAGGGGTGCGTGTGGCCGTATTGACCAACTCCCTCTCGGCGACGGACGTGCCCGCCGTGCATGCTGGTTATCGAAAAAGGCGCAAAACTCTTCTTAGGGCTGGTGTGGAAATTTTTGAAATCATGTCTCTATCGGATTATCCAAAAAAATTTTCTTTCCGTAAAACTTTTAAAGTCAGCTCGCAAGCCAGTTTGCACGCAAAGACTTTCAGTATTGATGACCAAAAGGTGTTTGTCGGTTCTTTTAATTTAGATCCTCGTTCCATGGCTATCAATACCGAGATGGGTGTGGTGATCGAAAGCGAAGAGCTCGCGCAACAGATGCATGCGGCATTTATGGAGCATATACCTGAAAATTCCTACAGAGTATTTTTGGACGGCCGAGGGAAAGTGTGCTGGCGTTCTCTAGAATCAGGGCAAGAAAAAATATGGACCAAAGAGCCGGAATCCACATTTTCTCAGAGAGTGATAGTGGCCGTGATCTCGCGCCTTCCGGTAGAGTGGCTTCTGTAGACAGGACCTGTGCGGGTGTCTCATTTTTAGACAGCTGATAAACATCTTTTGGCAGTCTTGGCACAACGGTGCTCAAGTTCATTTAAACCTGCTTATAACGGCATAAATCTTCCAATAAACGTTGTTGGGAGATTTTATGATAAATAGATATAGAACTCAAAAATGGATACTTGGACTGGCTTTAATTGCTCTGCTTGGCTGTGGGTCTGACATGAGATCGTCAAACCAAGGGGCAGAATTGGCGTTTTCTGAAAGCACTGAGCTCGGTAAGCTGAGCTGGGATCATACGACGGACGCCGATGGCAAAGTGGAGCTGTCTTACGATTTAAAAATTCCATACGGACGGGTTTATTCGGTTTTATCAAACTCGCTCACATACCTCTTACCTCAGTTACAAACACCAGGGCAGGCCTATAATTCTTATGAAGTGCCCGTCGGTCGAATTGTCGATAACAGTTGGAAAGAAATGTATGTTTACAATGTAGAGAATTACGAAGGGGTGCAAAGTGGTTACACCATCACGGTTGACGCTTTCCAAGTCCCTGTGTGGCTGAGTCGCCAGACTCGCCAGGGAATTTATACGGAAGATAATTTAGATGCTAAAAGTGTTATACAAAAAACGTCTTCCGCAAAATGGGGCGACGATATCAGTTTACGTTGGACGCCACTCAATGGTTCCGCCAAGCTTGAAATGTGTATGAACATTCCAGGAGGAGCACTCACTGTTCCACAACGATCGATTCATGCACGTGCACGCAAAAAAACATGGTACGGTCAATTTTCTGTTTCCAGTGATTTCACGGTGAACGCCGGTCGCATCGACTGGGATTTTGGTAGAGGCTGTTTTATGGCCTACCATATGAGTTTGCCAGATGGTCAGGATCTGTTGCAGATTTCGGCCACACAAGCGCCCTATCTTTCCAATGTAAAATACGCTGGCCTTACCGTGCGTATTGAAAATTGGCTTTTACGGTTAGTCGACAATATAATGGGCTGGTTTAATGCCTCTTTCCGCAAATCACTTATTAAAAAAGTGACCAATTCGGTAAATAATATCGCCGATCAAGATATCGAAAGTGGTAAATGGTTTTCTAAAATGTATTCCGATCAAGTGCTCAATAGCTACGGACAAAAATTACAAGCCTCCCTACATAAGAGTACGCGTCGTATTGGTGCATTTCTTAATTCGGAGGATTTGCATAAATTGATTCAAGACAATTGCCGATTATTAAAATTTACTCACAGTGAAGTTTGGACGGCAAAACATCAAAAGTTTTGTGATGAGTTAGCAGAATCCATTGAACTTTCCATTGACCCAATGGCGGCTGATCCTGATTCGCAAGCGCTCGGCTGTTATGCGCGTTTTGCCAACGTCCGCTCCCAAGGTCAGTGGTGGGCCAAACAATGTCATTTTGATGTGCGGTTCTCTATTAAAGTTTCAGTCGGTGTGAAAGATTATTTAGATGAAATTCACGATATCTTAAAAGCGCAAATTGCTAAAACGCGCATTCCCGAAGAGTGGAAAGCCCTCCTTAAAGAGAAAAAGGTGGACGAGTATCTCCTCAACCTCGCTCTCGAAGAGGCTGAAAAACGGGGATACAAAGATATGGATATCAATACCTTGCGCGCGCAATTACCCACATGGATCGAAGCCGTCAAAACCCGCTTGTAAAAAGGTACGCCGATACTTTTTGCGACCGACCGCATAATTTATATTATGCGGTCGGTCGCAAAAAGTATCGGCGTACCTTTTTACACTTTTTTCTAGGAAGGTGCTTGGTGCCTTTCGAGTGAATGGGTATAAGACCCATCTATGGTTATTGAACTCTTATCCTACGAAGCAATTGTGACTGTGGGCGCTGCAATAGGCGCTAGTGGTCTTCTCGGTTATTTCTTTTTAAGAAAACCAAAACGTGCCGAAGGCCCCACCAAGGCAGAGCAAGAGCTGGCGGAGCTACAAAAGGCTGTTGCTGAAAAACAAAAAGTCCAAGAGCTAATAAAACCAGAGAGACACAAGACTCTGCAAGAGGCTTTGTCGCAAACTCAAAAATCATTTTGGGGTCGCATGGTGGGCTCTTTGTCAGATGCCAAACTCGATCGTGGTCAGCTCGATGCCATCGAAGAGGTACTTTACACTAGTGATTTGGGGCCTAAAACAGTGCAACGACTGTTTTCGACTCTCCAAGGTAAGGTCTCGGCCCATTCCCTATCGGGCGACGAGCTCAAGCAGGCGCTGCGCACAGAGATGTTAGCCATCTTTTCCGCAGTCAAAGCGGATCAATCTTCTTTGACGACTCTCCCGAGCGGTCTCACCGTGTGGATGGTGGTCGGTGTGAATGGCGCTGGAAAAACCACGACCATCGGCAAACTCGCTTCTCAACAACAGCAATTAGGAAAAAAAGTGATGATCGCGGCAGGCGATACCTTTCGGGCCGCCGCAGATGCGCAACTCAAAGTGTGGAGTGAGCGAGCGCAGGTGGAAATTTTTAGTCCTGAAAATGTCAAAGATCCCAGTGCGGTGGCTTTTGAAGCTGTAAATAAAGCACAAGCCAAAGGTTTTGATGTGCTGATTGTGGACACCGCCGGGCGCCTGCATACTCAAGCAAACCTCATGGAAGAGCTGAAAAAGATGAAGCGAGTGATCACGAAGGTCAACCCCACAGCGCCTCATGAGATTGTTCTGGTGCTCGACGCTAACTCAGGACAAAACGCACTGATCCAAGCAGAGCAATTTCATCAAGCGTTGGGCGTAACAGGTGTTGTGCTCACCAAGATGGATGGCTCGGCCAAAGGTGGCGTGGCCATTGGAGTGGCCTGTGATGTAGGTTTACCAGTGAAGATGATTGGCGTGGGCGAAGGCGTTGAGGATCTTAGGCCTTTTTCTCCAAAAGAGTTTGTGGATTCTATTCTTTAAAGTTGAATCGTGGATTCTTAAGCACAGCGCAGACAATAAAAAAGAACGGAAAATAAATCAGCGGTGAGTAGTATGTGAGATGTGGTTCTGGCGACAGAAAGAACACAAAAAACGAACGCACCAAAATAAATCCCATACTCACCTTGAAAAATGGATACAGCTCCTGGTCACGGCGCGCTAGATAAAAAGCAGCTAGCAATAACCCCACGGGCCCTAAAAAAAAGACTCTCGTGAGCGTAAAGTAATGAAGAGCCGCGCGGAGGAAAGAGACAGACTCACTGATTAAAATGTGTAGATTTTTAAGTACGGAGGGTTTTTTGAAGTAGTCGTTGCCAAACTTGTGCTGAAAGTCTGCAGGCGGATTATTTGTTGTATCTGCAAAAATTAAACTCGATTTTAAAAAACCAAAAGTTGTTAAATTTATATAAAACCTCTCGTAAAGAAAAATAGGCCAATTTTTTAAAATTAGCTTTAGGTAAGTGTGTTTAAAATTTTGCCAGTCTTCATCGGAGACAGGTAGCTTGTGCTTATTTTCATGGAGCTGTTGAATCAAGATAGGATAATACTCATTTTCCAAAAATTTAATATCGATAATTTTATTAACAATGGCATCATCTTCGTGAGATGTGTGTTTGTTTTTTGAGTAATAAATGGCATTGATGGGATGAATCAGGGCGGTTATTTCGTACCTTTGGCGGTATCCTTCGTCCATAAATTGTTGTGAATAGAGATTCGCACAAAATAAAACAAGGCATAGGCAGAGTGATGGCAGAAAGTATTTTTTGAGAGAAATATTACCCGAGAACATAAATACAAAGGGAATAATTAAGTAATTGATGACGCCATCTTGGCGTATTTCGTTGGTGATAAAAATAGTAAGTAATAAATTTAAAAATATCATCGGAGATAAAGTCTTCTTTTTGTCCAAAAAGAAAGGCAAAAGAAAAAACAGGAGAGCACAGGTTAATAAACCAAAGGGGACGTCGCGGATCAAAAAGGGAAGGGTCATTATATGCAGAGGCCAAAAAGCGAAAAGAAAAAGAAGATGGTAAATTCTTTTGTTGAGGATGAGAAACGTAGCTAGAACTTGTTGGTAAATAAATAAGGATATGAGGACAGAAAATAGAGGAATTAAAAATAAATTCTTATCAAGGACAGCTAGGGAGCTACATAAAAAACCATACAAATGGGACTGCCAGGCACCAGCTTCGGTCCTTTGCGCGAGTTCCAGTGTGCGAAATGAATCGTAATTATAAAATCCTGGATAAATAAGTAGCAAATAAAGACCCCAAAATCCACTTTGGATGGCGAGAAAACGGCGATTGAGATATGACAGTTGGGAACGATGATACAGCGTTAATAGGATTAATCCTAAGTTCATGATGAGGAGTGCAGCGCAGATGGGTGCGAGATAAATAATGGCCGCATGTTTATCAAAAATGAGCCAATAGCGAGCGACGAGCAAGATTATAAAGAGACTGAGAATCATCAAGCATCTTAATGAAAAGAGGGCTGAACGATTTATTTTCACTTTTCCAGATCCGGTAATGTGATTCCCCAAAATTTTTCTATTTGCTGCGGAGTGCCCATGGGCTTAAATTCTTCACAGTCGACAACCTTCACAGAGTTATTTATAAAATGGTTATACAGCGGCGCTATATAAAGCTCAGTTTGGGATTTTTTTTCTAATTCCCCTTGAATAAGATCAAAGAAGTTATTTTTGTCGGCAAAATAATAAAATCCTGTAGAGCACCAATCGGAAATTCGTACTTTTTCTGTGACTTCTGAGACCGAAAACAAAGGGCCATCACCTTGGGTCTTAAAAAAAGACCACTCATGGCCCGAGGCTTTAAAGCACGGTGCCAAAAATTTTACATCACTTTCGTGAATGAGCTGATCCAGTGACGAACATTTAAAATAAGTGTCGTTGTTAAAAATAGCGATACGTTCATGGAGCACAAAGGGGTGTGCAAGGGCTGCTGTTTCTGCTTGGCCTCGAGTAAAGTGTTCAAGATAGATAAAGTGTGTGGAGACCTGCTGTTTTTTACAGAAAGAATGGATTAAACTTTCGGTGGTTTCTTTTTGCGGAAAACTTTTTTGCGAAAGGAAGATCAGTTGATCTCCGGGGCGAAGAGGTAGAGATAGAAGTGACCATTCTAATAGAGTTTTCCCACTCAATGGAATCAGATGTTTGGGAATTTGCGGAGACAGATGTTTCATGCGTAGTCCATGGCCTGCAGAGCATATAATATAGGTCACATTTTTCATGGAGCCTCCTGCAAGGCGCGGAGGGCGGCATAGATAAAAGGAATATGTAGTTTTGGTTTGTCTTGATGCAGAGGAAGTAAACTTAAAAAATGACTAGCTTCAATTAAACGTAAAAGTCGAAAACTAATTTGTTTCTGCTGAAGCCATTTTGTGAATAATTCTTTTTGTGGAGAAAAAGAGACTGTTTTATTGGCAAGTATTCCGTCGTAATTTCCATAAATACATTGGCTGAGTTTGGCGAGATCGTAAACTTGTGGAATATAAAGTTCATTGTATTGAGTACCACCGCGAGGGTCGACAAACATCACTTTTTGTGGAGACACTAAAAAAGTATTGGAGAAGCAAAGGTCGCCATGTGACAGGGTGAGTTTGGTCGTAGAACTTTGGGCGATTTCCTCTTTTAATAACTCACACAATTCGTTTTTGAGAATTTGTAAGTCGAGCAGATGATTTTTAATAAAATAGCGAAAACAGGATTGATAATTATTGGTTTTCTGATACTCCGTCCAGCGATTTTGGAGTTTATCAATGGTCATTTGAGATAATGTGTTCTTCCCGCGCGCTGAGGTCGCAGTGATTTGCGGTGCTTTCTGCCAAAATAAATCAATCTGTTTTAAGAGTTGTTTCAGTATCAGCGGGGTCAGTTTGTGACTGAGATAGAGTCGCGCCACATCTGGACACGCGATTCGAGACATTTTGTAGCTCATGGAATGAGCGCGCTCAATAGATTCATTCAACGATGGAAAAAATGAGGCGATCTGTGTGGGAACGTTTCGATAGAAAAAAATTTCTTGGCGTCCTCTTTTTTTATCAAAAATGGTTTTTGTGACGTGATTCTCGCCAAAGTGCAAACGGTTAAAATGACGTGGTCGAGAGAAATTCGCGGCCAGGCTCATTGATCCGTCCATTGTGTTTTCGGCATTGATATTTTTGCGGTTAGGATTTTGATCAGGGCCCGCCAGCCGACACGGAAGGCCGAGGCATTGGACTTTTCGTCTTCGCTTTTCCAGGAGATGGGGCAAAAGAACAAAGGCTGGGACTTCTGACTCAGATAAATCAGCAAATCCATGTTAAAGGTAAAACCATCGTCAAAGCTCAAAAAAACCTGAGCGTTGTTAAAATCTTTTTTGGCAAAAAGATTCAAGCCCGATCCTAGGTCTGAAATATTCTTTCCTAAGAGCAGGGTATAAAGAATATTCAGCACTCTATTGCCGTTTGTGCGCAGTAGGGAGTAGCCGTGGAGACGGCGCGTGTCTGCAAAACGACTCCCTAAAACAGTGCAGTGGTTATTTTCCAACGAGACTTTCCATAAACTGGAGAGATCGCTGATATCAGCTTGGTTGTCTCCGTGGAGGATCACCAAGAATTGGGCGTCATTGGCAAGTAGCCAGTGAAAGGCCTCTTTTTGGGATCCCCTAAGCCTAAATTCTTCTTATTTTTTTTAATTTTAAAAAAGTTCGAATTTTTCAAATGGGGGATTAATTGTTCCAAATCAGAAACGGTGGTGTCGGTGCTACAGTTATCGATAAAAAGAATTTCGGAAAGAGGAATGGCGCTATTTACTGTGATAAAATGGTCGATGCTTTTCGCGACCCGTTGTGCTTGTGGGCTACAATTGTAACAGGGAATGGCGAGGAGAATCTTATCCATATATTCATGGTGCCAGGCCCCTATGGAGGACGCAAAATAAATCTAGAATTCTTTCCACTTAATGGAGCATCCCATAGAAGGATACTGAGTGAGTGGAGCTGTGCGCCCCTCGAGGAGCTCAATCACCGCGTATCGTAACTCGTGGCGGGAGACCTGCGTGGCATCTTTCCACGAATCATCGAGGCGCCCGCGATAGGCCAAGAGCAAGTTTTCGTCATAAACAAAAAAATCAGGTGTGCAAACAGCGCCAAATTTTTTGGCGACATTTTGAGTTTCATCGTAGATGTAGGGGAAGGTATATTTTTTCTCCTGACTGCGTTTTTTCATATTTTCATAAGAATCGGCAGGATAACGAACACCATCATTGGAAGAAATAGCCACAATTTGTGCTCCCAGCGACTGTAATTCTTTACTTAAAAGAATAAGGCGGTCTTCCACCGCTTGGACGTAGGGGCAATGATTGCAAATAAACATGATGAGCAAGGCACGCGAGCCCTTAAAATCCTTGAGACTGTGAAGATGTCCGTCTACACCTGGAAGTTGAAAATCAGGACAAAGACTACCGAGTTCACCTGGTGGAGTATAAGTAAGTGCCATGGATAGAATCTAGCATGGTCCGTGGCGTGAGACAATATTTTCGACTCTTATTCTGCTCTTAATACACGCGATACTTTGAATCCACGCTCTTGGAGGGAGAGGAGAATATTATCCTCATCAATAAAGTGGAGGATGCCGCCGGCGATAAAAACCGGAGATTGGGCAGTATGATTTTTTTCAATCACACTCATCCAATGCTCATTGCGTTCTTTGAGAAGACACTTTTTAAGATCTTCTTTCATGGGAGAGGTCATTTCTAAAACAAGTTTTTCCTCGCCTGATTTATAAGCATCTGAAAGTTTGACCAAATCTTCGATGCGCTCGTAAGTCGTGTCAGACACATTGTTCTTGATCGCAAAAGTATACAATTTATCTAAACATGAGGGGGACATGCGTTCGATGGTGTCCAAATGAAAAATGGGAACATTGGCATCCATCGCGCGACGTTCGATAGAGGCATCGAGGGGTCTGGCCCGCGCCACATCGTGCTGCTTGTGATTGACGTAAGTCTTATATTCACGAAGAACCAAGGGAGCCAACGCGGGCAGAGGGTAATATTCCAGAGTCTCGGTATTGACCTTGAGCTCTTGCGCGCGCTCGACAATGACAGTCCATTCTTTGTCAGTAAATAAAGGTTTGATGGATTTTTTCTTTTTAATATTTTCTTTGAGTTGTTTTGCGTAATCGAAGATTTTCGCAGTCTTGGCTTGGGTTTCTAAGGGGCGCAATGTGGATTTGTAATAACCTAAATCAGTTTCTAAAAGGATCAGATGAGAGGTTTCGATTTTGTCGGTGACGTAGTCGGGGAACTCGCGAATATCCACTCCAGCATGAATGGTTCCCAACGCATAAGAGGTTTTGCCATCTTTTTCTAATTTCCAAAAAAACGGTTTTTTGACTGTGCTGCAAGCTGCGCAAATTAAGAGTAGTAAGAATAATCCAAAAGTGTTCTTCATAAATCACTCCAGTGAATGGTCTTACCATTTTGCAGCAATAAACTTCCATCAGAATTTACAGTTTTTACCTGATTTCTTGGATATTTCAGCAGAGCCTGCTCAAGGGCTCGGATTTCGTGATTAAGAAGAGTGGTGCGAGCGGGATCTTTTTGTAATTCTGAAAGCCCTTGTGAAAAAAAGTAACAGAAGTGCTCCCAGTCTTTTTGTGTTAAGACGGTCCAATCTTGCAAGGACGTTGTTTTTTGCAAAATTCCTTCGGGCTTTGCAAAAATATTGGCGCCGATACCGATAAAAGCACCGTCTTCGGTCACTTCAATGAGGATACCGGCCCATTTTCCATCTTGAATATAAATATCGTTTGGTGCTTTAAGCGCCCAGTCCAAATCTGGCCAAGAGCGCTGACAGCTCTCGTAAAGAAGTAAACCTGTGCGTAGTGGAAAAAGAGGTTGTGGGGATTGAGGTAAACGTAAGCACCACGTGGAGAGGAGGGTAGCGCCGTGAGGAGCTTGTGTCCATGTATTATCACCACGTCCGCGACCGTGGTTTTGTTGATCGGCTAAAAAAACGGCGAGTGGCGTTTGTCCGTTGAATTCTTTTTTTGCCCAAGCGTTGGTGCTGTCAGTTGTTTTTTGAAAAAAAACAGAAAGGCCCTGGGCTTGCAAAATGTTTAAAGTGAGTTGGTTGATGCTTGCCATTCCGTGACTCATTAAAACTCAAAAAGCAGACTGAGATCAGCACACGGAGCCGAGTGGGTCAGGGCACCGACGCTGACAAAATCCAGTCCGTCAATTTGGCTCAAACTTCGGATGCGTGCCATGTTCATATTTCCGCTGGCTTCGGTTTCCATGGTCTCGGGAATGATTTGTAAAGCTTCGCGAATTTGCTCATCGTTCATATTATCTAAAAGCAGTCGCTGAACATCAAGAGCGCAGGCTTCGCGAATTTCGTCGAGGTTGGTCACTTCCACTTCGACAAAACCTTTCACGGTGCGACGGATTTGTTCCACGGCTTTCGTGATACTGCCTGCAATGCGAATATGATTTTCTTTGATCAAGACTGCATCGCTCAAGTTTTGACGATGATTGGCGCCTCCGCCGTCCACCACCGCTTTTTTAATCCACGGGCGGTAAGGGGAGAGCGTTTTACGGGTGTCGAGAATTTGTAATTTTGCGCCCGGTGCGCGTGCCGCTACGTAACGTTGGGTTTGTGTGGCGATGCCACTAAAAAATCCCAAAAAATTTAAAGCGACCCGTTCGGCTTTGATAATTTCCAAAAGATCGCCGTAAAGAGAAGCGACTTTTTGAGTTTTGAGAACGGTGTCGCCATCTTTAAAGTACCATTTGATATCCACGGTCGGAGAAAGATAGAGCAGGCTTTCGGTAAAAAAATCCCGCCCCGAAAGACACAGGTCGGATTTTGCGACGAGAAATGCATGTCCTTTTTTTTCACGAGTGGCGAGATTGTCGGTGGTGATGTCTCCATTTGGGAGATCTTCCTCAAAGGCTATTTTAACGAGATCAAGGATTGTCATCCAGAAGCTCCTGTTTGAGACGGACTTCTTCTTCCAAGACTTTGTTCAATTCTTCCCTGACTATTTTTTCAACGATATGTAAAAGAGAGTCTTTCAGCTGATTTTTAATAAACTCTTCGGTGTGCGCGCGGACAATGGCTTCGATTTCATTGTCATTGAGACCGGTGGTGGAGACAGTAGACTTTGCTGAAGTCTGCGTCCTGTTTTGCGGTGCAGAGTACTGCTCCACTTGGAAAACATTATCTAGGTTTGTGGGCTGAATATGGTCGATCTCATTCATTAAAACCTCATCTTGGGTCAAGGGAGCCATAGAGATGTTGTCGGAGAAGGAAGGAGACTCCTCCGTGAGGTTCAGAGATTCAAATTTTTCCAAGTTATCGGCTTGAGGTTCAATGCGAAACTGCGAGAATTCCACGGAAGGCGCACTCTCGAGAGGTGGCATCACAAAGGCGTCTTCTTGTTCCTGAAAGTCAGAGAAGGACGGAGGTGGAGTGGCGTCAGCATCGCCGAGCCCGAGATTTTCGGAGGCTGGTTTGGGCTCGGTCGCTTTTGGTAGATCACTAAAAATCGAGTTGAGATTAAACTCAGAAGTCTCTTCTTTGCGTTGTTTTTCCACGACGGGTGGAGGTGCACTTTTGCCAGCTTTACCCATATTTTTAGGAAACTTTAAAAAACTCGATACAGGATTGCCCGCGGCATGGGGAACAAATTTTTTCACCAAGCCACGCAGAAGATCAGCATCAAAAGGTTTTTCCAGCTGTTCATCCGCCCGGGATTTTTTAAATTGCTCTTGGTCTAGCTCCATAAAAGAGCTCCACATCAAAATGACAGGAATGTTCGAGAGATTGCTATTTTGCTTAATTTCAAGGCACATATCGTAGCCATTTTTCTTTTGGAGAAGAACATCGGCAAAAATCAATTGGGGTTGGAAGCTTTCGGCCACATTGACCACATCAAGACCGCTTTGGACTGTCTTAACTTCCACATTCATGTCCTGGAGGGCAAGCTGAAACACCTTTTTGATGGTGTCACTTTCATCGGCAAGTAAGACGCGTAACGACATATTTCTAGTAGACGATTCTTTTTTGGGAGAGTCAAGTATATTGGATCTGTGATTTCATTGATTGATCGTTACATTGCGAAGAGTTTTATTTTTTACTTCCTTGCCGGACTCAGTATTTTCGTGACGTTGTTCGTGGCTGTGGATTTTCTCACGAGCACCGCACGCTTCTCGGTAGACCTTACCGTTTTTGCGAAATATTACACCTATTACTCTTTTCAAATGTTGTTTCAATTAATTCCGGTGGCGTGTTTGTTGGCCACGCTTTTTACATTGGGAACGATTCATAAAAACAGCGAGATGGTGGCCATGTTTAGCATGGGGTTGAGCTTAGTGCGCATTGCGCTCCCGATACTCACCATTGTCGCAGGTATTTCGTTGATTTCTTTTGTGGCGAGCAACGAGTTGATGACCAAAGCGGTGGATAAGAAAAATTATATTTATTATACCATCATGAAAAATAAACCCTGGCAGTACTCCAACTCCAAGCAGGAGAACATTTGGTATCGCTCGGGACAGAGTATTTTTAATATCAATCTACTCAACGCCAAAGAAGCCAAGGCTTTTGAAATCACACTTTATACTTTCTCTAGCGATTGGATGCTTCAACAAATCCTCGTCGCCAAAGAAGCGCTGCTCAACAATGGTCACTGGACGCTCAAAGACGGTTCCGTCACGGTCTTTTTTGACGAAGAATCGGCGCCGATCACCGATAAGTTTGAGAGTAAAGAGCTCGAAGTCGGCGAGGATGTGATTGATATCAAAACATCGTCCAAAGCGTCGGAGCAAATGGGCGTGCGTGAACTTCGTCGCTACATTCAGCGCAACAAAGAGGCGGGGTTGAATACGGTGCCCTTTGAGGTCGATTATTATTCTAAATTTAGTTATGTGTTTACAACTCTGGTGATGGTGCTCTTGGGCGTGGCTTTTTCTACGTCGGGCTCCACGCGCTCAGGTGGCATTCTTATGAATCTGCAAAAGTGTGTTTTGCTGACCTTGATTTATTGGGGGATTTACAACTCAGGACTGACAATGGGCCGCCACGGAACGTTTCCGCCCATCGTGGCCGCGTGGGGACCGAATCTGCTGATGATTGCTCTGGCTTCTCTGATTATTTGGCGCCAAAAACGCTAAGTTCATTTATCTTGAATTTTCGTAGGATTTATATAGCGTTATTAAATCGTTATAGGGGGACTTATGAAAAAAATCTTTTTTGCTACTTCTCTTTTAATTTTCACTAATATTGCATACGCAGGTTGGGCCTGTCAGGCTTGGCAGCAATATCCAAAAAATCATGACAGTATTTTATTTGATGCCGTAGACTCCTCTTGGAGTGACGGTCTTCAAGATCTTTTTACTTGTGGAGTAACGATCGCTGATATCGATTCTCGAGGACTACTTGTTTGGGCTATCTACGCGGAACGTTTAGCCACAACGCATTTTCTTCTAGATCATGGTGCTAACGTAAATAGTAACGTATACGGTGAACTTAAATTAAACTTGTTGCGCTCAGCCATTCTCAATATCAAGAGTTCCAATGATTCCTGGTATCAAGTTTCAGAAAAAATTATTCGCGCCGGATTATCAAAAGATCAACTCAGTGAGGCAATGAATACTTCGTTAGATCAACTGCCTGAGCTCCTGCCTGCTCTAACAGATTTAATAATTCAACATGGCGCTGATGTGAACACTCCAGACGCTTGGGGCCACTATCCATTAGCGGTCCTGGCTGGTGGGTACGATTGGGCAAATTTTCAATATCAAGTTCATTACTCTAAAATGCCAAACTTGCAGGAAAAGCAAATGATCAATGACAACTACCTGCATGTACTTACTAGCTTGTTAAATGCGGGCGCCAATCCCAATCTTGATAGCGGAATTTTGTACAGTATGGCCATGGACTGGAGAATTCCGGAACTGCAACTTATTCTAAGTAAAGGCGCTGATGCCAATGCCTTGATATTTGAACCCAAGCGCACTGTTTTTGCGGCGATGGCCGCTCAGGCAAACGAATATGATTGTGGTACAACATATACAGGCGCGTACTATTTAGAGCGTTTGGAACTTTTACTCAATGCTGGCGCAAATCCCAATTTGTTCTATCCAGAAAAGTTTCTTTGCCCCAAACTCCATGAGTTAATGGCCAAATATGGTTATGTAAAATAAAATCTATCGATTGGGACTTTCTTAATTTAACGCGGGTCGCGCGTCGTAGCGGTAGTGAAACACAGTTTTCAGGACAACCTACCTAAGCGGAGTGTAGGGTCTGTGTTGTGAACATTGGGAGGGGAATTAATATGAAATTTTTTGTACTCGCTATCGTTTTTGTCGTAGGTCTCATCCTTGGACGTTTTTCAAAAGAGAGTTTTCCGCTCATAGAGAAGCCCCAAGAGAGTTTGCAAAAAGTAGCAACCCAAAGTGAGGACATAGCTTATGCAAAACCTGCAACAAAGCAAGTGACCGAAGAAGGAAGTGTCACTCAAGAGTCTTCCATGGATCCGCGTTATGTCAGAACAGATAGCAAAATAAATAATACGAAAATAGAAAGCCTCTTTGGCAAAATCCTTGGGGCCATGAAGGAAGGAAAAACCCAAGAGCAGAATACTCTCTTTCGAGAAATGGAATCTTTAAATCCCAATCACGAAAAGGTGTTTCAAGTGAAAGTGATGTTTTTGCAAAATGATGGCGACTACGCAGGTGCCTATGCTGTCTTAAAAGAGTGTGTGTCTATTGTGCCTGAATCTTTGTACTGTATTCAACGACTTGCAAATATTCGCTCAAGCCCTTTGGAGGATAAAATTACTTATGCGGAAAAATGTTTGCAGTTGAGTGTGAACGATCCATTATGTCTGGTGGATTTAGCGACTTCTTACAATCAACAGGGGGAGTATGAAAAAGCAAAATCTCTCCTCGAAAGAGCCTTAGAACTTCCCAAACAAAATGGCGGATTCGACAGAGGTTATGTTTTATATTTATATGGCGCAACGCTCGAATTTTTGCAGCTGACTTCGGAGGCAGCGAGCGCCTTTGCGGAAGCCTGCAAACTCCATCTAAAAGCCGCCTGTGAAAAAGCCGAAGATTCTCAAAGAAGAAAATCAGCTGCATTTTGAGTTGGCAAATTTCTTGAACAAAACGATTACTGAGGCAACTGAGATTCATCGCTCCGCTCAGGAAGGTTGGGGCGATGGAGGTCCTTCGGGCTGCGCCCTCAGGAAACTTCACTATGCTGGAAACCTCAGACTCATCAAGCTTCCTCATATGGACGCCACCCCGGTCAAGTGTAAAAGTGGCCTCGGGTCGGAGTGTCTGTTTGATGAGCATTCTTGAACATCATCCTCATATTCGCGTGCTGGTTAACGCATTAAGTGTTGTCCGAACTTGGCCT
>JBGSUL010000066.1:0-15119 GCA_041736155.1 Bdellovibrionales bacterium
CCGTTCTTAAACTTCTACCGGAATGGTTTGCAGATTATAATCATGTTGCCCCGCACTCTGCTCTTGGAATGCGAAGTCCGATCGAGTACAAGAAAGCCGTGAACCTTTAACCGTGTCCAATAAATCGGGGGTCACTCCAAAGTGCAAAAATCTGTAAGCACGGGGGATGAGGTGAGTCACAGCCTGGTTAAACAATATCATCGCGATATGATCCAAAAAGGCGCTGAGTCCATCGACACAGTCACTAAACTCCGTCGCGAAGTTTCCGCTGTGTGTATTCCCATTTCGCAAATCAAAAGAGAAGAGATCAAAGTCAAAATTCAGCAGTTTCGCAAAGAGATCATGGCCATCGCCGAAAGCAGCGAGGAAGCCGAAGAAATTTATCAGCTCAATATTCAGTGGTTTCCACTGGCGGGTGTGAACGGTAGTGATGAGGGGGATTTATGAAATATATTTTAGTCATACTTATTTTTGCAACCTTTGGGTGCAAAAGAGATGGGACTGAGACGGGAAACCCTTTGGAGAATAATTCGGACCCACAAGTTTTAGCTACAGAAACTTACAAAATAGTAAAAGCCAGCTGCGAGAAAGTCACAAGCTGCAACTCACTTGATGAGGTCGAAGATTGCTTGCAACAGCAAACATCGAATTCCAACTTTGGAGCAAAGTTAGGTCTTCCCGTGCAAAACCAAACATTGCAGTTTTGGGAAATCGTGAACGCAGAGTTATATCAGGAGATTGTACCGAATCTGACCAACGCCACTCTTTGTATTAATGATATCAGCCAACTGAGTTGTGCTGATTCAACAGTGGTACAAGCTTACGACCCTATGCTGACGGAGCCCTACCAAGAGCTCGCAGGACTTTTGCCACTCTCGTGTCAGAGCGCCTTCAGTCCCTGAGCTACTTCGCGGAAATCCTTGATCTTCAAGGCTGTGGACGGCGGAATGACGTTGGGCGAGTGGCAGGTGTCGACAAAGACCAAATGGATATCGGGATGATCGCGATCGATTTGGTTAAGGACACGCGGCTCATTATCGATAAATACTATTTGTGAACATTCTTGCGCGAAAGCTTTCTTGAGCTCCGCCATTTTTTCACTCTTAAAAACCTCATCGATATCTTGCGGCTGAGGTTTTAAAAATAATTTATTTTCATCAACAACAAAACCAAACTGATTGAGGGTGGAGAGCGTGCCTTCCCACATCGAGGGGTGCGGACGACCGGTCAAATAAACATGCGGGATCCATTTGCGTTGGAGATATTCGACAAAATCCAAAGCGCCATCGTGGAGGAGATCGTGATGAAGATAGTTATTGGAAAAAAAGTGCTGCCGCCAATAACGGGCTAACTCTTCCGCCACAGGAGACTTGCGGTCTACTTGTAAGCGTTGCAAAGCTTGGTAGTAGCCATACTCAAAGGCGTTGCATTCCGTTTGCTTAAATAAGTGGCGATCAGAATGCGATGAGTCTTTGGCGAATTGGCGCAAAATGGCTTCATTGCGTTTATGGGTAAGTACTAATGTTGAATCAATATCAAGCACCACTAACGTTTTGGGAGTCAGGATTTTGATAAGATCGCCAAGAGTTTTCATCGGTGTCCCATGAATTGAGGTTGCTGGTTGCGAACGGAGACAATATAACCGTCTAGGGCTAGAGGACAATTAAAATTCCTTTTTAGCTCCTAAATTTGATTTGAATCGAGGCGCGAGGAGGAATTGCTAGCAAAGCGCTAACAAGACGACGAGTAACGAAGAGTCAGATCAAATTTAGGAGCTAAAAAGGAATTTTAATTGTCCTCTAGCCCTTAAGCTATTTCAACAACAGGGGAGTTGACATGGATTTGCTCATCATTGGCGGGTTTCTCGTCTTCGTTATATGGCTCTATTTTTCGCGCAATCCTTTGCACCACAGCAAAAAATTCATGATTCGTCGTTTTTGGAATTGGTTCCCCATGGGAATGACCTACGCCTTTTTATACATGGCTCGTTACAACCTCAACGTTTCCAAAAATGCCTTTGGTGACTTAATGACCAAAGAAGACTTTGGAATTATTTTTGCGGCCGGAACCATTACTTATGGGCTTTCCTTTTTGCTCAATGGCCCCCTTGTCGATAAAATGGGAGGAAAAAAAGGGATTATCATCGCTGCCCTCGGCTCCAGTTTGTGCAACCTTTTGATGGGTTTAGTCACATTCAGTTACCTTCAAGGGCAGATCGCCATCAATCTGACGCTCACGTTTTCGATACTCTATGCGCTCAATATGTTTTTCCAGAGTTACGGTGCCGTCTCTATTATCAAGGTGAAGGCGTACTGGTTCCATGTGCGCGAGCGAGGTATTTTTGGGGCTATTTTTGGCACACTGATTTCGTTTGGAGTTTACTTCGCTTTTGATTGGGGCGAAGAAATTGTAAAAATGACGAGTTTAAAGATGGAAAATCCCAATGCCGTTCAACAATTTTTACGCTCTGCTTTGGCCATTGAAAGTGGTCGTACAGATGCGACTTGGTTTGTCTTTTTCATCCCCTCGATGATTTTGGTTTTTTGGGCCCTGATCGACATGTGGATTCTCAAAGATACACCGGCGCAGGCCAATTTTGAAGATTTTGATACCCACGACGCTTCTTCCGAAGAGATGCACAAAAACTTTACAATTAAAGAATTGCTGATGCGCATTTTTACCAGCCCCATCCTGCTGACGATTGCACTCATTGAATTTTGCGGAGGAGTCCTGCGCAATGGAATAATGCAATGGTACTTTATTTTCGCGAAAGAAATTCCGCAGCCAGGTGCGGAGATATTTACCGATCACTGGGGGATGTGGCTTTGTGTGTCGGGCATCCTGGGTGGGTTTTCCGCGGGTTATATTTCTGACATATTTTTCTATTCGCGCCGAGGGCCGCCCGTAGCGCTATTTAATCTCATCATGTTTGTGTGCATGCTGGTAATGAGTGCAATGTTGTTTTCTTCACCGTTTACAATTGGTCTGTGCGCTATTCTCATGCAATTTGCAGTCATTGGTGTTCATTCTTTGATGTCAGGAACGGCGGCGGCTGACTTTGGTGGACGCAAAGCGACAGCAACTGCTTCAGGCATTGTGGACGGTTTTGTGTATTTGGGAAGTGGGTTGCAATCGCTGAGTCTCGGCTATTTAGTGAGTAAAGATTGGCAATTCTGGCCCTTATTTCTCGTTCCGTTCACGGTGGTGGGCTTTGTTCTTGCTCTCAAAATATGGCAGGCGCTTCCTGAGGCGACCAAAAAATATTTAGTGAGCATTGAGAAGTTTGAAATAAAGAGACGACGGATTTTCTTTACCCGCTTCAAGCGTTAGATCATCGTCTGAGTGAAATGATTCGCTGCAAAATATGGTGTGATAATGAGACCAGGGAGTCGATAAAAGTATATTGATCTTTTCGTCGACTCAGTGACATTTCTAAATGAAAATATCTTGAAATTCGCTACGCTTAGAGAGTAATTTAAGCTCTGAAAGAACACGTTTTGTACTCATGTGGTTACTCACCGAGAGGAGTTCTATGAGCTCTCTAGCTCAACATAATGAAGTTGATGAAATTTCGAAATCGTTCGCCTTTGCAACACGCCTCGATGACATCGTAGCCTGGGGCAGAAAAAATTCTCTCTGGCCTCTTCCCTACGGCACAGCCTGCTGTGGAATCGAGCTGATGTCAGTCATGGGTCCTAAATATGATTTGGCCCGTTTTGGTGCTGAGGTTGTGCGATTTTCACCTCGTCAGGCCGATTTGCTTCTCGTCGCGGGCACAATCACCGAAAAGATGGGTCCTATTCTTGTTCACATTTACGAACAAATGCTCGAACCAAAGTACGTTATTTCCATGGGAGCCTGTGCGAGCTCGGGTGGTTTTTATCGTGCCTATCACGTGATGCAAGGGATTGATAAAGTAGTTCCTGTAGACGTGTATGTTCCCGGTTGTCCACCGACTCCCGAAGCCGTTCTTGATGGTGTGATGTCGTTACAAAAAATGATTGCCGAACACAATCCTCGTCCGTGGAAAGATAACTGGGTGAATCCATATGGCAAATAATCTCGATTCCTACAAAGGGGCTTTGGCTGCGCGTTTTACCAATGCCAATCAATTTGAATTTTCCGAACAGTTCGGCGCAGTCATTCTGAAAGTTCCCAAAGATTCTGTGCGCGAAGTTCTCCGTTTTTTCAAAGAGAAGGGCTACTTCCACTTTTTGATGAACATTACGGGAGTGGATTTCCCTGAGCGCGCCCAACGTTTTGAAGTCAACTACGAGCTTTTTAACAAAAATGATTTTTCTCGCTTACGAGTCAAAACACAAACAACCGAAAACGAGAGCGTCCCTTCGGTCATCAGTGTGTGGCGTGGGGCGGATTGGTTTGAGCGCGAAATTTATGACATGTATGGTGTGAAATTCGAAGGTCATCCCAATCTTCGTCGGATTCTCACCCATCACGAGTTCAAAGGTCATCCCCTTCGCAAAGATTATCCCGCCGATTTACAACAGCCGTGCACCACGGCTTTGCCAATTCACTTTGATGTAGGCACAGAGCCAAAAACCAAAGTCGACAATCTAGTGCCTCTCAATATCGGTCCCTCTCATCCGGCGACCCATGGAACTTTGCGAGTCATGGTTGAGCTCGATGGTGAAAAAATTCATCGCGCTAATGTGGAGATCGGTTTTCTTCATCGCTGTTTTGAGAAAATGGCAGAGACTCATCCCTACAACCAAGTGATTCCTTACACGGATCGTTTGAACTATTGCTCAGCCCCTATGAACAATGTGGGTTATTGCAAAACTGTAGAAAGAGTTTTGGGAGTCGAGATTCCCGCTCGCGCGCAAGCGATGCGTGTGTTGTTGTGTGAGCTATCGCGTTTTATCGATCACGTTGTGTGCATTGGTGCCAATGCCGTCGATTTAGGTGCACTCACTGGATTTTTCCATCTCTTCACCTTGCGTGAAAAAGTCTACTCTCTTTTTGAAAAACTGTGCGGCGCTCGCCTGACGGTATCTATGACTCGTGTGGGAGGGATGGCGCAAGACGCCCCTGAGGGTTGGTTTGACGAGGTCTTGCAAGTCACTAAAGAGCTTCGCCAAGGCGTGAGTGAGATTGAACTACTCCTTACCGAAAATAAAATTTGGATGCAAAGAACACAAGGCGTGGGAGCGATTTCTGCAGAACGCGCCATTGAGTGGGGTTACACCGGGCCGTGTTTACGTGCCGCAGGTATCGGTCTCGATCTGCGCAAAGCTCAACCGTATTACGGTTATGATCAGCTTGATTTTGATATTCCTGTGGGCTCGAGTGGTGATGTTTACGAGCGTTACTTGGTGCGTATCGAAGAAATGAAACAATCATGCAGAATCATCGAGCAAATTTGTAAAAATATGCCATCAGGTGATTACACCATTCGCGACAAAGCCATAGTCCTTCCTGAAAAAAAGGATGTGTACGGTAACATCGAAGGTTTGATGAATCATTTTATGTTGGTGATCAATGGACTTCGTCCTCCTGTGGGTGAAGTTTATGATTACACGGAAGCCGCCAATGGTGAGTTGGGCTTCCACTTGGTCAGCGATGGCTCGGGTGCGCCTTATCGATTGAAGGTACGTCCGCCGTGTTTTGCCATTTATCAATCCTTCGCAGAGTCCATCACTGGTGGGCTTGTGGCAGATGTGATTTCGGTGTTGGGAAGTATGAACCTTATTGCTGGTGAGCTGGATAGGTAGGGCATGATGAGTTTTCAATTATCGTCCGAGGGACAAGAGTTTGTAAAAAAAGAACTTAAAAGATACGAGACGAAAGAGTCGGCGATTATTCCGAGTCTTTATCGCGTGCAAAAAGAAAACAACGGTTGGGTCAGTCCCGAAGGGATTGCTCATCTCAGTCAGTTGATGGACATTCCTGAAGCACGCATCAACGAAGTTTTTCAATTCTACACGATGTTTAACAAAGAGCCCGTGGGTAAATACCATGTGCAAGTTTGCTGTAACGTGGCCTGCTCCATGGCCGGCACACGTGAGATGGTGGAAGAGTTCTGCCAGGAGCACGGCGTGCACGAAAACGAAGTGACGAGCGACAAACGTTTTACCTTTACGCGAGTAGAGTGTTTAGGCGCCTGTGACAAAGCACCGATGATGCAAATCAACGAGGACTATCACGAAGGCCTTACAATGGATAAAGCAAAACAAATTCTACGAGGACTTAAATAATGGCTGAAGTGAAGATGCTGACAGAACATTATGCGGACAACAACTTCCAAACCATCGAGGGTTATCAGTCGAAAAAAGGCTACGAGATGCTTAAAAAAGCGCTCAATATGCAACCGACAGAAATTATCTCACTTGTAAAAGAGTCAGGTTTGCGTGGCCGTGGCGGGGCAGGTTTTCCCACGGGCATGAAGTGGAGCTTTCTCCCTAATAACGGCGAAGATCGTTATTTGTTATGCAACGCTGACGAAGGTGAACCTTGCACCTTTAAAGATCGCATGATGATGGAGCGTGCTCCTCATCAACTGATCGAAGGTATGATTATTTCGGCTTTCGCTGTGCAATCAAAAAAATCCTATATCTACATTCGCGGTGAATACACTCACGCCATCAAGGTTGTGGAAAAAGCCATCAAAGAGGCGTACAAGGCAGGTTTCCTGGGTAAGGATATTCTTGGCAGCCACTTCTCTCACGATATGGATGTGTATTCAGGTGCTGGTGCTTACATTTGTGGAGAAGAGACCGGAATGATTTCGTCTCTCGAAGGTCTCAAAGGTCAACCTAAGCTCAAACCACCATTCCCGGCGGTGAAAGGTTACCTAGGTAAACCGACGATTGTGAACAATGTGGAAACTCTCGCGTCGGTTATTTATATTTTGCGCGATGGAGTGGAAGCTTACCGCAAATTTGGCACACAAAAATCACCGGGAACAAAACTTTTCTCTGTCAGTGGCGATGTAATGAAGCCGGGCAACTACGAAGTTCCGCTTGGTTATAAAATGAAAGATCTGATTGAAATCGAATGCGGTGGTTTAAAACCAGGACGTAAACTCAAAGCCGTGATTCCCGGCGGAACGTCAGCTCCCGTATTGACCGAGGAAGAGGCCAACCGCGCTACGCTCGATTATGAATGTCTTGCTGACATGAAGTCGATGTTGGGTTCAGGTTCGATTGTAGTGATCGATGATTCTCGTTGCATGGTGGATCTGTTGGGTGTGATCACACATTTTTATCACCATGAATCGTGTGGTCAGTGCACTCCATGTCGCGAAGGTACCGGCTGGCTGAATAAAGTTGTCAATGCCATCAAAGCAGGTCGCGGAAGTCAGCAAGATATCGACACGCTCTGCAAAATTGCCGACAATATGAAGGGGCGAACCATTTGTGCACTTTCCGATGCAGCAGCTTTGCCGGTTTTAAGTTTTGTTCCAAAATTTCGCAGTGAGTTTGAGTACTATATTCGTGAAGGTAAATCGCAAGTGAGAGGGATTAGCTATGCTGAAATGCACCATTAACGGTAAACCTGTCGAGGTCAAACCTGGCACGTCGATTATCCAAGCCTTCAAACAACTTGGCGAAGAAATTGCTCACTATTGTTGGCATCCTGCTCTCAGTGTGGCCGGTGTTTGCCGCTTGTGTATGGTGGAGATTGAAGGCAATCCGCGTTTGCAAATCGCCTGTAATACCACAGTAGCTGAGGGCATGGTGGTGACGAACCAAAGTGAAAAAGTCAAAGATGCGGTGAAGTGGGGTATGGATTTCCATTTGATCAACCATCCTTTAGACTGTCCTATTTGCGATCAGGCGGGTGAGTGTGGGTTGCAAGATCAGTACATGAAGTTTGGTAAATACGATCCTGAAATGGCAGAGAAAAAGGTCAACAAACGCAAAGTGGTGGATCTCGGAGAGCGTGTGGTTCTCGATTCTGAACGTTGCATTCTTTGTTCACGCTGTGTGCGTTTTACCGAAGAAATCACCAAGACGAATGAGCTCGGTATTTTTAACCGCGGCGATCGCAGCGAAATTGGTACTTTTGAGGGAAAACCGCTCGATAACAATTACTCAGTGAACACTGTAGACATCTGCCCTGTGGGGGCGCTCACGTCTAAAGACTTCCGTTTTAAACAACGCGTGTGGTTTTTAAAAGACAAAGCGTCGATCTGTAATGGTTGTTCGACAGGCTGTAATGTCGAAGTCGACTATAACAAAGAAGGCATTTGGAGACTGAGACCACGTTACAATGAACAAGTGAATGGATACTGGATGTGCGATGTCGGCCGCGATGTTTACAAAAATGTGAACCGTGTCCACACCGATGTGGAAGGTGAACGTGGTGAAAAACAAGTCAAAAAATCCATCAGTCGCCTTGTGCAAGCTGTGCATCGTCTGAATGGTCAGTCTGAATACATGCAAACGGGTTTTGCCGTCAGTAAAGTGCGAGAAACTCTTTCTCAATACAAAAAAGGTGATGTGGCTCTTGTGGTCACTGGCCAGCAGACGTCGGAAGAGTACGAAGCTTTGTTGAGTTATTTTACTAAGTCTTTTGCTGCCGATGATGTTTTCCATTGGCAAAACAATCCCGAAGCATGGGGTGAGTTTGATGGACTTCTGTTGCGT
Source organism: Bdellovibrionales bacterium (assembly GCA_041736155.1). Taxonomy (GTDB): domain Bacteria; phylum Bdellovibrionota; class Bdellovibrionia; order Bdellovibrionales; family JAGQZY01; genus JANPLN01. The sequence goes on from JBGSUL010000066.1 coordinate 8,610, forward strand.
GGAGACCGCAATCCAAATACAAAGGGTTTGATCAAAGCATTTGAAAAGCACAAAGTGAAATCCACGGCGTGGACACAAGATTTAGGTAAATACAAACTTGTGCTTTTGGTAGCTCCAGAAAATTTAGCAGCGTATCCAAACATCCGCGAAAAAGCAGATCTTCTCAAAAATAATAAAACTGTGGTCGTTTTAACGACTTCGCAGATTCCTGAGTTTGCCAACTTACCAGACGAAACTTGGCAAATCCCGATGAAGTCTTTTATGGAAAAAGCGGGAACGTTTGTTAACTTCTCTGGGCTAGAGCAAAAGTTTGCTCCTGTGACGACCATCGTGGATGCTGCCGTGTCGGCAGACGAATTCGTCGCTGCTCTGAATGGGCAAGCTCTCGAGCAAGTGCAAAAGATTTACACGAACCCTACTGAGCGTGTCGAGAATCAATTTATTTTTCAGCGAGGTTCTTTATGAGTACATACAAAGTTCATATTCCTGAAGTTAAAAAAACTTGGTACTTACCGGCGATTTTTACTGGTCTTGGTTTTACTTTTAAAAAAATGATTCAGAATTTGGCCAATAAAAAACAAATGCCCACTTTAAACTATCCCGAAGAGAAGTATGAATACTCTCCGCGTTTTAAAGGAAACCACGTTCTGACAGTGAAAAAGGACGGCAAGATTCGTTGCACGGCGTGTATGTTGTGCGCCACGGCCTGTCCTGCTCAGTGTATTACAATCCACGCCTCAGAAGATAAAGATCCCTCGGTCGAGAAGTATCCGATTTCCTATGAGATCGATATTCTCCGTTGTGTTTTTTGTGGGTTCTGTGAAGAAGCCTGCCCGGTGGACGCGATTCGTATGGGACCCGAGTGGCAAACTCCTGGTCATAATGGCGACAACTTTGTCTACGACATCAAGAAGCTGGCCTATCGCCATAATCTCAATGAAGGCAAAGGTGTTCAATCCGTCGTCGATGATTCCGACCGCCATAAAATCATTTAAGGCAAGATCCTTCGAACTCTACCCCAAAAGATTCCTGAGGGCGTAAGCCCGAAGGACCTCCGTTACATAACGCACTGGTACTACCGCAGCGGTAGTAAAGATTTGCCCTGTTATTCCCAAACTGTATGATTAAACCATGATCGATCTAAGAAGACCCTACAGCTGGGATGATGTGAATGAGCAGTTTAAAAACTGTATAACAACGAACGGTACCGTTCGTTATTACCAAAGCTTGGCACAAGCGACCCTGGAAGTGGTCATCGCTTTTCAAAGTTTGTACTCCCACAAACGTCAAGCGTATGTAGCTCTCGGATTGGGTACGCACGCCGACGAAGCGTTGTTATTCCTCTCTCGTCAAGGAATCAAGAATTCCGATTTTTTTGCAGAAACCAACTTTGACGAAAAAAAAACCCTCTTTTGTCTGCTCGATCAAGACGACGCCATCACTGCTGAGATCTACAGAGAGCGTTATAAGCTCGATGACAAAATTTTTCGCATCAATATTTATCACCATCTCCAGCATTTTGAACAAAGGTCTATGGATGTGAGCGAGACCGAAGTGGCTATTTACAGCGGTGGAGAGCAGGGAGCTTTGGCAATTCTCGGCAAACGCTGCGCCACTCTTCCCGGAGTCGTTGCGAGCACTTTACGTTGGACTTCGGCGCCGACGAGTTTTTTGCCATGGACTCAACGTTCACAAAACTCTGCATGGGTGCAACAAGTGGAAAAAGGCTGGGCGGGTGGAAAAGCTTTACTCCATACAACTACACGCATATATGACCGAGCCCTTTTAACATGGACAGATCTCGAGGGTGAAGCCCTTCGCCAATGTTTAATTCGCGACCACGCCGTAAATCCTCAGAAGTTAGAATCTTTAAGTCTCAGTCGTTGGAACGAGCTCAAATTGATTCCACAGTTTGAAAAACGCGGTTGGACGCCCGAAGAGTTTCGAGGGGCTTTATTCATTTCGAGCGAGTTATCGCAAGATTCACAATTTCAAAAAAAATTAGAAGCGGCTGTAAAACAAACACGCGCACGCGGACAAATCTAAACCGCGCAAAATCTAAACCAGTTTTTCTTCTTGAAAGTACGCCAACGTTTTCGACAGGCCTTCGGTCAAACTGACTTTGGGTTGCCATTTTAAAAGTGTCTGAGCTTTCGTGATATTGGGGCAACGTTGTTTGGGGTCATCCGCTGGCAAATCTTTGTAAACATGGCTTTTGATATTGCCAGTGATTTTATTAATCACATCAGCAATTTCTAAAATCGACATTTCCGTAGGATTACCAATATTCACTGGTTCGTGAACTTTACTCTGCATAAGGGCGAAAAGGCCTTCGGCCATATCGCTCACATAACAAAGACTGCGTGTCTGTTGGCCCGTGCCGTAGATGGTGAGCCCTTTTTTTGACAATGCTTGCGAAAAGAAGTTGGGAATCACACGCCCATCTTCGGGACGCATACGAGTGCCGTAGGTATTAAAGATTCTGGCCAACGCTATGTTCACTTTGTGCTCACGGTGATAAGCCATGGAGATGGCTTCACCAAAACGTTTTGCTTCATCATAACAACTGCGAATTCCCACAGAGTTGACGTTCCCCCAGTAACTTTCCACTTGTGGATGTTGTTGAGGGTCGCCGTAAACTTCGCTCGTGCTAGCAAATAAAATGCGGGCTTTTTTCTTTTTTGCCAACTGCAACAGGTTGGTGTGTCCCACGGCAGCAGTTTGTAAAATAAATGTAGGCATTTTTAAAAAATCCACCGGAGAAGCAGGGGATGCCATATTGTAAATCTCATCAACTTTGGGCAGCGTCGGGAGTTTCTGGCTGATATCACATTTGTAAAATTTAAACTTTTTGTTTTTGGACAAATGTTGCAGGTTACTTTTGCGCCCAGTTACAAAGTTATCCAAGGCGATGACTTTATATCCTTTGGCTAACAAAAGATCACAAAGATGACTTCCAATAAAGCCCGCAGCTCCGGCGACAACCGCTGTCTTCACGTTAAACCTCCCGCCGCAATTTGGCGTCCGATACAATGGTATTCGAATTGGTATTTGAGAATGTCGCTCACGTTGAGCGCATTACGCCCATCAAAAATCACTGGCGACTTAAGATTTTTCTTGAGCGCCTCAAAGTCAGGAGAACGGAATTCATTCCACTCTGTGACAATGATCAGTGCGTCCGCGCCGACGGTGGCTTCCATAGCCGTGTTCGCAGCTTGAAACGGTGTAGGGAAATAATCGCGGGCAGTTTCCATGGCCACAGGGTCGTATGCCGTAACCGTGGCGCCCTCTTGCGCAAGAGCTTTTAAGATATACATCGCTGGCGCTTCGCGCACGTCATCGGTACGCGGTTTAAAGCTGAGTCCCCACATCGCAAAGTGTTTGCCTTTGAGAGAACCAAAACGGTTTTTGATTTTCTCAAAGAGCACAAGTTTTTGGCGATCGTTCACTTCGTCGGCAGCGGCCACGATGTTCATGGTCGAGCCATGTTTTTTAGCGGTATGGACAAGGGCTTGCACATCCTTCGGAAAACAACTGCCACCATAACCAACGCCGGGATAAAAGAACGCCGGGTTGATGCGACGATCCGAAGTAAAACCTTTGCGCACATCACTGATATCAGCCCCGACCTTGTCAGCGAGGGCTGCGAGTTCGTTAATAAAACTGATTTTGACTGAGAGAAAAGAGTTCGCAGCGTATTTTGTCATCTCAGCAGAAACGTTAGACATATAATAAATTGGGTGCCCGTTGCGCACAAACGGCGCGTACAGTTCCCCCATCATCTCTTGCGCATCTTTGCTTTCGCAGCCGATGATCACGCGGTCGGGCTTGAGAAAATCTTCCACCGCCGCGCCCTCTTTGAGGAACTCGGGGTTGTTGATGATTTCATGGGGAATGGTGGAAATCTTGCGAGTGTAGGCTTTTAATTCTTGCGCCGTACCCACGGGAACAGTGCTTTTGAGCACGATGTACTTTTTAGTGGTGGCCGCTTTGCAAATCCCTTCGAGCACAGCCATGGTGGGGCCGAGGTCGGCACTGCCATCGGGTTTTTCAGGAGTGCCCACGGCAATAAATACCACGCTGGTGGCTTCTACGGCCATTTGTAAATCCGTGGTGAATTGAATGCGTGTTTGGCAATTTTTAAGAATATCGCTGAGACCGGGCTCATAAATAGGAATCAGGCCATCTTTGAGTTTGCGAATTTTCTCCTGATTGTTATCAACACAAATCACATCATGGCCGACATCGGCAAAACAAACTCCTGCAACCAAACCGACGTAACCTGTACCTACCAGACTAATTTTCATAAGCGCCTCTTTATAATTAAGAATGACCTCGATGGACTTTATCTTGGAAGACTACCATGATAGAAATTAAGCTACAAAGGGGTTTTTGTGATTGAAGAGCGCACCAAAAAACTAGCCGTTACGGTCAGCAAACTCTACCGTCGTGGGGCGGAACGCAATATCAAGAAGATTATCGCAAAATCCCATGCTGCGGATATTGCCGCCGTTTTAGAAATTCTCGACGCTGACGAACGTTTAAGCATCTTCCAAATGGTGCCCAATTTAGACCAAAAAGCCGAAATTTTAAGTCGCCTCAATGAAACACTGCAGGAAGAAATTTCCGTGGTTTTAAACCCGCAAGAGGTCCAGGAAATCCTAGGGCAAATGCCGTCGGACGATGCTGCCGACCTCTTGGGACATCTTCCTGAAGATCTGTCCAAGCAGTTGATGCAGGGGATGTCCACCGAAGATGTGCAAGAGGTGGAAGAGCTGATGGGATACCCCGACGACTCGGCCGGGGCACTGATGACCCCCCAAGTGCTTTCTGTGGATCAGTCATTGACGGTGGCTGAGGCGATTCAGTTTATTCAGCAGAGTGATGAGGATCTGATTACGTTTTATGTGTATGTCACCAATGAAGCGCATCAGTTGGTTGGTGTCCTGAGTCTCAAGCAATTGATTCTCCATAAACCCAGTATGATCTTGAGTGATATTATGGAGCCCGATGTGATTTCGGTAGAGGTCACTACGGATCAAGTCGAGGTGGCCAAAATTGTCGAGAAGTATGACTTCTTAGCGATCCCCGTGGTCGATCATTCCAAAAATCTTGTGGGAGTTATTACCGTCGACGATGTCATTGATGTGATTCGCGAAGAGGCGTCCGATGAGCTTCTCTCACGAGGTATGGCGGGCGTGGGTGGAGAAGAAGGTTTTTGGGATCATTTTGTTGCGCGTGTACCATGGTTTTTTCTTTGTTTGTTTGGTGGTTTGATTTGTTTCTACTTTTTGTATCAAGGCCTTGTGGATCGCCGCGCCCAAATTCCGTGGCAATTGATTTGTATGATTCCCATGGCGCAATTTCTGGTGACGATTTTGAGTAACCAAACGGCGTCGTTGGCATTGGAGTTTTTCCGCAGTGGGGAAGATAAAATCAAGGGCTTGTCTGGGATTCTTAAACAAGAATTTATGCTGTCCTTTTTTATGGGCGCATTGTTGTCGCTTATTTCTTTGAGTATTTTTATTCTGTTACAAATCGAAAACGAAATTTATTATTTGTTTTCGCTGAGCTTTTTAGTGATTGTCACAAGTTCCGTTCTGCTTTCAATTTTTATTCCGTGGGGATTTAAAAAAGCATCGCTAGAGCTCAACGCGTCCATCGTTCCTTTGGCGGTGATTTCCTCCAATGTTTTATCGGTTCTGATATTATCCTTTTTTGCACATCTGTAGGTAGATATGGGAGCTGGATCCTTTTTAATATTGCGAACCATGGTTTACAAAGAGGCCGATCTACAGATCGACGCTCTTGATGCTCAAGGTGGCCAGCATCACTTTATCGCGCGCAGTGCTCTCAAAAGTAAAAAGCGTTTTGGTGGCGGTACTCTGGAGGTGATGAACTACGTGCACTTGACCTACGAAGACCGCAAGCAAAAAACTGAGTTTGTTGCGTTGTCTGAGGCACGTTTGTTGGATGGTTTTGAGGGACTGCGCAAAGATTATGATCGTTTGCAAGTGGGGCTGAGTTTTGTCAAAGATGTCGCAAAGATGACAGTGCATGGCTCCAGTGACAGCGGTACGGTTTTTAATTTACTCGGCAATGCTTTAAAAAAATTAGAAAAAGTCGAAGACATATATCTCTTAAAACTGCATTTTCGCATCAAGTTGCTTTTTTACAGCGGTTATCTACCGAACGAAGAAGGCGTCTTCAATGCCTTCTTAGCAGAACCTCTTCACGAATGCGAAAAACTCAAAAAGTATTCGCGCTCGACAATTCAATTTATCAGCGATCAAGCCTACAAAGAACTCGGCGTCTACTAACGGCAAGATCCTTCGCTCGTGCACAGGAAGTCTAAATAAAAACAAATTCTCAAGCTTCCTCATATGGACGCCACCCCGGTCAAGTGTAAAAGTGGCCTCGGGTCGGAGTGTCTGTTTGATGAGCATTCTTGAACATCATCCTCATATTCGCGTGCTGGTTAACGCATTAAGTGTTGTCCGAACTTGGCCT
>JBGSUL010000067.1:0-1837 GCA_041736155.1 Bdellovibrionales bacterium
AGGCCAAGTTCGGACAACACTTAATGCGTTAACCAGCACGCGAATATGAGGATGATGTTCAAGAATGCTCATCAAACAGACACTCCGACCCGAGGCCACTTTTACACTTGACCGGGGTGGCGTCCATATGAGGAAGCTTAATTAGAGGTCCTTCGCTTCGCTCAGGAAATTTAAGGCTTCCTGAGCGGAGCGAAGGACCTCCAATTTGGTTGTCATTTGTGCGGGGTTGGCATAAAACCCTTTCGTGTTTATCTTTCTACTTCTGATCAGTTTATCGTCCTGGGGCGAAGAGTCCACGGTGACAACATCAGCCTCGGCTCCCAGCAAAGCCACAGTGCCACTCGCGACCGCGGCGCCTACAGGTGTGCCTACACCCCCCACAATTCCACCGATGGCGCCCCTGCAAGCGCCGCCACTTGTGCAATCCGATCTTAAGTTTATGGTGGATCGTCTCGATGAAATGTTGGGCAGTGATCGTGTCGATGATCACCGAGATGAGAGCACTTTACGATTAGGAGTGAGCGATAGTTTTCGTCGGCTTAAAGAGGAAGAGCATTACCCCAAACTGCACGTAGGTTTTAATTTAAAATTAGGTATTTTAGATTCATGGAAAGATCAACTGACGTTGTGGTTTCGCAAGCGCATTGATCGTTATGAAAAAAAAATCTATCGCGCAGAGGAGAGTATTGCGGCCTTAACTAAAAAAACTGCCAACGAAAAGGCGGCAGCCAAGGACCCGAATGCATGGACATTTTCTCTCGAAAAAAATTTTGAGATGAAGAAAGAGCCTTCGTTTTCGCTGTTTGTTCGTATGCGCAAAGATTTTGAGTTTTACAAAGTCTATAACTCATTCGCAGTGGAACCTGGATGGGATTTTCGTACGCATTGGCAAGCAAGTGTCAACTTGGTGTCATCCATCAGTTTAAGTTCTAAATCCATTTTGCAATTGAATCAGTTGTCACAGTGGAGTGTGAATACAGAAAATTTGCTCACGACGGAAAGTCTGAATTATTCGCATTTTTTCTCTCCCTTTAGAGTTTTTACTTGCGCGCTTTCCGCCTCGATGAAAACACAAGATAATCATAGTGCTCTCGAAGAATATCGTTTGGCTCCTGGCTTTCGTTTAGCTTTGTACCGCGACTGGTCCTATCTCTCGATGAATCCCTTCTTAAGTTTTACCAGAGAACAAAAATTCCATGGAGATCCTGGTGTTTTTATAAGTCTCGACAGCGTTTTTTAAAACGGACGGGGAAAGAGATGAATTTTTTCGCGTAGGTGGGATGGGATTTTTTGATTTAAAGTTTGTAGAACCTGCGCTGTGGAATAGCGGGCCGACAGATGAATAAGTACAATTTTTTCGGCAGGAATTTCATCGATGCGATGGGCCCATTCATCCAAGTGAATATGTCCCCACTCGCGGGCCGAAGCAACGGGCTTTAAGTCGTCAATAAAAGTGGTTTCCATAAAAAGATATTTTACTGGCGTTTTCAAATTTTCTAAAAATTCAATCTGTGAATCGCCGGTAAAAGCCAGGATGCCCTCTTGTGTATACGTATCCACATCTGCACCTTGGTTCCGCAGAGCTATTAACTCCTGAGGCGTTTTGCGCACATATTCGGCTTTTAATTTTTTCTTGGTTTGCAAGACGGTGTAGCCTTGCGATGGAACTCGATGCACTGTCGAAAACGGCTGAACTAAAAACCCGAATCTGAATTTAGCCCTGCGTAAAAAAATATTTTCACACATTTTACGAAATTAATTGTTCCCACGGTCACCGGCGGTGACTGGGAGGCACAGCTACGCCCAAAATCTGGTGTTTCACCTCGCGGAGGAGTGG
>JBGSUL010000068.1:0-9260 GCA_041736155.1 Bdellovibrionales bacterium
AGGCCAAGTTCGGACAACACTTAATGCGTTAACCAGCACGCGAATATGAGGATGATGTTCAAGAATGCTCATCAAACAGACACTCCGACCCGAGGCCACTTTTACACTTGACCGGGGTGGCGTCCATATGAGGAAGCTTAACCTTCCTGAGCGAAGCGAAGGACCTCGCCTTCTAACTACAAGTTGCGACGGTATTGGCCACCGACCTCGAACAAGGCTTGTGTCATTTGAAACAGCGAGCACACGCGCGAGGCCGACATCAAAGCGGCAAAAATATTGTCGCCTCTCAAGCATGCATCGCGGAGCTTGCGTAATTCGTCTTCGGCTTGTGGTTTATGTTGTTTTTGATAATCGCGCACACGGTTCAGTTGCAGATCTTTTTCTTCGTAGCTGGCACGAGCAAGTTCGATTTTTGGAGGAATGTATCCGTCTTTTTGCGTGAGCGGGTCGATAAATTGGTTCACACCGATGATCGGCAATTCACCCGAATGTTTCAAGTGTTCATAGTACATGGACTCTTCTTGAATTTTTCCACGCTGATACTGACTCTCCATCGCTCCGAGCACACCACCGCGCTCACTAATGCGCATAAATTCGTCGAGGATGGCTTCTTCGACGAGCTCTGTGAGCTCTTCCATAAAGTACGAACCCTGGTTGGGATTTTCGTTTTTCGCCACACCAAATTCTTTATTAATAATCATCTGGATGGCCATCGCTCGGCGCACCGACTCTTCTGTGGGCGTTGTAATCGCCTCGTCATAAGCGTTGGTATGGAGCGAATTACAGTTGTCGTAAATAGCCAACAAGGCTTGCAGTGTGGTGCGAATATCATTGAAGGCGATTTCCTGCGCATGCAGAGACCTACCCGAAGTCTGAATGTGATACTTTAACTTTTGCGAGCGTTCGTCGCCGTTATAAAGATCGCGCATCGCCACGGCCCAAATTCGACGGGCCACACGGCCAATCACACTGTACTCGGGGTCCATGCCGTTGCTGAAGAAGAACGAAAGATTGGGTGCAAAATCATCCACCTTCATTCCGCGGGCCAAATAATATTCTACAAACGTAAAGGCATTGCTCAACGTAAACGCCACTTGGCTAATAGGATTGGCGCCAGCCTCGGCAATATGATAACCCGAAATGCTTACTGAGTAGAAATTGCGAATTTTTTGATTGATGAAATATTGCTGAATATCCCCCATCATTTTGAGAGCGAAATCGATGGAGAAGATACACGTGTTTTGCCCTTGGTCTTCTTTAAGAATATCCGCCTGCACAGTCCCGCGCACTTGGCTCAGAGCAAAGTCCGAAACCTCTTTGAGTTCCTTCTCATTAAGCTGACGCCCCAGTTCTTTGGATTTTTTCTCCACTTGCTGATCAATGGCTGTGTTGAGGAAAAAGGCCAAGATCATTGGTGCTGGCCCATTGATGGTCATACTCACAGACGTATTCGGTGCGCAGAGATCAAACCCCTCATAGAGACGTTTCATATCGTCAAGAGAACAAATGCTCACACCGCTCTCACCCACTTTGCCATAAATGTCTGGTCGCTCATGGGGATCGTTTCCATAAAGCGTGACGGAATCAAACGCGGTGGACAAGCGCTTGGCTGGTTCTTCTTTGGAGAGAAAATGGAAACGGCGATTGGTACGCTCTGGCGGACCTTCTCCGGCAAACATACGCTTAGGATCTTCGCCCGTTCGTTTGAGAGGGAAGACTCCGGCTGTGTACGGAAAAAAACCAGGGAGATTTTCTAAACGCAAAAAGCGCAAACGATCGCCCCAGTCATTTAATTTTGGCGGCACCACTCGGCGAATTTTTAAACCGCTTAAACTTTTTTGCACCAGCGGTTGGCGAATCACTTTGCCGCGCACTTCGTAAGCCAATTCATCTTTTTGGTAAGACTCCATGAGTCCGTCCCAACTTTCGAGGGCTTTTAAATCGGCTGGTGGCAAGCTCGCGCGTAATTTTTGCGACAGGCCTTCACTGTCGCTTGTGGACAACAATGGACGCAATTTTTCTACGGCACCCAGTTGCGAGGCTTTTTCTGCTATCTCTTCACTCTCTTTTTTGTATCGGCGAACGCTGGCAGCGATTTCTGCCAAATAGTTTTGGCGTTCCGGCGGCACAATAAATTGGCGATGCATACCGCGAATATTTTCTTTGTACCCAGGTTTAAGCGACCATGTTTTTTGTTTTGTATCTAGCAGTTCTACCAACTTAAAGAAAAGATCGTTGCAACCTTGATCATTAAACTGCGCCGCCTGAGTGAGAAAAACCGGAATGACTTCATCGGGAGCATCAAACATTTTGCGTGAACGCTTGTACTGTTTGCGCACATCGCGAAGGGCATCTAAGGACCCACGACGATCCGCTTTGTTGATCGCAATCAAATCGGCAAAATCAATCATATCGATTTTTTCCAATTGTGACTGAGCACCAAACTCGGAGGTCATCACATACAAACTGAGATCGCTGACCTCGGTGATGGCCGTGCTCGCCTGACCAATGCCTGAGGTTTCGGCGATGATAAAATCAAAGTTGTAGTTTTTAAGTTCTTGTAAAACGAGAGGGAGCGCTTTGGCAATCTCGGTACCCGATCCGCGGGAAGCGAGAGAGCGCATAAACACATTGGGGCGACCCAAGGAATTCATGCGAATACGATCGCCGAGAAGAGCGCCGCCGGTTTTGCGTTTACTCGGGTCTACACAAACCACAGCTAATTTTTTATCAGGGAACGCATTGAGGAACCTTTGCAAAAGTTCATCAATCAAGCTGGATTTTCCTGCACCGCCTGTGCCGGTGATTCCTAAAATCAGAGGTGCCGCTTTTTCTTTGCCACGCGTGAAAGATTTCAAGCCTGTCTGTGTAGCGCTTGATGCTTTTCCGGTTTTTTCGATTTCGTCGACGGCCAATCCGAGGAGGCGGTGCTCGAGATCTGGGATGCCCTCCGCAGCGCGAGAGACGTTGTTCTGCTGAGGTCCTTCGCTTCGCTCAGGATGACGAGGTTTTGCTACTGAGGCAGCTTCTGTTAAATCGAAGTCTGCTTTTTGCAAAATGATATTGATCATGCCTTGCAAACCTAAACGACGGCCATCTTCTGGATGGAAAATATAATCGATGCCGTAATTTTCCAGAGCTTCTTTTTCTTCGTGGATGATCACACCTCCACCGCCGCCAAAAATTTTGACGTAAGGGGCGCCCGCTGACACAAGAAGATCCTTCATGTATTTGAAGTACTCCATGTGGCCACCTTGATACGACGACACACAAATTCCTTGTGCACCTTCTTGTAAAGCCGCGACCACCACGTCCATCACCGAACGATTGTGTCCCAAATGGATCACCTCTGCGCCGCTGTCTTGTAAAAGTCGGCGAATCATATTGATTGTGGCATCGTGGCCGTCAAAGAGGCTGGCCGCGGTGACAATACGGACTGGGTGTTTCATTTTGTAGGGTTCTGTAATCATCGTGGTGCCTATCTGACGTTAAATTTTTTCGGTTAAGTTTTACTTAAAATTTTTACCGCAAGTTTTTAAACTGTGGCTTACGCTTTTCGATAAACGCTTTTGTTCCCTCTTTTTGATCGCTGCTACCAAAAATGCCAGCGAACAAAGTTTTTTCCAAAGCCATGGCCTGCACTGTCGCCACACCGTACGTTTCATGAATGGATTTTTTAATCAGCTTTAACGATTGTGGAGAACGCTGTACAATCAGCGACGCAATTTTTTCGCAATCAGCCATGAGCTCTGCAGGTTCGCTCAACTGGTTGACTAAACCTGCTTGCAACGCGCGCTCAGCGGTCACCATTTCGCCCGTGAATGTCCACTGCTTGGCTAAACCCGGGCTCACACTTCGAGCAAGGCGAACGGTGCCACCAAAACCTGGAATTAATCCTAGAGTGCACTCAGGTAGGCCGAGCTTTGCTGTTTTTGCAGCAATAATAAAATCACAGGCTAAAGCCAATTCTAAACCACCGCCCAAAGCAAAACCATTCACTGCTGCAATCACCGGGCAAAATAAATTTTCCAATTTCATAAAAACACTTTGTCCAAAATGGGCAAAGTCGCCAGCTGTGTTGGGATTTAAAGTATCTATCTCTTTGATATCAGCCCCAGCGACGAAAGCCTTTTCTCCCGCTCCCGTGACAATCAAGGCGCGGATGTCTTGGGTTTCGTTGAGTTGATTCAACAAGCTATCTAATTCTTTGAGAACCTCACTGTTGAGCGCATTGAGCGCCTCGGGTCTTTGCAGTGTGAGATAACCAACATAGTCCTTTTTTTCATAAGTGATAACTGCCATGCTACTTCCCCTCATACTTGTAAAAACCACGACCTGTTTTACGACCGAGCCAACCGGCTTCGACATATTTGACTAACAACGGACACGGACGATATTTGCTGTCGCCTAATCCCTCATGTAGAACATTCATAATTGCGAGGCACGTATCCAAACCAATAAAGTCAGCGAGAGTCAGTGGCCCCATGGGCTGATTGGTTCCCAATTTCATCGCTTGATCGATGCCTTCGACACTGGCGATGTTTTCATAAAGCGCGTAACAAGCCTCGTTGATCATTGGCATCAGAATGCGATTGACGATGAACCCCGGCATATCGCGACCTTCCACAAACACTTTACCTAAATCTTCCGTAAGAAATTTGAGGGTAGCAAACGTATCATCCGACGTTTGCAAACCACGAATCCCCTCGACCAATGTCATAAGTGGTACAGGATTCATAAAGTGCATACCCGCCACTTTTTCTGGACGTGTCGTCGCGCCGGCAATTTTGGTGATGGAGATGGAAGATGTGTTCGTACACAGGAGTGCGCTCTTTTTTACTTTCTGATCCAACTGGCGAAAAATTTCTAGCTTGAGATTGATATTTTCCGTCGCCGCTTCGATGACGATATCGCAATCGACAAGGGCCGCCATCTCGGTGGAAACTTTGATTTTAGAAAGAAGTTGTGTTTTTTGATCTGCCGTCATTTTTTCTTTAGCAACAAGGCGGTCACAGCTGTTTTGGATGGTCTTCAGGCCTTTTTCGACCTGGGCTTCGCTGACGTCCATCATGGTGACTTGATAGTTTTTGGCGGCGAACACCTGAGTGATCCCGTTCCCCATCTGACCTGCTCCGACGACTCCGATATGTGATACTTTCATGGCGTACCTCCTGATTTTGTTTGCCTTACGAATTTGATGCTCCGAAATGGCCTCAAAGTCTCAAAGGTGGCCATTAAAATCAACGACGAAAATGAAGGGACGAATAGGCTCTAAGACTGGAAAAACGTTGGGTTCTTGATCCTTTATTCCCCCTCCCGCACACTGGAATCTATGACAGCCCTGTTTTTATGCATTTCTTGGTTAGTGACTCCACTTGTTATCGCTGTGCCCCACCCCGCTGTGGAAGCCCCACAGTCGGCGGCTGTTTACTTAAAACCCTACTCCGCCGTCCCCACAGGGCACTATAATGTCTCTCTGCTCAAAGAAAAAATGCTTCGCCAGGAAAAAGTCCAATGGGCTCTGGTGAAGGATGCCTCGGGACTGAGTGGTTGGACCCCTTTACAAAATCTTCTCACACCGCTGCATTTTTCCTCCAAAGCACAGCTGATGTCCGGGAGCCCCCTCTACACGTCTTTAGAATCTTCCGAAGTGGATGTTTCTTTGCGAATTCGCGAAGGACAGATTGTTCATCTTCTTGTTGTGAAAAACAATTGGGCGCAGATTCAAATTAAGGACAAAGTTTTGTGGACACCACAACGTTATCTCTACCCTGTGGACAAAGACCCTGGTTATTTTGTATTGAAAAAAGAATTACCCTTGCGCTCCGATCCGCAGATCAAAAGTCAGCACCTCTTGCGTTTAGCCGTGGGTGATCGATTGTTGCCCTTGGAAATTGTCAGACCGTGGGTGAAAGTACGCACCCAAAACAGAACGGGTTACGTTCCTCTTAATGAGGTCCTCACGCGTGTGGATATTGCGCAAAAAATAAAAACGGACGAGGGCCTTATCCCCGCCGATCGTGAGCATTTAGGAAAAGATATTTTTGCCATCCACATCAATCCCCTGTGGTTGGGCACGAACCACGAGCCCGTGTTGCTTTTTGAGGAGCCTACGGCATCTTCGGCGGTGATTGGAAAAATCACACCGTGGAGGTCATTGCAGCAAGTAGATTCCGTCGAGCAAGATTGGGCGCTGTCAAGGATGTCTGGGTTAGGCGACGTGTGGTGGGCCCTTCCGCAAGAGCGAACGATCTTTAAAAAATTAGTGCAGCTTCCTATTCATCTAATTCATGAAATCAAAGAGAACCCCGTTTTTAACCACGTAAGAATTGCCTCTTCGAAAGGTTTGTACCGCAGTACCGATGGCGAACTGTGGACACCCCTCAATGGTTTTGAAGGCGCCAACCCCGCTTTTACTTTTGCCGGTGATGGCGTGCTGTTTGTGGATGATAAAATCAGTTTTGACAATGGCGAGCACTTTGCTCCCTACATTCACTGGGAAAATCTCTTACAAACGCTCCAGCGCCATAATATGGGAATCTCCCGCGAGATTAAAATCCTCAACGTGCAAACCCTCAATCGCAACTCGCGCGACATTGTTCTTAAACTCGGACTCGGCCACCGCCATCCCATCCACGTGTACACCGCCGATCGCGGCAATCATTGGAAAGTGGTTGAACCGAAAAGGTAACTAGTGGCACAAGAATCCAGCGAGTTTTTTCATCTCCTCGATTCAAGATTTGGAGAATCCATACATTGGTTTACTATATTTTCCCCCTATGGCGAAAGCTGCATTATTTTCAGGAGTGTCTACAGAGTGACCAGTCTCAACATAACGACCTCTACCCCTAACTGCGCCTCTCTGATTCTTTCTTAAAGTTTACCACATCTTACCGAGGCTTATTGAATCGTTTTTTTATAGAAACGTAGGTCTTTTGTGGCACTGCCATTGCATTTGTCGCTTTGAATGAAAAAATTAAGTCTTGTTGTCATAACAATTTTATTCATGCTTCAAACTCGAACAGGCTTTGCAGATTTTGAGGATTTTTTTAATGTTTCCTCATTTTTAAAACCAGTTTTAGGTTTCGATATGGAAGTCTCTGAAAGAGGACTCTCCTGGCTTGTTCCCTACTTTGATTTACAAACGTTAGAAGACTGGGTTCGTTCCCATGGATACGAGGAGGGACTCTTGGATGAGGACACGCTCCACGACTATGTGACCAGCAAAGAAGTCCTCTCGACACTCCCCGAGGACGTACAGAGAGAGCTAACTGCCGGCCTAAACTTAGACATGGCCTCCAATCTACAACAGCGCACGTCTCCACGACTTTTGGATCAAAATGGAAACACTCTGAGCGCCCGGGCGTCTTTGATTTTAAACCCACCCCAACTTCAAATTCCCACGCGAGAAGTGATCCAAGGGCCTTCTTTGCAAACTCCGGTCGACCTCTTGGCGCAAGAAAAAAGTCGCGCCAATGAACGAATTCAATCGGACTGGCCTCTCTTACAAACGCGTTGGAATCGACTACCGCTTGCTGCGAGACGCAGATATGTTCGTTTAGATCAACTTCGTGCACGCAAAATAGCTGCTTTGATTTTAAGACTACCGGTCAAACAAAAGTCCACCTCGGCCCTTATGAATATTGTAAAGTTAAAACCCAATGCACCGGAATGGATGAAAAAGGTGGTGTGGAGTCTCGACGGACGAATCCCCAATTTGGAAGGTGATGAAACTCTTAAGAGCTCCTTTTTTGAATTGGCCTTACATGGAACCACGACCAATAAAGAGGAGGCTAAAACGATCGTTAATGCACTATTGAAAGATATGAATCTTGAATATCTGATGAGCCATGTTCCAGAACAAAAATTTATGGATGTCGCTTTCCATTGGCATGTCAGCTATCCCTATGGTCCTTCTGAAGAAGGTCCATTTATTCAGCGTTTAAAAGCTTATAAGAAACTGATGCTTGTTCGTATTTTAGCCGGCGGTGAGCAAAACGACACTGTTCTAAAAAATCTGTCGTTACCTGAGAATGGTGGGCTCAATTTTTTTCAAAATGTGTACGATACCCCCGTCAAACATCGTTCCTCTCTCTTTAATCGCGGCACTGACAAGGGATTGGTTTACCTCGTTGAAAAAAATCATGCCGAAATCCGTGAACAAACACTTCATCCTTGTCTGGTAATGGAGGAGTTTACAAGTCTCATGGCCATCTCAAACGAAGAGGAATTCAATAGAAAAATTGCTGTGAAAGTGAATTCTGTTGTCAAAGATCACCCTGAAATCATCGCAAGAATTGTTCGCCACAACCCAAAAATACTTATTGATTTTAAAAATCTAATTACCCCTTCTCTTTTAGTAAACACTCTGACTCATGCCATCCGTCAACTTGATCCAGAAAAAATCGACAGCAGCTCTCAAAATAAAGAATTTTATGGCTTACATGAGGCACTGCGTAGCCTCGCGCCTTCTCTTGAGGCAGCGCAAGGTTTTGTCGAAATAGCAAAGTCTGGTTTTATTAAACTCAGTGGGAGTGAAACTCATGATTTTAGAACAAATCCCGAAGCACTGGCTCTTTTTAAAAGGGAGTTTTTTCAAAACCCACAATTCTTTTCCGATTTTTTTATTTCAAATATAAATATCGATGAGCTGATTCTGTATATTCAGCAAAACAAAATAGAGAATGATGATTCGTATATAAAAAGGCTTGTGCGAATGATACTGATCAATGCAATAGGGAGATCTGAGGACCTTCAGCCAAAAAGGGATACTGCGACTGAAACTGCCTACACTTGGTTACACTCAATCGCTCCGCAAGATCCCGAACTCAAATTTTTAATCGCACTTTATGATTTTATTTATGATCCGAATTTACTCAAAAATGTGACTGCTGCCTCAAAAAAGCGTAAATACAAAGGACTCGAACTAAAAAAAATCCTCAGTACAATTTATAATTTACTCAACGAATACCCGGGGAGAATTTGGTTTTTAAGTTCGCCAGAGTTTCGCTATTTAGCTCATAATGTGGAAATAATCAGCCCACCTATATTTGCGGAAATCACTTTGCGAATAGAACGAAATGGCGTCACGACACCGTCTATGCTAAATGAGATTCTGACGATCTGGACTGCGGGCGTTTAGTGGGAGTCGAACCGGCTTAGAGTTGGAACGATGGCCGACTGACGTTTAATTCTGTTGCTATCTTATTTTCAAATTCCTCTGGTGGCAAGTAGCCAATGGCCGAGTGTAGCCGCTTCTT
>JBGSUL010000005.1:0-1961 GCA_041736155.1 Bdellovibrionales bacterium
ACAAGAAGCGGCTACACTCGGCCATTGGCTACTTGCCACCAGAGGAATTTGAAAATAAGATAGCAACAGAATTAAACGTCAGTCGGCCATCGTTCCAACTCTAAGCCGGTTCGACTCCCACTAAACGCCCGCAGTCCATTGTGAATTCGACGTAGACGGTTTCTTCCTCAGTATAGGGATTTAAGATCTCAATGTATTTCACTTTATCAAACCCGTAGGACGAAGCCATTCTTCCTGTCCATGTTCGTAGAGCCGCTTCTTCAGCGGATGCGCCATTGAAGAGTTCTGCATAGAAGGCATCGTAGTTTGTCCCTTCAGACCATCGACCAACTATAACTTTGATCCGATCTCTCCCAAAATGCTGAATCATCTCAGCAAAAAGTTCTGAGCCCCGCAAGTGGCTTCTTGCACCAGTATTGATATTTTGTAATCGTACATCTAACTTGAGTGTCCCATTTTCATCTAAAAGTGCATAAAAACCATAGTCAAGTTCAACAATTTGAATATCAAAGATAAAGTCATCTTTTTGGGGTAGAATGTTTTTACTGAATTCAATAGTGAAACGGGATTGATCACGAAAAATATCCTTACATATAAACCCGTCAGAAAAGGCGTTATAAGGTATCAGAAAGAAGATAGTAATCAAAAGAAGGGGGAGCTTGTTCACGTCGCCTTTATACAGAAAAGTTCCTGTAATATCTAGAGCTTGTGTAAAATGTATAGCTTCGCTCAAAACAGCGACAGAGAAGGTGCTAGATGACCTGTTTTCTCAGCTTTAAAAAATACTGATCTATAAAAATATAGAAGAAATAGACGGGCACATAGGGGGCCAGCACTGCCGCTACGGCAATAAGTTCGTGGGGCGTATTTGGAAAAAATCGACTTACTAATGAGAAAATTATCGTGTGGGTTAATAAGTGAAACATATAAACCCCATAAGATAAAATTCCAAGATAGGCTAAAAATTTTGAGCCGAAGATATACCGCAAAGGCCCTTCATTTTGCAAAATTGCCAGAATAAGACAGACACTGCCGATAGAAAGAAATGTGTAATCTAACGCTTTAAGTTGTGGGGGAGTTCCTGTGCTCTGAGTAATCCAGAGACCAATGGAGAAGAAGAGAAACGTCGATATTAATAAGAGATAGTTGTGCCAGGATGTATTTGGTTTTAGATGTGGGTAGACAATCGCGAGTAGGCATCCCCAGGCGATAGAATCTATGCGATTATGAGTGCTAAATGAGATGATATAAGGATTTACATTTTGCAAGTGTCCTAAGAACCTTGTCAGCACAGGTAAAATAATCATGATGAACAGTATGGCAATAAGTATTTTTTTGTTGTTACGAAAGTAGAGCATGACGGCTCCCCATATTAAGTAGAAATGTTCCTCAACAGCGAGAGACCAGAAATGTCCTAAAATATGATGGAGTTTGCCAAAATAAGCGTAAGAATAATTACCAAAATGAAATACATAGTGCCATATTTTTTGTTTTATTTCCTCAATAAGATCTGGGTTTTTAATGGACAACAGTAAGATCATAATGATGGATACAGTAAGTGTGACATAAAAAGTTGGCCAAAGACGAAACGCTCTATGGATTAGAAACTTCTTGTAGCTAAATATTTTTGTATTTTGCAATATTCCATGAGTGATAATAAAGCCACTTAATACAAAAAAAACGTCAACGCCAACAGTTCCGTGAGTATCAAACCAACTAAAAAAGGAATTATTTTTAAAATAGAGATGATGAAGGACTACGCTTGTTACTGCAAAAAAACGTAAGACATCAAGTTCTGGTAGCCCGCGAAGCTCAATACGATTTGGACTGCGGGCGTAAAGCTGGAGTCTAACACGGTGAAGAAGTTACAATAGCGGGCTGGCCCAAGCTGCTCTATATTCAGAGCATTTAGGAGTCAGGAAATGGGAAAGCCAAAGAGAAAATTCAGCGACGAGGTAAAA
>JBGSUL010000006.1:0-11417 GCA_041736155.1 Bdellovibrionales bacterium
TTTTACCTCGTCGCTGAATTTTCTCTTTGGCTTTCCCATTTCCTGACTCCTAAATGCTCTGAATATAGAGCAGCTTGGGCCAGCCCGCTATTGTAACTTCTTCACCGTGTTAGACTCCAGCTTTACGCCCGCAGTCCAGTCTTTGAGCATTATTGAAAGTTGATTCACATTCTTTTTTTCAAGATTTCGGTATTCCAAAAAAAGTTGTGAGGTTAGTTCCGGGTAAATGGATTCCTTATTGGGGGCTACTAGAAATAGATATTCGGTCTCAATACCATAAGGTTTTTCTATAAATTGTCGGATAGATTGAGCGCGCTTACGAAGAGTTGACGGAGATGATATTCCCCAAAAATCATCGTAAGAGTTTCCATTGCTGCGGGTAAAATAAAATATCCACCCCTCACGTCCAAGGTGAATATTACCAACAATGTTATGTTGTAAAAGCTCTACATGCAGAAAACCATGAAGTTGATAGGCGATTTTTCGCAATGGAAATGTCATGCGGACATAATCTTTTATCTTCATGTTTGGTTTATTGACAGAAAACATAATTACAGCAAGCAGAGAAGGTACGAAAATAAGTAAGATGTAAATGAGGACAATTCTTTTTTCTTTTTTCATAAAATTAAAACCTAAAATATATAAAAGGATTGTATTCTTGCCCGCAGAGAAAAATGCATGAAATGACAAATATGAATAGCGACCAAGTGTAACTTTTTTTATCAAGGTCGTAGATAAATGGAACACAACAAGCCACCGCTAGCAAAAAATAGACATAAAAATGGGGTCGGGTCACCAAAGTGACAGTATCTTTTGAAATAAGATGAGAGCTCAATCCCAGCATGTTTCTATACATATTAACGATTTGTTCGTAAGATTCGGAACGAAAAATCACCCAGCTAAAAATGATAATAACCACGGCGTAGATATGCTGTAACCATTGAGGAATACGTAGCGCCCATCGAGCCTTCCATATTCTCTCCAAAATAAGAAAAAAACCGTGGTAACAACCCCAGAGAAAAAAAGTCACATTAGCACCATGCCAAAGTCCACAAAGAACAAAAACCAAAAAAAGATTTCTATACTCTTTCAAGACACCTTTTTTATTACCCCCCAAAGGAATATACAGATAGTCGCGAAACCAGTGTGAGAGGGTTATATGCCAACGTTGCCAAAACTCTCTAATACTGCGTGAAATGTAAGGCGCATTGAAATTTTCAGGCAGATCAATTCCAAACATTTTGGCAAGACCGATAGCCATATCTGAGTAACCAGAGAAATCAAAATAGATTTGCAACGTATAAGTGCTCGCAGCAACCCACGCGAGAGCGGTGTCAAGTCGGCTGCTATCCAGCTGAAATATCATATCTGCATAATATCCCAATGGATTTGCGAGGATGACTTTTTTCCCAAGACCTATTGAAAAACGTCTAAATCCTTCAGCGACCTGCTCCCAGCTATGCGTTCTAAACTCTAATTGCTTTTTTAAATCGATGTAACGAATGATAGGGCCCGCGACGAGGTGTGGAAAAAAAGTGATGAAAGCCCAGTAATCAATAAAACGTCGCGTCGCTTTGACCTGCCCACGATAGACGTCGATGATGTAGCTCATCGATTCGAACGTGTAAAAACTTATTCCTATTGGGAGAACCACATCAAATACGTAAGAGTGCGGGAATACGTTTTTAAGCAGCTCAGACATAAACTGAGCATACTTAAAATAAAACAAGAGTCCCATATTAGATATAACTGAGATCAATAAAGCATAGAAAAGAAGTTTCTTACTTTGTTGTTTATTTGTTTGTTGCCTCTCATGGTCTATTAAAAGAGCGAGACAATAATCAACAAAGCCGACAAGAAGCATGACCCAAAAGAATTTTTTTTCGCCAGAAATGTAGAAAAAAAGACTCGTAATAAATAAAACAAAGTTAACTGCTGAAAACAAAAAACGTTGGCGAGAAAAAAAATACAAAGTCACATAATAGAGAGTAAGTACTGCTGGCAAAAAAATAAAAATGAAATTGAGAGAACTGAACACCATGATCTATGCCTTAACAAGATTCCAAATAGTTGTCTAATTTCCCAAGAAGTTTGGGTTTAATGCAGTAAATCATTTGGCCGCTTCGTCTGGACTCGCTTCAAAAAAACTTCAAAAGTGTGTTTGCCACAGCTGATTAAGTGTTTTTAACAGCGGAGCCATCTCGTGAAGTGGCAAACTGCTTGGACCGTCGCACAGGGCTTGATCTGGACGAGGATGTGTCTCGATAAATAAACCATCTACTCCCACTGCCATAGCCGCCTTGGCCAACACCGGAATCATCTCCGAACGCCCACCACTGGCCACGCCCGAAGCTCCAGGTAGCTGAGTGGAGTGCGAGGCATCCATAATCACTGGCACGCCAAGAGAGCGCATATCAACAAGCCCCATCATATCGTTGACCAAACGATTGTAACCAAACGTCGACCCACGCTCACAGAGAAGAATTTTTTCATTACCGGCCGCTTTCATTTTTTCAACCACAGACTTCATATCCCAAGGTGCCAGGAACTGGCCTTTTTTGATATGAATCACTTTTTGAGTTGCAGCTGCTGACAACAAAAGATCCGTTTGACGACATAAAAATGCCGGGATCTGAATCACGTCCGCCACCTCAGCCACCGCGTCCATCTGTATGGTTTCGTGAACGTCCGTCAACACAGGACAACCCAACTTGGCTTTGACTCGGGCAAGAATGGCCAGACTTTCTTTGACTCCGTGACCACGAAAGCTCTTGCCGCTCGTGCGGTTGGCTTTATCAAAAGAGCATTTTAAAATCCACGGGACATTATTCTCAGTGGTGATTTTTTTTAGTTCTTGGCCAATTTCTAAAACCAATCCTTCATCTTCGACAATGTCAGGACCAGCAAATAGGGGCCAGCGCTTACAATCCCCCCATGTGATGGTTTGAGTGGATGTTTTAAGCTCTACAGTTTTAGTAAGGGGCTTCATTTGATACATAGGAAATGTGGTACCGCTGATCTTTGCCAAGCGCAAGGGGCTTTTTATGATAGGCCTCTAAGGCTTTGTGTTTTCTACTCTTTATTTACAAAAACATAGTCGCGGTCCATGATAAATTTAGCGTAGCCAGAAGTGACAAGTCCGACAACAGTGCCTACCTGGCGACTGTACGGTATATTTACAAAATAGTGAAAGCCGAGTTCTGTGCCCCAAAAAAGCAGAGTGGCCACCACTCCCCACAAACCATAAATAAAAAACACTTGCGCTTCGTGTTTACGATCCCGGGTTTTAAAAACAAAAGCATATTTTTTAACAAGGAAGTATTTTACGACCAGCCCCGCACCTGTTCCAAAAATCATCGCCACCACAACTTGCGGCCAAAATACATAAAAAGATTCCTGTGCGACATAGTTCACCGCAGAAGCGAAGGAAATGCAGAGTATGTAAATACCCAACTGACTCATTGCAAACTCTCAATAATAAAATTATAACGCGCCTTCAACTTTTCCCGCTTTTTTTATGGTTTTAAGACTCTATTCCAAAAGTGACTTTTTCCAACTTTTTTTATGATCTTTTTGCGTATTTTTGCCATATCTTTTGATACCTTTACTCGTAAATGATTGCAATGGAGTCCCTACAAACTCGGCACTTTCCATTAAGCCCATTTTCTTGCTTCTAAAAACAAACCAAATAGACGCATTCTGGACATCCAAATCGGATGCGCCCGGCAAAACAGCAGCATTTTGCAAACACAACCAGAGATTGCGTTGTGCACTATAATCCGATAATCCTGTAAGTATGGTTGTGGTTTTTGGAAAGAATGGACAAATCGCGCAAGCTTTTGGGGAACTCGCTCCGCAATGGACATATTTATCCAGCCAAGACGCCCCCTTCACTGATGAAAAAAAAGTTCTCGCTCACCTCCATCGCCTTCAGCCTCAAATAATTATCAATGCCGCGGCATACACCGCCGTCGACAAAGCAGAGAGCGAACGAGAGCTGGCTGTGCAGATCAATGCCACCATACCAGGCGTACTCGCCAAATGGAGCGCACAGAACAACGCCCACCTTATTCACTTTTCCACCGACTATGTATTTAATGGCACAGGTGAAACGCCATGGGTGGAAACAGATAAACCCGATCCGGTGAATTGGTATGGGCATTCTAAATGGCAAGGAGACCAATTAATCCTCTCCTCAGATTGCCAGCACTCGCTTTTTCGCATTTCGTGGGTTTATAGTCATCATGGACATAATTTTCGCAATACCATTCGCCGCCTCGCTTGTGAAAAAAAGGAATTGCGCATCGTTAACGATCAATGGGGTGCGCCGACTTCGGCCCGCTCCGTGACCCAAGCCTTAACTCCCCTCGTACAACAAAGCCTCAACGGTACGATGGCACTGACAAAGGGACTTTATCATTTGCAATTTGAACCTTATACAACATGGTACGATTTTGCTTTGCGAATTATCGAAGAAGCCCGTAACGAAGGCTTACCTGTGATGATTGAGAATGTGATCGGGATTCCTACGGAAGCCTACCCCACCCCCGCGCGCCGACCCAAAAATTCTCGTCTAGGAACTTTGCATCCGCAGTTATTTAGCGAAAATAAACACAACGCCTGATGGCGCAATGCACCATTTGAGCCCCAGCCCCCCTCACGACTAAGCTTTGAAAATAACCTTCTTTTTCAGTATGATCGCGGATTAATTCTATTTGCTTACGATGACGTAGACTTTATGGAGAATTGTGAAAGATTTAATCCGGCTACCTTTGAAAGTTTATAACTATACAAAACTCCACGGGTTAAAAAAAACCTTCAAGAGAATTTATGCTGGACTTTTTCGCCGTGAATTTTCAAATTTTAATATTGCACAAGATAGTTACTATTCCGAACTGCAAAGCAGCTTTCTCCGCTCTCACCTTTTTCGTCACGATACTGATAACCTTCTTTTTGAAGAGCCACCCAAAACGCGACTCATTTGTTTTTACTTACCGCAGTTTCATCCCTTCGAAGAAAATAATAAATTCTGGGGACAAGGGTTCACCGAATGGACGAATGTCACAAAAGCCATTCCTCAGTTCAAAGACCACTACCAACCACGACTCCCTTCCGATCTTGGGTTTTATGATTTGAGACTTAAAGAAAGTATCCTGGCGCAAGCCAAGATGGCCAACAAGTATGGCATCTATGGTTTTTGTATTCATTACTATTGGTTCAGCGGCAAAAAAATTATGGATACGCCTCTCGAACTCATTTTTAATAACAAAGACATTCCATTGCGTTACTCCCTCTGCTGGGCCAACGAAAACTGGACGCGTCGTTGGGACGGAAATGACAGCGAAGTTTTATTGCAACAACTCGATCACGAAGACGATTACCTTAACTTTATTAAAGATGTTTCTAAATACTTCGCCGACGAACGCTATATTAAGATTGAAGGACGCCCTCTACTTGTTATTTACCGAGCCGAATTACTTAAAAATCCGCAGACTGCTGCGCAGGTTTGGCGCGATTATGCCAAACAACTTGGCTATTCCGATCTTTATCTTGTGCTCACT
Source organism: Bdellovibrionales bacterium (assembly GCA_041736155.1). Taxonomy (GTDB): domain Bacteria; phylum Bdellovibrionota; class Bdellovibrionia; order Bdellovibrionales; family JAGQZY01; genus JANPLN01. The sequence goes on from JBGSUL010000006.1 coordinate 5,562, forward strand.
GAATCTTTCGGCAACAGAGATCCTCTCGATTATGGCTTTGATGCTGCCGTAGACTTTGCTCCCAATGCTTTTACTGCAAAAGATATTACCTATGATCAGATTTACTACGCCACCAACGCGCAAAGAAAAGTGTACGACTATGAGTCGGTGATTCATTCTTCTTTAGCTAAAAATAAAAAAAGATTTTTTCATAGCCTCTGTTTGGCCTGGGACAATTCCGCTAGAAAAGCCAACTCAGTGACTTTTCATAACTACAGTCCTCTGTTATTTGGTGAATGGCTTGCCAAACTCATTCTTAAAAAACCTCTGCACGATATTATTTTTGTGAACGCTTGGAATGAGTGGGCCGAGGGGACTTATCTAGAGCCCGATCGAAAATATGGATACGCAGCCCTCCAACAAGTCGCCGAAAAGCTGAGCATGGATACACAGGCTCTTAGTGCTAACGCGAGATCCAAGAACAAATGTATTTTGGTTGTGCACGATGCCCACCTCCATGGCGCACAAATGCTGGCGCTTTATATCGCGAAAACCCTCAAATTGTGCTTTAAAAATGATGTCATGATTCTTTTACTCAACTCCGGCGAACTGCAAAATGATTTTGTCTCTTGGGGAAATGTATTTCTCGCCAAAGATATCACCGACACCCTTGTAACCAATGCCTACCAGCAAGGATATCATACCGTCCTTATTAACTCCGCAGCGGCACTACCCGTCTTGGAAAAATTGAGTCACCACCCATTTCATATCGTCACTCTTGTGCACGAAATGCCACAAGTTATAAAAGATCGTAATCTTGCCAAGTCTCTTCAACTTTCTCATCTACAATCGAAGTATGTTGTTTACCCCAATTCGCTGGTCAAAACGGTGAATGAAACAAGTTTTTCTCTCGACACCAAAAACTCACAGATTCTCAGTCAAGGTGTTTACTGCACAAGCCGACTCACCCCAAGCTCCGCTCCCTCGCCTTTTAAAATAAAAAACACCATACTGAGTGTCGGATACGGAGATCATCGCAAGGGTCTGGATATTTTTATTCAAACTGCGCATCTAGCACTCCAAGCTGGCGCTGATTCGCATTTTGTTTGGGTGGGGAAAACTGATCCACAGGTTTTGAGTACCGTAAACACGGAATACACCGCCTGCCTCGGGAAAAACTTAGAAATCCGACCTCCCGATCGCAACCTTTCTCCCTATTACGAAAACGCCAAAGCCTTTTTTCTAGCATCGCGCGAGGACCCCAATCCTTCGGTGGTTCTCGAAGCGTTAGGCCATAAACTTCCGATCGTTTGTTGGGAAAAATCAGGTGGCGCTGCTGAACTTGTGCAAAAATACAATGTGGGCTTTGCTACAGAGAATCTGGATCCCCAGGCTTTCCTCACCGCTTTGCTCAATATTACACGCTCTACGGCCTCCTCAAAAAACGCGCTCCAAGATTACAAACAAAAGCACGAGCTCAGCATGAGCCAGTATGTGCTTGAGCTATTAAATTTTGCCGGCCATGAGTATAAAAAAATCTCAGTGATCGTTCCCAACTACAACTATGCACATTTTTTGGAAAAGCGTTTACAATCGATCGTCGATCAAACTTACCCCGTGTGGGAAATCATCGTTCTCGACGACGCCTCTCAGGATAAAAGTGATTCTTTGATTCGTGGGTTTGCCGATAAAAATTCTTTAATCAAATGGATCTACGCTCCTTCGGACAAAAACTCCGGCTCCCCCTTTTCACAATGGAAAAAAGGGCTTGAATTAGCCAGTGGCGATTTTATATGGATTGCCGAGTCCGATGATCTTGCCGACAAAAATTTTCTCAAAGAAACACTCAAGGGCTTTGATGACCCGCAAGTGGGCCTTTCTTACTGCCAATCACAAAGAATTAACAACGAGTCCCGCATCATCGAGCCGAATTATCTATTTTACACCAACGACATATGTGAAATAAAGTGGCTCTCCTCATACACTATGGACGGTCACGAAGAAATTAAGTCCTCCCTTAAATTTAAAAACACCATCCCCAATGTCAGCTCTGTCCTCTTTAGAAAAGAAAAAATTCCCGCGAATTTAGATTTTTTAAATACCTTCAAATATGCCGGCGACTGGTTTTTTTATGTGTCCATCTTGATGAAATCCAAAATCTCTTTTACACCACAAACGCTCAATCTTCATAGAGCGCACAGCAACTCTGTGACCTTCCAAGGTAACCATGTTAAAAATGATCTATTCGAAAAAGAAGTGGAGCATGTTAAAAAATACTGCGAAACGGTTCTTTAAAACTCTATTTAACTTATCACCACCTCAATACGATTTTGCTATTTACAGCACCAATCAGTATTGGGGAGGTTCAGAGTCCACATGGCTCTTTGTCGCGAAACATTTTGTAAATGAGAAAAAGAAAGTCGTAGTTTTTTGTCAAAGAGGTTTAGAAAAAGAACTTTCGAAAAAAGCAAAACCCATTGATCCCAAATATTTTAAAATCGTTTATTATAAAATGAACAATTCTCCTCTCAATCTGGTGTGGATCTATAGTTTGTTTCTACTTAACAAAGCCAAGGTGGCCTATATCTCCCACTTGCACGCCATGGATGGAGAGTTCTGGATGACTCGTCTGCATTTTGTGGGAACGCCCTACATCAATTTTATTCCACTGTGTTTATCTTCGGCGTGGCCCAACGATGTTTTCCTGAAAAAAATGTGCACTTTGTTTAAAGACTCAAAAATGCTGCTTTTCGACTCTTATCGTAATCTCAGTTATTTCGATACCCTCTGTGGCGACACCTTTCAGAATAAGAAAAAGGTCCTCTTTAACCTTCTAGAACCAACGGCTCCCGCTCTTTCAGCACAAAAATCTCATTCCTCTAACGATCCCATTATTTTCGGTATTATGGCGCGCTTTGATTGCAATCATAAGGGCTATGACATTCTCCTCTCGTCTCTCAGTCTTTTGCAGGAGAAAAACTGGATTTTACACATTGCTGGGAACGGTCCACACCACCAACTCATAAAACGCCTTATTGACGTCTTCCATTTGCAAAAACAGGTGTTTTTTGTGAATGAGCCTAATCCCGCCCTTTTTTTTGAAAATGTGGATGTGGCAGTCTTTCCATCGCGCTTTGAAGGAACTCCCTTAGTGCTCCTTGAGGCGATCCACGCACAAAAAGTCTGCGTTGTGACCCCTGTCGGTGGCCTCGACGAGCTGATCTTGGATGAAAAAACAGGCTTTGTGAGCGATCACGCGGATAGTCGAAGTTTTGCCATCGCGCTAAAAAAGTGTTTAAACTTACAGGACAAATGGGGAGAAATCCGCGCCAACTCGCTGAACTCCCTCGCACAACAACTTACTGAACTGGATGTCCTCAAGGTCCTTGGAAAGGTGCTAGAATAATGGTTATTGGCTCTGGCATGCTGGCGAGACTTTTTGACAAATTCCACAACCATCCGGATGTGGTTATTTTTGCGAGCGGCGTCTCTAATTCGTGTGAAAAAAATCCAGACGCCTTCAAGAGAGAACAGATGTTGCTTGAGTCGGCCGTGAAATTGCAAAAAACTATAGTCTACTTTAGCACCACTAGCATCGATGATGTTCTGGTGAACAAAAACGCATATGTGCATCACAAGATTGCCATGGAAAATCTGATCCGTAGTCTGGCGCACAAATATCATATATTTCGCCTCTCCCAGGTTCTCGGTAACGGCGGAAACCCCAATACCATCATTAATTCTATAAAAGCGAAGATCCTGAATTCAGAAACAATCCAAGTATTCGCCAACGCCACGAGGAATATTATCTCGAGCGATGATATTCAAAAGATTGTTTGCTTATTGCTTGAGGCTGATCGTTTTTCCAATCAAACTTTAAATATCGCTACGCCTTGGGATATGCCAATCGAAGAAATCGTCGATTGTTTAGGCCAGCACCTGCAGAAAAGACCACACATCCAACTTCTCGATGTCGGATCACCACTGACAACCCCAATTCAAGAAATCAGTAATTTAAATTACGATTTTGGTGCTGCCACTGGTCCTGCCTATCTGAGAAAAATCTTTCAGATTCATCTGCCTCTTCTCCAACCGCAACCATTTGTGGAATGAAAACTCAGTCCTGAAAAGCTTGTTCTTCGCCTATAAAACCAGCTTGTAAAGATCTTAGATTTTGCGGAATTGCCGTGCTTTGGCGAATTGATTTAAAATCAACCACCGCATCCTCTATCAATTCAATCAAATACAGACTCAATAAATTCACCACACCAATTGAAAAGTGAGAGGCAATGGGAAATATTAAATATTTTTTCTTCTTCAAATTAAATGGTTTATAGTGCCTGTAATCAAGACTTTAGATAAACTTTTTACCGCTACCTATGTGTATCCATAAAACTTTCTCATCCGCGGTGCGGCGCGCCACCGATTTAATTATCAATACATGAATTTTAATAATTTTTATATACATTGAGGGTACAAAAATATTTTAAGCCTCATTCCGCTGGTTCGGAGAAATTGGTGTTTATGAACATTTTAAATCGCATTACAAGAGTCGTAAAAAAATATAATCCCGCTATGTTTTCTAACGATGAGTGGTTAAATGAAATCGAGAGAAGTTATCCAAACGGGGTTGATCATGGAAATTTTTTTCTACCCTCTTTTCCCGATGAGACTTTGCAAAAAAACACAGTAGGATGTCATGGATCTTTGGCGATTCGACAAGCTTTTGCATTTTATGAAAATGCCTCTCATGCAATGAAAAATATTAGTTCTGATCCTCGCAGCAGAAAAGTTTTAGACTTTGGGACTGGTTGGGGGAGGATAAGTCGTTTTTTTATAAAAGATGTAGGTAGAGAAAACATTTTTGGCGTCGATGTGGAAAAGCCCTTTATTGAAATTTGTCGTAAATCTTTCAAAAGCAATAACTTCTCAGTCATTAATCCTTACCCTCCTCTCGAGTTTAATAGTGAAACTTTTGATTTAGTTACACTCTATTCAGTTTTTTCACATTTGAGTGAAGACGCTTGCAACAAATGGGTCCAAGAATTCTACCGCATCCTTAAACCGGGCGGTGCTGTCGCTTTTACTACCCGAGCGGTTGGTTTTTTTGATTACTGCGAAGCTTTAAAAAGCGAAACCAACAATCCTTATTTAAAAAGTCTTGGTAATCTTTTTGAAAACTTCGATGATGCAAAAAAACGCTACTCCAATGGTGAATTCGTATTTTCTGGCGCTGAAGGTGTTGATGGTGGTGGCGCTATGAACACATCCTTTTATGGTGAATCCTTTATACCACAGCAGTATGTTGAAAGAGTTTTTTGCGCCCCGGGCCTCTTTAAAAAAGCCGAAAGAATATTACCAAAAGGATTGGTCGATCAGGAAACCTTTATTCTTTATAAATAGGTCTGCTCCGCGATTTACACTTTATGGGCCGGTATGACTTCAGTGACATCTACCCCTCCTCTAACCGCGGCCTTTTGTGGAATAAAGCTTAGACCAGTGCATTATTGCCCCTCTATTCTCGTGAATGACAGACCCTTACAAAACATATACTAATATTACCTAGAGTTAACTTTTAAAAAACCAGCTTAAGAAAGCATTAACTTATGAGCTTTTGCGTCCTTATACCTGCTTACCAGCCCGATGAAACGCTTATTGATCTCACCCATGAAATCATCTCTTTGGGAACAAAACATATTGTTATTGTTAATGACGGTTGTGAAGGTCAAAGTCTCGCAATGGACTGCGGGCGTTTAGTGGGAGTCGAACCGGCTTAGAGTTGGAACGATGGCCGACTGACGTTTAATTCTGTTGCTATCTTATTTTCAAATTCCTCTGGTGGCAAGTAGCCAATGGCCGAGTGTAGCCGCTTCTTGT
>JBGSUL010000008.1:0-56682 GCA_041736155.1 Bdellovibrionales bacterium
GTTTTACCTCGTCGCTGAATTTTCTCTTTGGCTTTCCCATTTCCTGACTCCTAAATGCTCTGAATATAGAGCAGCTTGGGCCAGCCCGCTATTGTAACTTCTTCACCGTGTTAGACTCCAGCTTTACGCCCGCAGTCCACTCGTCTTTGTTATATTTCAGAATTTTACAATTTTAAAACCCAAGACGGAAGTTAAAACAAATCAAGAAATCGTTTTTTTAGATTTTGATCATGGAGAAAAAATCGAACAAGTCCTCTACGAAAGATCGACGGATGGTCGCTTGTGGCCCTTATTTGTCACTCCCGATAATCAGACTTATGATTTTACAATTCTTGAAGACACAAAATATTCTGCTTGGTTATCGCCATCTCAGAGTTCAACCCCACCCTATTCTTTGGGAATTACAAATTTTCCCGCCGTGCCCCCAGATAGCGACACTCGAGATAAAACAGTTTTTCATATTATTAAACACGATGGACCTAACGCCATAAATATGTACGATTCAAAAGTATCTTATCTCTCTTTTGATATGCAGTTTGCTAACGATTATCAAGTGCCCAGTGAAAATTATTACGTTCTGCATATGCAAGTTTGGCAATCGGCAGAGTCCGACTCTAAAGCACCTCCACCGTTTTCTATTTACGTGCGGCCCAATAAAAATCCCAATGCCGATATTTCTGTACTCTTTGTCGTACGAGACAACAAAACTTTGGAGGAAAAGGGCGAAACCAAGTATGAACGGTTTAGAAAAGGAAAGATTGTTTACGAGCAAAAAGTAAAGCGCGGTCAATGGTACAAAATGCAATTCAAATTAAAACCAGATCCCAACTTTAGTAACACGACTGGAGAAATCCAAATTGCTTTAAATAACAAAACTTTTACTTATAAAGGGGCCTGGGGATATACCTCAAGCGGAGACTTACAAGTACGGCCTGAAGCTGGTATTAACATTGGTGTTTACAGAATGCGCCACATGCGTAAACAAACGGTGTATTTTGATAATATTTCCTATGGAACAGAGGATAAATAACTACGTCGTCCTGAGCGAAGCGAAGGATCTTGTGTTTCACAAAAAGCGTTTCACTTTGAGACTTTTCTTAAGAATCGACAAAAAACTCCGATCAGTAATTGATGCCTAAGTCATTGAACTCTCTTCTTTTGTTAATTCTCCTCGGTGGAGTTTTCACCGGCTGTTCCGGCGGCAGCATCGACTATTCTCTCAACTCATCCGATTCTATTTCCGGCAGCATTCAAGGCGTGGGTTCTATGTCCTCTAAGGTGGGCACACTCTCTTCGTGTCTTGCTGAGTCTGTGTCGCTTTATTCTCTTAAATCCGATGGCTCCAAAGACTCTTTAATCGGCACAGCGCCCATCGATGCTGACGGAAAATACACCATCTCGGGTCTTCGTAGCAAAAATGTTTCTCTCAAGAAACAAGACTTCGATTCCACTAAATACATTCTTGAGTTCTCCTGTGGCTCCAACCTTCTCCAACGTTTTGTCACCGATAGCAAAAACCAAACTCTTGGAGAAGCTTCTTCCATTCTGGCTTGGGTGACTCAAACCAGTGCGGCCTCCGTCGTTCCCACTCAGCCTTCGTCCACTTGGAAATATTTTTACGATCAACTCCAATCTGCAGACTCTCTCACCGAGGCTTTCTCCACTCTTGGCTCAAATTCACAACTGCGCTCTCGTTTTGAAAACACCTTCGGCGTCAACTTAGATGATTTGCTTGAAGCCACTCCCAAAATCAAAACTCTGTCTGTCGACACAACGTTTTCAGAAGGCGAAGCTACAAACCTGTCCGTCACTTCCGTTCACTGGTCTGCGAGTTACACACAAGCTTATCTTTGGCGCCTTGGCAGTACTGATCTCTCTAATCCTCACATTGCTTTTACACCAAATGCGAACACGCAGGGTTCTTATGTTCTTCAGCTCTTTATAGGTAAAAATAATGGCTCAGGACTCATCGACTTTTCCAAACCGTATATTCAACAGTCTTTTGATGTCATCATCGACAACACTCTTCCTGCGACAGCTCCTGTACTTACTCGCCTCTCTCCTGAGTACACCAATTCCACAACCGTCAGTTTGCAAATCGCCACCGGAGCCATGATCGACGGTCGTCCGGCCTCTTGCCACAGCTTTTCGAATCTTGCAATTGTTGAAGACGATTTCCCCGCACTCTCTTTTGCTCCAACAGTACCTAGCTCTTACACCATCGATTGCACACAAGCATCCACTCAAAATATTCCGTTCACGCTGAGTGGCACTCAAGGTATTCGCACTCTCAGACTTTGGGTCATCGATAGCTCAGGTTATGTTTCGGCAAGCTCTCGTGACATCACACTTGTTTACGACACAGTAGCGCCAACATTAAACTTCTCAACTCTTGATAACGGTCCTAGTCTCCGCGGAGGCACAACCCACAACTTGCAATGGAATACCAATGAAATCAACCCTGCTACCAATACACTGACAATTGAATGGAGCGCCAACAATGGATCGACATGGTCATCACTCGCCACTGGAGTTGCAAACACTGGCACGTACAGTTGGACTGCACCTTCCATTAACACATCGCAAGGACTCTTTCGCTTAACTGTAGTTGATAGCGCTGGCAACTCGGGTTCCGTTACATCTTCTCAAAATATCACTATTGATTCTACAGTACCTGCTGCGCCCAGCATCGCACTTGCGTCTGCCACTCTTAGTAACTCACTCACGGCAACCATCAGCACCACCTGTGATTCCGACTTCGCTCAGGCTCTTTACAAAGACAACTCCACAGCCCCAGTCATCACTGATTCTGCTTGGCAAAGCTGTTCGGCTTCCACCAATGTCACTGTGAGCTCCGGTGATGGTACGAAAACCATCTATGCTTGGGCCAAAGATGCTGTCGGCAATATAACTCTATCACCCTCTTCTGTCAGCTTTACGCTCGATCAGACGGCCCCACAGATCAGTCTCGGTAGTCATAACTCAGGTCAATTTCAAGGTGGAACTGTTCAAACACTATATTGGACGGCGACGGATTTAAACTGGAACTCCCAACTCGTGTCGTTGAGCTATTCGATGGATGGAGTCAACTGGGTTTCCTTTGGTTCTCCTACAACAAATGATGGCTCTGAATCTGTTGCATTTCCTTCAACGGATAGCTCGAACCTCAAAGTTCGCGTCTCTGGTTGCGATGCCGCCGGTAATTGTACACAAGCTTTATCTTCAGCAAACTTAATTCTCGATGTAACGGCTCCTGAAATAACCTCTGTTCACCTGAATTCCGGAGCGCTTTCTTCCACCTCTAATTATGTTAATTTATCTGCCGTTTTTACAGATAATCTCAGCCAAGTCTCTAAGGTTTGTCTTAAAATAAATACGACCAGTTCACCGTTGATCACAGACGCCTGCTGGAAAACCATAGACTTTTATGGAGCTACACAGGGCAGCCTTGTTTCTTTAAACTCTTCCGTTCTTCTTGGCTTTGCACCAGGTTCCTATGCGCTTTACATTTGGGCGCAAGATGGAACTGGCAACATTTCGACATTGAGCAATTCAGGATCAGGAACCGTTGGTCTCGACAGTGCTTCGATCTCGTATATGCCAGGAAGTCCACCAGTTGTTACCAATGTTCGCGCGAGTGCGACGGATAATCCGACATTACCTCTCTCCGCACCTGAGCAAACAATCAGTCTTGGCGGATCAACTCACGTAAAGTGGACTGTCGCCTCGGCGGCGAATGGCCTTGGATCTCAACCTGTTGACATCTATTATACAACAGATGATGCGACTTTTATTCCGGTGGCTACCGGTCTCGCCAATGGAATGAATGGTGGATGTAGCCTTGCGAACTCAGCAACGGGCTGTTATGTCTTTAATGCACCCAGTGCGGGATTTTTTCGCGTCCGCGTTGCTATTACGGATACAAATTCAACGACCACCGTGGTCTCTTCAAATCCTCTGAATGTCTCCACCACCATTAAGTTTATTGCTGGCAATACTGACTCCGGAATCGGCGGCAGCGCTGCGAGTTCCATTTTTGTGAATGCCATAGGCGGAACAGATCTCGCTGATCCAGAAAGTCTTGCGGTTGCTTCCGATGGAACAGTCTACTTCCGCGATATTACAAAAGGTATTATTAAAATATCCTCTACGGATGCTAAAGCGACTCTTCTTCTCCAGACTACAGGTACGTCCTCGGGAGATGGTGGGCCAGCATCTGCAGCCACGCTGAATAAGCCCTATATGATTGTCACTGATTTTCAAGACCGACTCCTAATCTATGACTACGACCGTATTCGTCGTTACGACCCCGTTAGTGGAACTATCACGACCTTTATTTGCGGTGGGGTGTCGACCGCTGACGAAGTATCACCAACGGATGTACTCTGTGGAAACCGCAGCGGTAATTACATTGACTATAGGATGTCAAATTCACCTATGATTCCTTTACCAAATGGAGATTTATTATTTCAATCTGAGAATTTTTCAAGTACTGAAGGGCGAGTCCGAAAATATGTCGCTGCCACAAATACGGTGACCACCGCATTTACATTTTCTGGCACAGGACACTTCTCTTCAGGTAGTCAAGATATTGCCACTTGTAATAATAAAACAGGATTTTTTGTTTCGATGAACCCTACGACATCCGCTATCAACCATCTTGGCGCTTTTGCTTGGTGTGGTAGTACCAATGGGAATTTTAGCGCAAATCCACTCACTGGCGTCTCAACAGCTCCCCACCCACCAGATTTTTTAGGCTACTACGGTTATTCCGTCTTTCGTCACTCTGGAAAAGATGGAAATGTCTATTTCCTGAGTCGTAATTGGCCCAAAATTGGAAAATACTCCTATGCATCGAATTCGGTTTCTACTTTGGCTGGTACAAACAATTTAGGCGTCTGCGCTGACGGCACAGATGCTACATCGTGTGCGATGAATCCATTCGCAATGGATGTAACTAAGTCGGGCCAAATTTACTTCGTCGACAATGGCTTGATTCGGGTTATTGATAGTGATAATAAAATTCGAACACTTTATGGCCAGAGCTTTTACTTTGGCGACAGTGGAGATCCTCTCTCGGCTCGATTCCAATCTATCTCCTCAGTACAAAGAACAGACGCTGGTAAAACGATCGTGCTCGACACTGGTCAAAGTCGCATTCGTGAATTTGATTCTACATCGATTTCGACAATCGCAGGAAATGGAACAAATTTGGGGTTGAATGATGCTGTGGATGCCGCACTTTCTCCCTTACAAACCTTACAATCGAATTTTACTCACACAGATCTTCAAGTCGACGCCACAAACGGCAATGTCTTTTACTTTCAGCGAAGTAACCAAAGATTGTATAAATTAAATCGCTCCACTGGGCTTTGGGAAACACTGGTCGGCGGAGGAGCCACCCAATATATGTCCGCTGATGGATTATTAGGTTCTCAAGTCTTTTTGAATGCAACCATCGGCCCGGTTCTTGGGATCCACGGATCTGAGGTACTTCTTGGGCCAGCGAGAGACACAAATCCTACAATCTCTGACTCCGCTTTAAAATTATATAATACGTCTACGGGACAACAAACCCATTTGGCCGGCATCAGTGGCGTGACTACCGGAGTTTGTAGTTCCGGCACCGCTCTCTCCTCCTGTATGGTGTATACATGGGGAAGCATTACTACGGGGCTTTTTGATGCGGTTGGCGGACGCTGGCTACTAGCGACGGGTGCATCGATTCGAGAATTTGTTCTCGGTGGCAATATGGCAACAGCACGAAGTCTTCCGCGATCACCAGCTTCCTTTACTTATAAGCGAGATATCGCTCCCTTTACCGAAACGTATTACTACTGCTCCGGCGGACTCCTCTATAAGTATGCCTTTAATTCATCGAATTCTACTTGGACAGAAACCTATTTACCTCTCCCCGCGTCTTCCATGAGGTGTTCTGGTAGAAACCTTCAATACACCGCAGATGGAAATCTTCTTTTTGTATATACGCAGAATGGACTTTCTGGAGTGGCTGAGTACATTAATCCTTAAAACAAAACGCCGAGCCCGCTTGAGATTTAATTAGCAGAAATCCAACAAGCAGCCCCTTAACATCTCTATGTTTCAAATTGAGACTTTTCTTAAGAATCCAGCTAAAACGCCGAAAGGATAATGTAAGTACAATTGATCGGGGACGAGATCGTGATTTTTACTTTAGGTTATTTCATTATTTTTCTTTCGCACGCCCAAAATTCTGGAAATGCCAACCCCGATCGCGTTTCTTCTATCGTCAGTAACGAAATAAATTTTGCACAATGCCATCGAATTTTGAGGAACTTAGCTGGTTCAGAACGGTACCAGACCTCGACGGAAAATGGAGCAACAGTTTATCGTTGGGTGGATTCAACCACCGGCGCAAGAAAAGAAGTCACCTATTACAGTCAAGAAGCTTCTCAGTACCTACCTGCATCTAGATCCTGTAGATTTGATGAAACTTTAATGAATCCAACTCGCAGAAATACAGCAATTAGGCGTTTTGATGACAATCTACTCGAAATTAGACAATCCAGCGAAGGCAAACACGTTAGAAGAGTACAAGATCTTCGTAATGGAAACTATGTAGAACTTGTAAGTCATGGATTCAATGAAAGTACGGTTACCGCTTACTTTAAAGGCCCCCCTGAAGAATCTTTTGTTTTACGCGGTTATGACCAGCTCACCCCTGATTTAACTCAAAACCTAAAAAACGGAAATAAATCTTTTTTCCGAAATCTAACAAGGCCGATGAATAATAGATCTGTCACTCCACAGGTGGGTCAATAAGAGTTAAACCTACTCAACAATTATGTACCACTATGAGACTTTTCTCAAGAATCGAGCGAAAACGCCGATCAGTTAATGATGCCTAAGTCATTGAACATGATTCATTTGTTACTTCCTCTCGTCGCAGTATTGACCGCCTGCTCTGGTGGGAGCATCGACTATTCTCTCAACTCATCAGATTCTATTTCTGGCAGCATTCAAGGTGTGGGTTCAATGTCCTCTAAGGTAGGCGCGCTATCTTCGTGTCTCGCCGAGTCTGTATCACTCTATTCTCTTAAATCCGATGGCTCCAAAGACTCCTTAATTGGCGCGGCACCCATTGATGCTGACGGAAAATACACCATCTCTGGTCTTCGCGAAAAAAATATTTCTCTCAAAAAACAAGACTTCGATACCACGAAATACATTCTTGATTTTCCTGTGGCTCCAATCTTCTCCAACGTTTTGTCACCGATAGCAAAAACCAAACTCTTGGCGAAGCCTCCTCGATTCTCTCCTGGGTCTCCGAAACAGGCGCCTCAGCTCTTGTACCTACTCAACCGGCTTCGACTTGGCAATTTTTCTACACACAATTGCAAAACGCCGACTCACTCACTGAAGCTTTTTCCACACTCAGTTCGAACACTCAACTCCGCACTCGTTTTGAAAGCACCTTTGGTGTTAACCTCTCAGATCTCCTTGATGCTACTCCCAAAATAAAAACTCTTTCTGTCGATACAACATTTTCAGAAGGTGTAGCGAAGAACCTCTCCGTCACCTCCGTGCATTGGTCTGCAGGCTACACACAAGCCTACCTCTGGCGTCTTGGCAGTACTGAGCTCTCCACGTCTTCGCAATTTGTGTTTACTCCCAACGCGAATATGCAGGGTAATCAAGTCTTGCAACTCTTTATAGGTAAAAATAACGGCTCTGGCAGTATTGATTTTTCTAAACCTTACATCCAACAATCATTTGATATAACAATCAATAACTCCATTCCAGCTCTTGCTCCCATACTCACTCGCCTCTCCCCTGAATACACCAACTCCACCTCTGTCAGTTTACAAATCGCCACCGGAGCCATGATCGATGGCCGTCCCGCATCCTGCCACAGCTTCTCGGGGTTGGTCATTATTGAAGACGACTACCCCGCACTCGCTTTCGCGCCCACAGTATCTAGCTCTTACACGATTGATTGTACTCAAGCCTCTACTCAAAATATTTCGTTCACGCTGAGTGGAACTCAGGGCCTTCGCACTCTCAGACTTTGGGCCATCGACAGCTCAGGCAATGTTTCGGCGTCCTCTCGCGACATCACACTTATTTACGACACAGTAGCGCCAGCTCTGAGTTTCACATCCCTCAATTCCGGCAACGCACTTCGCGGCGGAACAACTCAAGCATTGCAATGGAATACCACCGAACTCTACCCTACCACAAATACTCTATCTATTGAGTGGAGCCCTGACAACGGTACTAGCTGGTCAACTCTCGCGACAAATGTGGCAAACTCTGGCTCTTACAGTTGGTCTGTGCCTTCCATTAATACTTCGCAAGGACTCTTTCGTTTAACAGTCGTGGATAGTGCTGGAAACTCTGGCTCCGTGACATCATCACAAAATATCATTGTTGACTCAGCAGCCCCCGCCGCACCTAACATTTCTTTGACATCAGCCTCATTGAGTAACTCTCTTACCGCGATCGTCAACACCACCTGTGACGCTGATTATGCTTTTGTTCTCTACAAAGACAACAGTACAGCTCCAGCCATTGGCGATTCCAGTTGGCAAACATGTACATCCTCAAACAGTGTGACTGTTTCCTCGGGTGATGGAACTAAGACTATTTATGCTTGGGCCAAAGATGCTGTGGGCAATATCACAGCCTCGCCATCTTCCCACTCTTACACGCTCGACCAAACGGCGCCAACAATTGCTCTGACCACCATATTGCCCAGCCACAATCGAGGCGGCGCAAGCTTGAGTTTCCAATTTTCTGTAACCGAAAACCATATCACAACATCGCAGAGTTTCACTGTGAGCTACTCATCTGACAACGGGTCAACGTGGACGACAGCTGGCGATGTGACTTCAACGAATGGACCTCTTTCGAGTCAAAATTTTACATATCCTCTCGTTTTTCCGAGCTTGGATACCAACAACTTTCGACTTCGCGTGACAGCGCAAGATACTCTTGGAAATACTGTTATCTCAAGTGCCACAACAGCTGTTACGATCGATAGCACCCCTCCGACCATCTCTAGCTTCAGTTTGGCGGGAGGATCTACTGCTGTGGCTTTGCCTTATGTGGTTTCCAGCTTAGTAGCCACAGATGCTTTAACGACTGTTTCTGATATGCAATTTAGCGAATCAACGTCTCCAGATACAATGGGGTGGGTCAGTTATTCAACAACAGGTAACTTTACTTTGTCGCAGGTCAACGGACCCAAAACTGTCAGGGCTTGGGCGAGAGACTCCGTCGGAAATGTGAGTTCTCCCGTAATTTATTCAATCACACTAGACTTTGGTAGCCCACCGACTCTTACGGTTACCAGTCCCAGTGCTGGAGAGACTTATCTGGCAGGAGATAGTGTTCCCATTTCTTGGAATTGCAGCAGTTCAAATGGCCTCGACGCATCGGCTCCGATTTCAGTTATCCAGTATACCTTGGACGACGGAGCGAACTTCTGTCCTATAACTACAAATATAATAAGCGCAAACGGTACTTACTCATGGACGTTTCCCAGCACGAATTGTAATTCTGTCTCCACCGCCAGCAAAGCTGTTCGCGTGATGGTGTCCTGTAAATCAGCCGCGGGCGTCGTCTCAAATGCTTACTCACAGATTTTTAATACTTCAGGTTGGACTGTTTTCGCGGGCGACCCATGGTATGCTACGCAAGAAATTAATGCGACAACGGCGATTGTTACACCATCCGCCACCGCATCAAGCTCTGTAACAGGCGACCCATCTGGCCACATCTACTACGTCTATAACAATGCCATCATGAAAATAAATGCGAGCACGGGAGTGGTAACCAGATATGCCGGCTCACTAAGTAGTAGTGGCTGCACACTTGGCTCTGGCGCATCGCTACTGGCGGGGACAGTCAACGCTCCTGTGATACTCGGCATGAATACCGATCAGACTTCGATTCTTGTTCTTTTGCAAAATTGCGGAAAAATCATTAGCATCGATACGGTAACTAATACCGCAGTAGACTGGCTGACGGTGAATGCTCCAGTTTGGACATTCACAAAAGAAAAGTGGCTTGTCTACTATGACACCTACGACAACAACACCGCCAAGATCTGGAAAGTCGATCTCAAAACATCCAACGGTCTAAAGACCTGGATTGCTGGCACCGGCACCGCCTGCGGACCTATCGGTAGTGTAGGTAGCGACGCTAAGCTCAGCACGTTAAAATGCGGGTCTATCGCATCAAACACTCCTCTTCTCATCGCAAATTCAGATGCGAGTCGTGTTTGGTTTTCAACCTATTCCGGCGGCACTGCTACACGAATTGACTTTGATATAATATCGCAAAATTATCTCATACACTCAAATACCTCTTGGACCTCCAACGATATGCAGCAGTGTCGAGCAAGTCCTTTTGATTCGTACATCTATTGTCGAAACTGGTATAATGGCAGAAATATTAACGTCTTCAACCCAACAACGGGACTTTGGGAAACCGACGGAATACTTCCCTTTGTAAATAATGAAGATACTGGATTCATCTCTATTGGATTTACTCCGAGCAAGATGCTCGTCTATTACACTCTCAACGCACTGAATGTCGTGACTCCCGTGATTGGCGGCAGTTGGACATATTTAAACATTGCAGGACAGCCACTCACAACCATGGGAAATGGAGGCCCACTCTCGGGTGTTGCATTCAGTCAGCCGGTCGATGTGAAATACAATTCAAACACTCAATCGCTTTGGGTGAGAAATTCGAGTGGTCATTTACGATGCCTTGACGCTGCAAATAGCTACACAACTTCCACTGTTGTATTAGCAAACGGAACGACAGATATGGATGCTAACCAGCCACCTATGTTTATAAATTTAACAGGTAACAAAATTGCTCTTCCTGGCAGTTGGATGAACTGGACTCGCTTGAGCAATTTTTCTTTAAGTAGCACAACAACGACCTATTTAACACAATTTATGAGTCGAGGCGCGGCCTCTAGCAACACGTACCCACCAACGAATGGAACGAATGTTTTACAAGATGTTGGGAATATTCGAGGAATGTATTTTAATATTGCACATCAGAATATGGTTTATCATTCGAATGGAAAATTGTATTTAGCCGCAAAAAATGGCACCAGTGATGTGTTTATCTTCGCGTCGAATAATTCGACGATAGAGCGTATTGCCGGAAAGCTCGGCGTTGGTGGCTACTCAGCCTTAGATCATGGCGCCAGCGCTCTTGGGGCATCGCTGACAGGTGTTCAACACCTTATGGAAATCTCGGCAGGTACTTACGCGGGCGATCTCCTGGTTGTCGATAAAGATTGGTTACGAAGAATATCAGTTTCGACAGAGTCTTCATCTCCAAAGATCTATGATGTTTTCAATTTGAACAACGTCGCAGGCTACACATCGGGAACAACGTTTAGCGATTTCCATTATGACTCCGCATCAGAAACGGCTGGCCTTGGAACTGGCAACATCTACTTTGCAACGATTGGAAATACTGTACATAAAATTGTACCTTTGTCAGATTTATCAGGTGGAACATTTTCGACTTACAGTATTACTGGCACAACCCTCACCGGAACGGTTCGTTTAACTCTGGCTCCCGCTGGATTACTCGTCTTACAAGCAAACAAGAACAGAATTTTGAGACTCGCTCCATAAATTACGACGAGCGGTTATTTACTTGTTTGCCTTAACAACACCAAGCCAGTTGCCGCTAAAGACTTCGGTCTACCGAAGCTGTACGCCTAATCGCGACGAAACCGAGTCAATCACTTGCTGGACGATCTTTAAGACATCTTCGTCCGTTAAGGTTTTCTCGGAGCTTTGAAAGGTCATACGGAACGCCAAAGAACGTTGATCTGCGGTGAGCGGTTCGCCCTCGTAAAGATCCACAACTCTTACTTTGGTTAAAAGTGCGCCGCCGGTTTTTACGATTTCTTTTTGTAATTCTTGAGCTTTCATCGTTTTTGGCACAACAAACGCCAAATCTTTTTCCACTCCGGGGAACGAAGAAATTCCGCGATAGCGTGCAACTTTGTTCGTCTTAAATAAGGCTGCCAGATTCAACTCGGCAAAAGCCACATCCTCACGCCACTTCCATTCTTTGGCTTTTTGCGGATGAACGGAACCGATAAAACCCACGGGCTCTCCCTGTAAAACCAGCTGAATCATTTGCCCAGGATGAATCAACGCCAGAGAGGAATCCAGACTCTTCCACTGGCCTTTTCCGCCCGGAGCAAAAACCTCAAGTAAGTTCTCAATAAACGACTTTAAACGATAAACAGCAGGAACTTTTTGCGCCCATAAGGCCTGTGGTGTGCCCCACATGGCAAAGCCCAAACGCTGGTCTTCTTGATACTGACCATCCTTATGGTAATGCCCTTTGCCTACTTCAAAAAGTTGTCCGTACGAATTCCCATGGCGAATGTTGTGGGACACATTTTGCACCAAACTTGGAAGGGTCGATAATCGCATCACTGCGAAATCCTCACTGATCGGATTACGTACCGCGATCTCTTCCACACCCGCCAGTCCAAGAGCTTTGCGTTCGTCTTGCGAACCCAAAACTGTATCCTGCAAAGCTTTGTTCACAAAAGCATAGTTCACCGCTTGGCCAAAACCTTGCGATGACAAATAGGTCGAGAGCTTTCGGGAATTGAGATAATCGGCGTTGTGTTTGGTGGGCTCTTCCACCAATTGTGGTAACCGCTCAAGAAGATGGTCGTAACCATATACGCGGGCGTACTCTTCCACCAGATCTTCCGGAATGGACAAATCCCAACGATGCATAGGAGGCGTGACCTTATTGCCATCCACCTTGCAGCCTAAACGTTTCATCACTGCAAAAAAGTCGGCGTCTTTGATGGTATATCCTAAACGCGCTTCCACTTTGCGAACGTCCACAATGATAGCAGATTTAACAAGAGGTTGCGGATACACATCATAAAAATCACTGGCGACTTCACCACCCGCCACTTGCTGGATCAACTCACAAGCGCGCTCTAACGCCAAAACCGTTTGTTCGGGATTTACACCACGAGAAAAACGATAACAAGAATCTGTATCAATGCCAAAACGGCGCGAGGTGCGACGCACGGTTTGTGAATTAAAAAAGGCAGCTTCGATAAATAAATCTGTCGTTGCGTCAGTGACTCCCGAATTAAGCCCGCCAACCACGCCCGCTAAAGCCACCGCACGTTTTTGATCGGCAATGACCAGCTCTTCGCCGGTTAAGGTTAATTCTGTGCCATCGAGCGTTTGAAATTTTTCGCCCTTTTCTGACCCACGAATAATAATTTCTCCTCCGCTCACCTGAGACCAATCAAATGCATGAAGAGGTTGCCCATAGTCGAACATCACATAGTTGGTGACGTCGACCACATTGTTCACCGAGCGTAAACCGACGCTCTCTAAACGTTTTTTCAGCCACGCCGGAGACTCACCAATTTTCACTCCACGAATCATACGTCCCGCATAGCGCGGACAACGCTGCGAATCCCGCAACGTCACTTTCGAAAGCTCTGTGGTTTTAAAATTGCCGGTTTTAAATTCGGCCTTTTTTTGTTTGAGCGGACGATCGAGGAGCGCCGCGATTTCAAATGCCAAACCCAAATGGCTGAGACAGTCAGCACGGTTCGGTGTCACGTTGATTTCGATGATGACATCATTCAAACCATAAAGCTCGCTCACCGCTTGGCCGGGCTTGCCCGAAGTCATGGTGATAACACCTTCACCTTCGGCACTCAGACCCAACTCTTTTTGTGAGCACAGCATGCCCAGGGATTCCACGCCTCTGATTTTGGATTTTTTAATGGCAAAATCTCCCGGGAGAACAGCCCCAGGCAAAGCGGCAACCACATAATCTCCGGCTTTGTGATTTTTTGCTCCGCAAACGATTTGCCGAGGCGAACCTTCGCCGGTGTCCACTTGGCATACGGTCAACTTGTCAGCGTCAGGATGTTTATCCACCGAAAGAAGTTTTCCCACAACCACATGATTGAACTGCGCCTTTTGATCGGTAACGCCTTCCACTTCCAGTCCGGCTTGGGTAAGGAGGACACAAAGATCGTCGATCTTTGTTTGATAATCTGCGAGGTCGAGATAATCATTGAGCCAATTAAAAGAAATCTTCATCGGAATTGCTCCAAGAAACGAACATCATTTTCCATAAACAATCGGATATCACTCACGCCATACTTAATAATGGCCATGCGTTCAATTCCAAAACCAAATGCAAATCCCTGCCACTCGTCGGGATTAATCCCCACGGCTTTAAACACATTGGGATGCACGAGACCACTTCCGCCGATTTCGATCCAACCAGTTTGTTTACACATCTTGCAACCCTTGCCTTCGCAAAGTGGACACGAACAATCCACTTCGGCCGAGGGCTCGGTGAATGGAAAAAAGCTCGGACGAAACCGGGTTTTAATATTTTTGCCAAAAAATTCTTTAATAAAATAAGAGATGGTCCCTTTGAGATCTGCCATAGACACGTGTTTGTCCACGAGCAACGCTTCAATCTGATGGAAGTGCGGCGAATGAGACGCATCGTAATCGTGACGGAACACGCCACCAGGAGCTAAAATGCGAATCGGTGGTTTTTCTGTTTCCATGGTGCGAATTTGAATGGGGCTGGTGTGCGTGCGCAAAACATGCGTCTCGTCGATGTAAAAAGTGTCCTGCATATCGCGCGACGGATGATCGGCGGGAATGTTGAGCGCCGAGAAATTATGAAAGTCGTCTTCGATAAACGGCCCAGTACGTACGGAAAAACCAACGCGTGCAAGAATATCCACAATCTCGTCAATCACCGAGGGAATCAAATGCTTCGCTCCTTGCGGGAGCACGGGGCCTGGTAATGTCAGATCGAACGAATCCTTCGCGAGTTTAGCGAGCATTTCTTTTTGCGAAAGTTCTGAGTGGCGAGAATCGTGCAACTGCGTAAGCGCATCGCGAACGATATTCACTTCTTTGCCAAACGCGGGGCGATCTTCTTTAGGCAGGTCCCCCATGTCTTTCATCAACAGGGTCAGTTCCCCCTGCTTGCCAAAGTATTTGACCTTAAGTTGGTAAAGATCATCGGCACTTTGGGCCTTTTGAAACTCGATTTCGGCACTTTTTTTAATATCTTGGAGCTTTTTCGTCGACATGGTCAAAATATGATTGCCTGGGGCTGTTTTATCAATCATATTGCCGTCTAACATGGCGCACAAAAATCGATCCAATATCAGCCCTATGGGGCACCACAAAGGGGCCCATCTTCGTACGGGCAAACACAAAAAACCCAACAAAATCTTGAGTACTCATGAGGCGGAAGACCGCCTTTTTGATATCTTTCGCAATCACGATTTTGGCGATGTCCCTCACCAGGTCCGCTCGCAACTGGTGCATTTTTACCAGCTTTTGATGGAGCAACAGAATCACGAAAACTTCACTCGCCTTCACAACTTCCGTGATGTGGCCATTAAACACTTTATCGATTGTTTGATCGTGCCGCGCTTAGTGGACCTCACTTTTCCGCTATTGGATGTGGGCACAGGGCCCGGCTTTCCAGGGATTCCTCTGCGTTTAGTGACCCCCAATGACAAACGCATTCTCTTGGCCGAAGGGGTGCAAAAGCGCGTCGAGTTTTTAAAACAAGCGCGCGAAAAAATGAAATTAGAAAACCTCGATATTCTCGGAAAAAATATCACGAAAGAGTTTGTTTATCCCGTCGGTGGTGTCATCACTCGCGCGGTGGAAGACTGTCGCAATACGCTGGCCAATGTGATTCATTGTTTGCAGCCACACGGAAAAGTATTTTTGATGAAAGGTCCCAATGTCGAGCCCGAGATTGATCTCGCTCTGCAAGAGTGGGGACATTATTATGAGCTGGAGAAAAACATTCCCTATCTGCTCCCGCACACGCCCCACGAACGCCGTTTGATTGTTTTCCGTAAAATTCGCTCCAAAGAGTTAGACCCACAAACTGAGGACTTGGATGAAGACGACGGCCCCTATTAAAACGATTGAGAGTTCCACAAACCCTCTTTATAAAAAACTCCTCTCGCTCACCAAAAGCAAAGGTGTGCGCGAAGAAAAACTTTGTCTTGTCGCCGGAGAAAAGGTCGTCAGCGAACTGATGAAGCAAATAATTCCAGCGACGGCTTTTTGGGTTTTCCGTCAGGAGGATCACCCCCTCTTCTCTCTGCAACCCGAACTGCAAAGGGTGATTTTACCGAAAGATCTTTTTAATGAACTCGATGTGATTGGAAGCGACAAACCCCTTGTCTGCTGGCCTGTTCCGGAAGTGCATGAGTGGAACGGAAAAACGTTACCCTCGAACCACGAAGTGCTCTGTGCTTTGGGCGATCCCAATAATTTAGGGGCGCTTTTACGAAGTGCGCGCGCCTTTGGAATTCTAAATGTGGTGCTACTTGAAGAGTGTTGCCATCCCTTTCACCCTAAAGCGATCAAAGCCGCCTCGGGTGCAGGATTTGGTCTCACCTATTTTAAAGGGCCGTCGATCAAAAATCTTCAAGCGGTACGACAAGTTGTCGCCTTGGATATGCATGGTAAAAGTCTCCGCGAGTTTGATTTTTCTACTACGCCAGCATGGCGCGTGCTTTTGGGCGAAGAAGGCCAGGGATTGCCCGCCGGTCTTCAATGTCAAAAGGTGAAGATCCCCTATTCGGGGGAGGTGGAATCCCTCAATGCGACTGTCGCAGCCAGTGTGCTCTTCTATGAATTGATGAAGTAAGTGCCCGAGCCATTTTACAATGCTCATAAAAAGTTTACAGAGAGTAAAGTCTTGTGACGTGCACACAAACATCTATGGTATTTCCTTATCAACGAGGAGTATTTTATGATTTCAATACTATTATTTTTTCTCTCGATTGCAAATGCACAAACCCCTATTGACACCACAGTCACCGTCGTTCTCGCAAAGTATGAAAAGGTTGAATCTGTGCAAGCAGATGTGGTGATTCAAGCTGGGCAGCTAATCTCGAGTAACTGCGAAGAGCTTGCCAAAGGCGAGGGCATGCCGGCGTTTCGCTTGCAGATGAATTCGGTGACAGGCTCTTACATGTGCGTGCCCGAAACAGAAAATAAAACTATCAGTCAAAAAGTGAAAGTTGATCTCGGCTTCGTTCCGAACGTTGTGAATGTGAAAGCGGCCATTAACAAAATCTCTGAGCAGATTAGACAGCAAGAAGGCTGGGGGTCAGCACAACCTCTCGCACGATGCAACAGTGATGCGAATGGAAACGTCGTACCTGGGAGCTGTTCTTGTGTAGTAGACAACAATGCTACCTCTTGGATTCACTCCTTTGACCCTTCGACAAAAACTTGTCAGCTGTCCCATCCAGATATTATGAGCTTTTTTGTTGGTGATTGCTCACTGCAAATGCGGGCGACAATCGGTTTCTTAGAATACGCTGGAGTCCGTATTAAATCGCCATATGATATGGGTGTCGAATTTGGCATGTGTACAAAATGGCGAAGTGAAGATTATTTAATTCCTGCAAATGATGTCATTTATAAAATTTTCTACGCATCCTACATGCTGAGCGCCATCACCGAAGAACTTAAAAAAACAAATGAGTTCGAAGATATTAAAATTTTGGTCAGCCAAGCTGAAATTGACGGCTTAAAGCCATGGTCGGTGACCTACGCTCAACAATTTGCCGCATCTGCAGGAGCAGAACTAATTTCGCAAAGCTTAGAGGGCAACATCGCGTACAAACTTGAAATACTTCCTGACGCCTTCCAATATATGGATGAGCTTTTTGTTATCGAATAAATTGAAAAAATGGAGCCCCATCACGAAGAGGGCTCCTTTTTTGTTCTTAGTGGAAAACGAGAAACACATCACTGGCTGTTGCTGAACCTCCGCAGTCCAAACCGCGGAAACGGAGTTTCATCCCCAGGTTTGCTGGGATTGCGCCAGTTAAATCGATGGCCGTCACAGTGGCGGTCCCATCAACGGCAAAGGGATAAAAATCCTGCACCGAGACGTTATTCACCATAATTTTTTTGTTACCATCATCAGGCTCTGCATCTACTGTACCATAAGCCCAAAGGCGATCCGTCCCTACGCTTGTGTGTTGTTCCAGAAGAAAGAAATTATCGATATACATGCTCGCTTGAGGATCCGTGAAACTTGATGAAAGTGCAACGTTACGCATCCCAAGAAGTTTCAATGAATCAATCGTATACTCGCCTAAAACATAGGGATGATTTTTGGTCGCTTCATCAGTGCGAGTATGGGCGCGAGCAATCACATCGGGCGCAATCACTTCTCCGCGCGAACCTGAAGCGTCAGCACCTCTCGCCGTCATCAAACGTAGATAAAAACAAACACCCGCTGAGGTACGTGCCGGAACCGTGAGTACATTGCCACTCAATTCTTGAAAGCTTTTACATCCAGAAAAACTCACATCGGTGCCTGGTTCTGTATAGATGTCATCATCAATATCGGTATCGGTGTCTGTATCTGTGTCTGTCTCATCCACCACATCATCCACAGATTGAATGGTGCTGGTTTTCATACTAAAGTTTTTGCTTCCACAATTTTGGAAAGCCACAAGACCAACGAAGACACCCATGAAAACAAGGAGTACATTCACATTTTTTCGTGTCATAATTCCCCCAATAGTTCATCGTACATCAGTTCACAACTGGAGAATAGTGTCTCGATGAATGTGTTTCAGATTGAAGCGTCTCAAATTGAGATGATTCATAAAAACCCCACAGGGTGCTACTTGGTCATTTCCTCGAGGAAATGAGACCTGATGAGAGAATTTGAATGCCCACTTTATCTAAACGGCAATTCACCCACTCTGGAAGTAGCCTGGCTCCTAATGAATTATAAAAATCGATGGCTGGTTGATTCCAATCCAACACTTGCCATTCAAAACGAACACAACCCGTCTCGTAGGCACGGCGGGCGAGCTCATACATCGCCTGTTTTCCTAACCCAGAGCCGCGGGCCTCGGGTATCACAAAAAGATCTTCCAAATAGAGGGTCTTCCCTTTCCACGTCGAATATCTGTGATAGTAAAGCGCAAATCCCACCGGCTGCCCTTCGAGCTCTAAAATCAGACTCTGATAGAGAGGCTGAGGACCAAACCCATCACGCAGCAGCTCTTCCTGAGTGATCGTCACCTCTTGCGGCTCTTTTTCGTAAACCGCCAAAGCGTGAATCATTTTTAAAATAAAAGGCACATCATCGGAGGTCGCATCGCGAAGATTGGTTTTTTTCAACATGGGAACAACCTAAAAATCGCGGCCACCTTCGTCAATATTTAGCTCGCTGAATGAAAAAGTTCGGCAGTCCTCTGAAAAAAGATCTAAGAAGAGTCCATCCCCTAAGGGAAGAAGCACAGCGCCGCAAAAAGGTACGGCGAAAAAAATAAAATACACTTTTTGCGACCAGCTGAGTCGCAAAAAGTGTTTGTTATTTTTTTTCGCCGTACCTTTTTGCGGGAGGACACGCTAGAAGAGGAGGATGTATCCGTTGATTAGCTTGGGGGGAATTGCGGCTTTTATTGGCGTCGCGGTGATTTTTTCCCAGAACAGAAAAAAAATTAATTGGCGCTTGGTCGGGAAAGCTCTCACTCTGCAAGCCGTGCTGGCTCTTTTGGTTCTCGGTATTCCGTACTGGGATTTTGCAGGCCCCTTAGCTTTTATTTTTGAAGGCGCCAATGGCGTTATTTTAAAAATCCTTAATTTTTCCGACGAAGGCAGTCGTTTTCTGTTTGGTTCTCTGCTCGATACAGAAAAACACGGCTTTATTGTCGCCTTCACTGTACTTCCCACCATTGTGTTTATGTCTTCACTGATGTCTGTGCTTTATCACATTGGTGTTATGCAATGGGTGGTTCAATTTTTTGCGTGGCTCATGTACAAGACGCTCAAAATCAGCGGTGCTGAGTCTCTCGCTTCGGCCGCCAATATTTTTGTTGGGCAGACGGAAGCACCTCTCGTGATTAAACCGTATCTCAAAGACTCTACCTCCTCGGAGATGTTCAACATCATGGTCGGTGGAATGGCCAATGTGGCCGGTGGAGTGCTCGCGGCTTATGTGGGGTTTTTAAAAAATCTGATTCCCAACATCGGTGGGCATTTGCTCACCGCCAGTGTGATTTCCGCCCCCGCCGCCATTATGGTGGCCAAGATTTTGGTTCCTGAAACTAAAAAGCCACAAACTCTTGGCAACATTCCCCGTCACGCACAAACACCTCACACCAACTTAGTAGAAGCCGCTGCGAACGGCGCCAGTGAAGGCGTCAGCCTCGCCATCAACGTCGGCGCCATGCTGCTCGCTTTTATTGCATTGATCTCACTGTTGGATTATCTCATGATTTCTTTTGGGCAAATGATCCACTTTGAACAGTGGGCGCCTTCGCTCACGGCTGAAACTGCGCAGTTTTCGCTCGAGTGGTTTATGAGCTGGCTCTTCTCTCCCGTGGCTTTTCTTATGGGAGTTCCTTGGGAGGACATTGGCACCCTCTCCGCCATTCTAGGTAAAAAGACCATCTTCAACGAATTTGTCGCCTATTTAGATCTCGCCAAAAATGGTGCTGTTTTACAGTCGCGCACCTTGATTATCGCATCTTATGCACTTTGTGGGTTTGCCAACTTCTCCTCTATTGCGATACAAATTGGTGGAATCGGCAGTTTGGTCCCTGAGCGCAAGTCAGAATTGGCGCGTTTTGGACTACTCGCGGTTCTTGGCGGCTCACTGGCCTCCTTTATCACTGCATGTTTTGCGGGGATCCTTATCCCTTAGGAAAGGTTTTATGTCGACAGCTTGCACCTCGTGCTTAACTACAAAAGCACCCCTGACCTGTACCCTTTGCCAATCCTCGCTTTGTAAAAACTGTGCTATTTTTATCGATGAAAATTCTCATCCGTATCTTTCTCTCTTCCACAAAAAAATTACGCCAGGATCTTTCTGCCCCAACTGTTACCAATCCCAACTTCAGCAGGACATGGAGGAGTATGAGTCTTTGCTCTCTCGCGCGCGCAATGTGGAAGTTTTTTATCGTCGCATCCAAGGCAAAGAAACGCGATTGATGGAAAGAATTGAACCTTTGGTTGTGGTCGAAGGCTGTGATGATGAAAAAGATATTTTGATGCGCCTCGCGTTTGTGGCCGTGCAAAAAAATGCCAACTACGTGGTCGATATCGAAGTATTTTCGGAAAAACAAAAAGATGGTTCCTACTCGCTCGTCACTTGGCGCGGGTCAGGATATCCCGCGCTCAAGCCAACTAAAAACTAAGAGCCTGTTGGGAAACAGGCTCTAAGGCGCTTGCAGAGTCAAAACGGCCGAAATGGCTTTTTGGATATCACCTAAGCGGAAGGGTTCGATCCCATGACGTAAACAAGTGAGAGTGATGCCCGTACGAGCATTGTCCAAGGTGATCGTCAAACTTTGTTGAGGGCCGGCCACCGCCACTTCAGAGATACTCACGACAGGTATAATTAAATTAAGCTCTAACTTCTGTCTCCACACTTCTCTCTGTACTGTGTTCGGTTGACAGTAGGTTTCCCCATCATCAATCTTACTGGTCACTGTGGCATCTGCTAAACTGCCAATCCCGCTTTGCATAAAAACAACAACCGGATCTCCTAAACCATTTAACAACTTATCGACATTGGTCACTGTCATGCGCAAGCGTTGCACAGCAATGGACGAAATCAGCGTTTGGTCATCGACGGGAGTGTTATTCGCATCATTCACTGTGGGCGGCAGAGTGGGCAATGTCGGGAGCGTCGCTGGAGCCGAAGGGACTTCAGGAGTTGATGGCGTGGCTGGCGTTTCCGTCGTCACTTGCGGCGCTGGAGTTTGCGGCAATGTCGGAAGCGTCTCTGGTGTGCGTGGCGTTTCTGGGAGGACCGGCAGCGTTTGCGGTGTTTCGTTTTCTACCTGTGGAGCATTCTCTTGAGGCTGCTGTTCTTCAATAGAGGGCAGCGGTTCGCCTCCGCGAGGAACCACGACAACCGGCGAATCTGGATTTTCGCCTCCAAAAGGTGGCGGCGCGGGCATTTGATCGCTTTGCGGATCTATGTAGGATTGGTTTTGCGATAGAGGTTGGCTGCTTTGCATGCGGTACATCGGCCTTTGCCCTTGGGTCATGGCTTGAGCGTTTTCGCAATAAGGCACTAAGTTTTGCGAAGAAATCATTGTCGTTTGTGAACCCATTTGCGCCATACAAGAAGTATTGCTCTGTCGTGAGAAAAAAACTCCACAAGCGCGATAAACATTCTCTGTGACTTGGTAGAAACCGCGGCTGTTCATTGCGCTGTCATTCTGCCAATACGCCGGGGTACCTTGGATCGCAGTAGCTACGCCGTTGTAATCATTTACATAGTCCATGGAACATTTTTCAGCCAAAACTTCTTGTTGGTTTTCTTGGCTCTCGTTGCAGCCCGTTAAGATGCATAAAACACAGGACAATATAAAAAGTCTTTGCTTATTCATAGGGTCACCTTCGCTCGTTAGAGAAGTCTTATAACGCATTGCATTTAAATTTTCCACTGTAAATTTTTCATGGTTTGCTCTCCACCGCTTTAATGCAAGCTTAGTGATGGCCACGCCCGTCGATCTCACTTTTTCATGGACCTGCTCTGCACATTCGATCACACTTCGACAATGCATCTTTCTCTGCTGTTGATTCCTTTTCTTGCATTGATGCCTCAGGCGGCAAAAGCTTCGCCTTTAGAAAATTTTTTGAGTTGGGCGGGACACGAGTCCGAAGCCCTTCGTGCTGTCGATCAAAGAATCCTCGCTTTACAAAACGAAATTGAATCTCGCGACATGGTGCTATCTTCGCAGCTTCTTCTGACGGCAGAAGATTTTAATAACAATCGCGAAGCTTTAACCTTTGCGCGAAGATTGAAAAGTCGCACGGCCAATGTCACTTTGCTTCAACCACTCCCCACAGGAACATTATTTTCACTCATGGCGGGTCAGGAGCGCGCTCTGATCGAAGGCCGGGGACTGCGTTATTTTGCCGACTGGGAAGCTCGCATCACCCAATCTTTATGGCGTGATGGTTTTGGTCGCGCCACAAGCCTGCGCCATGAAGGTGAAGAGCAAGAGCACATCAGTCGTAAGGCGGCACTGCTCTACGAAAAAAATCTGCTACTTATTGATCTCGAAAGTATCTACTGGGATTTAGCCCGCTACACAGAAGAAGAAGTCATACGTAAAAAAAGTCTCGAGTCCTCGCGTGAACTTTTAAAGTGGATGCGTTCTCGCATGAAAAATCTTGCCGCCGAGAAGGTGGATCTTTTGCAAGTGGAAGCTTTGGTCAGTGGTCGCGAGTTGGATTTAATTAGCGTGCAAAACCAGATTGCCACCCTCCGCGTGCGTTTGCTCAGTTTTTTACCAAATTTGCCGACGGACAATTGGGCTCCCGATGCCGCTCTCCTCGATCAAACCCGCTCTCTCAACAGTCTCGTTTCGGGTGTATCCTCAGCTCCAGGAACCCCGCCTCAACGTTGGGACACACTCTCGACAGTGGCTCTTGTACAGCAAGCTGAAACGGAAGCAAAAAAAATTCGTGAAGGCCTCAAACCACAATTTGACGTTTATGTGGGTTATGGCCAAAACGGGATCACCAATACCTATGACAGTTCGTGGGAGCATGCGGGCCTGAATCGTTACTCAGGGACTCGCGTGGGAGTCACTTTTAGTATGCCGCTCAATCGTAAACTGGTAAACAAACAAGTTCTCGCCGCGCAGATGGGGGCGGAAGCCACTCGCTTGCAAGCAGAATCGCAAAAAAGATCTTCGCTTCTCACATGGAAAGATCTGGAGCGCCAACAACTCTTAGTTCAAGCGCAAAGCACAGAGGCCTCGCGTTTAGCACAGTTTCAAATACAAAAAGCGATAGAAGAACGGCGTCGACTTAAAATCGGCCGCTCAACTCTCTTCCAATTAGTCAGTTTTGAAGTCGAAGCAGCTGAATCTGCGGCTCGCCGACTTACTTTCCTTGCCGAGTTACGCAAAGTGGAAAGCCAAGCTCGTCTCTTTACCAATGAGCGGGGTGTAAATTGAAATCCTTGATTGCGCTCTCCATTCAACGCCCGGTGTTCGCATGGATTCTTATGTCCGCGCTGATTATTTTTGGCGGTATTTCTTTTGGGCGTCTCGGTATCAGTCAAATGCCCGATGTCGATTTTCCTGTGCTCAACATCACCGTGGACTACGAAGGCGCCGCCCCCGAGGTGGTGGAGACTGAGTTGATTGATCCCATGGAGCAAAATCTTTTGTCGGTGGAAGGCATTCAAGAAATGCGTTCTTCTGTGCAAACAGGAAAAGGTTCTATCACTTTGACTTTTGATATCTCACGCGACGTCAATACAGCACTTCAAGAAGTGCAAACCGCCTTGAGCAGTATTCGTTTGCCATTGAATGTGGATCCTCCAGTGGTGAGAAAAACCAATCCCGAAGAATCGCCCATTATCTTTCTGGGTATTTCTTCTGACAAACCCCTACGCGAAACTCTGGTATGGGTAGATACCTATTTGCTGGATCAGTTTCGTTTTCTTCCAGGCATTGGTGAAGTTTCTATTTCGGGCTACAGTACGCGCAACTTACGAATTTGGCCAGATCTGCAAAAACTCCGTCGTTATGAACTCACGCTCTCCGACTTAGCAGACACACTCCAATCACAACATTTGGAATCAGCGGCTGGTCAATACTCCGATGGTAAAAAAGAATACCGTGTGCGTTGGCTGGGTGAAGCTGCCGATGCCAAACAAATTGGTCAGCTACGCATTCTCCGTCGCGGTGGACAGATCATTCAGGACCAGCATATTAAAATTTCCGATGTGGCACGTGTCGAAGACGGACTCAGCGATATTCGCCGGGCCGCCCGCATTGATGGCCAAGAAGCTATTTCCATTTCCATTCGCAAACAGCGCGGCGGCAATGAAGTTGCCTTGGCGCAATTGGTTCACGACCGTGTGGCCGAGTTGCAAAAAACCATACCTAAAGATTTCCGTTTACAGGTCAATGTGGACTTCACCAAAGCGACCCAAGCGGTGGTGCACACGACCCAAGAAAAATTAATCTTCGCGTCCATCGTAACCATTTTGGTTTGTTTTCTCTTTTTAGGAAGTTGGGGTGCCGCCCTCAATATTCTCTTCTCCATCCCCACATCGATTGTCGGAACTTTTCTCGTGGTTTACTTTGCAGGGTTTACGTTAAACCTTTTCACTCTTCTCGCTTTAACATTAGCTATCTCCATCGTGGTGGATGATGCCATTATGCTTTTAGAAAACATTGTTCGCCATCACCGCATGGGAAAATCTGCTGTGCAAGCCGCCTATGACGGTTCGGTAGAAATTCTACCCGCCGCCATCGCGGCCACTGTGGCCGTCATCGCCGTTTTTATTCCTGTGATCTTTATGTCAGGTGTAATCGGTAAATTCTTTTTCCAATTTGGCGTCACCATGTCCGTGGCCGTTCTCTTATCCCTGCTCGAAGCGGTGACCATCACGCCTATGCGAGCGGCCGCCTTTCTTTCGGCCAGCCCCAAGACTACAAAATTAGAGCAGCGCTTGGATCATGCTTTTGATCGCTATAATGAAATGTATCGCAACCTTTTGCGACGCACACTCCCCCATGCTCGTTGGATTGCACTGGCCGCTTTTATCATGTTCGCTGTCTCATTAGTTCTCGTGCGCAAAGTGCGCCAGGAGTTTGTTCCGTCTCAAGACCAAAATTTCTTGATGCTCAATGCGCAACTGAAGCCAGGCGCTTCGCTGGAAGCCAGCTATCAAAAGTCCTTAGAGATAGAAAAAGTACTCAAAGCCAACCCTCTGATCGAAAGTTTTTTTATCTCCATCGGTGGTGGTCCTGGAGCGAATAGCATCAATCAGATGATGATTCCTCTCAACCTGACGGATCGTGAAAAACGCAAAGAAACCCATACCGAACTTATGGAGCAATTGCGCGAGTCGTTTAAAAGCGTCGAGGGTGTACGATTTTCTTTCCGCGATCTCTCCTCTCGCGGTTTGACTTCGGGGCGGATGAATCCATTGTCTTTTAATATCACCGGGCCAGATCTGAACGTACTCAATCAAAAAGCTGAAGAGATTATGCAAAAGCTGGAAGCAGAAAAAATCGCCGTGGATCTCGACAGTGATTTTAAGCTAGGTCTGCCAGAACTACTGATTCGCCCGCGTCGTGATAAAATGGCAGATGCGGGTGTGCCTATCGATACCGTCGCCAGCGCCCTCAATATCGCCGTGGCTGGTGCCCGACAGAACCAAATCACCGCCGGTGGGCGCCGCTATGATATTCGCATTAAGTTGGAAGATGATAAACTGCGCTCGGCTAAAGATATTTCCGAAATTTTAGTGCGCAATCAATTTGGTTTAGCAACCTCTGTGGGGCCCTTTGTTGAGTTTGAACAACAACAAACTTTTCAGTCCATCAATCGTCTCAATCGCCAGCGCACCATTGGTATCTACGGCAACCTTGGTTCTGGTGTCGGCCAATCCCGCGCTCTGGATCGCGCCCAGCAGATCGCCACAGAAATTCTCCCTCAGGGTTATGGATTTTCTCTGGAGGGCTCCGCAGCGGGCCTGTCAGATAGCTTTAAGAGCTTAGCCACGGCCCTCCTCATTGGAATTTTGGTGGCCTACATGGTCCTCGCCATTCAGTTTAATTCGTTCATTATTCCTATCTCGGTCCTCACCGCCTTGCCGTTCAGTATCACCGGTGCGCTTTTGATTCTTTGGATCGGTGGCGTGTCGCTGAATATCTTCAGTTTTATCGGCATTATTGTGTTGATGGGGATTGCCAAAAAGAATTCGATCTTATTGGTCGAGTTTACCAATCACACACGACACGACAAAAATATCTCAGCGCAAGATGCCTTGATTGAGGCGTGCCCTGTGCGTCTCCGACCGATCCTAATGACTTCTGTCGCTACCGTAGCGGCCGCGATCCCCTTGGTGATCGGCAACAGCATTGGCCAAGAAACACGCACACCCATGGGCTTAACGATCATTGGCGGAAGCATCGTCTCCACCATTTTCAGCTTGCTCGTTGTGCCGTCCATCTATTTATTGCTATCGAAATTTGAAAAGAAAAAATCCGGCGAAGCTCTTAAAGTCTAAAAGACTATTTATTTTTTTTTGAAGTTAACTTTTGAAGAAACATTTCTTTTGTTACAGTCTACCCATTTAGAAGTTTCTTCGCCTTTATTATCAATCTTATAAATAAGGGCCTCAATTTTTCCATTGGTAGATCTAAGCTCTGTATCTTCACCGTCAGATACAAAATCACATAAAATATTCGCATTTAATGAAGGGGCAAATATTTTAAATTGTGCCGTGGCACTACCCATGGCCCAAGATGTAATAAAATACTGAACCCCGCCAATGCTTTGTTCTCTTGAAAAGACCATCACATAGGGTGCTTCCGAAGGAATGTAGGTGATTTTTTTTCCTTCAGAATTTGAAAAATGAAGTTGTGTGCCGGTCAGTTTGTTTTCGCCAACCGAAATGGGATTGTAATTTTTTGTCTCCATTTTCCAAATATCTGTTGCGTACGTAAAGTTGGGAAGAAAAACTATTACGTAGAGAAATAAAATCTTCATCTTGCCTGCCTTAGACATCTTTCAGACACTCCAGAATTTTGCATACAACTCGCGCAGTTTTGTATCTTGGTTGAGTAGCTACGGTCGGTTGCACCACTCCCTGAACCACGATACCGCCGAAGTATCGTGTCTATGTTTGTACTTTGAGCTTCAACTCTTTTCAAGTGCAATGTAGATATACCTAATTCGATCTGCGCAATCATCGAAAGTGACGATTGCATTCGATAGGTATCGGCTCTTCGAGCAACACCTTGAAATTCAGGTGAAGTAGGCTGAAACCAGGATTGCTGCAATAAACCTGAGATTGTTGTGTTCGTCACTTGCATCAAACCGGAAGCTGTTGAACTTCGACTTGTTGTTCTACGCTGCGGTAAAAATTCAGACTCGTGATAAGATATACACGTCACAATCCAAGGGCTCAGATAATTATAACTTTTCTGGCTAATGAGTTCTTGTGATACATCGTGAATGTATTGTGCTCGTTGTGAAAGACTCATCCTATTCCATGTCGGATTGGCATAGCTAATCGCTTGTTCCCGACCACGAGAGAAATTATTGACTGCCGGCGGATAGATATTTGTCAGAATATTGCTCGATGTCGTTCGATCGGCTTCGTTATTATTGACAACCTCAGCGTAAACTATCGCAGCGAAAGTTATGATTGTAGAAAGCAAATAAATAACCATTACCTTCAATTTAAATGAGCCTAAGAAGGCTTACAAAATAAATAATAATACCCGCCCTCTATTAGACCTTTGCCGAGCAAACTTTATGCCTGAAGCAGCTCAAAGGCCTGGGGGGATGGCGGAGCTTTCGTCCATAAGCTGAGCACGAAGCCACCATCGCCGCTGCCAGTGGGCTTAGTAGCGATAGCGCCTAGGCGATGCAGAGCGCTCATATGCTCGTTGAGTTCGACGCTAACTAGGCCCCAGCGCTCAAAACAAGACCTACCTAAAAGCAGCGATTGCTGCAAAAGTTCTACGGAGTCAGGAGTCTGTAAAGACTCGGAGGCCATCTCGAAACTGCGCTTCATATCCAAATCAATCATTTGCGCTAAAGATTCATTATTTTGCCAGAGAGCCTTCACCCGACGAATGCAATCGGCGGTCACTCCCCGTTTTCCACAATGCGATAAATACAACTGCGGTTTCCATTTTGGGTCGAAGTCCATAAATTCGCCGGGGCGTTTATAAATCAGCGGACGTGCCCGCAACGCGATCGCAATGTCCACACCACTGCTCTCTCCATGAAAAAGATCTTCCATGTCTTTAGCAAAATCGAAGAGTTTTGATTTATCCAAAAATCCCAAGTGGCAAAGGAACTGACCAAGAGAAACACAGATCGCCGCACTGGCGCCCATGCCACCGACCAAGGGAATACGATTGGTGAGACGAATCTCGCCGCGCAGCTCATCGCGGGATTTGCCAAAATCCATCAAGGCTTTTTCTAAAAGACCCGAAAAAACCATTTTCATTTGTTCGCTTTGCTCCGAATCACAAACCACCGATAACTTTTCGGCACCGGCTCTGTAATCTACTTGAAAAAAACAAGAGCTCACCGGAAACACCAAAGCGGGATGTCCGCGTAACACGGCATGCTCGCCAGCAAGAATCCATTTGCCATAAACCCGTGTACTAAACGTGGGTTCAGTACTGACTTTCGTCGAAAAATCATTCTCAAAATGAGTTGTCATCTTCACTCACAATCCACTGCCACTGCGTTTGTTGTTTCATCCATTCCTGGGCCTGCGCTTTTTGTTCTGCTCGCCACAACAAATGGACATTGGGGCCCGCATCCATGGTCACGAGTGGCCCATCATTATGCTGCTGCCAAAACTCGCGAGCCGCTTGCAAAACTTCCAAAGATCGCGCTCTCATATAACCAAAAGACGGATTGCTGGTTTCAAAGAGCGCATGCATGTCCCAAAAATCTGCCCACGTTTCTTCAAACAGCACAGACCAATGTGGCTGGGCCTTTTGCAACTCCATGTTGATACGATCAAAACGTTTTTGCGCGCGCTCTTCCCGCCCCGCCATTAATAAACTGCTTTGTACGCGTTCATGGGCTTGCGACGAGGACACTGATTTTCTTTCGCCACTGACAATCACTGTCTGATGATAAATATTATGAGGCTGGTTAACGGTCGTTTTCAGAGGGAAAACTCCATTTTCACTCCACGCGACAAAGCCTGGAAAAAACGAGCGGCAAGAGGAGCCCGAACCTTGTCGGCTGAGATTCGCAAGAATCTCAACTGAGGGAACCGTCTTGTTTTGCAAAGAGCTAAGAGCTTGGGCTGTTACCAAAGTGAGCGCTGCAAAACTCGAAGCCGAACTGGCAATTCCGCAATCCGCGGGGAAATTGTTTCCCGAGCGAACCGTAAAATAAATATTCTGTGCACTGAAAAAATCTTTCATTCTTTGCAAATGCGCCAAATACTTTGTGCGCCCCGTATCGGACATAGCAAGTGCTGGATAATTTGGATGAGGTTCCCAAGAGTCAGTCGTTGCCCCGTCCGCCTTACCGTCACTCGCCACTTCCAACTGCACAAACGTACGCAAGTGATCCAATGTGAAGGAAAGGGAGGGATTGATCGCCACGTTTCCACCTGCGCGTTTGCCCATGTATTTGACTAAAGCAATATTCGACGGCGCCGACGCTTCCCACATCATTTGTTCCATCTCCACACCGGACCTGAACTTAAATTTTCGGGAGCTTCGCTGATTTTGAGTAAATCCAAATCACTGAGATCGACTTCGCTGCGCGGTTTTGTATACACCGCAATCACATCGGCACCGAGGGCACCACAACCGCGAGCACTAAACACATCGGGGTGTTCAGAAATCTTCATTAATAAATCAATAGTCTCTTTAGCTTGTAAGCCCGCTTGATCGAGCACTTCGGTGTACAGACAACTTTGTCTTAGAAAGGCGCTAGAGTTTTTCTCTTGCACCGCCTTGAGGGCGGCATCCATCACATTTTTGAGCGCAGAGAGCGGCAATGAAGCTTTGTCGAGGGTTGCTAAATGTTCGTGAGTTTTGATCTTAAAAGGAGTTTTATAAAGTTGCACAGCCATATCACCAAACGGCCACTCCATGCGCTGCACCTCGCGGATTTCAGGATTCCAAATTGTTAAACCGCCGCACATCTGATTGAGCAAGTCAGCACCGCTTGGTTCCTGTCCTACTGGAAACAAACTGCGATACTCTTGCCAACATTCCACGGCCATGGCCGGCGTCAAATCTGTGGCTGATTTTTTTGTAGTGGCTCGCACGTACAACCACAACGCAAGAAACTGGGCCGTCGAGGCACCAAAACCACCGCGTCCACTGAGGGGATCATTCATATCGATTCTCACCGTGCCGATTTGATCTTTGACTTTTTGATAGTATAAACCGGCAGGGCTTTGCAAACTCATCGTGTCTTCAAAAGATCCCACATAAAAATCAAAACGAAACTCCGGCTGCGTCGCGACCACGAGCGAAGGCCCCGAGGAGAGAGCGAGATACTCTCCCATCAAGAATGTTTTGATCGGAATACTAAGGTTGAGTTGTGATTTGCGCATTGTCCTTCACAGATCTCATTTGTTTGAGCATTTGGATGGCGTCGGACAAAGAAATCCTTTTCTTAGCAGTCAGCACTTGTTCAAGAAGTTTATGCAGCGTCGGGGTCTCATGTTCACTGGCGCCCGCACCCAATGCTAAATTTTTAATGTGCAACTTCATATGACCTTCAATGATTCCTTCCGAGGTCAAAGCTCTCAACGCGCCTAAATTTTGCACCAAACCGACCGAGGCGCAAATGCGCGAAAGGTGATTCGCACTTTCCACTTTCATCATTTTCATAGCCATTTTTGCCGCCGGATGAAGAGACGTCACTCCGCCCACAGTGCCGACAATCAGCGGTGCTAAAAACTCTCCACTTAGGACACCATCGGCATAGCGCCAGCGAGTGATGGAGCGATACTGACCATCGCGAGCCGCATACGCGTGAATCCCTGCCTCCACCGCACGCCAATCATTGCCGGTGGCAATAAGAATGGGGTCGATCCCGTTGAGCACACCTTTATTGTTCGTCGCCGCACGATACGGATCTATCTCGGCAAAGAGGGAAGCTTCTTGAATCGCCTCACCCATCGCTGGTGCGATATTTTTTAAACTCACAGAGGCGCGTGTGACTTTTGTATCCACGAGATTGGATAAAATTCGCATGGTGACTTTTTCGCCCGAAGCGTCTTCGAGCGGGCCAGTGATGTATTCACAGACTTGATTAATAATATTGGCACCCATCGCATCGCATGGGTTGAGATGAATGTGCATCACCGCCATCATCTCATTATCCGGGCGAAGAATTTGTCGCAATTGGATATCACGAACCCCACCACCGCGCAGGAACATACTCTGTGCTACAACACTGTTCAGCTCTTGAATCCATTTTTGTTTTTGGCTATCGATCACCTGCGCTAAGCGGGCGAGATCTTTCACTTTGGCAATTTGTACTTGGCCGATGATATTTTCACCGATCACTTCAGTGTTGATTCCGCCATGCTCGCGCACCCAACGTGCCGTTTTGCTGGCTGCTGCGATAATCGATGTTTCTTCCACGGCCATGGGAATGATATAGTCTTTGCTGTCGATACGAAAATTGATCGCCACACCGAGAGGAAGTTGAAAATAGCCAATCGAGTTTTCGATAAAATGATCGGCCAGCTCGAGATCTTTGAGTCCACCCGCTTTCAAAAATGAAATATCATTGGAATCCAAAGCGCCCAACTCGAGTAGGCGCTGATAACGCTCTGAACGCTTGAGTTTGGAAAACCCTTTAAAGAGCGATTCTAATTCTTTATCTTTTTCCACACATCACCCTTTCGCAGATCAGCAACAGTCACAGCTCCCACACAAAACATCGCTACTTTTAGCTCATAATGAATTTGCTCAATATAATTGTTCAATGCTTCTTGGCCCTGCAGGGCCGAAGCCAGGATCGGTTGCGCCACACCGACCATCGAAGATCCCAGCGCAAGATATTTGGCGACATCCAAGCCCGAGCGCACACCGCCTGATGCCCAAATTTCCGAAGTGGTTATAATATTTCTTGCAGCCAGAACGGATTCCACGGTGGAAATTCCCCAGTCGCGAAAAGACTGCCCGGCGGCAAAACGCACATCTGTCGAATTTAATCTTTGCGCCTCAACGCGGCCCCAATGGGTGCCTCCGCGGCCACTCACATCGATTGCGGCTAAACCGAGGTCACGACAACGGGCGAGAGTTTTTTCGGAGAACCCACAGCCAGTCTCTTTTAAAATCACCGGAATAGTGAGCTCGTGGCAAAGCCTCTCGAGCGCCTGCCAACTTCCGCGAAACTGCGGAGTGCCTTCCGGCTGAATACATTCTTGCAAAGGGTTCGTATGCACAATCATCGCTTGCGCTTCAAGAGACTCCACAAGGGCTGCGATTTCCATAGTCGGTGTTTCGATCAATTGTGCCAAACCAATATTGCCCATGACTTTGAGGCGTGGGAATTTTTGTCGAAGCTGAACACACTCTTGGCGTGCTTCACGATCTTTTAATTGTTTTCTTTGCGATCCCACACCCATCAGCATATTTTTTTCTTGGCAGACGGAAGCAAGAACATCGTTCACTGAAGACGCCTGAGCATGCCCCAAAGTCATCGAAGACACAAAAATCGGAGAATCGACATTTAAATTTAATGTTGTTGTCGCTAATTGAATATCTGAAAAATTGAGATCTGGAATGGCTTCGTGGATCAGCTCTATATTTTCGAGTTCGTGATCCACCAGCGACTGGCTCTGAGACGAGAGAGAAATTTGAATATGATCTCTCTTTCTTTCCTCAAAGCTCAACATAATCCATCCTTAAAGATAGAGTCCTTCCTGGAAGGACTCTTCAATCAGAGCCCTTCCAGGAAGGACTCTCTTAAAAGACACATCCCATTTTACTTGGGCATGACTTTTTGAACTAGATCAGAAAAACCTTTGGGATCAAAGATCGCCATATCAGCTAACACTTTGCGGTCTAATTCGATGTCTGTTTTTAACAGAGCTCCCATAAATTTAGAATAGCTCACACCGTTTAACTTTGTAGCTGCAGAAATACGCGTGATCCAAAGCTTTCTGAAATGTCTCTTTTTTTGTTTACGATCACGATACGCATAAGCTAATGCACGATCGTTTCTCTCTTTTGCATAAATGAACAAACGGCTTCCAGAAGAATAATAACCACTTGCTCTTTTTAAAACTTTATTACGACGTCTACGACTGACGACTCCGCCTTTTACTCTCATTTTCTACCGCCTTCTTAAATATTAAAACATCTGCGAGTGTTTGGAAGATTCGCAGCATCCACGTAAATCACATCACCTAACTGTCTCTTGCGTTTAGAACTCTTGTTCTTCATCAAGTGGCGTAGGCGCGCTTGTTTTCTTTTAATTTTGTCACGGCTGAGAACGCGAAGACGTTTCTTTGCCCCGGAATGGGTTTTTGCTTTCATATAATTTCCTTCCCCACAGGCGAAGCAATGCTTACTTTTCGAGCCTATGATAGATAAAGCGTTGTTCTTTCTAGCTAAAAAGACGGCACTTGTCCAACAAAAGTTAACGTTAAAAACCATCAGCAAAGGAGGATTGCAAATCTCTAGAATATAGCTCAAAATACTGAAATTACTTGGTTTTTTACTAAAATTCACCGCTATATTACTTCTCGGCGCCCTGTTCTCTGTTCAAAGGTCTAAAAGATTGCAATGCCTAAAGCAAACAATTGTGAATAAAAACAAACTATTTTAGTTTATTTAATATGCTGAACAGCTCACTGAGTGTTGATCAAGTTCGTTTGACTTTTATAAATACCAGACAGCTCCATCATCACTTTCAATCTCCATTTCACAAAAACTTATATAATGAAACTTATTTTCTATGGAAGAAATGCTGGACAGAAATCTATCAACAGTCCGGTGATGGCTATACTCCAAAATCAGACGATTTTTGGAGACAAGATACAATAGCTGTTATTCATCAAGACTTAAAAATCATTGCCCTACACTTATACTCATTTTTTGATCTTCAGTTCGCCGTCGACAAGGAACATCACTACTTTGATTTTTTTTCTGCTGAAATTATGAAAACCTTAAATGATCAAGGATTGCACAAAGTCATGACCATGGAGTACTTTACAGTGAACCCTCTGTTTAGAAAAGTGCATACTGAGGTCCCTTATAGTGATGTACTTGCTCGTTGTGGTATTCAGTACCTTAAAACAACCAATGCCTCCGCTATCCTTGCTCCAGCGAGAAAGGATAATAAGGTGGATCGCCTCGCTTACAGTATAGGGTTTGAAGCGCTCAAACAAAATCTGACGCTGCGAGGGTTCCCTTGTGATCTTATCATCTTTTATGCATCTAAAAATATGATAACTCCTCAACCTATTATTGAATCAACTACGAAAAGACTATGGGAAACAAGAACCTATACCGATGAACAAACTAGACAAATTGTTAAAGAGGTCGCATGAAACTAGAAAACTTATACAAAAGTGAAATGCAGCAACTAGATCCCATATTTGATAACTTTATATGGACCGACCCATGGGCCTATGCTCATTGGTGCGCGCAAACCTACTTTTTTGTTTCTCATTCAACGCGACTTCTGTCTCTCGTTGCCGCGCACACAAAGACCGAGGACCGCTCAGGCATCCATCACCGCTTTTTAAAACATTCTATTGAAGAGTCGGGGCATGAAAAGGTCATTCTGAGAGATTTGCAAGCTATCAATTGTAAAATTGAAGACTTTCAAGAACTTGATGAAACAAAGAACTTCTATCAACCTCAATATTATCTTATACAACATGTTCATCCGAGCAGTTTTTTAGGTTATGTTCTTTGCTTGGAAGGCATTGCAGTTCAAAAAGCAGCCTCTCTCTCTCAGCGAATCACAAAAACGTATGGGCCTAAGGCTGCCACTTTTATCAATCTTCATGCCGGAGAAGATCCGTCGCATTTAAAAAAAGCTTTTGAATTGATAGAATCGTTGTCAGCAAACGAAGTTGAACTTATTAAAGAAAACCTAGCAAGATCTTGCGCGACTTACACAGCCATACTCAACAGAATTTCTTTTCTTTCACAAAAGAAAAAAGGGGCTGCTTAAGCCTCGCTTTAACCACTGATGATTTTTGCAATCATTTTCTTTTGGAAATTGATAAACGACTTGTTCAGCTGAAGCTTTTCATCTGCACTTAAGTCTAAATATTTAATGATAACCGCCAGAGTATCCAGTGGGTACTCTGCTATTCCTCGCTCAATATTACTAAAAAACTGAGCATTATTGAGCCCGCACACTCTGCTCAATTCGAGCTGAGAAATATTTCTCTTTTTTCTAAATTTTTTGATGAGATCAGCAATTTCAGTATTTCTAAAGTTTTTCATCATAATTTGTGTCTTTTTTAAATGTGGGTTGCCTTAAGAGAGGTCAAACAAGCAACAATACAACCTTCTTTATCATAAACTGGAGCCATGACTCCTTGTTCTACATTCAGTTGATACTTCTTGAGAGATGCAATTTCTCTGACCAAATGTTTTGGAACCTGAGCTTCAATGTATTTATTAACTTTTCCCTGAAACACCCTATTGGCTGATTCAGCTAGCATAGCTGTCATCTTTTCATCTCTGTAAAATAGCTCCCACCATTCTTTTAAATAAAGATCAGATGGATGATAAGAACAAAACCTCATAAACGAAATATTATGGCCGACCTGTAAAAAATCTGAATTGTACAACTCCAAGACGTCTTCTTCAGAAACCATAGGCCAAAAACTTTCATCAACTCGTAGTTTTAAATTTTTCAGGGTAAATTTAAAAATTTGCTTATCGGACAGTTCAGAAAAATGAATCACGCTTGACATAGCTTCAAAGAAACGAGTTTTAATAGCCAATGCCGCTTGAATTGAGGTTACGTTCAACTTTTGTCGATCCGCCGCCAACCAAGCAACAGGTTCAAAATCAAACTGTGATCTGATTTTTTGTAAAGCGACCAGCAATCTTGTTTCTAATTGTTGAATCTCAGTAGATATGTCTAATTCAGCTTGATATGACTCCATATGTAAACTTTTTATATAATAGCGAGCGTTAAATCAATAAGTAAATTTTATATATGTATTTTACGCAATAAAGCGTACGGAAAATCACATTTCATTCCATATAAACAAATTTTGTTGATTTTAAACAAAAAGCCGTTTTATGTAATAATTGTGACTACTACTTATTGGATGCGGCTAAAGAACATCGCTGCCATCAACCCTATAGCTAATTTTTGTAATATCTGCGCTGCACTCAGTGCCTTTAATGCTACATCCACCTACATTCAACTGCCTGACGAGGCGCAAAATCGCCATTGGGTGGGCTACCTAATAATTCTTGGACTTGTCCTTACA
Source organism: Bdellovibrionales bacterium (assembly GCA_041736155.1). Taxonomy (GTDB): domain Bacteria; phylum Bdellovibrionota; class Bdellovibrionia; order Bdellovibrionales; family JAGQZY01; genus JANPLN01. The sequence continues at coordinate 37,036 of JBGSUL010000008.1, forward strand.
ATTCCATTTTTCACTCTTTGTAAAAAAATTAACTTAATTTGCCTTACGACATCTACAATTCTCAATCTGACAGCATGCTACTCGTTAATTTTTCTAGGCAATACCCTTATTGGATACTGTCTCTTTTTTATGTGTTTCATCTTTAATATGTTTGCTTTCCCTAAAGCTCATTGGAAAACACGCTGGGGGACTTTGTTTTTTTCTATCTTTACTCTGGCTTTTGGCAATTTCATGATCACGCAGAAGTTCTTGCCGTGGAATCAACTTACCACCACCCACTCTCCTTTTTTTCTTTTCGGTTTAGACATCTTAGCTATTTGCTCTGTTATCATTTGTTTGCTTTTCGCACAGAGTATTTTTGCTGATGAAAATAAAAAAGCGACAGCGGCCACCCTCGCCAAATCACGATTTATCGCCAACACCTCGCACGAGCTGCGAACTCCTTTGTCTGCGATTATCGGTTTTATCGACCTCCTCTTGGACACCAATCCCACCGAAAATGAGAGAAAGAAATACTTAGAGGTCGTTAAGCGCAGTGGAAATCAACTCTTGGAAATTGTGAATGACATACTCGATCTTTCCAAAATAGAAGCCGATAAACTTGAAATTAAAAAGCAAGTCTTTGAGCTAAGGCCCTTGCTCAATGATATCGGTGCGCTTATGGAATTAAAGGCCACTAAAAAGGGACTGCAGTTTTCTATTCATTACCGCAACTCATCGCCTTCGCAAATATACAGCGATCCCTTGCGTTTAAGGCAAATCCTTGTAAATCTCGTTGGGAATGCCATTAAATTTACAACCGAAGGCGAAGTCAAAATACTCGTTGAAAGTATTCCTTCACAAAATCACAACGACCTTATACAGTTCGACATTGTCGATACAGGCCCAGGAATTGATAAAAATTACGCCAAAGATTTATTCGAAGCCTTCTCCCAAGGGGCGAACTCGCTAACGCAAAAAATAGATGGCTCTGGCTTAGGACTTTCCGTTTCTAGAGAATTAACCGAATTACTTGGCGGCAAATTGGAACTCATCGATTTGCCAACAAATAAAGGCTCCATTTTTCGTTTGAGTCTTCCCTGCAAAAAAGCAGAGAATCCAAAAAAACTTGCAGGAGACGCCCAAGATACCCCCCCCACACCAACTCCCTTTAAAAAATAAAGTCATACTTGTTGTTGATGATTCGAAGGACCACCAAATTTTAGTAAATTATTTTCTAACTGGCGCTGGTGCAAAAGTAGATATCGCTGAAAATGGAAAAGTCGCTCTTGAAATGATCGAAAAAAATGCCAATTACCATGCCGTGTTGATGGATGTTCAAATGCCCGTGTTGGGTGGATACGAGACACTCAGAATTCTTCGCGAACAAGGGTACCGAATTCCCATCATTGCTTTTACTGCAAATGCGATGAAAGAAGAGCAGGGAAAATCCATTCTCGCTGGTTTTAGTGCTTATTTAGCAAAGCCTATCCAACGCCAGAGTCTTATTTCGACATTAGTTAAATTTTTAGTGCCTTAGTTTAAAATTTACGTCGAATACAAAATTGTTCCAAAACGGATTCGAGAAGCTGAACCGTTGAGTGTCGTAAAATCTGCGCCTATAAAAATATTATTAACTATTCCATACAATGAGTAAACTGTGGTTACCACGCCTGGATTCCAAGTTGTTGCATTAGATGTGCGCTTGGTTGAGAGAAGTGCCGCCACGTTCGCTCGAGCGCTGCCACCAATATTCGCAAAACTGCCGACGACGGAAAGTATGTTTTTGTCCAACGTCATTGTTGTTCCTAAAAATTTAAACACTGAAAGAAGACAACCGTCTTATTTCGAGTCGTTTACAGACTTAAAGCCAGTCTTAAAAGCTTTAATTATTCGCTATACCTGAAGAGTACGGTGAAAGAAGACGTATTTCACCAGCCTTATAGACAGCTGCTAAAAACTCAGATTTGCGGATGGGCTTAGTCAAAAAAGAAGTGATATTATAACTTTTCGCCAAATGAATGGTTTCTAATGTTGAATCGGCCGAAAGAATAATCATGTTTTTGGGTTTATGATAAGTTTGTGTATTCTCATTCAGGGTCTGAATCAGCGTGAACCCATCCATGACTGGCATCTGCAAATCTGTAATTAAGACATCAAACTTTTTATGCTTGAGATGATGCTCCAGCGCATCCTGCCCATTGCTGGCAAATTCCACATCCCATTTTTCATTGGCACAGTAAGCCTCAAAAAGTATTTGATTCGATATATCGTCATCAACGATCAGGACCCTCAGATATTCAGAAGGGCTTGGCTCCGATGAGGGTTGCAGCTGAACATCTTCTTGTTCTTGCTCTTCATAAACTAAGGATTGCAATTGTGAGGGCAAAAGAAGTTTATTTGGCCAATGTAAATAATCGTCTTTTTTATTAAACGAGTTCCCAAGTTTCTCTTGCGGTTTACCAATAAAAACCAAAGTTTTATATTGTAAGTTCGCCAACATGGATTTATTCACATCAGAAAAAGACTCTATATCCACAAACACACAGTTTAATGGCTCCGTCACATTCGTTAACTCTTCCGTGGAAATTGCGGTAAGAGGCTGACCGCCAATAGCTTTGATGTTTTTGGAAAAAAGTTGCGCGAGAGTTTTGTTACGGCTAAGCAAAAGATTTCTTGGCTGAGTAATATGTATCTCTGGCAAAGAATTCGCCCATACGTCTGAAGAAAAATTAAGCAACGGGATAGCAATCGTAAATGTCGACCCCACTCCCACGTTCGATTCCACACTGATCTGACCACCAAGACGTTTAAGAATCGAGGACACAATCGACAGGCCCAAGCCCACGCCACCTTGGCATCTCTGAATACTGCTGTTCACTTGATAAAACGCTTTAAAAATTTCCTCTTGGTCTTCGCGCGAAATACCCATTCCGGTGTCTTTAACCTTAAAAACAACAGCGTTATCTATTTGGTCATTATAATTTTGTACAAAAAGCGTGCTAAAATAAATAGAACCTTCATGGGTATATTTAACCGCGTTGCTGAGAATATTAATGAGAACCTGGCGAATCCGCGAAGGATCTACTTCGATAGTTGCGGGCAAACGGAAATCATAATCCATGTAGAGAGATAAATTTTTATTGCGCGCCAGTTCATCCACTGCCAAGCAACTCTCCTCCACCACTTGCAGCAACTTGACTTCCTCAGATTTAAAAGACACATCACTCATATCGACACGAGTCATGTCGAGAATGTCGTTAATCAAATGAAGTAAATGCCGTCCGGAGTTATTAATAGAATGAATATAATGTTTTTGTAGAGAAGACAGTGATGTTTCACGAAGAAGATCTGACATACCTAAAACAATATTTAATGGCGTCCTAATTTCATGGCTGATGTTGGCAAGAAAACGACTTTTCGCAATCGCAGCCTCTTTGGACTTTTGTGACTCTCTCTCTAAATCTGCCGTGCGATCGGCAACGATCTTAGAAATTTGTATATTACGTGTGATCAGGTGATAAAGCAATGAACTCAACAGAAAGGTAATCACCAGGCCCGAAAAAAGCGCAATCAACGAAAATAAATTTTTCTTAGGCGCCGAAAAGGTGGCGAGTGTTTTAATATCAAAATAGCGATCTGAACCAAAACGCGATTTATAGTCAAAAACATACTTCTCATCTTTAATCTTGTTTAAACTGTCTTCGGGAATTTTCTTAAAATGTGTTTCGCCCTCTTTTTTAATCAAATGCCAGTAAGTATTGTCAGATAGTTGGTGAATGATGGCTTCGACATTCACTTTTGCGGGAAAGTTTTCTTTGATAAGATTCTGAGCTAGCCCACTGAAAGTATAAAAAACATTATTCTTTTCTGCTGACTGTGAAATGATCACATAAATAGCTTCGCCATTGTACTCAGCAAAAAACTGGCTTTGTTTGTTATTACGCTCGATCATTTTATAGATCGTCGATTTGGCAATATTGGAACGTACTATTTTATCATCGGGGCCGACAAAAATTGGAGGTTTGTTTTTAGCAGATACACGATGAGTTCTTAAAATATTTATGGAACCATCTTTAGAAACTCCCTGATATTCAAGAAATGAAAAATTAGAAAAAATGGAATAATCAAAAGCGGATTGAATGACCTGTTGATTGAGTTTATTTTGCACATGTTTAAAGTCGATATGCTCTTCAAAACTTTGCATTTTAATCGTATTGATCGCCATGATAAGATCTAGACTCATGGCTAGACTGCTCGCTTCACTTCTCACTTCTGTGAGGTAAGCAGTTTGCTCGGTTTTGCGTAAGAATTTGAAAATAACAAAAGCAGTGCTTACCCCTGCAAACAACAGGAGCAGTACATACAACTTTCTATATTTCTCAGCTCCTGCGCCTTGAATAAAAAACCTCCGACCTAGACTCTCTAGGTTAAATTTCTCATACAAGCTAAGTATAGAATATCTTAGAGATTCACTCAGATTTGTTGCGAAAACTTCACAACTATATTCTTTGTTTGTTTTGTGAATATGTTTACAATTGGAATATGACAAATAGTTCTACGAAAAGGGATAAACTTACCTCCCTCTCCATCTTAGCCTCAAAGCGTCATCTCCTCGACAAAGGCGTCTTCGAAACTCTGATTGATGAGACGAATCCCGATGTTGTTTTTGATATTGTTTGCGCTTTTCGTAAGACACTTACCGAAACTATTGAAAAACTTTCTAACTCTTCCACTCTCTCCAATGAAGACATCTATAAGGTTTGCCATAAAGTCAAAGGCTCGGCTCTGTTGATTGGTTTTGCTTCGCTCGCAGAAGAAAGCAAGCACGTTATGACTCTTTCTCGTGAGACGCCCATCAGCACCCCTCAACCTGTGGAGCTCAACAAAACAGAAACTTTGAGTACAATGATTCGCTCTGCCCAAGATGTATTGGCATGTACAGATGTTATTCTAAAATAAGTTTATAACCGACACCAAAAACAGTCTCGATGTTCACCTTGGAACGAATGATTTTCCGACGGAGACGACTGACATGCGCATCGACCGTGCGCTCGGTGATAAAGGTATTGAGAGGCCATACACTATCGATGATTTGTCCACGCGATAGAATATTGCCTGGGTGTTTGCTTAACAGTGCAAATATTTTAAACTCAATGGGCGTGACCTCGGGCACAGGTTCCGAGTCCCCTTGGATCTGTAGAGACATTTTGTGTTGGTTCACTTCAATATCCCCCACAATAGCTTTACTTGAATCCATTTTCTGCTCACGCAGCTTGCGAATTTTTGCCTGAACTCGCGCCAACAACTCGATGGGACTGAAAGGTTTACAAATATAATCATCCACACCCAAGCCAAACGCAGTGACTTTACTGAGCTCGTCCGAGTCGGAACTTACGATAAATACTGGCATTTCTCGTATATTTTTATTTTTTAAATTAAACTCTGACAAAAATTTGATGCCATCGCCATCGGGGAGCGAAACATCTAAAAGCATCAAGTCGTAGTTATTGTCGTTATTCTTAAGAAACATACGAGCTTCTGCGAGAGTGGAGGCAAAATCGGCATGCAAGCCCTTCAGAGCACTTTTCAGAACTTCGCGGTATTCTGGGCTATCCTCAACACATAAAATCTTATCCATACTCAGGCACTTTACCAAATATTACGAAATCTTCAAAACGATTTCATACTCCTGTCATATTTAAAGACGATTCTGGGGGTGGCAACAAGGAGGACTTATGCACGTCGGAGTAAATATCGATACCATTGATGCTTACCAAGGAGTACTCGCCGAAGCAGAAAATGCCCGAGAGAAGATTCTCGTCTTAGAAGATGACGTCACTTTTCAACCGTTTTGGACCAATATTCTAAATCGGTGCTGCCCCAACGCTAAAATCGATTGGGTACAAACGGAAGAAGCGGCCGAACGTCTTATAAGACATCAGCAAAATAGTGGTTCCTCCTATACTCTTGTGATTGCTGATATTTTTCTTTCTGGAAAAAAAACAGGTATGGACCTGTGGTCGCGCTTTGGCCAGTCTATAGATAATTTTATTTTTGTAAGTAGCCTCTCGCGCGAAAAGTTTGATCGACTGGTCGAAGGCGAAGGGCGCAGTTATCCTGTTTACTTACAGAAGCCGCTAAAAGCTTCAGTTTGCACCGATGTCGTTCGCCAATTGATTGGCCCAAAATAAAAAGGAGGATTTATGACGACCGCACAAATCTATTATACCACCCACACACAAAACGAGATGATCAAAACTTATGTCGAAATGCAGATGGATGCATTGACTCAGTTTAGCGAATCTCCTTCGATTCACGAAGTACACTTACGCAAAGAAAACGGTGCATACTGTGTTTTGATTCGTTTTATCTGCGCTGATTTTATCGAGGAAAGTTTTGCGAAATCGTGGAGTCCCTACAAGGCGATTGAGCTTGCCACTGTCAGTTTGCGAGAGCAATTGATGCAAAGAGCCTACAATCTGTATCGGTACGCTTAAAAATTAAAACTAAATTCCCCCATCTCTGAGCTTGCCAGACAAGTTATTTTGATCTGTAATAGAGGTTCATGGGGGGAGTTAAAGTGTTACATTATATTCTATTTGCTATATTTGCTCTCTCTTTGAACATCGCATCAGCAAATCCCAAAAGAAAAGTCCAAATGGACGTTGAAATCTGGAAAAATGGTCGTTTAGATTCCATGCCTCAATTGATTGTCACCGAAGGTGAAGAGGCCATCCTTTCTCAATCCTCAGATCTTTTGAGCTTTAAAATGCAACTCACCCCTAAAAACTCGCCTTTTTCTGACAAAGCTTTTAAAATTTCCTTAGAATACACGGAAGTCAAAGGAGGCCTGGAACAGGAGCCTTTGCACGCGGATGTAGAAAGCTCTTCTTACGAGTCTGCCATTGTTCGTTATTTACCGCCCACTGAAGGGGCAGAACCCATTGAGTTGAAAATCACCGCTAGACCGCTTTAAGTAGGTTCAGATCCTTTGGGCTACGCCCTCAGGGAGTCTGTACTGCTTCAGGAAGGCGAAATAACCTTCCTGAGCTGAGCGAAGGATCTCTACTCTTCGCCCTCATCTTCACCAGGATCTTCATCTTTTTCGTCGTTTTTCGCGACAGCTTTTAGATCAGGGTTTTTCGTTTTGTAATCTTTTATTTTCACTGGATCTGGTGCAAGGATCATAAACAAGTGTTTACCTTCACTCTTAGGCTCCATCTCGACCATCGCTAAATCCATCAAAGCTTTCGCAACACGATTCATCGTTGCGCGGCCCATTTCATGATAAGCCATCTCGCGCCCTTGAAAGCGCATATTGATTTTGACTTTGTCGCCGTCGAGCAAGAAACGACGGGCGTGGCGCATCTTCACTTCGAGATCATGATCATCCGTGCGTGGGCGAATTTGCAGTTCTTTGACTGAAACCACAACCTGTTTTTTCTTATTCGCTTGGGTCTTCTTTTTGTTCTCGTACTTCCACTTGCCATAATCCATGATTTTACAAGTGGGTGGAGTGGCTTCTGGCGATACTTCGATCAAGTCCAAGCCAAAATCCCGCGCCAAGCCCAAAGCTTGCGACGTCGGATACACGCCTAACATTTTACCATCGGGTCCTACGACACGAACTTCGCGAGCGCGAATCGCCTCATTGACATTAAATGCATCTTTTTCACCCTTGCGATCGCGGAAATTTCCACCGCCGGGTCCATCTTTACGAAACTTATTACCGCCAAATCCTCCACCCGCTGGGCGGGGAGGTCCTCCGAAAGGTTTATTAAAAGGCTTAATGGCTTATCTCCTTGGTTTGGTTTTTACTCTCGAAAACAGAAGTGAGCTGTCGAGTTTTAACTTCGCCCACCACTTTATTAATAAATTCATCCACCGGGATAAAGTTAATCATTTCCCCGGAACGCAAACGAACAGATACACAGCCCTGTTCCATTTCTTTATCACCGACAATCAACATATACGGCATTTGTTGCAGCTGCGCTTCGCGAATTTTGTAACCCAACTTCTCATTACGATTGTCGTATTCGACCCGCAAGCCTTGCTCACTGAGTTTCTTTTTGAGTTCTAAACAGTAATCATTTTGGCGATCCGTCACATTCATTATCACGGCTTGCGTGGGCGAAAGCCACAATGGGAATTTTCCCGCACATTGCTCGATATAAATGCCAATAAATCTTTCCAGAGTTCCTAAAATCGCACGATGAAGAATGACCGGCATATGCTCCGTGTTGTCATCTCCAACGTAAGTTAAATTAAAATTCTTTGGCAAATTATAATCGACTTGCACTGTACCCAGCTGCCAAGTTCTCTTCATCGCATCAATAAAATGCACTTCGATCTTTGGGCCGTAGAACGCACCATCCCCTGGATTAATTTGATAAGGAATGCCGAGCTTTTCCATGGCGCCTGTCAAAGCACCCTCTGCACGGTCCCACAAATCGTCGCTGCCAAGTCGACTGGCTGGACGTGTGGCAATGTAGACCTTGTACTCATACATGCCGAGCGCCGAATACACTTCTTTGAGGAAAGTCATAAAACTTTCCATCTCGCCCTGGAGCTGTTCGTCGGTACAAAAAATATGAGCGTCATCTTGCGACATCGAGCGCACGCGAGTGAGTCCAGCAAGAGCACCGCTGGCTTCGTAGCGATGAAGGCGTCCAAAATCCGCCATGCGATATGGGAGATCCCGATAGGAGTGTTTCTCCGAGCCAAAGAGCAAACAATGGCCAGGACAGTTCATGGGTTTTACGCCCACTTCTGTTTTGTTGTCGCCCACTTCGCTAAAGTACATGTTGTCTTTATAATGTCCGTAGTGACCAGACGTGATAAAAAGATTGGAGTCGTAAAGCTGAGGCGTGATCACTTCTTTATATTCGTATTTGCGATAAAGCTCGCGGATGTAATTGGCGAGCTCATTGTAAATGATGGTGCCCTTGGGAGTAAAAAATGGCATCCCTGGCGCCCAATCATGGAACATAAAGAGCCCTTGCTCTTTGCCAATTTTGCGATGATCGCGTTTTTTCGCTTCTTCGAGATTGTTGAGATATTCTTTTAATTCTTTTTTATCGTTAAAAGCGGTGGCGTAAACACGTTGTAGTTGTTTATTTTTTTGATCGCCGCGCCAGTAAGCTCCAGCAATGGACATCACCTTCAGGGCTTTCACTTGACCTGTGTGCTGCACATGAGGTCCACGGCAAAGATCGAACCACGTTCCTTGTTTGTAAACAGAAACCACGTCCGTTTTGAGATCGCGAATGATTTCTGCCTTATAGGTTTCGCCCATGTCGCTGAAAACTTGAATGGCTTTATCAGAGGGCCACACTTCGCGCACAAGAGGTAAATTGCGACCGACGATATCGTACATGCGATCTTCAATTAATTGCAGATCATTGAGTGATAGTGGTGTTTCAGGATCGAAGTCGTAATAAAAACCGTCGTCCACCACCGGACCGATGGTCACTTTGACGTTTTTAAAAAGCTCTTGAACTGCTTGCGCCATAATATGCGCACCCGAGTGGCGAAGAACTTCGCGGCCTTTTTCGGAGTTGGCTGTGACGATTTCTAATTTGTCGCCGTCATTGAGAGTGGTGCGTAGATCGAGAATATCTTTTTGCCCATTGATACAACCACCGACACAGTTTTTGGCAAGTCCCGGCCCAATGCTTTCTGCCACCTGCAAAATAGTCGGCGACGAATCAAAACTCTTCACGGAATTATCTGGGAGAGTGATACGAATAGCTGCCATTACAATGTCGTGGAAATCATATTGAGGGATGAAACGCTTTGTTTACTCACTAAAGAGTAACCTAATGAAAATGACGCCAAAGATCAAATAGAAAAGAAGAAAACTGTAAAAAGGTACGCCGATCCTTTTTGCGACTAAATGCACAATTTCTATTGTGCGGCTGGTCGCAAAAAGGATCGGCGTACCTATTTACATCGTCCTCTTTTGAGACAAAAGGCTGCCCTTAAAAGTCTCCCCCTTTCTAACTTGGTAGATTCCCTCTATACTTTTCATAGAGGGATTGGGGGATGCATGAAGGGTCGCTTGAAAGGTCATCACGCACGAAACATTTATATATTCACTATGACCGCCCTGAGTGCCTTTCTCTTCCAAAACTGTGGAACACAAACCTCCAACACCACTGTTTCCCCAGAAAATCCGTCAGGAAATCCTACTCAGCTGGTCTACAACAACCTCACGTTTGGGACCTACCCCCACAAGGTGGATATTATCCTCCCGCCGAATAGAGATGCGAATACCCGCGCCGTTGTGATGATCCATGGTGGGGGCGGACTAAAAGAAAATTTTGCTTATGCTCTGGGTTTTAAAAATACTTCTGAGGGAGTTTACAACTCCAACTCTGATGCTGTGGACGGATATATCGAAGACTTCCTCGCACAACACAATGTGGCTTTGATCTTTGCACAAGGCCAAGCTCTCCCCGCCAAACCTGAAAGCTATACATGGAGCAATACCATTATGAACTCCGGGCAAAATGACGTGGCCTTTTTGCAACTTTTAGCTCAAGAGCTCCGTCAAACTTGGAACTTCACTAAAGTCTATTTGTCGGGACACTCCATGGGCGGTGTAATGACCAATCGTATGTGGTGTCAAAGCCCAACAACGTTTGATGGTTATGGTTCGATCTCCGGCCCGCTCTCAAACCAGCTCTACAGCTCCTGTAACCCTTCGGTGAAAAAACCGTATATTCATATCACTGGTTTGAATGATCGCATTTTACAAATTGTCGAAGATCCTACCGTGGGCCCGAATATCAATCACGCCACAGATACAACATTAACCTTGGACAGCTTAACTCGAACTCTTGGGGGTGTGGCTTTTGTTCACTCCGCACCAGAATTTCGCAACGAGCTGGTCTCCTATAGCTGGCGAGCCAATCTGATGTGTGCGGAAACCGCATCCGCAAAAGTGTACTCTCCCATCGGAACCAATTGGAAAACGGCCACGCAAGAGAACTGTGGTGGCAACCTCAAGATGGTTCAACTTAAAAATAGAGATCACTGTTCTGGCAATCGCGCAGGGGAAGATAGTTACAAATGCGACGTTGCAATGACGACCACAGGCACCACAGAAATTCTAGATATACTCGTTGATTTCTTTGAGTGAGTCGATTTCGCCTCACTCAGGACAACGTATACCCTAGTACATAACGTGATGTTCGATGGATTCTTTTCTGCGTGGATCTTTGATTGGCAGAAGATTGTAGGTGGACAAGAACTTTGTCACAACCAAGCCAAAACCACCGAGGAAACCCATAAACGCACCAATTTCCATCCACGAGAAGGCAACGCCCTCCGTACTATAGTTAGGATACACCAACCAATAGATGTCCACATACTGCATGATCAGAATCAAAACACACACGCTTGCCAAATGGGATGGTGTGCGTTTTGCCCAACGAGGCAACAGCGCCAGGAACGGAACTACGAAGCGGAACACCAACAATCCAACGGAAACAAACAGCCAGCTGCCGTGGGAGCGACCGAGATAAAAAATGGTTTCTTCGGGAAGATTTGCGTACCAAATCAACATAAATTGACTGAAGGCAATGTAAGCCCAAAAAACTGTAAAGCCCTTCAGAAATTTTGCCAAATCATGCACATGCTCGATATTCACAAGACCATTCGCCCAACCCTTGTGGATGACATACAAGCTGATAAGACAAAGAACAGCCAATGTGGATTGAAACATTCCCGCGAAACAGTAAATCCCATAGATTGTGCTGAACCAAAGCGGCTCTAAACTCATTAAAAAATCGACGCTGAATAAAGAGTAGCTCAATGCAAAAGTCAGGATGAATGCCACCGACCACTTGAGAGATTTCTCCGTCCACTCTTCTTTGCCATCTTTATCTTGCTCGAGTGAAAAGCCAACAATCTTCTTAGCAAAGAAGGCCCACAAACCAGCAAAAAGAACAAAACGAATCACAAAAAAAGTTTGATTTAAATAAGGTGTTTTCCCCAAGAGCATGGGGTCTTTGGCGACGGCTTCAGCGTCTAACCACAGATACAAATCTTTTCCTGCGAAAAGAACAATCGGTAAACCTAAAAGTGCGATGTACGGAATAAATGCCGTCAGTGCTTCGGAAAAGCGACGAATATTTACGCTCCAACCTGCGGATACTAAATGTTGAATCGCCGTAAAAAACATTCCGCCCAAAGCCAAACACGTAAAGTAGAAAAAACTTACCAAGTACGCATGCCAAGCGCGCTCTTTGTCGACCATAAAACCGAGAGCCAGAAGGGCTCCACCGGCACAAGCCAAAACAGCCAAAGTCATTTTTACTTTGGGACCGAGCTGAAACTTTTGAGGACTGACATTATCTAAATCAAGACCAGACATTTATGACTCCGCTTTTATTTGTTTTCGCTCTGTAACTTACGAACATAGGCCACAACAGCCCAACGATCTTTGCTAAACGGCATTTGCGTAATATATGTACCCATCACACCTTGACCTTCAGTGATGATATGGAAAATGCCGCCATCTTTAAGATTGCGCACTTTTTCACTCAACAACGAAGGGGGCTTCACACCTTGAAATTTGCTGGCAACAGGTCCGTCACCGGCGCCTTTTTCTCCATGGCAAACAAAACAAAAGTTCTTAAAATTTTTCTCACCCAACTTTAACATTTCGGGAGTGACTTCGGGACTTTTGAGATGTGTCGCCGCCGCCTGAGGATCACCTTTATAAAGATAAACCTCGCGATTTTGTGCAAGAGAACCTTCGGGTGGAAGTCTCATGCCACTTTTTTCACGATCGCCGGGGATCGTACCTTGCGGCTTGATCGCTGGCTGCACCATCATATCCTGAATCAGCTCCACATTCGGCTCATTGCCTTTAGGTCCACAGCCTGTAAGCCCCAGCACAAGAACTGCGGTCAAAATACCTGCACAGCGAAAAATGGCCCCATTCAACATTCGATCACTCATCATATTAAAACTCCGCCACACGACGCACTTCTTCGGCGCCCAATTGTTTTAAAAACGCTTCTACTTTTTCGGGACTGTACCCCGGCTCGGTCTCTGGTACCCACAACGCAAATTTGTGCGAAGTCAGATCAGGATCGATGATCGGCGGATTGATCTTTGGCAGTTTATTCACTGCAAACATGGCTACGACCGATGATAGTGCCGCAAAAAGTATGGTTAACTCAAAGGTCACAGGTATAAATGCTGGCGCTGAGAAGAGCGGCTTACCACCGATGTTCAATGGCCAGCTCACCACGGCCACCCAGTACTGGAACAAAAGGCCAACGCAACCGCCCGTCACTGCGGCGATAAACGTGATGTAAGGAATAAAACTGCGTTTGATACCTACCGCTTCTTCCATGCCATGCACAGGAAATGGTGTAATAGCATCAAAATATTTGTAACCAGCTTCACGCATTTTGTGAGCCGCTGCGACGATCTCGTGATCGTCACTCCAAAAACCGACAACACCGGAAAGAGTTTTTTTAGCCATGATGTTTACCTCCGTGTTTCGACTTTTTACCCACATAGAGAACTGGCTTTACTTCCGCAATGGAAATGGCCGGAAACACTCGGAGGTACAATAAGAAGATAGTTAAAAACATACCAAAGCTTCCAAAGAGAATCGCCGCATCCCAACGTGACCATGCGTACATGCCCCAGTTGGACGGAAGGTAATCGCGATGCAGTGATGTGACTGTAATCACAAACCGCTCAAACCACATTCCGATGTTTACGAAGATCGATACGACAAACATGATCGGAATGCTACGACGAGCCCACTTGAACCAGAAAATCTGCGGGATCAACACGTTACATGTGACCATGATCCAATACGCCCACCAGTAAGGTCCGAACGCACGGTTCACAAACGCGAATTTCTCGTAGGTAACTCCTGAGTACCAAGCGATAAAAAATTCCGAAGCATACGCATAGCCCACCATCATCCCGGTGGCCATAATGATTTTGTTCATAGCCTCCATATGATCAATAGTGATGTAGTCTTTGAATTTCGGAAATCCGATACGCACGAGCGTCAACAGAGTGACCACCATCCCGAAACCCGAGAAGATCGCACCCGCAACGAAGTACGGAGGGAAAATCGTCGTATGCCAACCCGGCAGTGTGGACACCGCGAAATCGAACGATACGATCGTGTGAACCGAAAGAACCAGCGGTGTAGAAAGACCGGCCAGTAACAAGTAAACCATTTCGTAATGGCTCCAGTTTCTACCCGTTCCTCTCCAACCTAATGACAACGCACCATAAATGTTGCGGCGTAATTTAGTTTTTGCACGATCGCGAATGGTAGCGAAATCAGGCACGAGCCCGACATACCAAAAAACCATCGAAACAGTCGCGTAGGTGGAAACCGCAAAAACGTCCCACAAGAGTGGGGAACGGAAATTCACCCACAATGGACCACGTTGGTTTGGATAAGGAATTAACCAAAAATCCAACCACGGACGACCGGTGTGAATGAGTGGGAAAATCCCCGCGGTCATCACCGCAAACACCGTCATCGCTTCCGCCGAGCGCGCTACCGAAGTTCGCCACTTTTGACGGAATAAAAAGAGAATCGCCGAAATCAGAGTTCCTGCGTGACCGATACCGATCCAAAAAACGAAGGTCACAATCATCGTTCCCCAACCCACGGGGTGGTTTACGCCGAGGAGACCCATACCTGTGGTCACGATAATGCCGATGCTTACGAGATAAAAAAGCAGGAGCATCTTCGCGCTAAAAAACAACGCGATCCAACCTGCACCCGGCTTGGTTTCCACCGGCTCGCAAATGTCATCCGTGATCTCTTTGTACGTCTTATCTCCGAGAATGAGTGGTTTACGCTCGATCATGTGTGTGTTTCCTTATGTGAATCTTTTGAGTCATGAGAAGGCGCATGGGTATCATGTCCGCTGCCCAAAGTACGATCGGTATTGCGAACTTTTGCTAAATAACGTGTGCGTGGAGCCGCATTCACTTCTTCCAGCAATGTGTACTGGCGTTCGGCGACAAACAACTTACTCACACGGCTTTCTTTATCGTTCAAATCACCAAAGACAATGGCGCTGGTAGGACAAACCTCTTCGCACGCCGTTTTAATGTCTCCGTCTTTTAATGGACGATTTTCATCTTTCGCTGTGTTTTTAGCGTCTTTGATTCTTTGTACGCAATACGTACATTTTTCCATGACCCCGCGGGTACGCACGGTCACTTCTGGATTCAAGGCCATGTGGAGGTTTTCTTTGCGATGATGTCCATCGTAGTAAAACCAGTTAAAGCGACGAACTTTATAAGGACAGTTGTTAGAGCAGTAACGAGTTCCCACGCAGCGGTTGTAAACCATGTCGTTAAGACCTTCATCACTGTGCACAGTGGCCACCACCGGACACACCGTTTCGCACGGTGCATTTTCGCACTGTTGACACATCATCGGTTGGAAAACCGCATCCGGGCGAGCTTCGTCGCCACTGTAGTAGCGATCGATGCGGATCCAATGCATTTCCCGTCCTTGAATGACGTATTTTTTTCCAACCACTGGAATATTATTTTCCGATTGGCAGGCCATCATACACGCGGAACAGCCGGTGCAGGTGTTGAGATCAATGGACATCCCCCACTTGTGACCGTCGTATTTATGTTGGCCCCAAATACTGAAAATCTTATGACGATGAATGCCGTTTTGACCTTGTTTGTAAGCTTTAAATGTTGTTTCCGCGACGATCTGACGACCTTCCATGGTATTGTGACCTTGTGTGATCGCCAATTCGTTGAACTCGGAAGTCTTTTTCACGGTAATCGGTGCGCCTGAATAAATAAGTTTGTTACCAGAAACCTGCACCAGTTGCGACGCATTCACGCCAACATTTTTGGAGAGTTCGCCACCGGCTGTGCGTCCATAACCTAAAGCCAAGCCCACCACTTTGTCGGCTTGTCCCGGCTGCACATAACCCGTTACTTTCATTGTTACGCCGTTCACATCAACTGTAAGCACGGTGCCGTTTTCTACACCCATAGCCTTTGCCGTCTTGGGCGAAAAAGTAAGCGTATTTTCCCAAACGATTTTTGTGACGGGGTCAGGTAACTCTTGCAACCAAGAAACGTTAGCCAAACTGCCGTCTGTCATGTGCACGGTAGGCACTATGACCAATTCAAGATCTGTTGCTTTGGAAGCCACCGGACGAATTTGACTGGCCACTGAAGAACTCAAGCTGCGTGGCGAACCACTGTGATCGCTATTCCCGCGGAAGCCTTTTTGAAGATATTCATACCAAGCTTCTTCGGAACCGACAGCCGCTGTTGCTTTCTTTTTTACGATATCAAAAAAAGATTTTTCGCTCGTAATATCACTGCCCGCGGTGTGCGCCCAAGTGATTAAGCTGTCTTCAAAACTTCGTGTATCGCCGAGAGGACGAACCGTCGGTTGCTGAATGACGTGTAAACCACTGACAAATTCAAACTCGTTCCAGTTTTCCATGGGGTGACCGCACGGTGCCACCACATTGGCGAGACTGGCTGTTTCGTCAAACCAGTTGCTTGTGGAAATTAACATTTCCACTTTGTTCAATTTTTCCACAAACCCTAAAGCCGCTGGTAATCCGTAAACAGGATTCACGTTGTGGATGATGAGGGTTTTGATTTTGCCATCGTCGATATCTTTTAAGAGTTCGAAAATATCCGCCGAGTTGCCTTCCAAACCAAGATACGAGCCTTGCGCCGTGACGGTTTTTCCTTCGTTGCCGAGAGCGGAATTCAACCAATTGACGACGAGCTGGAGATTCAGCGCATTTTCTGATTCTGTGGCCAAACCACCTGCGATCACTAAACTGCGTCCTGAGTTTTCAAGAAGTTCTTTGGCAATTTTGGTCAACGTGCCGTTTTCCAAACCGAGTTGCTCGTCACTGAGAGCCGCTTTTTTCAATTCGGAAGTCAGACCGCCACCTTTTCCAGCCAGCACTCGCTGCAAGAGGGCCAACGCCAAACCTAATTGTTGGCTTGCTGCCACAGGGTATCCATCGTCGGCATTGAGAGTCGTGAGTGAAGGCACCGAATGGAACGAAATCAATTTCGCCATCTGTGCGCCTTCAGGATTGCGGGCTTGTTGAAATCCACGGGTGAATTCCACCGGAGATATATAAGTTCCTAAGAAGTCACCATCCAGAGAAACTGTGAGTTGTGATTTGTCGAAATGGTAATGGGGAACGAGTGCGGCTCCGTAAGAAATTTTCTGGGCTTCGCGCACACTTTCCAAAGTGAGTGGATCCCAAACATATTTCTTGCCAGAAAATTTTCCTAAGAAAGAAGACATAACATCTTGTGTATGTTCCGAAGGATAACTGGACGTCAAAATAGCCACGCCGCCTTTTTTCAATTGCGGGGCAATTTTTTGATCCACTTGTAACCAGCTCGCATCTGCTTTGAGAGCGTTGTTGCGGCCTTTGGGATTTATGGAATTATAAACCGGTGTTTTTAAACGATCTGGATCGTAGAGGCTTAAGATATGGGCACTGGCGCGCGCACTCAAACCTTTTCCGTTTAACGGGAACTCCGTGTTTCCTGCCACATGGAGAGGACGACCTTCGCGAGTTTTAATCAGCAAACCGAACCCTTGCGAACCATCAAACCACGAAGACGCATAATAGTTAGGCAGGCCAGGAATAATTTCAGCGGG
Organism: Bdellovibrionales bacterium; assembly: GCA_041736155.1. Classification (GTDB taxonomy): domain Bacteria; phylum Bdellovibrionota; class Bdellovibrionia; order Bdellovibrionales; family JAGQZY01; genus JANPLN01. The sequence continues at coordinate 54,698 of JBGSUL010000008.1, forward strand.
ACGTTTGTTGTAAGGGATGATCTTTTCCACCGGGCGACGCACGCAAGCCGCGGCTGACAACGCCACGCTGGCTCCCATGAGCTTCATAAACTGGCGACGAGCTAACCCGTCTTTCCCTTCTTCGCTCTTCAGTGGTGACGACTGGAATTCGTTTTCTAATGTTTTTAAAAATTCCGGAGTCTGATATTTCTCATCCAGACTTCTCCAATACTGATTTTGTGTCTCAGGTTTATTTTCCATCGTCAGCTCCTTAGTGGTGACACGTCGAACAGTTCAAAGGACCTTTAGGTTCAGACTGGCGGTGACAATCCACACACCAACCCATGGACAAGCTTGAAACTTGCTCAATCACATCCATTTTTGCCACTTCTCCGTGACACTTTTGACAAGCAACATAGCGATCTTCAGGTTGACTGAAACGATGAACGTGGCGTTTGTGATTGAACTTCACGTGATCTGGAAGCATGTGCACCTTCACCCAGTTGATCGTTTCGCCGTTGAAATATTTTTGCTGAAGTTGTTTGATCGGTTCTTTGTCGGTCGCCACGAGTAAATGACAATTCATACAAACATTGAGACTGGGGATGGCGGAGTTTTTGGCGTATTCCACGTTGGTGTGGCAATACAAACAAGGAACCTTATTATCGCCGGCGTGGAGTTTGTGTGAGAAAGGAATGGGCTGCTTGGGCGCGTATCCCGTGTTGTATCCGATGTTCCCCCACTTTTGGCAGGCTGTTAAACCTATTGCGAGTGCCACAACTAGTAGTTTCGCTAAGCCTTTCATTAAACCTCGAACCTGGGCCGCTATCGCACACCATCTGGCTTGGTGTTGAGTCAACATTCGCTCTCCTCTCTCGTGATGAACCGTGATGAACCGTGATGAACGCTTTTCGTCATCGAGTCGAATCCAATAATTTTATATATATAGACTAGGAGTCTTATCTAAATAACTGATAAATGAAAATATTTTTTTGAAAACGAGTTGAAATTAGGTCGAGCTAGAACACGGTGCGAAATGGATCATTTTGCTTAAATTATGGGCATATTGTGATCCTACTCGTGGCTGAGGAAGCTTGCTTCATTAGGCTTGCTGAGCAAAACGAAGGACCTTGCTAATTTGTAGAGCAGACAAAAGAATCTCAACCGTCTTTTGGATTATTTCATAGGTGGTGCATTCGAGCAGGGATTTTATCAGAAGAATGGGTTCTGATTTCATATAGGGATTTTGGACTCGCTTTTGGGATTCTTTCCGAGAACTGCCAGGTCATGAAGTCTGTACATTCCTAGCCACTAGATGATTACTTGAGTAGTTGCTATTATTCAGTCGTCAGCAGCAACATCGGCATCAGATGCAGTTTCAGTTCAGTTTTTAGTAAGCGGTTTTCTACTTAATGTATATCTAACTCACTGCAAACAGAAAGCCGAACTGAAACTGTCTCTGATACCGATGCTGCTGCTCTTTGACTGAATAAAACCAAATCTTTTGGAACACCTCGGCGGCTAGGAATGCACTGATTACTTGCCCAGACCCAATATTAAATAACCCCACAGCCCAGCACCTACGCAGTATGGAGTGCACTAAAAACTTATCCAGGTACGAATATGTGCCACACAATCCGAGACTGACTAGTTAAGCCGGACTCTGCATTAAAAAATGGCCTATTCTTTCAAAGACAAATGCGGTGAGTTCTCGGAGTTATTTCTGAGAATAGCTAGGTTTTGAAATTGGTGATTTTGAACACAGGAACAGGAAATTTTAAGATTTATTTTTATTCATCTAGAAACATTTATTTATCATACATATGATAAATAAAACTTTGAAAGCTGCATACTCCAAAAAGAGAAAGTGGACTGCGGGCGTTTAGTGGGAGTCGAACCGGCTTAGAGTTGGAACGATGGCCGACTGACGTTTAATTCTGTTGCTATCTTATTTTCAAATTCCTCTGGTGGCAAGTAGCCAATGGCCGAGTGTAGCCGCTTCTTGT
>JBGSUL010000010.1:0-10571 GCA_041736155.1 Bdellovibrionales bacterium
TGGATAGGCCAAGTTCGGACAACACTTAATGCGTTAACCAGCACGCGAATATGAGGATGATGTTCAAGAATGCTCATCAAACAGACACTCCGACCCGAGGCCACTTTTACACTTGACCGGGGTGGCGTCCATATGAGGAAGACGGTATGCTAATCAGCGCAATACCTCGTCAATACATCGTCGTCGTGAGAAATCTAACGTCATCCTGAGTGAAGCGAAGGATCTGAGTTGTTTAATGAAAGCGCTTTTGCACTTGGCCGGTGGCGATTTCTTCGTCGGTGGCTTCGCGAACGCGCAAGACTTCTAACTCAAAACGCACTTGGGCGCCGGCTAAGGGATGATTTCCATCCAAGAGAACTTCGTCTTCCTTGATTTCTTTGACGATAGCGGAGATCACATCTTCGGAGGGGCCTTGCGTTTGAAACTTCATTCCCACTTTTAATTCTACATTTTTAGGAAAATGGGCGCGCGGCAACCACTGTTCGAGCTCTGGTTTGTATTCGCCAAATGCTTTTTCTGCTGGCAACAGAAGGCTGTTTTTGTAACCCACGGTTTTGTTGGCCAAGGCTTCTTCCACCGCGGGCAAAAGCATGCCACACCCGTAAACGAATTCCACAGGGTCCTGACTTTTGCGTTCATCTATCACCACGGATTGATCGCCTTCTTCGACTATGAGTTGATAACAGAGACTGACCACAGTTGAGTCATTAATCTTCATAGATCCTCCAAGGCCGTTGCTCTTTTTGTGTCTTTTGCAGTTTCTGCAAATACTCCGTGCGGGAAATATAAGTACCGCCGAAGGCCTCTAATACCGGCGTCACCATTTGTATATCAAACCATTCGTGGCCCATTTTGTGAAGCTGTTCGACCAGTGAAATCAAACATTGTTTTGAAGCCCCGCTTTTTTTAAAAAACATGCTCTCGCCACTAAACACACCATCTACGTAAACGCCGTAGAGTCCCCCCACCAGCTCCGTATCTTGCCAGCACTCCACGCTATGGGCGCCGCCCTGCTGATGCCAAAGAGCATAGGCGTCTTTCATTTCTGGTGTGACCCAACTGCTCAGTCTCTGTCCCTCCCGTGGCGCCTGGGAACACTCCTCCATCACCCGTGAGAAGCACTGATCAAAGGTCACGCGATAACCATGTTTGCGTAGTTCTTTATGCGTACTGCGCGGCACATGGAAATCTTTAAGTTCGAGAATTCCTCGCGGGTCGGGGCAAAACCACAAGAGCGGCAAACCTTCGTGTGGCCACGGAAAAATTCCACGTCGGTAAGCGTTTTCGAGATTGGCGATCGATAACACTCCGCCCACCCAAACGATGCCATTTTCATCGGCGCGCTCATCAACTTGTTGCACTGTTGGGAATGGAATTTTCATTTGGAAAAATAATCCGCAATCACCGCACGCGGATCCTCTTGTTTGCTGAGTTCAATAATTTGCAGTAATTTTTTCTGCTGTTGCACCAAACGCTTTTTGTGCAAAGACTCATCCACCAGCTCGCCGTTGGGATACTCAAGGCAATTCCAAGTTTTGGCATCTTTGCCCTCGATAAAACCAAAACGCTCCAGCTGATTGAGAGCTGTTTCTAAACGAAAATCGCGCTGATGGTAAAACAGCAGTTGGCCACGCATGTAGTCCAAACCACCCGCTCGGACTTTGTCCATGTTGTATTCGAGCAATTGATAAACACGGAAAATAAATTCAGGCTCGGGACTCGACCACTTTAAAAAATCCATTTGAATGGCCACGTCATCTTCATCGTAAAGTAAATAACCGTAGGCTTCTTGACCATCTCGCCCCGCACGACCTACTTCTTGATAATAGGCTTCGATGGAGGCTGGGACTTCACCATGCACCACCACGCGAATATCTGGCTTATTGATTCCCAAACCAAATGCCGGTGTAGCCAAAATTAAACCTTTTGGGTCGCGCAAAAAAGCCTCTTGGGAACGTCGACGGATATTGTCTGGCAACTGACCGTGATAAACACCGTGTTCGATATTGAGTTTTTGCAAATCGCGTGAAAACTTTTCGAGCGTTGATATCAATGCAAAATAAACAATTTTTGCGCCCAAATGCTGATGATGAATACCAACAAAGGATCGCACCTTCTCATCGTGTCCATACACTTCGACTGTTCGTAACACTAAATTTTCACGAAGAGCTCCAGCATCAAACAGCGGCGTGGTCTCTGGCAAACGCAGCTGTACTAAAATATCGCGCTGGACTTCTTGGGTGGCCGTTGCCGTGAGCGCCATGGTGGGCGGGTCTCCCAACCTTTGGCGGATTTCTCCAAGTCGACTGTAATCGGGTCGGAAATCGTGTCCCCACTGAGAAATACAATGGGCTTCGTCGACAACTAACAACTCTAGTTTGTTGGCCGTGAGGGCCTGCCAAAAATCCTCTTTGCGAAAACGCTCTGGGGTCACATAGAGGAGTTGAAGTTCCTGCTGAGCTAATCTTTTAAGCACTTTCTCTCGGGCCTCACGATCCATTCCCGAATGAATTGCCGCCACCTTGAGTCCTTTATTTGCTGCGTCATCAACCTGATCCTTCATCAGTGCTATGAGAGGCGAGATAACCAGTGTTAAACCCTTAAAAACAATAGAAGGAATCTGAAAACACAGACTCTTTCCAAAACCCGTAGGCTGCACTGCGAATACGGATTGATGATCAAGAACCGTGCGAATGATTTTCTCTTGGTCCCCGCGGAAGCTTTGATAGCCCCATTTCGACTCAAGAATTTCTTGAATATTCATGCACTTACATGCTAACTAAGTCTCTTTAAATTGTACAGCTATTGAAAGGGGCAAATTTTGTATTTGCCCCATAACATTTCCCATAGAAGAGGTAACTAATGGCGAAGAAATGGGTTCTTGAGAACGTCCGTAATATTGGTATTTCGGCCCACATTGACTCGGGTAAGACAACTTTGACAGAGCGTATTCTGTACTACACAGGAAAAATTCACGCCATTCATGATGTCCGCGGAAAAGATGGTGTCGGCGCAAAGATGGATTCCATGGAGCTTGAAAGAGAGCGTGGGATTACTATTCAGTCTGCTGCGACCAACGTTTACTGGGGCGACACACAGATCAACATCATCGATACACCCGGGCACGTGGATTTCACGATTGAAGTGGAGAGATCTCTTCGCGTTCTCGACGGCGCCGTTCTTGTTCTTTGTGGCGTTGCGGGTGTTCAATCGCAATCGATCACAGTGGATCGCCAAATGCGTCGTTACAATGTTCCACGCGTGGCCTTTATCAACAAACTCGATCGCTCGGGCGCGAATCCATTTCGTGTGACGGGTCAGCTTCGCGAAAAACTTCATCACAATGCGGCGATGATGCAAATTCCAATCGGTGTGGAAGATGCTCATGACGGCATTGTGGATCTTGTTAAAATGAAAGCTTATAAATTCCTTGGCGAAGATGGCGATGACATCAAAGAAATCGACATTCCAGCGGATCTTGTGGATCAAGCGAAAGAATACCGCGATAAACTCATCGATTCCGCTTCGATGTTTGATGATGAACTTGCAGAAAAATATTTAGAGGGCGCTGAAATTCCAGAAGCTCTATTAAAGCGTGCGATTCGCGCTGGCTGTTTAAAAATGGAACTCACTCCTGTATTTATGGGCTCTGCCTTTAAAAACAAGGGTGTTCAGTTATTACTCAACGGTGTGACGGATTATCTTCCAAATCCTACAGAAGTTGTGAACAAAGGCTTCGATATCGACAAGGATGAAGAAGAAGTGATCGTTGTCAATGACTCTGAAAAACCACTTGTTGCTTACGCATTCAAATTGGATGACGGTCGTTATGGTCAGCTCACTTATATGCGCCTTTACCAAGGCACTCTCAAAAAAGGTGAATTCATCATCAATACGACAGATCGTAAAAAGGTGAAAGTTCCACGCTTGGTGAAAATGCATTCTAACGAAATGGAAGATATCGAGTCCGCTTTCGCAGGCGACATCGTTGCTCTGTTTGGTGTGGATTGTTCCACCGGTGATACCTTCACTGATGGTACTGTCAGCATCGCGATGAGCTCCATGCACGTACCCAACGCGGTTATCTCTTTGGCTGTTTCGCCAAAAGATAAAGCGGGCGCGAATAACTTCTCGAAAGCGTTGCAAAAGTTCCGTAAGGAAGATCCCACATTCCGTGTTCACCGTGATGAAGAATCCAGTGAAACAATTATTTCCGGTATGGGTGAACTCCATTTGGAAGTTTACATTGAGCGTATGAAGCGTGAATTCCAGTGCGAAGTGATCGCTGGTAAACCACAAGTGGCTTATCGTGAAACGATTGGCCGTGAAGCACCGTTTGATTACACTCATAAAAAACAAACCGGTGGTTCGGGTCAGTTTGCAAAAGTGGTCGGAAAAATTCGCCCATTGCCTGCGAACTCGGAAGTTTCTTACAAGTTCAACAACAACGTTGTCGGCGGTCGTATTCCTCGCGAATTTATTCCTGGTTGCGAAAAAGGCTTTGCTGAACAATTGGCAAAGGGCCCACTCATAGGCTTCCCGATTGTGAATGTCGAAGTTGATTTGGACGACGGTGCTTACCATGATGTGGATTCATCAGAGATGGCGTTCCGTATTTGCGCCATGGCTGCCATGAGACAAGCGTATGAAAACGCCGCTCCTACAGCTCTTGAGCCGATCATGAAAGTGGAAGTTTCTGCACCGGAAGAATTCCAAGGAAGCGTTCTCGGTCAGATCAACCAACGTCGTGGTATGATTCAAGGAACCACAAGCGAACAAGGTTTTGCTATTACTCAATCAGAAGTTCCACTCTCAGAAATGTTCGGTTACTCGACAGATCTGCGTTCGGCGACTCAAGGTAAAGGGGAATTCACTATGGAATTCTCTCGTTACGCTCCTGTTCCTCGCAACATCCAAGAAGAGTTAGCGAAGAAGTATCAGGAACAGCGCTTAGCTGAACAGAAAAAGTAAGCGTAGATTTATTAACTGACATGCACTCCCCGCACAGGGGAGTTGCTTGCTCAGCCTGTACATGCTCTTGCAAAGGATGCATATGACCTTACTTGTATTATCCATTGTTTTTACTATCACCATCTCTTTTTTATGTTCTCTTTTAGAAGCTGTCATACTTTCTGTAACTCCTATTTATATTGAGTTGGGCCTCCAATCTGGACGAAGCTTTGCCAAAAAACTGCAAGTTCTCAAGACGGATATTGATCGCCCCCTCGCCGCCATTCTTACCATCAATACCGCCAGCCACACCTTAGGTTCTGTTCTTATTGGAACACAGGTGGATGATATTTGGGGAGATCGCTCTCTTGCTGTTTTTTCTATTATTTTTACTCTCGTCATTTTAATTTTTAGCGAAATCGTACCTAAAACTCTCGGCGCCAGTCGCTGGATGTTTTTTGCGCCATTTGCAGCCTATGCCATTTCGGCCCTCGTGGTGATTTCATACCCTATCGTAAAACTCGCAGAGTTTATTGCCGACATCATTGGTGTTGGCCACAAACACAAAGTGACCAAAGCCGAAATGCTGATCACCGCCGAAATGGGCGCCTCTCATGGCACCCTTAACAAGAAAGAAACCACGATCATTCGCAACCTCCTTATGCTGGATGCCATCTACGTGAGTGATATCATGACACCTAAATCGGTGATGATGTCTCTGGAATGGAATCGCACTGTCGGCGATGTGATAAAGGCGTATCAGCCTCTCCGATATTCGCGCATCCCTATTTACAATAGAGACATCGATCAAATTGAGGGTTTTGTTCATCGCTATAAAGTTCTTGAGGCTTATTCTAACGATAAAGACGCTCTCCCGCTCAAAGATATCATGCTGCCCATTCATTCAGTGCCTGAAACCATCACGGTCTCCGCTGTCTTAGATCAACTGATCCATCGCAATGAGCATATCTTTGTGGTGGTGGATGAGTATGGCTCGACAGCAGGCATTGTTACCTTAGAAGATGCTATCGAAACCCTTCTCGGCGTGGAAATTGTCGATGAGTTTGATTCGGTTGTGGATCTTCGCCAACACGCTCTCGAACAATGGAAAAAACGTAAACGCGAACGCATCTATTAATGGAGAAATAAGAATGAATAGAAGTACTCTGGCAAAAAAAATATACGAAGTCGCACATCTCACAGGCACATTTACTTTGCGTTCAGGAAAAATATCAAACGTCTACTTTGATAAATACCAGTTTGAAGCGCGTCCAGAAGTTCTCGCCGCTATTGCCGATCAAATGATTCCTCTCTTACCAAAAGGCATTGATCTTTTAGGAGGCTTGGAAATGGGCGGAATTCCCATTGCCACTGCGATTTCTTTAAAAACTGGAATTCCTGTGGTGTTTTTGCGTAAAGAAGCCAAAGAGTATGGCACTTGTAAATTTGCTGAAGGACCGCACATCAAAGGCAAAAAAGTGTGTCTCATCGAAGATGTTATTACAACCGGTGGGCAGGTGGTCATTACCACCGATATGCTACGCAAAGACGGCGCCTTTGTGGACGATGTCCTTTGTGTGATCGATCGCAGTGAGGGCAAAACCGAAAAGATCCATGAAGCCCACTTACGTTTACGCCCGCTATTCACCATGCCTGAGCTACTGCCGTAGCAAGGTCCTCCACTCATCTCCACCGCACCCTCACTCCAAAGGCTGCACAGCGACACAAAAAGGTACGCCGATACTTTTTGCGACCGGCTGAGTCGCAAAAAGTATCGGCGTACCTTTTTGCGCCTTTTTGCGTCGAAGGATCTTGTATCTCAATGACATTCGGGATTGGTTACAATCTCTTCATCCTGACCCAACACACGATCTGTTCCGAACATATTGGTCATCAATTGCAACGATTGCTTCACCTCTTTACTTGGGTCTTCGACAAAGTTGGACGCCACAACTTCATAAGGTTTTCTCTGCATATACAATGGAAGATAGCGCACACCATTGATCCACACTTTTCCTTCGCTCTTAGACAGCCCTAAGAAAACCATTAAGCTACTTTGCTTCACCACCGGAGTTTGGTTGCTCACAAAATTTCCCAGAGAGTAAACGACAAGTCCCTCTCTCCCATCGGAGGTCGTGTACTTATCCCAAGGCTGGGTGACATGAGGGTGCGAGCCCAACACGGCTGTTGCTCCATCTTCCAACCATACATAACCCAAATTGATTCTTTGTTTGGTTGGACTGTTCGCATACTCATTTCCCCAATGAGGAGTCACAATGACCGCATCCACTTGATCTTGGATTTCTTTAATAATCTCAGACACGCGCCCATCGTAACAATCGAGCACTAAATCTTCAGGATCGCCGATATCATTGGTCGAAAAGGAACAGGCGATCCAACCGAGACGCCAACCCTTTTTCTCCATGATTCGATAGAAAACACCTTTGGAATCGGAGCGTGTACCTACATACGGCAAGTCATACTTATCAAGAGCTTCGATGGTTTTTCGCACACCGATCGACTTACGATCCATGGCGTGATTGTTGGCAGTAGAGACAATATCGACGCCACTGTCTTTGAGAGCTTGCGCAATAATGGGGTTGTAATTGAAAAGCGGATAACCAGAATACACATTGCCATCAAAGACCTGTCCTGGGTCCTTCTTCGCTTCTTTACCATTCTTTTGAATACCGGCGGCGGCAGGACCTTCTAAGTTCGCATACATTAAATCAGGAGCTTCCATATAGGGGAGTAATCCTGTCCACAAAGTTTGAAAGCCGTCTTTGTAGCCCTGAACTTGTAAAGGTTGATGCAATAAAACATCCCCCACCGCACCGATGGTCAATGTTTCACCGCGATCACAGGCTTTTTGAAAACTCAGATCAGCAAAACTTTGGTTAATAAGAAATAGACTGATTAATAAATGAAACATCCCACCCCCATTTACAAAAGTAAAATCAATCAGGTAGGAGTTGAATGCAATGATCTCGTGCTAGTGACTTTTTTAGTGTAACGATTACAGAGATAATGCGTCGCAAGTGCGAAAAATTGCTGGCACCTTTTTATCGATTATTCGTCGAGGAAGCCAAAAACACTTTGGCCTTTGGCACGCGATTCAGCAATCAAAGCCATATGTATCATTTTCGAAGAGAAATTTTCAGGATCTGTAGAAAATCCGGCATCCAATGATGTTTGAAATTCCGGATGTAATGTGTATGAAATATGATTGTTTAAATTTCCAGAGATGGTTCCATCTCCCATTTGCGTCACGCCAAAAATCTCGTTAAAGGGATCATAGGCCGTAAAATCAAATCCGGTCGCATAAGTGAGAGCTTCCAAGGAAGCTGTCATAATAACTCCCGCGACAAAGCCTTTGCCCAGAGACTTTAAACTTCCAGCAACAAGATCTGTGCTCATTTCTTTGAGAGCCATAGCTACTGTTTTTTGAGTTGTTTTAGCTGTAAATTGACTTATGAGATTAGAAACATTTTGTGTGACTAAATTAGCTTTGGAAATGTTTATGCCTGTGAACTCCTCAAACCCTGCCATCGCAACCATACGAACTTGAGCTTGTGCGCGATCTTTTGCAGTTGCAAAAATTCCTTTTTCTAAAATCGTAGCCTGAGTTTTTTTGATCGTTTGAATTTTTTTAAGTACTTTATTCTTAAACTGACCATTTGTCATATATTGCGAAAAGGCATTGGGATTAAATAGATCCAACTCATCCATAACGAATAGTTCTTGTTTTATTTTTTCATTTGCAGCATATGTTAAAAGAACTTGATGCATCTGAGTGAGGCGTTGAAAAGAACTATTTAAATCGATGGGTTGTTCCGTACAAGATTCCACAAAAGGATTGATAATTTTAAACATCTTTTTATCTAACTTTTTAATATCTCGCACAACACTAATAGTACTTACTGTAAGTTCAAGAATGTCTTTTTTATCTTCACACATGCAGAAACCATTTACATTGCCTCCGGCTTCAACGCATTGTTGTTGATACAGATTACGAACACCATCTTTAGACGAATTTCGCGAGTGCGCAGCTCCCGCGTACACTTCGCTAGTGATAAAAATAAATGTGAATAATAAAAAAGAGAAACGTACCACGCCAGGCAATAGAGCAAGCCAAATGCCATCTCAAAACCAAATCCTAACGATTTAAAAACAAATTACTGACTTTTTTTGTCTCTAGGCCCTCCGAGTGACAAAAATGGGCCTTTCTCGTTGCCTAACTGCTTTGTGAAAAAAAAGCTGTATGGACCTATTACATAACGAAAAGGTGCCACGCGCTTTTTGTGCAATTTTGATTAAAGCATGAACAAAGGATTCCAGCGTTGAATAATTTCGCACTGTTTTGTCTCACCTTGATACACGACTCGACATTCAGCTCGTCTGGCTCGACCTTCTTCCCGATAGATCATTGTGTGAATAATCGAAGGGAAAACATTATGAAAGTCCTCATCTTTGTTATGACAATTTTAACTTACACCGTCGCCTCTACTGATGCCTCTCTCTCCTCCAGCTCATATGAGATGGAAATGACTCAAAATTTAAGCGAATAAAACCGATAAAAGAAGTATGCGAATCGCCATACTTCTTTTCTACTTTTTATGGATTGCGGCCTGCTCGTCCTTACACGATCCCGCGTTGCAAGAACGCACTCCCGCCTCGTTTGAAACTTTGCCTCCCACACAGCTTCTCAATCGTCTGCAAGATTTTGCCTCCGATGGTTGCCCCAAAATTCTTCAAACCATTTCCTATCCGCAAGAAGATCAATGGCAACTCTGTTGTGTTGAACATGATCGCGCCTATTGGAAAGGCGGCAGTTATGAAGAACGACAAAAAGCTGATTCGGATTTGCAAGCCTGCGTGACGTCGCGAGGCTTTCATGATGCTGCTCGTTTGATTTATTATTCGGTCCGTTCAGATCACAAAAATGCCCTCGACACCGTCCGTTGGGGCTATGGCTGGATGGTGCCGCGCAGCTTATCCCCCCACACTCCCGAAGAAAAAGCGGAGATCGATAAAAACCAAAGGGACATCGCCAGCAAAAATGATCAATTTATTAAGGCTCCTAAAAACAAAAAAATTCCATCTCTTACTGGCAATCGTTGCCTTGATGGGGCGTTGACAGTGTTACAGAAAGACTTAAACAAGGTGGTAACGCCGACTCAGGTTTTTTATGAGTCAAAAAACTTAGTAATTGGCTTTGAGGATACGGTGAAGATCTCTTCACGCGAGTGTCCGCTTCCCTATGTCTTTCGCTTTCGTATGAAATCGAAGAATGATTGTAAGGGAAATAAGACTTCACCTTTGCAGTTAGATACGTTCGAAATCCCCGGCCAATGTGAATGATTTCTACGACCCACTAGTTTATGTAGTGAAATTATCGCAAAGAAATGATCTTACGTTAACTGGACCTTTCCATTTGATTTCTTTAAAATTCCTCAAATTTTGAATACGATTAAAAAATGAATTGGACTGCGGGCGTTTAGTGGGAGTCGAACCGGCTTAGAGTTGGAACGATGGCCGACTGACGTTTAATTCTGTTGCTATCTTATTTTCAAATTCCTCTGGTGGCAAGTAGCCAATGGCCGAGTGTAGCCGCTTCTTGT
>JBGSUL010000015.1:0-58357 GCA_041736155.1 Bdellovibrionales bacterium
ACAAGAAGCGGCTACACTCGGCCATTGGCTACTTGCCACCAGAGGAATTTGAAAATAAGATAGCAACAGAATTAAACGTCAGTCGGCCATCGTTCCAACTCTAAGCCGGTTCGACTCCCACTAAACGCCCGCAGTCCAAACAGTCTCATTTTTACTTTCAAAGAAGTTTTTGAAGACAAGTCTCAACCTGCTACCTGGAAGACTCTCAATGCTGGCCCGGTAACTACAAACTCGCCTACACGCGTTTCCTTTGTGTTATTTCCGATGTACCAATATTATGCTTTGGCCTCTGTCTATAACCATCCTGTTTCTAAATCGACACCCATCAGTCAGCCCCAAGCAAAATCAACGTATCAAAGAATGGCCTCAGTCGCTGCGCCTAAGATTTATCTGGGAAGTTCACTAACTACCAATACGTTTTTAGGCTCTATTGAAAGTCCAACTTTTTACCTCACTCATTTTAGCCCCGATGAAATGCTACTCTTGTTTCCAGCACAAGGAATCACCGAACATCGCGATCATACTTGTGACTTTAATGGTTGGACACTGAACCATAAAAAATCTTTTACAGCTTACAAAAGTCCCTACGTTGTTGATACCAGCGATTGCAACTCAACTTCTAATGCCATCACTCGTCAGTGTGTTGATGGCTTAGTGACAGGAGATTCGACCTACTCCTTTACTCGCTGCTCAGAAATTTCAAGCTCCACAAAGCCACAATGTACACTGTCCATGAACAAAGGAATTTATCAAAAAGGTGAAGCCATTTCTGTTTCTTGGGACACACTTTATGCGACCAGTGCCTATCTCTACCCCCAGCCCAAAGGAAAAGTTTCTCTCAGGGGTACTCTCACAGCGACGGCCAACACGACCGCCGGTCCTATGTGGTTTTATCTAAATATTAACGGACCCGGGGGGAAAACAACCTGTTCAAAGCAATTAACGGTTCAATAAAAAATAGCCCTCAAAGTTAAATGTAGTTCTCCTCCTTAATTATGTCGTTTATTCCGTACATCCCTTCAGGTTCTTCGCTTCGCTCAGGAAGCCTGAGTTTTGTCTCATTATGAAACACCCGTTCATATCTTTAATCAGTGTCAATAATTCCAACAGTGGACCTGTGCCGTCTGCAATACAGAGTTTTAGGTTCGGCATCAATCTTGAATACCTAATAAACAAAGGTATGAGGGGGATTTTATGAAGTCATTTATTTTTGCAACGATCACAGGCTTTGCTTTAACGTTAACGTTATGGACTCAGCTTCCAAATCGTCAACCAGCACAAGAAGAAGCTGTTGATGCTCCTCTACAAACTGTTATTCCACAAGGCAGCGTTCCCGCGACACCCGTAGCACCCGCTCAGCCCGCAACAGCTTCTGGCACGGCAACGACCGCCGCAGGTGCTGCGGCAACCGCAGCCACACCCGCAGTCCCTGCCACGACCCCTGCAGCTCCTGTGGCCGCCACAACACCAGCCGCACCCACACCACAAACTTTAACTCCACGTGCCGACACCGTTCTCTCGATGGCTGATGTGGAAAAGGCGTATGCAATATATTATGCTTCGCGCTTGCAAGCGTCTCAAGAGCTCGCCGCTCGTGATGCCGAACTTGAACAATACAATCAAATGCGCGCACGCTTATCTCCACAAGATCAGTATAATCCTGCGCACCCAGTGTATCAGGCTATCTCGGCACTTCAGGCGAGAATTCGACAAATCCAAGGTTTGGTTTCTGCGAATGCTCAGCTCGCCTTTTTTGAAGTAGCGACGGGCGTTGCCGCCATTCGTGTTGGTCTTTCTGTGGAATCTTTAAAACGTGCCCAAGAGTTATTAATGTTTATTGCTCGCGATAGTTTTTCAACAGATTGGTCGCAAGGTGTTTACACGCAACAAGCTTCGGCAACTCAACCTGATTTCATGTTGAACCAAACTCCGGCCACAACAGTCAGTGCGCCTGTTGCCGCACCAGCGACACAAGTGAGTATTCCTTCGATTCCTGCTCCCGCACAATTTGGTCCGACGACGACTGCTATTTAAAGCAAGATCCTTCGGGCTTTGCCCTCAGGAAAGTTGAAATCCTCGAACGATCTTCGAGGATTTTTTCATTTTAAATGGAACCTTCTTGAGTGAAGCCAAAGAGGACGAAATATCTAGAACGTGATCGCAGCTTTGGTTTCTAAACCGTACATCGCCTTGGTCTCGAAATTATTACTGCCGCCTTGGAAGGCCGCACCGGGCGAGAAGATACCTATGCGATTGACCCATTGAACATTGTCGTAAGGCTTATAGTTAAGAGTGATATCCACTTCAAAGCCCACAGATTTATTAACACTGATACCGGCGAGTGGATCGCCACTGAGCTGTGCATAGGTCAATCCCAATTGAGAATCAAATGTGTCGGTCCATTTATACTTAAAGTGAGGTGCGATATAAACCACATTGCTAATCGCTTCTACGTCCACCAGAGATGACGGAAACTGATTGGGATTTGTGTATACCGTATTGCGGTTGGCCGCATTGCGGAAAATATCGTATTGACCGAGTGGATGATTGAACAACAAAAAGGCCACATCGTAATTGCGATCAAAGGTGAAACCTTCGTAGATGTTGGGTGTATTTGGATCATCACCACTGGCGATACCCGCTTTTAAACCCGCATGGAACGTGGAGCCTTTCGGCATCCAATCCATTTCTAAAGCTGCACCGTAGCCGTTCATCGATACCGGACCTGCGCTGGATAAAACTCCTGTATCCCCTTTTTGTGTGGCCGCTTCTAAACCGATTTTAAAAGATTCGCCGACCCAACGTTGGAAAAAGAGGTTAATAAATTGTCCTTCGTATCCGTCAGCATAAGATGCCGCAGCATTCCCATACACCGGTGCTCCAGGAGAGGTATTTCCAGCACGAGTGGCTTTGCGCAAACGATAAACCGCGCCGAGTTTGAGTTCTGTATCTGGATTTTCGTACATCACTTGAAACATATAATCATTAAGATCGTCTTCGTAACCAATGTCGCTCTCGACCACTTTCGCCATGACCGGCATAAAAGAAAGATTGCCCATGGCCACTTTGAAAGAAACTAAATCGCGATTATCAAACCAATGATCAAAAGCCCCGTTCCCCGCATTGTAAGACATACCTAAACCAAACTGCAAAGGCGCGCGGCCCACAGTCAAAATACCAAATTCATGGACATAAGTGAGGTAAAGGTGATTCACCGCAATCATATCGGCGGATTGGCGATCGCTCAGCACAGCGTTGGTGTCTGAATTGTCGCCTGTGGGAGTTCCCAAACCCGAACCAAAAAATTGACCCACTTGTGATTGCGGGTAAGCCGCCGAATTCATGATATCAAACCGACCGTAAATAGTCAGACCGTCGTAAGCTGTGATTTTGGGATTTAAAATTAAGTGATGGAGAATGTACTGCTTGTTGCGCTCCACATCGTTCAATTCAGAATTTTCTATTTTGACACCTTCGATGCGATAAGTGCCTGACCATTCGATATCACCGGCATTGGCCATCGAGGATACGCAAAAAATAACCACACCCAAAACGAATGTCTTCATAAACAATCCCTTCATCACTGGTCCTTTATTATTGACGACGAGGTTAACGAGAACCGCGTCGGCTCATTTCTTCTTGGAAATATTTTTTGTAGAGAATGGACCACTCATTGGATCCCTCTAACACTCCACGTTTCATGGAGTTGATTTTCTCACGAATATTAGTATCGATGTCACCTTGTTCTGTAACCCATTGGCCGATAACAAGCCGTGCTTGGCGGATGATGTGGTCTTCTTGATCTTCATCGAAGTCAATCAGCTCATCGCCCCACAATTCATCGATGAGTAAACGCGCTAAATAATTTTGTCTTTCGTCACTGATGATCACAGAATGATTCCTTTTTCCTCGGCCATTTTCTTTTTCATCATTTTGAACATTTTGTGGCGATCAAAACCTTCGGTTTGCTGTTTTTCGAGGCGGTCCAAAGCAGCATTGACCTCACCCTCCAGTTGGCGCTCCTGTTCGTAATCTTCCTCGAAAACGGCGATGGTTTTTTTGAGGGCTTTTTCTTTGCCTTCGCGAAAACTCACAATGCGTTTTTCTTCCAATGAGGAAAGGATTTTTTTACTGAGACTTTCGATTTGAAATGGGTTTAATCGCATGGTTTGACTAAATGCGCAGAGCGACTTAAAGTCAAGCCCGATGATTCGTAAACGACTGCTTTTTTTTATTCTTGCGCTGCTGACGCTCTCTATCATTTACTTTGTTTTCTGGTTGGTAAAAACGGATCTTCTCGTCAAAGAAAAATTTGCCTCTGGGCACTTTGTAGCGCCGACGCAGTTTTACTCCAGCTCCCTCGAACTTTCCCTCAATCAGCCTTTTTCACCCGCCACTCTGCTTCAAAATTTGCAGAGCCATCAGTACCGCGAAAAACCTTGGGGCTCGCGGCTGCAAATCTCCGATTTTTCCATGAGCCAAGGGACGGATTGCGAAAAAATTTATTCGGCGAGTATCAAGTGTTTTGCTTTTTACCATCACTTGCAGAAAAAAATCCATATCGTCGCCGCAGACGAATTAGACCGCGTTTTGGTTTTGCTCGAAGTCGATCCCGAAACACAACAATCGCGCAACCTGACAACCCTGCTCCTCTTCCCTGAACTCTTTGCTCAATACTTTGGCGATAAACCGATTCTGCAAGACCGCGTGCCCCTCCACCAAGTCCCGCGCCTCTGTCTGGATGCTGTGCTTTCCGTGGAAGATCCCCATTTTCTCGATCACCAAGGACTTTCCTGGCGCGGTCTTTTGCGCGCTTTTTGGGTGAATATAAAAAGTGGACGTGCCGCACAAGGGGGAAGTACGATCACCCAGCAGTTGGTGAAAAATTATTTTTTAACTTCTGAAAAAAAATTCAGTCGCAAAATCAAAGAAATGATCATTGCTCTTCTTGTCGAACGAGCCATTCAAAAAGATCAAATTTTAGAGACCTATCTGAATATTATTTATCTCGGCCAACAGGGAAATTATCAAATTCACGGGTACGCGGCGGCTTCGCGTTTTTACTTTCAAAAATCTGTGGAAGAGCTGGATCTTTCCGAGTGCGCTCTTCTCGGGGCTATCGTCAACAACCCCGGCGTTTTTAATCCTTTTAGAAATCAAGAACGCGCCCTCCAACGACGGACAAAAGTTTTGACCGCCATGGTGGAACAAGAACGCATCTTGGACGAAGATAAAGAAAAAGCGATGCAAAAAGCCCTTCCGCAAAAAAACCTGGTGGAAGTCCGCGAAACTGCTCCTTACTTTATTGACGCCGTTATTAAAAATTTGCGGCGCGAAGGTTTTATCGATCTCTCGGGATTTAAAATTTTCACCACCTTAGATTTGCACGCTCAGCAGGCCGCGCAACAGGCTGTGCAAAACCATCTGAAAACACTCGAAGAGAGTTCGGCTTATCATCGCGATCAGAAAAAACACTCTCTGCAATCGGTCCTCATTGCCGATCATCCACAAACCGGAGCCGTACTCGCTCTCGTCGGCGGGCGGGATCATCGCAAAACACCTTACAATCGAGCGTTGGAAAGCCACCGACAAATTGGCTCCCTCTTTAAACCTCTCGTCTATCTGAGTGCCTTTGAAAATATCGAAGATTTTTCCCCTCTCACCGAGCTGACGAATCGGCGCTTTGAATATGTTTCTCATGGGCAAAAATGGAGCCCCAAAAATTACGATGGCACGACCTCGGAAAAAGTTCCCGCCTTTTATGCGCTCAAAGAATCTCTTAATATTCCCACCGCCCAATTGGGTCTTGATGTGGGGTTGGAAAAAATCATTCGCGATAGCGAAGAGCTCGGCGCCACCTCGGAGATGAAACCCTTTGCCTCACTCAGTTTAGGCGCTTTTGAAATGACTCCCTGGGAAGTTTTGCAAATTTATACAAATATCGCGCGCCGTGGATCCCTCAAACCTTTACGTTTGATTCACAAAGTTGAAACACTGGAAGGCGAACAAATTTGGAGTCCTCTGGAAAGCAGCGAGGAGCAAGTGTTACATGCTTCCTCTTTTGTGAACGTCATCAGTATTTTGCAAGAAGCCATAAAAACCGGAACTGGACAAGCTGCACAAAAAATGGGACTGAACCTGGAGACTGCTGGAAAAACAGGCACAACGACGGATTATAAAGATGCCTGGTTTGCCGGTTTTACCGAAAATCATGTCGCTGTGGTATGGACCGGTTATGACGACAATACGCCAGTAAAATTAACGGGTGCCGCAGCTTCACTTCCCATTTGGGTGGATTATATGAAGAACACGACGACGGTGATTGAGCCTATGCCGTTTGTGTGGCCGGAACAAAATGTCAAGACGTTGTCGCTGAGTCCGGAAGAGCTTGTGGAGCTTGGTGTTCCTGTCAACAAAGCTTTGCCCACACAGTTGCTCTTTGCGCCTCAATAGTCAGCAAAAAGAGTTGCAAGTTCTGGATGATGCCATTAAGTTTTTTTCTCGGAGCCTATCTAAGTAGAATTGTGTCATTAAAAATGATCAGGAATGTTTTGATCGAGGCGCGACGACGAAGGACTGGCCCAAAGCCAATTCGAGGAGGAAGTAACGATGAGCAAGACGTTCCTGATCATTTTTAATGACACAATTCTACTTAGATAGGCTCTGATGTCGTTCTTAGCGCCTCAAGCTTATACTAAAGAAACTCTCTCAAAAGCATTTGATTGGCTGCAATATCAACCTGAAGAAATCAAACAGGTCGCGACATCACCCGACACCTTGGTGAGTTTATTTTTAAAAGCACAACGCCAGGGTTTAGATCACATCGATGCCGATGCTCCCATCAGTTCGAAAAAATTTATTTCAGATTTAAAAAGTCTCAAAAAAGATATTGCCCAGTTTGAAGAACCACCACAGCACGCCAGTCATCAACCAACGATGCACCAGCCGGTTTACCAACCACCACAGCCCTCTCAATTGCAACCTCAGCACCAGCCACAAATGCCGCAACAAATGCATGAAGCGGCCATGTCGTCTTACCAGGTTTCGCAAACAACAACGGTATCTGAGGTAAAATCGGTGTCCTCCTCGCAAGCGGCGTTTCTCTCCCAAGCTTTGGACACTCAGTCCCTGCAAGCTATTCAAGTCGTGCAAGAGCGTTTTAATTTAAGCTCTCAACAAGAAGCTCTGCGCATGCTCATCGCCGTGGGCGCAAAACAGATAGGACAGTGGCCTTAGAGCCTATCCAAAAATTCTGAGTTTCCTGTTTCATTTCGAGACGTTCTCAAAAAATAAAGCACGACTAAAGTTGAGGGCCAAACGTTCCGATATGTAACAAAAGGGTAAGGTTTTGTACCTTTTTGGTTCGGGGGGACCATGTTCAAGATTTATATTTACGGACTCTTATTGGGTTTAACGACTCTTTTGTTTTTTCAAAACTGCTCTAAAACAGACTTTTCTGTCACCGATGATAAAATGCTAACCTCTCGCTGTTCAGAAAACCCTTTGTATTCTGACTCCTGTTACAATCAAGCACAAGAGACTCACATAAAATCACTCACTGCCAATCCTACTGATATTCTGTTTGTGCTCGACGATTCCTGCTCCATGGAAACCATTGCTAACCAGGTCCGAGATGGTTTTAACTCTCTACTGACCAGTCAGTTTCCCGCTAATACAAAAATGGCGGTCACCTACATGTCACCGGCCTACGTGAAGGACGATGACACTGTGGACTACCTACTGGCCCATCCGGTACTCCCCACAGAAACCCAAAATTTTATTTTAGCCTCCGCTGGACACATGCAACTTGTTCAACGCAACACCATCGCTAATTATAAAAGTCGTATTTCGACAGATTTGATTTCTGATACGACAGCGCTCAACTATTACATTACTGTCGTGGATTTTAAAAAGTTATACCCTGGGGTCAACCATGAAGACCCGAGCACTGGCTTGAGGTTGCACACGGATGGTCTCCGCATTTTAACAAAGTACAATCCCGCCTATCCGCTCAGCGATATCAAACGCAACACCATTCCCAATGCTTTAGAGGTCAAGCGCCTCTACCTCGCGTCCAAACTCTCTCTTGAAGGTTGCGATAAAGACTGGTTTGATCCCAATGAAAAAGAAAGTGCCAGCAGCAACGCGTGCTTGTCTGCCGCCGTACAGCTTGTTCCTGTGTGTACCGGGATTGAAGCAGGTATCGTCTCTCTCGCTCAGACACTGCAAAAGTACACAGCTCAGAGTCAAAAACTCTTTCGCGACAATGCCAAGGTCAATATCGTTCTTATCTCCGACACACATGAGTCCGGTTATGTCGACGCCACCACAGGCGCGGAGCTTTACTTTGGGAGTATTGGGGGACCCAAAAATCGCCTCTCTCAGGCAGATCTCCAATCCCTTATTCATCAAAACAATGCTCTTGTCTCATCCATTAAAATTCACGGCATTATTCCTCTCCCAGAGCAAGGCAACCCCTTGCTTGACGGTCTCAGCTTTATCTCCGGCCTTCTTCCCCAAACTCCTGAGGAGAGTGTAATTAATGGCGAGGGTGTAAATGGTTTTGCTTATTTGCCCTACATTAAAGAAACAAAAGGGGTTGTCGCTCACGCAGCGAATAATAATTGGTCGGACATTGCCGACGATATTGTAAAAAGCGCTGACTATTCTGGAAGTCTGTTGGTTACTCTCAAACAGAAAGCCAAAAAAATACTCTCCGTCAAAGTCAATGATGTCGCTTACGATACTCAAAACGTCGTGTTGAGCACGGATGGTCGCTCTTTCAGTCTAACACAAGAAAATAATTCAAAAAAAGATCTCAAAATCTTTGTGACTTATGAGTTAGATGTGCCTGTTCCTCTCTAAATTCTTGACCCCTCAAGCGGCAAAGAATAGCTTGGGGGGATGTCGCAAGAAGCCCAATACAAAGACACTATCAATCTTCCTAAAACTGATTTCCCTATGAAGGCCGACCTGGCTCAGCGCGAGCCTGTTTGGATTCAAGAATGGAAAGATAAAAAGATTTACGCCAAAATGATCGAGCAGCGCGCCTCACAGCCGCTATTCACCATGCCCGATGGTCCACCTTATGCCAATGGCAGCATTCATATGGGACACACGCTGAACAAGTGTCTCAAGGACATCACGCTGAAGTATCGCAACCTCAACCAAAACAAAGCGGTGTTTATCCCGGGTTGGGATTGTCATGGTTTGCCCATCGAACACAAAGTGCTCAAAGATATTTCCGATAAAAAAGAAAACAAAGGCGCACCTCCCCCCTCGGCTCTGCAAATCCGTGAGCTCTGCCGCCAAGAAGCTCTCAAGTGGGTGCAAATCCAACGCGATCAATTTATTCGTTTGGGAATTCTTGCCGATTGGGAAAATCCTTATCTCACGCTTCACCCTCAATACGAAGCCGAAGAGGTTCGTGAGCTCGCACGCATTTTAAAAAATGGCATTCTCTATCGCGGCTTGAAACCTGTGTATTGGTGTTATGCTCTGCAAACAGCTTTGGCCGAAGCGGAGATCGAATACGCCAATCACAAAAGTCCCTCGGTCTATGTGAAGTTCCCGTACACACCGTCGACCAAGTTTGGCAAATTTGATGCTCCGGTTTTTTGTGTCATCTGGACAACCACTCCTTGGACATTGCCAAGCAATCAGGGCATTGCCCTCAATAAAGATTTTGATTATACCTTTTTTAAGTCTGTCGGGGAAAATGCAACAGCCGAATACTGGCTCCTCGCGCGTGAAATGAAAGCGGCTTTCGAAAAAGAAACGGGCAAGACTCTCGAAGACACTGGCAAAACATTTAAAGGCGCTGACTTCGAAAATGAAAAAGCCACGCATCCATTTTACGATCGCTCGTCTTTGCTCATTCTCGGCGATCACGTCAGTCTCGAGGCAGGAACGGGATTAGTGCACACAGCGCCCGGTCATGGACAAGACGATTACATCGTCGGTCTTCACTATGGATTGGCCGTTTTAAGTCCGGTGAATGAAAAAGCGGAGTTCACACAAGACGTGCCTGAGTATGCTGGCATTCATGTTTTTAAAGCCAACCCGATGATTGTTGAACGTCTGCAAGCGGCGGGACGCCTCATCGCTTTTAAACAAATTGAACATAGCTATCCCCATTGTTGGCGCAGTAAAACGCCGCTGATCTTTCGCGCCACTTCGCAGTGGTTTATTCGCATGGATGATCCGCAGTACAATGTGCGCGAAAAAACCATGGCCGCGATCTCTGATATTCAGTTTGTTCCCGACTGGGGTGTCAAACGTCTCTCAGCGATGATTGAAGGACGTCCCGATTGGTGTATCAGTCGTCAAAGAAACTGGGGCGTACCAATCCCCGTATTTTTCTGTGAGAAATGTGGTCACGCGCACATGACGGAAGAACTTCTTTATAAAGTGGCTGATAAAATGGAAGCGGGCCAAGGTATCGAAGTTTATTTTGAAGGTTCGGTGGAAGATCTCCTAGGCAAAAATGTGTCTTGTCCCAAATGCTCTGCTTCCGAGTGGACTAAGGGCACTGATATTCTCGATGTGTGGTTTGATAGCGGGACCTGCCACGCCGCTGTTCAGAAACGTCGCGACGGCATGAACTTCCCAGCCAATCTTTATTTAGAAGGCAGCGATCAACATCGCGGTTGGTTCCAAACCAGCTTAATCTCCTCCATCGCCTCCAATGGACAAGCGCCCTTCCTCGCTCTGTTGACTCATAACTTTGTGAACGATGAACACGGTCGCAAAATGAGTAAGAGTTTAGGCAATGTCGTCGACCCGCTCAAACTCATTGAGCAAAGTGGTGCGGAGCTGTTGCGCCTGTGGACGGCGTCGCAAGATTACGGACAAGACATCAACTACAGTGCCGAGAGTTTTAAACGCGTGACTGAATCCTATCGCCGTTTCCGCAATACCTTCCGTTTTCTTTTAGGAAACTTGGGAGATTTTCAAATAGAAAAAGATGCTATTGCTGTGGAGCAAATGTTGCCTCTGGATCGTTGGGCTCTGGATCGTCTGGCGGCACTGATCGAAACCGTGACGGCCGCTTATAACAATTACGAGTACTACAAAGTTTACCACGCATTGAACAACTACTTTACCGTGGAACTTTCCGCTCACTACCTGGATATTCTTAAAGATCGTCTTTACACCTGGAAAACCACGGGACGCGAACGGCGCTCGGCGCAGACGGTGATTTACCATATCACGACCAGCCTGATGAGCATGATGGCGCCTATCACGTCGTTTTTGGCCGAAGAAGTTTATCAATTCTTCCCGCTGCAAAATAAAAAAGATAGTGTCTTCTTGCTCGATTTTCCTCAAGTGACTAAAACTTGGGAACAACCCGCTTTGCGTGCTGAATTTGAAAAACTGTTTGCTATTCGCGCCACGGTTTCGAAACTTCTTGAGGACATGCGCAGAGAGAAAAAGATTGGTGCCAGTCTCGAGGCGCAGGTTGTCCTCACCGCCACGGGCGAAGACTTCCAGCTCTTAAAAAAATACGAAGAGAATTTGTGCGAGTTTTTTATTGTCTCCAAAGTCACTCTCAAAGAAGGCGCCATGCAGGTGGAAGCCGGATCTGCCCCTGGAGATAAATGCCCGCGCTGTTGGTATTATAGCGAACAGACAGGAACCCATCCCGATCACCCATCACTTTGTGTGAAATGCACAGGAGCTATGACATGAAAAAGTATTTGATTCTTGCCGCCCTCGGTGGCTTTTTGATTTGTCTTGATCAGATTACCAAAATTTATATTCACACTCATTTTCAGGTGGGTGAGTCTGTTTCGGTCATCCCCAATATTTTTAGCATCACCTATGTTCAGAACAAAGCAGCCGCGTTTGGTTTTTTAGGACAAACGCCGGAAGCCTTCCGTTCCATTTTTTTTCTATCAGTACCACCCATCGCCGCATTAATTATTGTATGGATGTTGCGCGCCACGGCCGAGTCTGATCTTGCGTCTATCCTCTCTCTCTCTTCGATCTTTGGCGGTGCTATCGGCAATTATATTGATCGTCTTCGTTATGGTTTTGTAGTCGACTTCCTCGATTTTCACTACCACCGTGATTTTGAATACCCTGCTTTTAACGTGGCCGACATGGCGATTGTTATCGGCATTGGTGTAATGATTCTTATCGAGTTTAAAAATTCAAAAACGGCAAAGAATAAAGTTACGGCTTAAGCGGCGATGACATCTTCTGAGTCCTCTTTTATCGTCGTTGGCCCCTGGCCTACAGTATCTTTGGGCGGAATTACTTTTCCCACCTATTACTTGTTCATGAGTGCTGTCATGTTTGTGGCGCTGTTTTATATTTATCGTCGGGCTCAGCAAAAACACTATTCACAAACCACCGCTTTAGACCTTTTTATGATCGTCTCTGCGGGCGGCGTTTTCGGCGCACGGCTTTTTCATGTGCTATTTGAAAGCCCTGGTTATTATCTCGCCGACCCTTTAGCTATTTTTTCTTTTTGGCAGGGTGGGTTTGTCTTTTATGGTGGTCTCATCGGGGGCAGTATGGCTGCTGTGTGGGCTCTCCGCCATCAAAATCAGGCGGTGGCACCGTGGTTAGATTTTTTTGCCCCCGTATTGTCGTTGAGTTATGCCTTGGGGCGTTTTGCCTGTTTTTTTGCTGGTTGTTGTTATGGCAAAGTTTGTGATCTCCCGTGGGCCTATGGCTTTCGCCAGTGGGATGACCACACGTCTCTCTCGACGGTTGTGTTTCGCCACCCCACACAACTGTATTTTGTCGTCAGTGAATTTTGTCTTTTTTTAGGTCTTTTGTTTTTGGAAAAAAAATCATGGACGCAAAAGCAACCAGGACGCCTCTTTGCTGTGTGGTTAGCTGTTCACTCGTGTCTGCGTTTTGCCATTGAGCTCTTTCGCGATGATGACCGTGGAGTCAACATCGGCCCGCTCAGTCTTTCTATGTTCCTCAGTCTGATTTTTTTAAGTGGATCATTGCTCTTTTTAAAGGGTGCGCCGCACCTTTTCAGGCAGCGCCGCTAATAATAATTCGAGAGGAACTTTATGGAAAAATCATTGGGAGATATTGTGACGCAAACTGAATTGATCTACGCCAAAGCCATTGAATACGCCCTCCTCTATGGAGTGAAAGCGCTCGCCGCCTTAGCAGTACTTGTCGCTGGGTTCTGGGTGGCCAATCGCCTCACCAAGGTGCTCGATGTTTTCTTTCGCACCAAAAATGTCGACACCACCATTGGTGTTTATCTCTCACGTATTTTTAATGCTGGTTTTAAAGTTCTGGTAGTGATCACCGCGGCGGGACTTGTCGGCGTGCAGACAACATCTTTTATCGCCGTTTTAGGTGCTGCAGGCTTGGCTGTCGGTTTGGCTTTGCAAGGCAGCTTGGCGAATTTTGCAGGTGGTGTTTTAATTTTGCTCCTGCGTCCATTTCGTGTAGGCGATACGGTTTTTGTGCAAGGAGAAGAGGGCGTGGTTTCTGCCATTGATGTGTTTTTCACCACGCTCACAAAAAACGACAACCGTCGCCTCATTCTCCCCAACGGTCCTTTGATTGGCGGGCCGATCATGAATCTCTCTTATGAAAAAAACCGCCGCGTGGAGGTGCGTGTTGGTGTGGCTTATGATTCCTCCCTGCAAAAAGTGGAAGACGCACTACTTCAGATGGCGCGCAAACACCCGTTGGTTTTGCAAGAGCCTGCGCCCACAATGACAATCGATCGGTATGGTGACAGCTCCATCGATATTATATTTCATGTGTGGACGGAGAGCGCCCAACATCTTGTTGTCCGCAATGATATGTACCGCCAGACCAAAGACGCTTTTGATTCTGCTGGCATCAGTATACCTTTCCCTCAACGCGAAGTACGGATGTTGAATAAGTAGAACGTTCGCGCAAGTCACCTTAGCCGAGCAAACTACCAAACGAAGCGGCACCGCTGCAAAGTGCCGCATCGAACAATGCCCTTCAGTCAAGAATTTGCATTGATCTCATGAGGTTTTCCTCCTGTTGATATTTGCGTCGATTGTGGAGACCACACAGCACTTGGAGGTTCCGCAAATCGTGTGTTCCTCCGCGACTCAAGCTGTGGATGTGATCAATTTGCAAAAACTTTCTATTTGAGCATTGTGTTCCATTGGAATATCGATGTTCACATACAGCTCCCGAATGAAGCAACTTTTTACGCGTTTCCGTGGGTAGCGCTCGTCGTGCGGGAGCTCTCAAGCTATTCATATCTGTCTTTTTGGTAGAGTAATCCCTGCTCTCATTGACACGAATCCCGCTCATATCTTTTGTTTCATTCGGAATCTTCAATGCCGCTACGGCAGTGACAGGATCTAAAGTAGACCCAAAACCGGCAACTACTGCTGGTTCTTCTGATTGATGAGCGGCCACTGGAGTGGATTTGCGTTTTGCATGGGAAACTACAGACGCGCGAATCGTCGTTCGTCGCGCTACTTCTCTTTTTGCTAAATAGGTGAAAACATCGGCCCAGTTATTATTCGGTACACCGTGGGAAATCATATTCTTGGCTTGTTCGATCAGTTGCATTTGTTCCAAAGTAAAAGTGAGTGTGAGTGTCACGGACTGATCGCGATGCAAAACTTCTTTTTGGGTAGGAACAATCGGTAAGTCCAAGGCGACTGCAAGAGTTTGCTCTGTTTGTTTTTGACTGGAATTTTCGATTTGTAATATAAGGTCTCGTTTTTGGTTGGTACTTATAAATTCATTTTTAGTTTTCTTCAGTTCCCGAGAAGCCCGCTGAACTTGCGTGGCTTGGGATAAAGTCAGCGACCCACGTTCAAACTTTTCTGCCATGTCTGGAAGCTCCATAAGCAATCGTGCACCATCGATTCGGCGCATGGCAGCTCCTGGGCTATAACCAAAGTCTTTAACCAGATAATCAAAGAGGCTGGTGTGATTCATTTCCAGATACAGCTTTCGATGATCTATCTCCGCTATGCATTCCAGCACGTGGCGAGTGATTTTGCGCTCGTTGAGAACGAAGTTTTTAAAACAAGATACAAGATTTGTATTTGAGAGAGATTTGAGATTCATGGTTCCTCCAAGTGAGAGGAAGATACCATGATATTTATTTCTCTTTTTTTGAGGTTTTTGAAAGCCGGACAGTTTTTAAGAAATGTATGTATAAGCTCATAAGAAAGCATTCAGCGAGGCTTACTCCTCAGAGCTTATTATGTGCAGGAAGATGTATGGATCTTATTCTGCAACTGAATATCGATGCAATAAAAGCGTCGAAAGTGCGGTCAAATATTATTTTGCCGATGACACCGGATTTATGCAATGCTGGCACTGAAATATGTCTGCTGCCGCTTAAACTAACACCTATAAATGGCACATATTCCATAGGGCGGCTAGGTTTTGGGTTGCGGGGTTATTTCAGGTTTGGTCTGGTTGCTTCATTAGCGCTTTAATAACCAGTTGGTGCATTGCAAACCTTGGGTTTGTAACTAGCTCTAGGTCTAGGTCTAATAAAATCATGGATGACTTTCTTTTTTTTAAAAACCAGTAGGGTTAAGATAATGAAGAGGTTTGTATATGCATTTTTTTTCTAACTTACTTATTGTTTTTTTATCCACGTTTGCAACTGGGGATAACAACTTTGTTCCGGGTCAGTCTTTGGACTCCCAATTCATTGAAACGCGTGCGTGTTTAGCGGGCCTAAAGGTACACTTTCCATTGCTAGCCTACGAATTAACAGCAATGAACATTACGTATGACTCTATTACCCAACGCACGCCAAATGGTTATAAAATCTATACACCAGACAATAGATTAATTACTGTAACATCAAATGGTGGCTGCAGTACGGAAAGAGCTTCTGAAAAGGGGTTTAACTTTCTTGTAACCAAAGCTATAGAGAAATTAAAAGAAAAGTATTCTAAAATATCAAATGAAAGAGATCGATTGCTCAGTGACGAAAAAAAGACTTTAGACATGTGCTCTAGAGCACAGTGGCCTATTCTATCTGTGGCAGCTCAAGCAATCTTAAGTCCTGATAGCATAAAGCCTCCTGAAGTTATCAGGTAGAGAAGACCCGGCAAAAACCTTACTACAAATACAAGTTCGTTGACTAAGGCTTTAATAGTTTTATTGACCTCTGCTATGCAAGTCGATCCCTGCGAAATTGTTGCCGTTACTAAATGTATTTATGCCCTCCTTAACTATCTTTTGTTGCCAATGTTCTAAATTCACTTCTGAAGTCTCCAGTCCGTGTATCGATGAGCGCGGACTTCGTAGCCTAGACAATCTTTGAAAGAATCCCACAATTCTCTAAAAAACCTTCTATAAAAGAAGAACCCCCACTAAACACAACCAACATTTCTCGCTCCATCGTCTCAGTATGAGACACGGGAGGTCGCTTCGCTGTGCGAAGCGAAGGTTCCCCTGTCACACAACACTAGACACTGATTCGTAAAAACTTTCGACAGCTGTCGAGCAACTTATGGGATCTCCTTGAGAAGTCACGACGTCTCAGAGTGAAATGAGCGCCAGCCCCCCTTAAATTCCATTTAAATCCTCTTCACACGGACCTAAGCCTTGGCACGAATTGTGAAGTAACCATCTGTAGGAGAAAGAATTTTAGGGGGAGAATATGCGTAACTTAATTTTATTACTTTTAGCATTGGGGCTAGGGGTATCTGCATGTAGCAAGAAAAGCTCCTATGCAGCGCCACCTGTTTATGATGACGACGGATATGACGACGACGATGATGGGTATAATGATGACTATGATGATCCTGTCAACGGTGACTACTACACCGGGCCAGTGACCATCGATCCAAGTCGTTTGGGAGTTTACCAAAACTTTATCAGAGCCGGACTCTACAACGGTTACTATCCAAGCAATAACTGGAACTACTCTTATACATGTAACACAAACTTCCTCAGTTGGATTTTCCAAGGTGGAAGCCCGATCAATTGTGGCGGTGGGACCGGCGGTTATGATAACTACATTTACACCTTATCCACCAAACCAGCCATGATCGAACTTTCGTTCAACGGCAATACAGCAGAAGGTCGCTGGTTGCTCAACGCAGGTTATGGAAGCAATGGTCAAGTTTATTACGAACAAGCGATCTCGTTTAACGGATCACTTTCTAGAGATTCCTATGGCGCCTACTTTATACAATCAGGCCCCTTGGCACTCTTAAATACAAAAGTGAATGGTCAACCTAATTACGGCAATTTTAATACTTACTTTAACGGCACCACTTTTGGAAACGCGACAGTTTACTAATTTTTTTAAAACCCAACCTTGCGGGGGTGAGCTTTTTCACCTCCGCGAGGCCCCCTTCGCCGAACCCTACTCTACGAGTAGGGTTTCTTTTTTTGGAGAGCCACACACGTAGTTGTTCTTGATGTGAAAATAAAATTGCCCGAAAAATAATCATCTCGACAAATTTTAGCAACAGTGCAAAACAACAGCTAATTTTAGATTTTTTTGTAGAAATTACCTTGACCCCACTACCCTCTAGAGTTTGAATCGAAATCTGCAACACGTCACCAACGACGCAGGTTCAACAGCCGAGGAAAGAAGCCTCGCTAGACAACAAAGGAGTCTCTATGAACAAAGCAGAACTGATTGAAAAAGTGGCGCACGACACAGAGTGCACTAAAGCTCAAGCTGAGCGTCTTCTTGATGCCACCTTGGAAGTCATCCGCAAGACAGTAAAAAAAGGCGACGAAGTTAAACTTGTTGGCTTCGGTACATTCACAAAAGCAAAAAGAAAAGCTCGCAAAGGTCGCAATCCACAAACCGGCGCTGAAATCAAAATTCCTGCTGCGTGGTACCCAAAATTCCGTCCCGGCGCTGAATTCAAATCTTTAGTAAGATAATTTTTTTACTACAAATTTTTTGCTAAAAAAGCCAGCTCCGTGCTGGCTTTTTTATTTTTATGGGCTATAAAATCTTATGAACTTCGAATACGCCATTAATCAATTTTTTGAAATTATCAATAACGTTGTTGCGAGCATCTTTTTTTTCAATTTGCTGTTTTTTGTCGAGGGAGCCAACCTCCCTCTCGCCGTAGCTTGGTTCTTTATCGCTGGCTTAGCCCTGACAATCTATTTTCGTTTTATTAATATTCGATACTTCATACATGCCATTAAAATCACCTTAGGGATTTATGATAGTAAAAAATCGGTAGGTGAAGTCTCTCACTTTAAAGCTTTGAGCACGGCACTCTCCGCCACCGTCGGCCTGGGAAATATTGCTGGTGTGGCTATCGCCATTTCCACAGGTGGTCCAGGAGCCACTTTTTGGATGATCATTTGTGGTCTGCTAGGAATGAGCTCAAAATTTGCCGAGTGCACCTTGGCACAAATGTATCGAGTTATTCACAAAGATGGCATTGTTCTCGGTGGGCCGATGATTTACCTCGATCACGGACTACAAAAGAAAAATTTGAAAAAACTTGGCAAATTTTTATCGATTCTTTTTGCTCTGCTTTGCATTTGCGGTTCTTTTGGTGGCGGAGGTTCTTTTCAGGTAAACCAATCCCTCAATGCCATGTCGTCTGTTATGCCATGGTTGAAGGATTACAGTTGGTTGTATGGACTATTCATTGTCGTCACTGTAGGTCTGGTCATCATCGGTGGTATTAAACGCATAGCTAACGTCGCCGAAAAAATAGTGCCCTTCATGTGTTCGCTTTATGTCTTAATGAGTTTATTTATTCTTTTTCAAAATGCCTCACTTATTCCAACGGCCATGTTAAAAATCTTTTATGGCGCTTTTGCTCCGGACGCCATGTACGGCGGCTTTCTTGGAGTCTTGGTACAAGGAATGCGTCGCGCGGCCTTCTCCAACGAAGCAGGCATGGGCTCGGCGGCCATTGCACACTCTACTGCCAAAACAACACATCCAGTGCAGGAAGGTATGGTCTCTCTTCTTGAACCCTTTATCGACACCGTGATCATTTGCACCATGACAGCACTCGTCATGGTCATTACTGGTGCTTACAATAATCCTGATCACATCGATCTTATCCACGGCAATCAAGGTGCAGCACTCACTCTCCGCGCCTACAGTACGGCCCATTGGAGCTTTACGTATCTCTTATGTGCCGTTATTTTTATGTTTGCCTATTCTACAATTATTTCTTGGTCGTACTACGGAGAGCGCACCTTTGTGTTTTTGTTTGGAGAGAAAAGAAAAAGGATTTATCAGGTCATCCTTCTTACTATTCTCTTCTTTGGAGCCATAGCTCATTCAACACATGTGATGGAATTCGGCGATTTGATGATTTTGGGTATGGGATTCCCTAACCTGATCGGTGTGTTCTTATTGCGTAAGGAAATCAAAGCCGCACTCTTTGATTACATTGCCAAATTCAAAGCTGGCACTCTCTAACAAATAAAAAAGGGCTACTTCTCAGTAGCCCTCTTATTTCCAGAAATAATTATCTAAAATTATCTCTTAATATTGATTACATCATTCAACATCTCATCCGATGTGGTGATTGTCTTCGCGTTCGCTTGGAAGTTTCTTTGTGTCTTAATCATTTCCACAAATTCGCCAGCCAAATCAACCGTCGAGCGTTCGAGGGCTCCAGCTACAATACTGCCTCTGCCACCTTTCGATGGGAAACCAATCGCTGCACCACCAGATTCACGGCATTCCTTCATCTTGTTGTTACCAACTTTAACGAGGGCTTCTGGGTTTTCAAAGCGGGCTAATGCCACCTGAGCCAGATCTTGCGCTTCACCGTTACTGTAGAGAGCCGTCAACACACCTTCATCACTGAAGTTCACACCAGTGAGTGTTCCCGCCGCAGCTCCGTCTTGTGACCACGAAATTAAATCTGAGACGTGACCAAATTGACGAACCCCTTTAAGACCTGTACCACCTGCTTGAATCGCATCACCGAAATTAAAAACGATGTCTTGATTTGGAATGGCTCCAGCAAAGTTGAAATTCTTTTCGTTGGTCGTTTCAGACTCTAACTTTCCATCCGGTGCAAAAGTGAGATTTCCGCTCGCCACTTCTGCATAGGGTTTTGTCACATCAGCTCCGGCGATTTCACTGGATTTTCCTAAGCCTTTCCAATCCCAATTGCCATTGGCTTTTTTGTTAAACGCGAGAGTCAGTAAATGTTTTGTTCCTTGGCTATCATGAACTTCCACACCTGTCGTAAAGTCTGCGGTTTTGTAAGGATCATCTAAACTTAATTGTTTAGCTTCACCCGCTGGAATGCGTGAATCTAAGTTCATATCCAAACGTACTAATTTTGTCGCACGAGCTGGAACTAATGCTTTCGGTAGTTGAATATCGGTCATTTTGTTCGTCACTTCTCTTTGTTCGTTAAATTCAAAGCCCTTGAGGCGATAGTTATCCGAAGTGATTAAATACCCATCTTTATCAAAATGGAATTCACCGTTGCGAGTGAAAGAACGGCCCGTTGAACCATCGACGACAAAAAATCCATTGCCATTGATCGCCATATCGGTGTCACGAGATGTATTATCAATACTTCCTTGTGCCAAAATCGGTGTGATAGCACCAACTTTTGAACCGCGTCCGACTTGCATGCCACCCTGTGATCCTTGAATGCTTCGACTCATCATATCCATGAACTCCGCACGGCTTGTTTTAAAACCGTTGGTCGATGCGTTGGCTATGTTATCGGCAGTTACACTCAGTGATTGACCATTACTCGCCAAACCACTGACCGCTGTATGCATTGAACTAATAACTCCCATTTTTCCCCCTGTTTCTTATTTCTTAAAATTTAAAAATGACATATCTGGTGTTTGCATTGCTGGAGACGCCCCTTGTGCGAGCGTATTGATTGCCGGCATCTCCGCCATACCTCGGGCCGTTTGTGCTAGTCCCGCCGTCTCAAAATTATTTTTCTTTTCTTCCATCTGAATTTGTTTAATTTCCTTAAGTGGAATAGTTTTGTTACCGATAAATACGATAGGGCCGGTTTCGGTAAGTTGAACACCTGTGACTTGTCCCTTAAATTCAGTCTCAGAAGCCACTTTAGATCCTTGTGCCGTTCTGGCATCCACACTGACTTTGTACGTTCCAGCCACTTGCGGTTTTCCATCAAGACTCTTGCCATCCCACTCTAATTTAACTGCACCCTTTGGCTGATTTTTTAAGTCAAAGTTTTTGACAATGTTGCCCTCAGCATCTTTGATCGCAACTTTCACAGACTCCGCTGACTCGGCAAGGTTAAACGAGAATGCGTGCTTTGCGTCGCCATTCTTACGATCGATGCGCGAACTATCACCACTCACAGTTTTACCGATGAGATCCAGTGCCTGGAATTGACCTTGGCTTGTTTGACCTTTGTTCATGTCTTTTAATACTTCATTGATGTTCGACATTTGTTCCAGCGAGGAAAACTGTGCCAACTGCGCCGCCATCTCATGACTCTTCAGTGGACTCGTTGGATCTTGGTTTTTTAAATGAGTTAACATCAATTTAAAAAAGGCATCTTTATCAAGTTTAGGATTACCTTTTCCATCAAGCACGCGGCCGCTCGCCACTTTGCCTGAATTGGCAACACGGTTACCAACATCTCCCACCGATTCTTTGGGAGCTTCACCCGCCGCATGCGTCTGCTTAGCGGTCGGCGAAATCATATTTGTAGAACCTGTGTTCACTTTCATAAAATCCTCACGCAATAATATTTAAGCGACCATTGTTTATCTTCATGGTAGCTGGTTGTAGCCCCTCGGGCTGTTTCTGAAAGGGATTTCTATTTTGAATCATATTATCGATGCTCTGATTGCGGAATGCTTGTCTGTCATCACGAAATTGTCCCATAAAATCTCTGGCGAATTCTCTTTCAGCAAACTGCGAAGCATTTTGTTGTGCCATAGACTGGTCAAAGTGTTCAGAAACACCGACTTTAAAAGTATCTATTTTCATATGCTGTGCTTCAAGAGCATTGCGAATATCAAAAACGCTGTCTTCAAACATCTTTTTCACATGCTGATCTTGCGTCATAATTTCAATGGAGACTTCACCATTTTGGAGCCCCACTTTCAAATCAACAGTTCCCATTCCTTCAGGGCGCAATTGTAATTTCATTTCGCCGCCGCCATCTTTAAGAATAGCACTCGCTTGGGTGATCAGATTATCGATGTTTTCTTTTTTGACTTCGCCTAAATCTTTAACCTTATTTTCGAGCATATTTGTAAAAGCCACACCCATTGCCTGATTGTCTTTATTCGCTTGAGGAGCTACGGCGGCAAAGTCAGAAAGAAGTCCATTTCCGGCCAGTTCTTGTTCAGAACCTTCAGAAAGTAGATTGGCTAAATTTTTATCAGCAGAGCCCGTTGACTTGACTCCTTCAGCCACCAGCGGAGTTTCTGTCATTTCCTGGAGAGCAAGTAAATCCACCGTCGGTGTTGCTTCCATTGGCTGTGGCGCCATCATTTGCATTCCTTGAATGTCGATTTTTCCTTGCCCGTCGTTGAGGGCCGAAGGCATGGTAAAGGCCTCGGCAGCATTCGCTGAGGCCAACATATCTTGTGCATTGGCCACGGCTTGCTCAAGAGTCTCTGGAGAGTCTTTCTCCTGAGCATTTGTCGTTTTCATTTTGTTAGCGACAGTTCCTTCTTTGGGTTCCGCAGATTTACGCGGAGTTGAGGAACGTTTTTCGGACACTGCCTCTTGAGAATCTTTTTTCGAATTATGATCATTTCTAGCAGACGCAGCTTGGCCGGCCGTCGCATTTTCACGACCGTCGACTTTTGTTTTCCTCTTCATGCGTTTTTCCGACTCAACCATTTCATTCTCAAAAGCGGATTTACCCTCTTTTGACTTAGCCTTAGGTGCTTTACCCGTCCAAGTATTGAAATCGATTGTGTTGACCGCTGTTGATTTCATTTATTCCCCTTAGTATCCAGAATATTTTTCCGAAAGAACTTTGGCTTTTTGTATATCCATAAAATTTAATATGCTGCCCGCGTCTTGCTTCTTCATTTTTTTAAGTACAGAGATAGCTAACTCTTCATCTAATTTGGAAATGACTCCCGCCGCCACTTGTGGCTTCATGTTTGAGTACACATCAACTAATTTGTTAATACTCTCTTGGTCTTGCACGACTCTTGTCTCCAGCTTACTAGCTATCTCACGTCTTGTTTCTTCCAACGTGAGAAGTTTTTTATCCATCTCTAATTGTGTCTGTTGCAATTTAGCTTCCAACTCGACAATTCGTTTTTCGCGCTCGACAAGTTCTTTTTCTTTATCCAGTAACTGTTCAAGATGACTGACTTTCTTTTCAACTGCACCACCCATCTCCGTGACGGCCTTGGCTTTGGAAGGGGGATTCTTTTGGGCATTTTCTGCCGCCTCAGCCTCCGTGGGTTGGGCCTTTTTTTCCGCTGGAGCCGATGAAGCGAGGCCTTCAGAGAAGAAACTGACCTTAAAATTTCCCATTTCAGCAATGTTTTCTGGATATAAAAATCCATAAAGGGCTAAACAGAACCCGATCAGACTTAGCAAACCTAAAAACTGCAATAAGGGATTTTCTTTTTTCACTTTGTTTGAGTGATA
Organism: Bdellovibrionales bacterium; assembly: GCA_041736155.1. Taxonomy (GTDB): domain Bacteria; phylum Bdellovibrionota; class Bdellovibrionia; order Bdellovibrionales; family JAGQZY01; genus JANPLN01. Next base: position 23,528 of record JBGSUL010000015.1, read on the forward strand.
ACCCAAGCTCATCTTTTTCTGCTGCTTATTTTTTTTCATACTTTTGAAGTGTTGGGAATAACTATTCATCGTGCCCTCTATTGCGTAGGAATGTTTGTTGAGCTATTTCACTCATTTTTTTAGCATCATCTTTTAAAACATTTTCTTTATATTGAACTTTGGATTGTTCTTTGAGCTTCTCGACAGTTTTAAGCTCTTTTTTAGCTTCCACATGTTTTTGCTTAAGTTTATCGAGCGTTTTAAATTCTTTTTCCAGCTCTACGGTCAACTGTTTGATCAATTCTTTGGTCGCTCCGACAGATTCTTCACTCCACGCCACCGTTGGTACAAATAATGAAGAACCTGACTTCAAAGTAGATATTTTGGCTTTAGTTAAATGAGTCTGTTCCGTGAGCATAATAATTTTCTCTTCGATTTTTTCTACTCTCGCCTGTTGCTGTAAAACATCGTTCCAGCAATTTTTTTCTTCATAACTTTTAATTTTTAAATAATTTTCGAGTCGGAATTGATGTTTTTTCATCGCAAGTCTCCTGAGTATCGCATCGCTATGGATAGCAACTCAGAAACGACTTCCTCCATCGGTGTTCGATTGGTTAACTCTTGTCTTAAAAACCGATTGAGGTCCGCATAACATGCCACCGCTTCATCAATTTCCTGGCTCACACCTTTTTTATAGGCTCCGACACTGATGAGATCTTCCGCATCACGATAAATTGCTAATTTACGTCGCAATTTGCGTGCCGCCATAAGGTGTTCAGGACTTACAACTTTGTCCATCACCCGACTCAAACTCTGCAAAATATCTATAGATGGATATTGTCCTTGCTGAGCTATTTTTCGACTCAAGACAATATGTCCATCGACAATCGAACGAACGGTATCAGCTACAGGCTCGTCCATGTCATCGCCTTCGACGAGAACTGTGTAAATCCCAGTGATGCTGCCTCCTGATTCAAAATGCCCGGCACGCTCTAAGAGTCGAGACAAAGTAGGATATAAACTGGCCGTGTAACCTTTCATGGCTGGAGGTTCACCAGACAGAAGTGAAATTTCTCTCTGCGCCATTGCAAAACGTGTGAGAGAATCCATAATTAATAAAACTTGTTTTCCTTGCCCGCTAAAGTGTTCGGCGATAGTTGTCGCCAGTTGAGCACCACGCATTCTTAACAGCGGACTTTGATCACTGGTCACTGCCACGATGATGGATTTTTTCAAACCTTCTGGTCCTAAAATTTCTTGAATAAACTCCTTAACCTCACGACCGCGCTCACCAATCATCGCTATAACGTTAATGTCCGCTTCTGTAGAGCGTGCCATCATCCCCATGAGAACAGATTTTCCTACGCCTGAGCCCGCCATAATAGAAACCCGCTGCCCGCGGCCTACCGTGGTAAAAGCATTCACGGCACGCACACCTAAATCTAAGGGTGTGTCGATAGTTTTTCTTTGCAGAGGGTTCGTCGATGAACGCCAAAGATTACGCATTTCTCGGCAATGGAGGTCACCCTTCTCATCTATAGGCTGTCCGAGGCCATCAATCACGCGTCCCAAAAGTTCAGGACCCACATAACAAACGTCCCCTTGTCGACGCAGTTCAATCTCACTCCCAACACGCACACCACTGATCTGTGTGTACGGAACTAACAAAACTTTGCTGTTTTTAAGACCGACAACTTCTGCCAAGCAGTGTGTATTTTCACTGCCTGCCTGAATTTGGCAGAGGGAGCCGACTTGTGCATCAGGCAAGTGTCCTTGAATTAATTGTGGGGATAAATCAGTGACGCGGCCTTTTTTTTTAAAAAGATCGGCTTCTTTCACAATCTGGCGAATCTTTTCAAGGTTATGCATCATTTATTGTCTTCTCCAAGAACCGCTTGCTTAAGCATTTCTAATCGTGAGGCAATTGTTCCATCGAGAATTCCTACGGCGTTGGAAAAAACCACATCACCGTTCTTTAATTCTTTGTTGGATTCAATTTGCAAACTGGCAAGGTCAACTTCCGAGGAAATTCTCTCTTTATTATCCTGCAAAAATTGGTAATCTTTTTCGGAAAGCTGTATATGATTTGACGGGTATTTTTTAAGAACTTCTTTAATAACACTGACAAACACTTCAGGTTGACGCGTGATGGTTTGATGCACGATCTTTTCAGCCATCAAGTAGCTTAAGTTAATCAAATCTTGCTCGTGCTCGTCATAAATTTGTCGACTTATGTTTTTGAGTTTATGACAGAGTAAAACCAGTGAATTGAGATTTTCACGAATTTCACTCTGTGCTTGATTGAAAGCTTCTTTTTTGGCCTCTTCAATGCCCTTTTGTAATCCCGATTCGTAAGCTTCACGATAAGCTTCGTCCTTGATGACTTGCACGTGTTTGACTACTTCCAAATCAAAGAGACGTCGTTCTTCTTTCTTTTTGGCTTCCGTCACACCCATAAATTGTGAAATCTCAGGGTTGAGCTCAAAAAAATCCGTCTTACGATCTGCATTGCCCATAAAAGCGCGAGCGTGTGGAGAAGTCGCAGTGACCAACTTCTCCGGATCGTAATTCTCAATTTTAGCGAGTTGCGCAGGCTTAAACGAAGACATCTTCTGATCCACCTCTCGCAATTGCTATTTTTCCTTCGCTCTCTAAACGACGAGCAATATTGACGATCTCCATTTGCGCCGCATCCACGTCGGAAACTTTGATTGGACCGAGTGAACCCAAATCTTCGGCGAGAATCTCGGCCGCTCTCTTCGAGATATTGCCAAAAACTTTCCCTTTGATCTCTTCGTTCGCAGTTTTGAGTGCCAATAAGAGTTTATCATTCGGTACTTCTTTAAGAAGAAGCTGCATGCCCTTGTTATCAATTTTGGCAATGTCTTCAAAGACAAACATCAGTTTTCTAATTTCATCGGCCATTTCTTTGTCGCGATCTTCGATCACACCAAGAATGGTTTTTTCCGTGGCCTTATCCATCATGTTGAGCATTTCAGCGACCACTTGCACGCCACCCAACTGGGCATTATCCACAGTTCCCACACTGGCTAATTCATCCTTAAGAACCTTGTCCACTTCCGCAAGTAGCTCAGGAGATACGTGCTCCAGATTGGCAAGTCGCAATACGACTTCTCCTTGAAGATTTTCCGGGAGTCTTTTTAAAACTTCACCGCGTTTTTCTATTTCTAAGTGAGCCAGGATCACCGCAATCGTCTGCGGATGTTCGTTGATTAAAAAATTTGTAAGGGTTTTGGCATCGACCATTTCGAGACTTTCCAAACTGCGTGTTTGGCGAGTCGCGTAGTCCATGTGACCCAAAATGTTTCGCGCTTTGTCTTCCCCTAAAGCTTCAGTAATGGTTTCTCTGGAACCTACTTTTTCGGAGAAAATGTAGTCTTCTGATTCACTGACCAGCTCATAGAACTCTTCGAGCACCTTTTTGGTGATTTCTATAGGAACCACGCGATATTTTGTCATTAGAGACAACAGCTTCTTAAGATCTGTATCGTCCATATTTTTAAAAAAAGCTTTGGCAGCATCGGGGCCTAAATAGTTGACAAGTATGGCTGCCTTCTCAAAGCCCTTGAGCTTTCTAAAATCAATGCTGTCTATTTTTTTTAACTTATTGATAGCCATTATGTATCTCTCCTAATAAGCCACAGACTGAGTGCGCCCGAAGCCTTTTCTGCATCATCTTGAATAAGATTAATAATACGATCTTTGAGAATTTCGCTTTCTGCTTTTTCAGGGTCGATGGGAGATTCCAGCACCGGAACAACCGATGACATTCCAGGCAGACGATTATCAATGGCTTGTAGCTCTTCCAACTCTTCAATAGTTTTCGGAAGCATATCCTCGATTGATTCCTGGAAGCTGTCAGTCACCCATGTCGTAAACGGTCTGATCACAAACAAGTAGACAAGGAGGAGACCTAACGCCGCTAAGACCCAACTGAGAATAAAACGAATCATCTTTTGACGATAAATTTCTTTGGAAATCTCATCAGCCTCATCCATGGAAACACGAGCAAACTCGAGAGATTCTATTTTTACTGAATCGCCTCTTTTTTCATCAAAACCAATGGCATTTTTAACAATACTTTCCAAACGTGCCACTTCGGCAGCATCTCTGGGTTGCCATTTTTTAACTGTTTTATCACCCTCTTTAGTGTCGACTACAAAGCCATCCACCATAACAGCAACACTAATGCGATTGATTCCACCGGCGGCTTCCACCACATTGACTGTTGTTTTAGGAATTTCATAAATAACATTTTTTTGTTCTTTATTGATATCTTGATTGAAAACAACGTTGCCAGCATCATTGGCTCCCGGCAAGTTGGCTCTGGCTCCTGCCACACCCGTGGGATTGGAACGATTTCCTGCCATTGTCTCCTGATCTGTTTGTGAAGATTTAACAGCGGCTTTGTCTGGATCCAAAATCTCTTCAACCTTAGAAATCTGACGATTATTAAGGTCGGCACTCACGCGTGCGATGACTTTCCCTTCGCCAACCACTTTGGCGACAATACTCTCCACACGCTCTTGATAGTAATTTTCAATTTTTTGTCGGGCATCCATAAGCTCCACGGAGTCTGTAAAACTTGAATCACTTTTTTTAGAAAGAACTTTTCCGCGAGAATCCACGACCGATACGTTTTCAGGAAGTAAATTTTCAACAGAATTGGATGTCAGATAGGTTATACCTCTCACCTGCTCTTCGGTTAAGACTTTTCCTGGATGGAGTTCCACAATAACCGAAGCCGTTGCGTGACTGCCATTTTCACTTAAAAATGTTTTCTTTTCGGGGATGGCAAGAATCACCTTCGAGCGACTCACCGAATCGATAGTATTGATGGCTCTCGTGAGTTCACCTTGGATTGCACGTTGGAATTTAATTTTTTGCTCATAAGTGGTTGTACCGAAACTCTGTTTATCAAAAAGCTCGAGGCCCTGGCTTAAAGAGTCTGACCCAACTTCTGACATAATCAACATTTGTGTCGATGGCAAAAAGCTATTGGGAACCATAATTGTTTTCCCACTATCAGTCATTTGATATGGAATCTTTTTTGCCTCAAGGATACTAATGACAGACACCGATTGGTCTGGCGAAACATCTTTGAGAAGAACTACAAAGTCCTTTTTCACGCCCATAAACGAGATCGTAATAAGTGCGGCGATAGCTACAGCGACACTGGCCATCACAGAGACTTTTTTGATCGGCGTCAGTCCCTTGTAAAAATCTCTCATCTGCAGCGAGAGAACATTAAATAAGTTTTTCACATCGGCTCCTTATTAAACCTGCATTTTCATAATTTCGTGATAAGCGTCGATCATTTTATTTCGCACAGAAGACATTAAACGAAGAGCGATGTCTGCTTTCTCAGCAGCAATCTTTACATCAGCAATATCCGTGGTTTCACCGGTAGCAAGCTGCTGCATTTTTGTATCTGCAACTTGTTGAAGATCGTTGACCTTATGAACGGCGGTCTTGAGTGTGTCAGCAAAACTATCGACACCCTCAGCGGATGTGGGAGTGCCGAGTTTAGACCCTTGCACCCCTAGCTTTTGCATAGTCGCGCCAACATTCGAATTTTTAATTGATAAACCGTCCATGGCTTATTCCCTCTCGTTAAATTTTATATCAAAACGCTCATTTTAAAAAATAGATTCTACTCTCCAATATTCAATGCTGACATTGCCATGTCTTTTGTCGCGTTCAGCGCTGAGACGTTAGCCTCGTAAGAACGCGTCGCTTGAATCATGTTAGCCATCTCTTCCATCAAATTTATATTAGGGTGCGCGACCATTCCGTTCTCATCGGCATTGGGATGGTCGGGCTCATACTTTAACAGCGGCGCTCCTGTATCTACATGAATATCAGTGACTTGCACGCGGTTCATGGCGTGGGTGGGGTCTGCGGTCATCATCTCACCAAAGGTTTTTGCTTCGGGCAAAGCTTGCAAAACGGCTTCTTTGCGACGGTAAGGACCACCCTCTGGAGTGTTCAACGTATTAATATTGGCGATATTGCTCGAAATCGTGTTCATACGCACACGTTGTGCATTCATACCGCTGCTGCTAATTCTAAAACCTGTTCCAAAGTCCATGTTTATCTACCTCCGTCCGAAACGACATACTTTAAGGACGCTAATTTTTTATTGATGAGCTGATTAGCCGCTCTGTACATGATGTTATTTTCCACCATGCTCGCTAATTCTTTCTCCAAATCTACGGTATTGCCATCATTGGATACGTCGACATCAGGATTATCAAAAATATCAGCCTTCATCGTGTCTATCTTGCTCGAATCATTTTGTAGAGCTGATTTGAGCGCAGCTTCAAAATCTACTTTTTGAGCATGATAACCAGGTGTTTCCGCGTTGGCGACGTTAGCCGACAAAACATTCTGTTTTACTTCACGCATCTTGTTTGAGGTTGCAAGCGCCCTCAGCGTTCTATCAAAGACTTGATTCATGAGATCCCTCGATTTGGTATTCTTTGAGTTTATTTCTCAAGGTACGTATACTGATGCCCAAGAGCTTAGCCGCTTGTGTACGGTTTTCTTTGGTATGCTCTAATGTTTTTAAAATAAGAATTTTTTCAGCTTCCGTGACAGTCATACCTGGCTGTAAAATGGTTGAGCGTGTCTCCTGAAATCCATCGATAAGAATATCTTCACCTTTTAAGTGAGTTTTTCCAGAAACGAGAATACTTCTTTCAATCACATTTTGAAGTTCACGAATATTTCCTGGCCAATTCCAACATTTGATTTTTTTGAGACCGGACTCATCAATGGTGATCCCCGATAAGTTATTCTCATCTGAGACTTTTTTAATAAATGTATTGGTGAGCATTTCTAGATCTTCGTACCTTTCACGCAGCGAAGGAATTTTTAAGGGCACGACATTAATGCGATAGTAGAGGTCTCCTCTAAACAAGCCAAGACGAACCATTTCTTTAAGATCTTTATTGGTTGCACAAAGAAAACGCACATCAATTTTTTTGACTTCGTTTCCGCCAAGTTTTTCGATTTCTTTTTCCTGTAAAACACGAAGAAGCTTGCCTTGTAAATCGAGGGGCAGTTCACAGACCTCATCTAACAAAAACGTTCCACCATCAGCTGCCTCTATTTTACCCACGCGATTTTGATGAGCTCCAGTAAAAGCTCCTTTTTGGAAACCAAAAAGTTCACTCTCCAGTAAATCTTTGGGAAGAGCCGCACAATTCACTGCTATAAATGACTGAGAGACTCGTGCACTTTTCTCATGTATAAATTTTGCCATCTCTTCTTTACCTGATCCCGTTTCACCGCTGATAAGAACGGTCGATCGAGCGGCAGCAATATTCTGCGCTAATGCTAGGACATGTTTCATCTGTTCATTTTTGGTATCGTACATTATTTTTTCTCCTTAGCGCTTTCCATGGCAGGGATACGATTAATATACTTTTTATATTTTTGATTCCATTGCTCATCGGCTTGAGCCTCAGAGGCAAGTTTCGCCCAGTAGCTCGTTGCTGATATTTTGGAAAACACGTCTTTGGCTTCTTTTTCTTTATTTTTACCCATGAGATCTTTGCCAAGCAGATACTTCTCACGATCAAAATCGTAGTCTTTTTCTTTAAACTCTGAATAAAATCTTGGCAAAAAGTCTTGGAATTTTTTGTTGTCCGAAGATTCTAGAATATCGAGCTTTCTTTTTAAGAAAATGAATCTCTCTTTTTCATCTTTAACGCTATTTTCAATATGCCCATCGATGACCGCAATGGCCTCGTTAGGTTTTTGTAGTTTTAAAGAGATATCTACAAGCAAAGAAATCGCATCCCGATGGAGGCTCGACAACTTAAGTAGGTTGGCTTTTGCTTCTGCGTAGTTCTCATCAGCATTGGCAATAAGCGCAGATTGATAGTAAAAACTATCTTTTGACTTAAGTAGCGTCATATTTTCAATTTTTACGGATTTAATTTCTTTTTTAGCCAAGTCCAACTTGTTCATTTGCAGAGCACACTCTGCCATTTTGATTTTTACATCATCAATAAAAGGGAGCCTTAGTGTTTTTTCGAGATTCTCTTTGTCTTTAACGGCGCCGTAGGCGGTGATGTATTTTTCATATTCTGCGTAGGCTTTTGCGTAATTTTTAGAAAGACGGAAAAGTTCTCCTTTGTAGAAGCTATAATCGAATCTTTCCGATTTTTTAAACCAAAGATCATCAGTTTTATCAAAAACCGTTACGCCTTCTTCTAAACGGTTTTGATCAATAAGACTTCGTAAATTAGCAGCTAATCCACGACCAATTCTTTTGTGAAACTTTTCTGCATGATGAGGAATAAGACCAGATTTAAAATGATTCATAAGGGTTTGAATCGATTTTTCGTATTCTCCCTCTTCATAATAAATATCCGAAATTTTAAAATGAAGGTATTCTTCAGACTGAGGTAAGTTGATCTTATTTTCGTAATTACGAATTTGATCTATGATATATTCCAATTTCTTCTTGGGAGCATCAATCGCTTGATGATAGAGAATATTAAGATGCGCAATAATTCCACCAGTTTTATTCTGAAAGCGAAAATAGGCTTCGTTAAAATAGCCGCGCCAGATCTTTTCTTCCACTTCCGATAACTCAAAAATCTCTCCCATGCGCGTCCATGCAAAAGCGGCATGGTCGTGTGTGGGGTGCAATTGAATAAACTGTCTTAAATTATTGAGACACTGTTTATAATCTCCGAGAAGAAAATGAGCCTCACCCAGATTAAAATAGACATTCGGGTACATCTTTTCGTTCCCTGGATATTTTTGTAGTGCTTCTAAGTATGCTTTTTTAGCTTTTTGATAATCTTTCTGTTCAAAGTAGATATCTCCGAGTTCGTACTGAGCAATAGATCTAATGTCTTCTGAATGGGAGTTAAGTAAACTCATGTAGAGCGCCTGTGAGTCCTCAAATTGATGGAGTCGAATCAAAGTTTGCGCTAAAAGGAGCTCCACATTTTCTTTGAGAGGTGATGCCGGATAGCGCTTTACATAGAGTTTAAAATTACGTGCAGAATTGAAATAATCTTTATCCTTTTGTCTTAAATAACCAATCAAGAGCAATGTTCTTTCGGACACTGGCGAATCTGGATATTTAATTAAAATAGCATCATAAATTTTCAGCGATCTGTCAAAAAATGCCTTTTCCCCTTCAGCCTGGTACAATTTAAGGTAGGATTCCGCCTCCATATGCGCGAGCATTTCATCAAATTTCGACTGTGGGTGTTTCTTTTTAAAAATAATGAGAGCTTTTAAAAATGATTTAAAGTCTTCTTTAGCAAAAAGTTTATTAATTTTAAAAAAATCGGTAGATACTGGATCTTCTGATTTTGTAAAATCATATCTCACATTTTTTTGTAGTATTTCTTTTAAGAAATCATGTTCAGAAATCAATGCTGGGTACTTGATATAGATCTTATTATTGCCTTCGATAAGAGAATCTTTGCTAAAATTGAGCCTGTCTGCATCGAATCTCAGCAGGTCTTGCTCATCCATTTTGGCAAGACGAACAATTTTGAGAAGATCTTTGTTTACTTCTCTTTTTTTCTTTTCTCTTTCTTTTTCGTTTTCTGCATCTTTTTTAACCGGAGCAGTATCCCCATCTATAGTTACATGCCCAATACTTTTAATAAATTCGGCGGATGCGAGTCCACGCTGCGGATTGCTGAAATCAAATTCTGGAATTTTTTTGTTTACTTTCTTTTGTAGTTTTTGGCTCCTCGTGAGCTCCAACTCTGCTTGGTTCATGTCAGCTTCATCTTTGGAAAAAAGATCTATCGATAAAGAAGATGGTGCGTCTGTTAGATAATCAAAAAGTTCGATATTTTTTTCGTTAAAATAGAAGGTTACGATGTCTTTGCTTAAGTTCGTGTTTTTCTTAATCTCTATTTTCTTAATATAACGATCTGTGTAAGATGATAATTTTTTTTGTTCCTCTATACTAAGTGCGTCTATCTTGAGTTCCAGCTTGTCTTCATTCTTTTTAATTTCATAATCAGCCGCCGCTATATTAGGAATTTCCAGATGTGTGACTTCATTAAAATGATTAATTTGCAGCTCTTCGCCTACGACTTTAGTCGGGAGAAAAAAGCAAACCATGGCAAAGATAGATACTAAAAAATGAAAAAGACTAAAGACGAGTGCTTTCAATGAAATTCCCCTTCACTAAAGAGTAAGCACAATCGATGCCAAGAAGTTGCAGGTTTTACGCGAATGAAAACACAACGGAGATTCCTAGACTTCGAGATTCTGGCACTTTAGGTATTTGGTATGTCGTTATTTTGACTGCTGTGAAAGCAAAGCTCATGAAAAACCGGGGTTACGAAAGAATTCATAACCCCAGGAGCAGTTGGGACGGGTCCTGAACCATTCTCGGGGGGGAGAGGGGTTCACGGTATTTCTCTTAAGAATTCAGCTTCCGTTTAACCGAAAGCTGAATTTAATAATTGTAATGCTGATTTCGATGTTTGGTTCGCTTGTGCCAACACAGAAGTTCCTGCATTCATCAGGATATTCTGTTTGGTCATCTCAGCCGTTTCTTCTGCGATGTCTACATCGCGGATTCGACTGTTAGCGGCTGCCATGTTCTCGAGAGAGATCGACAAGTTGTTAATCGTCGATTGCAATCTGTTTTGCATAGCACCAAAATCGGCTCTGGTGGCTGAGACGGCGACAATCGCTTCGTCAATGGCCGAGAGAGCATTTTGCGCAGAGGCTTTGTCTGCAACAGTTGTTAGGTTGACCCCCAGTGCGGCGCTGTTCGCATCGGCCTTGGAAGCATCGAATGAAAGTCTATCTATATTTGGATCGTTTCGAGTGCCCACTTGGAAATCGAGTACAGCTCCAGTGCCGCTGAGAAGTGGCGTACCGTTAAATTCTGTGGAATCTGCTATGCGATCGACTTCATCAAGAAGCTGTTGATACTCAACGTTCAACAATTGTCGTTCTATGGGTCCGACCGTGTCAGAAGCTGCTTGCACACCAAGCTCGCGCAATCTGATCAGAATGTTGCTGACTTCTTGTAATCCACCCTCGGCTACCTGAATCATCGAAACACCATCTTGAGCATTTCGCCACGCTTGTTTTAGACCTCTGATTTGTCCTCTCAAACTTTCTGAGATAGCCAAACCAGCTGCATCGTCACCCGCGCGATTGATACGATAACCTGATGAAAGCTTTTCTAAGCTTTTATCAAGAGCTAACTTTGTTCCGTACAAATTTCTTTGTGCGTTTAAAGCCGCCGTATTTGTGTTAATCCGCAACCCCATAACTTCCTCCTTGAAACACTGACGTATCATCCATTGATACTTTAAGAGATAACTCTATGGGCAATTTCTCTCGTATTACTCATCGGTGTTTCATTATGAGTCTTTAGGTTTATTTATCTCATTTTGATAAATTCGGACCAACGTCGAGTCATTTTAAGAGTTCAGAAACTCTCCCCAACATTTACAACATGCTGTATTTATTGATTATTTTGAATCTGATGGCAAACGCTGCTGCTGCATACGTAACATGTGCTCAGTGACGAATTGTTTTTCCCACTTCATCATTGTGGCCACATTCTCTTCTGATTTTAAGATATTGAGAAAATCTTTTTTTGCATCGCTCTCCGCAGCCTTGAGTTTCGCAATCCCAAGATCAAGCTGACGAGCATCAATTGTTTTTTGCAAAGCATAGAGTTGATTAACTAAATTCATTTCACGTGCAATAAATCGAATCATATCATCTTCATTGAGTTTAAGAAGTCGCGCATTCTCTACATTGGTAAGGTGCTGTGTCCACTTGTCCGTGTAGAGCTGATTGGTTTTAAAATCTGCATACGACTCTAAATACAAAATTCTATCGGTATACGAATTTCTCCACTCTTTGGTTTGAATAGGTATATAAACACTTTCTACCTGCATTTTATCAAACATATAACGTGTATAGGTTTCGCTCTTCTTTAAAGAGGAATGAAGCTGTTCCCAAAAAATAAAAAGAGCGAGAACAAAAACGCAGGAACTCAAAGCGACAACCCACGTTGTCTTGGAAGAACGGGATTGAACAGTCTTTTCTGTATCTAACTTAACCTCTGTCTCTTTTTCTTTTTTAGATGGCGTATAAGTCACATCTATATGGTCGAATTTTTCTGATAATAATTGAATGAGTGAATTCGCTTTTTCACGCCCTATTTCTTTGCCCAGATTTTGGTCCAACAAACTGAGAACGGATTTTTTCATGGCGAATTTAAATTGAACTTCTTCTATCTTTCGTTTTTCTGCCAACTGATCTTGCTCCTTTTTTAAAAGAGCATTTATTCGATCGAGTTCTTTCTTTTTGTAACTTTCGATTTCTTCGTCGTATTTTTTCTTCAATTCAGAAAGATGGATCTCCGATTTACCTTTTTCATCCTCAACATGGATTTTGACTTGCAGACTTTGCTGCGCGTAACTCGCCTTCAGTTCATCCTGCTTCTTTAACAAAGCTTCTAGTTGAACTTGGAATTCTTTATTTTTCTCGGCAAATTCTCTTTCCTCTTCGTTCATTTTCTCTTGTTTTTTACGAAGGTCTTTGGCAAATTCCGTTCTCTTTTCGTCCAGTTCTTTTCTTAACTTTTCTCTTTCAGAAAAAAGATATTTTTTAAACTCATTATCTTCATTGTCACGACGTTGATCTACTTCTTTCGTGAGCTGCTCTTGTTCTTTGATCCACTCCTGCTTTAATTTAATTTTTTCATTTTCTAGATCCAAGAGTCTATTTTTAAGAAGGGTCTCCCCCTGTCTCTTGCTTTCTTCCAAACTCATTTGTGCTTGAACAGTCGACTTATCAACAATTAGCTTACCTTGGACATGAGCCTGATCGACGATTCGATTGTAATCTGCTTGAGCCTTCTGCTGAATCACCTCGGCAGATGCCTCGCCGTTTAAAATAATTTTAGTAGCTTGCTCATGCGCATCTTTGATAATGGTTTCGCCATTTAAGACGGCTTGGTTAAGACACTTTTCAGCCTCTGTTTCGGCCTCAATGGTGATTTCTTTGGCTTTTTTCTTAGCACCTTCAACAATTTGCTCTGCTTGTCGCGAAACCTCTTGTAATGAAAAAACCTTCGAGGGATCGGACATAATAGGACGCACAGGTGGTCTATGAGCAGGATTCGCTTTTACAGGCGACTCTTTGTCTTCCCCGGTCTCTTTTTTTTCTTTACTTGGTATTGGCTTTTCAGGAACGGGTTCCTTGGATTCTGGCTCCTTGATAGAGACTTTCTCTTCTTTGACCGCCTCATTGCGCGTATCAAAAATGCGAATATCCTCGGTCATATTACCTAAGCGTATTTTATCAAATTGCGTAATAATGTAAGTTTTTTCAGGCTCAATGCGTGTGCCGTTTTTGTAGGTGCCATTAGCAGAATTTAAATCCAACACAAGTAGCGCATCAGCGGAAACAATAATTTTGAGGTGGTATCTTGAAATCACATCGGAGCTGACAATAATATCCGAGTCAGCCGCACGGCCGACAATAAATTCAGGCTTTTTTGACTTATAAATGTCAAATTTATTATTTCTAAAAACCTTAATTTCAAACAAACCAAAACCTCTTATCTAAGAAGCACTTTTTCTCTCCGGATCACGAGAAGACTCATACTGACCGTTATGCTTTTTGTATTCTTGCATAACACTCGCCTCAGCCAATACTTCTTCGGGACTGCGGTTTTCATCAAACGCTTTCAAATCAGATGGAACTTCGTTATTGGTTGCATAATTCCAAATAAGATCAAAAGTGTTCTCTAATCTCTCTGTCATATCTGCATACAAACGCTCGGGATTAAAACCAATATTCACAAGTGTCATCAACACGCTCAAAAGAATCCCTGTTACCGATGCTCCCATAGACAACGAGACTTCCACAAGGAAGTAGTCCATCACCGTTTTTGTCGTTGCGGGATCACTCAAATCCATAGCACTGAGACCAGGAAGGCCTTTCATAACGCCCAAAAATGTTCCAAAAATTCCGCCGATAACAAAAAGACCTGGCAACATATTTAAAAAGTCATTAAGACCACTAACTGGAATAATACCAAAAAGACGATTGAACGCTGGGTTTTTCCCTAATAAGGTACGGGTAATATTCATTAATTTGGGATCATGATTGCCGTACTGTAAAAAACGAATCTGTTTGAGTGTATTCACAACAAACCACGAGGCTCCCCACTTGGTAAGAAAAACTCTGTCATCCACAAGTACAACGCGATCAAATTCACCCGGACTCTTTTTATCTCTCTCTGCCGTGATCTCAAAAAATGTTTTTTCTAATAATTTTTTACATAAAACGTAAAAAGAATACTTAGTCGTTTTTTGCGGATTTTGCTCACTTAAAAACTGCGTTACTCGCCCTTCGAATTCGCGAGAAAAGTAGTAATACTTATAAACCATCTTGTATGTCATCCAGCGCAAGAAGAATCCTGCAAGAAACATCAAAATCATTGCCGGAAAGTGGACCGCTTTGGCCACCGTCACAAACTGGTTAAAGACTTCGTTGAGTCCATGGTCTATGTTATTCATAAAAACTCCATTGTCTTGCTCTTACGAGCTTTTCGTCTTCAGCTAATCCTTTAAATTAAACTTAATGATAACTTTTTGTAATTTCGAACAATCATTTTTACTGCAAAAATCTTCTGCGCCAGAAGTCGCCACACCACGATCTTTATTGGATAGGAAACTTCGTCCCGCAACTTTGATCAAAGGTAACATTTCTTTTTTGTGCTCAAATGTCATTTGACTATAAACGTGATCAAAAATGGAACGTGCGCGTTGGTAGCTCAAATCTAAATTGTAATTCACCGCACTTCTGTCTTCGGCGCTTAACTTGGCGGGATCTATAAATTTCCCTTTATATGTAGGTGAGGCAAACCCAATGATTTCAATGTTGGAAATCTTAGAGGCGATATCTCTATTTTGGAACAAACTTTTTGAATATTCAGGAACAGTTTTTTCCAGAACCTTTTTCATACCAGGCTTCAAAATAGCTCTGCCCGTATCAAAATACTCTTCTCCAAAAGAAAGAAGAACATCTCCACTTTTCTCGTCGACTTGGGCAAGGATTCCCTTAGCTGCAAAGGCATTCTTGATGCCCTCGGCTAATTTCTTTTTTGCATTCAAATTCTCTTGCGCTGTTGCCAAATCTTGACTCAATTGCGAAACTTGTTGATTGGCCTTGGCGTACTTACCAGAAAGCTCATTCGCCTGGCCTAAAGCTCCCGCATATTTACCCTCGAGCTCGTTTATATTTTGATTGGCTTTTTCCAGCTGCCCTTTGGTTTTTTGCAAATGTCCACTCAAAGAGGCCAATTGTCCCTCAGCTTCTTGCTTTGAAGCGCTCAAAGCCGACAGCTGTTGATTGTAGTCGTCTTGAAGTTTCTTTTTCTG
This sequence comes from Bdellovibrionales bacterium, assembly GCA_041736155.1. Taxonomy (GTDB): domain Bacteria; phylum Bdellovibrionota; class Bdellovibrionia; order Bdellovibrionales; family JAGQZY01; genus JANPLN01. Next base: position 38,944 of record JBGSUL010000015.1, read on the forward strand.
ATCTAAAAATTTCTTTTGTGTCATCTTTTGTTTTTTATAAGAAGCTTGCAAACTTTTAAGGCTATTATTTAAATTTCTCTCTAAATTCTCCGCAATTCGTTGCCCTTCGGCAATTTGCTTCTTCTTCTCTTCAATTTGTTCATTTAAAGAGGAAAGCTCTGTATTCTTCTGATCAATCACTACTTCTTTTTTATCAATGAGTGTATCTCGTTGTTTAATACGTGATTTGGACAACAAATTGGCATTGATGATGTTTCGTACGATTTGCTGATACTGATTGAGCGCTTTCTCTTTCTCATCTACTTCTTTGGCTTTTGCTAACATTTCTTTTTTCTCATCAAGGGCGCCCTCCTTGAGCAGATCCAACTGCTTCATGAGTTTTTCGTAAGTTTCTTTTTCTTCTGTGGCAGCCTGTGTTTCGAGATAATTTTGTTTGAGAGAATTATAAACTTTAATTTGCTCCTTTAAATCATCATTCATCTTAGCGAGCTCTTTGGCCTCTCTCTGTTGTTGCAGTCCCTCTGTGCCCTGCTTTAAACTCGCCGACACATAGAGAAGCAAAAAAACGACAGACAGACCCAGAAAAAGATCTGAGTACGAGGTCCACATTGAATCTTGCGATTCTTTTCCTAATTTTTTATGATTAAATGGCATAGTATTCTCCATTTGGAGAATCGGGATTTCCCGCAATAATCTTTAAATATTTGATTTAATTTAACTTTAAACAAGACCAAGATCCATAAGTTTGGTCTCAGAAATTTTTATTTTGAAAAAAGTTTGTCGAGCTCTTGAAGATAAATATCTTTTGAAACGGTTTGTATCGTGCGTTTTTGCGTATCAAAAGGTCGAGGTGAAGTGTCGTTATGAGCTAGACTTTGGGTGGAAAGATCTGAAGTTGAAGATGGAGTGCCTGTTTTTTTTAAGGAAAAGAGTATCAATAACATAAAAATGGCAACCCCTGCTCCAAATCCGATATTGCGCGCATGTTGGGGAGGGACATTTTTAACTTTTTCCAGTAAATCTTCGGCTATGCTATTAAAAATAGCTGGAAAATCATTTGTTTGAAAAGAAGGTGAAAGAGATCTGCTTTTTGCAACCTTTTGCATCGTAGCGCGCATACGTGGCGACGATGCACTCTGTTCTTTAGGCGTTACAACCCTTGTGGCCTCATCTGAATGAACCACTCGCGTGGCCTCATCAAACTTTACTAAACGAGTTGCCTCATCAAATTGCAATTTGCTAGGAACTTCTTGCGCGACTGCAACGCGTGTTTTTTCCATAGAGGGATCTACAATACGTGTCGCTTCCACAGACGGCTCTTCCGGTGGACGAGCATCTATTGTGAGGTTTGAATTACTAAGAACCGATGTGATCGTTTGCGATCGACTGACTGTCTCTTCTGTTTTAAAAAGAACTTCTATAAAATAATCTTTGAAAAACACCACTGTATTGGAGTTGATTTTTGCTTCGCGAACGGTTTGGTCTTCAATTTTGACGGTTTCTGTAGCATCAGGTACCTGCAGCCAAAGTTCACCATTGAGATAAGAGAAGCGTAACTGTTCCAAGTTGACTTCATCGTCGGGGATTTGTAAATCACAGGCATTGCCTCTGCCGATGGTAACTTGTCCAGCAACGTCTGAAATTTGTGCTAAAAAATCTCCCTGAATATTTTTTAATATTAAATGAATACTCATAAGACATTCCCTTTAGTTTCTTTAATCACCTTCTCGACAATATCTCTATGACTCTTTTTTGAAAAACCCTTAACATAATAGGCTTGATAGACGATTTTTTGATTTTGGTAGAAACCTATCAAATGATACCCATCGTAAAGATTCACAAAAGTATCATTCTTTTTTATACAGGATTTAGAAAAAATATTTTTTTCTGAGACCCAATATTCCACACAATTGTCTTGCTTAGTAAAACTTCCGTCCTCTTCCTCTTGAAGAAAGGCCGAAATTTCACGCAGCTTCTCTGTCACAACAGGGACCCGCAAGTAAGGCTCCTCTGTGGACATCATCCCCGTAGATATTTGTAATTCGGGCGCCAAGGCAGAGGCTATTTCTCTATCGAACCCCATATTGGCACGGCAATGATATGCTTTAGTGATTTTTATCTGAGAATTTTGTTTAATTTTCTTAGAAAACCCAAAATCTTGCTTGCATGAGTCAACACCGGGCAAATAAGAACTTACATTCGTATCCCATTGAATTCGCCGCTGACTTTTGGTGAGAACAGCAGTGAACTTGTCACCGAAAACTTGCATCTGATTTCCTAAAACTTCGAGAAAACTTTTTTTTCCAGCTAAGCCACGCTGATGGTTGTTTTTTTCGAATTTTTTAAGAGCACTCAGAAAGGCCGCCTCTTGCTTGAGCGGCACAATCCCGGACTTTCGCAAGAGTTCCATAATCTGAACTTCTGATAATTTTTGTCTTGGTGCTGTAATCTCCTGTTTTTTCAATTCAATCAGCATCCAACTATGAGTCATGTCGTAATCCACCACAGCGCCCCACTGAACTGGTGAGCGGGAACCTGCTGAAATCTGCACAATCACTTGCGGATGCACATCTTCCAAAGTGAGCTGGCGCTGCGGAACAAAAATTGAAAAGACTGAATCAACAAAAAGCACATGCCCATGCGTAATCGGAAGTTTTACATCCTCAACCCAGAGAGATGCTTTCATAAGTCTCGTTGAAGAATCTTGTGAATTCGCATGCAACGGCAAAGAGGCCAACATTATGAGTACGCTGAACATTTTTATCATATATATATGTCGGAATAATTTTAAATTAAATCCATAGACTTTTGTATAGAGCATTCATTCGTGCTCTGACCGCCTGAGCACTTGAGTCCAAAAAAAGTTGTGTAAAATATTTTTACTTTAAAAAAATCTTTTATGGTTTAGAACGAAACAAAAAATATCTGACTTATGTCTAATTTCTCATTTCTAGACTTAAATTGTATCAGGGTATGCCGATCTTATTTGTACATTGAAAACCGTATTGACAATAAAACTAAGAATTGAACATGTCAGTACACGACCTCAAGGAAGATTGGTCACGCACAGAGGAGAACACTATGTCGTTGCGTATTAACACCAATCTTGCATCTTTGAATAGCCAAAGACAGCTATTCAATACAAATAGAAGCATGCAAACAAATCTTGAACGATTAAGTTCTGGATATCGCATTAACAAAGCTGCAGACGATGCTGCTGGTCTTGCGATCTCAGAAAACTTACGCGCGCAAATTCGCGGTATGAAACAAGCCAATCGAAACGCGAACGATGGTATCTCCCTCGCGCAAGTCGCTGAAGGTGGTCTCAACGAAGTTTCGAATATGTTGATTCGTATGCGTGAATTAGCTATCCAAGGAGCTTCTGATACAGTCAGCGATACAGAGCGCGGCTTTATTGATATGGAATTCCAAGGTCTAAAACGCGAAGTTCAGCGTGTCGCTGAAGTGACCGAATATAATGGTCAAGAGCTTCTCAATGGTCTCGGCGGCGTCTATGACATCCAAGTGGGTGTACATAACGATCCTTTCCAAGATCGCATTACTTTTGATGCAACAAGTGCAGATTCGACAGTGGAAGCTTTAGGTCTCACCGCTGAAACTTTGGCCGATAAAGAAGGATCAAGAAACACATTGGCTGTGATTGATGAATCCATCGTTCGCGTGAATTCTATCCGCGCTGACTTAGGTGCCTTCCAAAACCGCCTTGTATCAACAATTAATAACTTGAATATTGCCCATGAGAACTTATCTGCTGCGAACTCACGCATCCGTGATGCCGATGTGGCTGAAGAAACTGCTGAACTGACTCGCAACAACGTTATGTTGCAGGCCAATACAGCAGCTTTGGCACAAGCTAACGGAGTGACAAACTTAGCGTTAAAACTTTTAGGCTAAGTTTGTAAAAAAGTACGCCAATACTTTTTGCAAATAGAGAAGCTGTCGAAAAACATTCGACAGCTTTTTTTATTTAAGCTTTACGATGTAGGATCTACCGAAACAGGTCCCTAAGCACAATTAAAAATCCTAGAGCAAAAAAGCCCCAAGAGATCACTAAACTCGCCCCCTCGGCTGGAGATAGTGAAAGTACGGCCCCGCTGATAAAAAGGCTGGCGGCAATGATAGCGCTAGAAAGACTCTTTCTACTTTTCGATTGCTGCTCAAGAAAAACGTTTAAATCTTTCCATTCAAAACTTTGCGTATTCTTCTCGTGATTCATACGCTTTAAATGCGAGCGCAAGGTCAAAGGTAAAACCTGCAACAACGAGGTGATCTCGCGAGAAAACGTGCCAAGGTCGGCAACGACTTTGCTTGGATCGTATTTGAGTTTGACCATTTCTGAGGAAAAATCGTAGAGAAAAGGCATGAGATCAAAATCATCGTGCACCATTCTTCCCAACCCATCGATTGTAACCAGAGATTTGAAGAAAATGAGTAGTTCGGAGGGTAAACGAATTTGATATTTTGTCGCGAGTTGCGCCGACTCCATCAATAAACGCCCAATATTGATTTTTTTAAGACTGGCACCAATAAATGGCGAAAGGAGCTTTTGCAATTCGCGGGAAAACTGCGCCACATGGGTGGACGAAGTTGGCGATGTGGACAGATCCATATACTCTTCAGCCAAGCGCTCGTAGTCTTCATTGGCCAAAGCGATAAACATATTGGCCATGGCATTTTGCATACGCCGCGAGAGTCGCCCAACCATGCCAAAGTCGACAAAGGCGAGATGATCTTTATCGATGACAATGATGTTTCCCGCATGTAAATCACCGTGAAACAAACCATCGCGAAACACCATAGCGAAGTAGGCATTGAGGCCTTTTTTCATCAGACCGACTAAGTCGGCTTTGGACGCTTTGCTTTTGAATTCACTCAACGTCTGCCCAGAGATGTATTCTAACACAAGAATCTTATCTCCCGAGAGGTCAAGATAGGGTTTGGGGATACGAATGCTTTCCTGTCCTTGAAAGTTTTCGTAAAAACGACGGATGGAATTACCTTCGATAATGAATTGTGTCTCCGCTTCCATGGCCGAGGCAAACTCATCGACGATTTCGTTGAGATCAAACAATGACCACGATTCAATACTCGGAGCGATCGTACGTAAAGCCCAACGCAAGATTTCTAGATCTTCTTGAATGATCTGTGCGACGCCGGGCTTTTGCACCTTAAGGACGACCATCTCACCCGTCTTTAACTGGGCACGATGCACTTGTGCGATGCTTGCTGATCCTACGGGACGATCTTCTATCCATGCAAATGTGTGTTCGACACCTTCGGGGTATTGCTCCTCGAGAAAAGGCAAAATACTGGTGAATGGGACCGCGGGTACCTGATCCTGAAGTTTTTTGAACTCTTCGATATATTCATTGGGGATGAGGTCTGGGCGTGTGGCCAATACTTGACCCAATTTGATGAACGTTGGGCCGAGCTCTTCAAAACACAAACGCAATCTCTGCGCTTTATGAAATTGGGTGGACGCTTCTTTTTGACCTAACTGCGGAAGATAACTAGCGAGAGGACTTCTTTTTACGACGTCCTGAAAGCCGTGCCGTACTAGAACTTTTAATATGCTTTTTAATCTCGAAGCGTTTTTTAGCGTTTGGTGGAGCTGGTTTTGATTGTTTCGGATTTTTACCAAGCGACCCTCCCTCGAGAACAAAATCGATTTGTCCTTCCATGATATTGGTTTGCGCCACCTGAACCTTGATAGGATCCCCTATCTTAAAGGTTAATCCCGTCTTTTTACCGCGCAAAAACAAGTTCTCTTCATCGAACTCAAAGTTATCGTTACCTAAATTCTCGACCTTCACAAGACCATCGACGTCAAATTGCTTGAGCAAGACAAAAATTCCAAAACGCACCACACTGCTGACCACACCTTCGAAAACTTCGCCGACGTGTTTTTCCATAAAGCGGGCTTTTTTAATAGAAACCAATAAACGCTCTGATTTGACGGAACGCTGTTCACAAGCACTTAAGAAAGTCCCGGCGGTGGCCAGCTTCTCTACACTCATCTGTTCTTTACGATACTGATTGATCTTAATGCTCTTGAGAAGACGATGGACGATCAGATCAGGATAACGGCGAATGGGCGAAGTAAAATGTGTGTAGTATTCAAAACCCAAACCAAAGTGGCCAACGTTTTCTTGGCTGTACTTGGCTTGCTTCATGCTTCGCAAGGTCATGATATTGAGTACAACACCTTCTGGCTTGTTCTCAAATTCTTGTAAACTCTTTGTCAGACGTTTTTGTAGATCTTTGATCGTCAGTTTTTTACCCGAGCCGAACATATTTAAGAATCTTTGCAAACGTTCGATATCTTCTTTATCCGGTGTCTCGTGGATGCGGTAGAGAGCGGGAACCTGCGCTTTGTGAAGAATCTTGGCCACACTCACGTTGGCAATCAACATCAGCTCTTCGATTAAACGATGGGAAAAAACACGCTGACTGCGGATAATATCAGTCGGCTCACCCGACTCATCGACCACAACTTGGGTTTCGCCCACGTTGATTTCTAATGAGCCTTCGCGAAAACGTTTGGCCATAAGAACTTTAGCTAGGTCTGCGGCCATACGAATATTTTTGCTGACTTCAGGTTTTGCGTGTTCGGTTTTTTCGTCGAGAATGTCTTGCGCTTCGCCGTAAGTAACACGTGCTTTACTGTGCATAACGGCTTCGTAAACTTCGGAACTTTCAACCTCACCCTGAAAAGAAATTTGCATTTCGCAAACAAAACACAAACGGTCCACATTGGGCTTTAAGGAACAAAGTTCATTAGAAATCTTCTCTGGCAGCATCGGCACAACAAAATTAGGATAATACACGCTCGTGCCACGCTCAAAAGCGGACTCATCCAAAGGTGTTCCTGTACGCACATAGTGGCTTACATCGGCAATGGCCACCCACAAATGAAACCCTTTGGGATTGGTGCTGACGTAAACGGCGTCATCAAAATCTTTGGCCGTCACACCATCAATGGTAATAAGAGGAAGGTCGCGCAGGTCTTTGCGACCTTTGATTTCTTGCTCTAAGACGTGATCTGGCAATAACTCGGCTTCGCGCAATGCTGGCGAAGGAAAGTCTTTGGGAATTTTACTAAGATGAAGAACGCGTTTAATGTCGTTTAAAGGATCATTGGCATCACCAATAATATCTACCACACGTCCGGTAAATTCTTGTCCCGACATGGGGTACTGAACAATCTCTGCGGCGACAAGATCACCGTGGACAGCTCCGCGACTGGAGCGGAAAGGAATTTTTAAACTCTGCCCCCACTGATTGATGCCATCGACAATGCGGCCATCGCCGTTATCTAACTTTTCGTATTTGCCGACGATGCGACTGGCAGCACGTTTTGTAACACGCACCACTTTTCCGTAGTATCTATCGCTCTTGGCATTTTTAAAAACTTCGACTTCGACTTCATCGTTAGACATCACACCTTGCATATCTTCGCGAGAGATAAACACATCGGGGTGACCTTCTTCTTTGGGGAGTACAAATCCGAATCCATCGGGGTGTCGCTTGACAATTCCATGTATCGTATGACTTTTGGGTGACTGACTTTTTTGAGACTGACTTTTCATCTTGTCTAGATTAATGGAGCTGCTGCGACTATACAACCGAATTCGCGAGCGAGCTCCTTACTGGCAGATTTTTTCGAGGAGCTGGCGATTTTTAAGAAGGTGAAACCCGCCGCGCGAAACCGACACCAAGGGGTCCGCAGGTCTGATCACAGGCACACGTAAATTCGTTTGCAGATACTCATCCATGCCTGAAAGCAGTGCGCCACCACCGGTTAATAAAATTCCAGTATCTAAGATATCCGCAGAAATTTCGGGAGGAATTTGCGCAAGGGTTTTTCTCACCAGAGCTAAAATCTGTTTTGCGTAAGCTTCGACCGGCGTCTTGATCAAAGCCGAACTCCATTCACGAATTTCGGGAAGTCCACGATGGAGATTCAGTCCACCAAAACTCCCACGCTTTTCTTCGCCCTCGCGAGAGATATGGGCAATGGAACACTTCATTTTTTCAGCAGTTTGCTCACCCACTAAAAATCCATGATGAAAACGTAAATGATCGGCAATCGAAACGCTGAGTTGCTCTCCTCCCAAACGCAGAGCTTCGCGAAGTACTGTGCCACCACACGAGATCACCACCGCTTCACTGGTTCCGGCACCCAAATCCAAAACCATACAACCTCGTGAACTGAGGACAGAAATATTTTCTCCCAAAGCTGCAGCTAAAGGTTCCTCCACCAGGAATACATTGTTCGCTCCGACATCTTTGCCCAATTGTCGAACGGCTTTGGCCTCGTATTCCGAAACACAACTGGGCAATGAGATTATAAAGTCGGGCTTTTTCCAAAAATTATTTTTAATCTGTTTGTTCTTAATGTGGGCGAGAAAATGCCCCACCATCTCTACCGTACTATCGTAGGAAGAAATCACCCCCTCTTTAAGAGGATTGAGGAAAACGATAGGTTCTGGAGCACGACCGACGATTTTTTGAGCGGCACCACCAATGGCAAAACATTTAGTCCCACCGTTTGTTCCTTTGGAACCTTGGCGATAAGCCATCACCGACGGCTCTGATAATACTTGGCCCCGCTGATAATGAAAAATTCGCGTGTTCGCAGTGCCCAAATCCATATAAAATGTCGACGTATTTCCCCACATGATCTATTTCTACCATGTATGGTTTTAAAAACAATTGGATACGTCAAATCACCTTTTAAAGACAAATTCGCCACGCCTCGCCAGTCACAGATTGCGCAAAGCTCTAAAACTTGTATTCAGCTGGATAAAAAGAAATTTCCTCCGGCGATGCTCGATGGTCTTGAGGTCGGTGCATTTATTTGGGTTTTGTTTGGTTTTCATCTCAATAAAAGCACAAAAAATATTGTCAAAGTACATCCCCCCCGTTTACGTGGAAAAAAAATGGGAGTCTTTGCGACCCGCTCGCCCCATCGTCCGAATCCCGTGGGGCTGTCCATGGGGCGCATTGAGGCTCTCTCCGCCGGAACGCTCGAAATTTCGGGACTGGATATTGTCAATGATTCGCCAGTTTACGACATCAAACCATACTTGCCAGATTTTGACCGCCCCCGCAAAAAACAACTACGCTGGATTCAAGAAAATCCGTTTGTAAAACTCAAAGTGGTTTTCAACCGCGATTCACTGAAAGTGATCGCACCGGAGCAACGCCCCCTTTTTAAAAAACAACTCAAAGAAATTCTCCAAGAAGACCCGCGCCCCCTTGCCTACCTCGACAAGCCACTCCACACATATTGGCTCCGCTACGCCGACTGGGACGTCGGTTTCGAAATCAAAAACCAAACCGCCACAGTACTAAAACTAAAAAAAACCTAAAACACCGCCCCTCAAACAGGTACGCCGATACTTTCTGCGTACCTATTTACATTTTTTGGGGGGCGGGGATGCCTAGGAAGCTGAGGCCGGTTTTTAGGGTGTCTCCTGTGGCCTTGGCTAGAGCCAATCGCGCTTGCTGTAATTTGGGATCTCCCGCTTTGGCGATGGGACAGTCGTGGTAAAAACTGTTGAAGAGCTTGGCGGTTTCGTAAAGATACGTGCACAATGTCGATGTTCGCAAATTCTGTGCGCTGGCTTCTACGACTTTATTAAACTGCGCCAGTTTTAATAGAAGTTCTGTCTCAATGGATGTTGATAACATAGAAAAATCCGTCACCGGCTGGGCGAGCGTGTTTTTTGCCAAAAGGGATTGTATGCGCGCATAGGAATATTGAATGTACGGACCCGATTCTCCGTCGAGACGCAGCCATTCTTCCATTTTGAAAATAATTTTTTTGTTGGGATCCATAACATTCATGCCGTACTTAATGGCCCCGTGTGCCACCATATCGGCTGTTTTGTCGATCTCTTCTTGCGACCACTCGTCTTTGTAACGAGCCAGATACTCCGTCTTTACATGATCTTGCATTTTGTGAATCAATTCCAAAATCGGAACGATGTTGCCCTTGCGCGAGCTCATCGCTCCATCAGGTAATTCGACAAAATTGTATTTAAGATGGAAACACTTGTCAGCTTCCGCAAAACCAATCTTTTTCAAAACAGCAAAAACCTGTTTGAAGTGCAGCTCTTGGCGCATATCCACAACATAAATGGAACGAGACGGATGATACGTCGCAAATTTTCGGCGCGCGAGTTCTATATCTTTGGTGGCATACAAACCATTGCCATCAGATTTGAGAAGCAAACAAAAGCCCAAGCCTTCGGCTTCTAAATCCAAGCCAATGGCGCCTTCTGATTTGGTTAATAACCCTTTTTCGTACAACTCTTGCGCGGCTTTTACGGATGCGGAATCCACCTCGGACTCCCAATACCACACATCAAAATGCACATCGGCCCATTTATAAAGTGCGTTCATCAAATCAATGGACCACTGACGAGTTTCTTTCCACAGATCATAGAACGGTCCTTGCTTTTGCTCGAGCTCTTTGAGAATCGCTGTGAGTTGCTGACGATTTTGCTCCTCTGTCGGAGTTCCACGTTCATCTTCCAGTTTGTTGTGCGCTCGTGAGTACATGCGCCCCAACCACTCGCCACGCCCCGTTGCTGGCGCTGACTCCTGATTGTGAAATTTCATATACCATAAACATTTGGCCACGTGTGTGCCCACATCACCTGGGAAAGTGTTCGCCACTACGGGACGACCACTGTAGCGCAAAATTCTCACCAGAGCATTACCCAAACACATGTTGCGCATATGCCCCACGTGCAATTCTTTGTGGGTGTTCGGTTGCGAATATTCCACTAGTAATGGATCCATCTTCGCCTGGGGGATTTGAAACTCTTCGCCACTGATCAGTTTAGGAATTAAAAACTCTCCCAACTGCTGAGGCGTGAGGAAAAGATTAAGATAGGGTCCCGCCATTTGCACTTTGGCAAAGTCTGCCTGCAAAATTCCTTGGAGAAGTTGCGCCACTTCGGGCGGTTTTTTTCCCAGCGCTTTCGCCGCCAAAAAACATGGAAACGCCAAGTGGCCCATTTCTACTTTGGGCGGAGTCGAAAATTCTTCCGCAGTTTTTTCGACGGTCGCTTGTGTATAACCAAGGCTATGAAGCGCTTGAGTGACCTTGTCGGCGGCAAACAAATAGAGGGAATTTATTTTCATCCTTTGGGTATAACGAAGGTGGCGGAAATTGTCCAGAAAACTAGTGCGCTGACCGCCTGAAGTTTAGCTTTTAAAGAGTTTAGAGAATTGAGATCGAGGCGCGACGACGAAGGACTGGCCAAAAGCCAATTCGAGGAGGAAGCAACGAAGAGATCAATTCTCTAAACTCTTTAAAAGCTAAACTTCAGGCGGTCAGCGCACTAGCTCACTTTGCGCAGTTTGAGAATATTAGATTGTGTATCGTCGTTGATTAAAGCGCTCTCGATACAGTTTTTGCCATTGGCTTTGGCTTCATAAAGTTTTGCATCTGCCAAACGCACGATGGAGTGGGCGTCTAACAGGCTACGGCCATTCTCCAAAATCGCCGCACCAAAACTCGCAGAGAGTTGAATACGGTCAGGTCCATGGACAAATTGGTGTTCCTCAATGCGACGGCGAAGACGATCGGCAAAACGCAACGCGCCCTCGGTTTGAGTTTGTGTCAAACAAATCAAAAACTCATCTCCGCCATAACGAGCGGCAAAATCAACCGAACGAATATTGGCTTTGATCAATTTCCCCACTTCAGACAACACATAACTTCCAAAAAGATGATCATGGTTATCATTGACTCTCTTGAAGTCATCCATGTCCATCATAAAAACGGCTAAACTGTGTTTGTAACGACGAGTGCGGTCGATTTCTTGATTGAGTCGCTCATAAACAGAGCGCATATTGTACAAACCCGTCAAATCATCAATATCCACCAGGCTTTGTAATTTTTCATTGGCCAAACGCAAATCATCTTGAATGCCTTTAAACTTTAACTGACTCTTCACACGCGCCACAAGTTCCAAAGGCTGAAACGGTTTACAAATATAATCGAGCGCCCCCGCTTCGAGGCCGCGGATGATGTCCTCGGTGTGACTTTGGCTGGTTAAAAAAATGACCGACGATTGCTCTTTTCTCTGGCGAATGAGCTTGAGTGTTTGAAAGCCGTCGAGGCCCTGCATGTTGATGTCCAAGATCACCAAATCAGGCGTGAATTCACCCAAGAGCTGAATGCCTTCCACTCCCGATGTGGCTTTTCTCACTTCCATATTCTCATGTTCGAGAAGACGTGAAACGAGCTTCAGGTTGTCCTGGTCATCATCAATAAGTAAAACCTTATGTTTACGCAACATACGAATTCCTATCGGCTTCTCGGGACCTTTTCTTAACCGAAAAGCTTTCGAAAAACCGTCGGTTGAGCGGCGTATAATTAGACAAATCCCGACCTACTACCTAAACGAAAACTCTGGACGGCCCGACCTTCGATTGTTATATCCATGAGATGTCTTATTCACATACAACGATTGATTCCAAGTGGCAGAAAATCTGGGAAAAAGAAGAAGCTTTTAAAGCGATCGATTTTTCCCCAAAACCCAAGTTCTACGCACTGGATATGTTCCCATATCCGTCGGGAGCCGGGCTGCACGTCGGTCACATGGCCGCGCTGACTCCCAATGATGTGGTCGCTCGCTACAAGCGCCAAAAAGGTTTCAACGTTCTACATCCGATTGGCTATGATGCTTTTGGACTTCCTGCCGAGCAATATGCCATTCAAACGGGTGTTCACCCCGAAAAAACCACACAAACGGCCATTGAGAATTTCCGTCGTCAGTTGAAAAGTTTTGGTTTTAGCTTCGATTGGTCGCGAGAGATTTCGACCTGCGACCCCTCCTTCTACAAATGGACCCAGTCTATTTTTAAACTTCTCTTTGAGCGCGGGCTCACGTACCAAAAAGAAGCGCCGGTCAATTGGTGCCCAGCCCTCAAGACGGTGCTCGCCAACGAAGAGGTGGTGGATGGCAAAAGTGAACGCGGTGGCCACCCGGTGGTGCGCAAGCCGATGAAGCAGTGGATGCTGAAAATCACCGATTACGCTGACCGCTTATTGCAGGATTTTGATAAAATTGACTGGCCCGAGCGCACACGCGAAGGGCAAAAAAATTGGATCGGCAAATCAGTGGGCGCGTGGGTTCGTTTTCAGCTGAAAGATCACCCCGATTCTTTTGAAGTGTTTACAACTCGTCCCGACACTTTGTTTGGAGCTACCTTCGCCGTTCTCTCGCCAGAACATCCCCTCACTCTAGCCATTGCATCGCCGGCACAAAAAAAGGCGGTTGAGGATTACGTCGCACAAGCCGCCAGCAAGTCGGAGCGCGATCGTAAAACCAACAACGACAAAACCGGCGTCTTCACCGGCGCCTACGCCATTCACCCACTCACCGGCAAAGAAATTCCCATTTGGACTTCAGACTACGTGCTCATGGATTATGGAACTGGGGCTATCATGGCCGTTCCCGCCCACGACGAGCGTGACTTTGCTTTTGCGCAAACGTTTTCTCTTCCCGTGGTTCGCGTTTTACAAAGCGATACTGAACTGCCTTACGAGGGCGATGGCACGTTGATCAATTCTGAGTTTCTCAATGGACTCGATAAAGAAACGGCCATTCTCAAGGCCATCGAGTTTTTGGAAAAAAACAATCTCGGCAAAAAAACCTATCAGTACAAACTCCGCGATTGGCTCTTCAGTCGCCAACGCTACTGGGGCGAGCCGTTCCCGATTTTATTTGATAAACAAGGCCAACCACACACTGTGGACGACAAAGATCTCCCGGTGATTTTGCCATCGGTGCCCAATTACGAACCTTCCGAAGATGGCCAAGCCCCGCTCGCGCGCAACACAGCGTGGGTGGAAACTCCCCAAGGCCGCCGCGAAACCGACACGATGCCTGGTTCTGCGGGCTCCTCTTGGTATTTTTTACGCTACACCGACCCGCACAACTCTAAGGCACTGGCTGATTTTGAAAAACAAAAATATTGGATGCCGGTGGATCTCTACATGGGCGGCCCCGAACACACCGTAGGCCACCTTCTTTACTCACGTTTTTGGCACAAGGTGCTTTTTGATGCGGGCCTTGTCAGTCATCCCGAACCTTTCCAAAAACTCGCGCACCAAGGAATGATCCTCGGTACCGATGGCGAGAAAATGTCTAAATCGCGCGGCAATGTGATCAATCCCGACGACGTTCGCGAAGAATACGGCGCCGATGCTCTCCGTTGTTTTATTCTCTTTCTTGGCCCTCTCGATCGCGACAAACCGTGGAGCTCCACCGGGATTATCGGCGTGCGCAAGTTCCTCGAGCGTGTGTGGCGTCTTTGTGTCGATGACAAGGATCAGCTGCTCCTCAACGACGAGCCGGTTCCTGAAGAGCTCAACAAACTTCTCCACAAAACGATTAAGAAGGTCGGCGAAGATATCGAGAACTTGAGTTTTAATACCTCGATCAGTGCCTTGATGATTCTGGTCAATGAGATTTACAAACATGGATCTCACTCGCGAGCGGTTCTCAAGCCCCTGGTGAGTCTCCTGGCGCCGTTCGCTCCCCACATGTGCGAAGAGTTGTGGGAAAAAATGGGTGAAAAAAGTCTTGCGTCCCTCTCCGAATGGCCCCAGTATAATCCTCTATTGACTATTGATAATACTGTAAGTATTGGAATTCAAGTTAACGGAAAAACTCGCGGCTCCATTGATATTGGCGTCGACGAAAGCCAGGAAGCTGTGGCCCAGAAAGCTTTGCAAGTGCAAGCTGTGGCCAACGCGATTGGCGATAAAGGTGTAGGAAAGGTTATTTATGTTCCCGGAAAAATCATCAACTTCATCGCAAGGTAGCACTGTGTCCACAACGTCTGAACTGACAACTCCTACTCCGACGAACACTTGGGGCATAAAAAAATCCAAAGACCTTTATGGAATCGAATCTTGGGGACGCGGCTACTTCGACGTGAACGAACGTGGCAATATCGTGATTTGCCCTCGTGGCGAAAATGGCCCCAAGGTCGATTTGCTCGAACTCGCGAATGATCTCAAAGAGCGCGGCATTCGCACCCCTATGCTTTTGCGTTTTCCCGATATCACCAAAGAACGTATTAAACTTTTGAATCAGTGTTTTGCCCAAGCGATTAACGACTGCAATTACAAAGGCCGCTACCAAGGTGTTTACCCGATTAAGGTGAACCAACAGCGCCATCTTGTGGAAGAGATCATCAGTTTTGGAGAAACTCACTCGTTAGGTTTAGAGTGCGGGAGCAAACCCGAACTTCTCGTGGTTCTGGCCATGCTCAATAATCCCAAATCCATTGTGATCTGCAACGGTTTTAAAGATGCAGAATACATTGAGACCGCCGTGCTCTCGCGCAAACTCGGTCGTAATACTATTATCGTGGTTGAGCGTCTTGAGGAACTCACACTGATCATCCGCGCGGCTCGCAAATTCAACACACGTCCGAAGATCGGCCTACGTGCCAAGTTGCAATCCAAAGGCTCGGGACGTTGGATTGACTCCGGTGGCGATCGCTCGAAATTTGGTCTCACTACGTCTGAGATTTTCACTGCTTTTGAAACTCTCAAAAAAGAAGACATGCTCAACTGTTTGGATCTGGTCCACTTCCATGTGGGTTCGCAAATTCCTTCCATTAAACAAATTAAAAATGCACTTAAAGAAGGCGTGCAGATTTACGCTGAACTTCACAAAATGGGCGCTTATCCAAGTTATTTGGATGTGGGCGGTGGACTCGGCATCGATTACGATGGCACAGGTCTTTCGGATTCTTCGGTGAACTACACGGAGCAAGAATACGCCAACGATGTGATCTCTCTTGTGCAAGCCACTTGCGAAGAGAAAAACGTCCCTATGCCAATCATCGTGACAGAGTCTGGGCGCGCTACCGTGGCTCATCACTCGGTTTTGATTTTTGATGTCCTTGGTGTCAACAAAGTTGCTCAGACAGGACCGATTCCTGAAGTGAAAGAAACGGATCACAAAGTGGTTCATGAGCTTCGCGATATTTATAACAACCTCAACATCAATAATCTGCGTGAGTACTACAACGATCTGAATGATCTCAAAGACAATACTCTCCAGCTTTTTACGTTTGGACTTCTCTCTCTTGCAGAAAAAGCCACCGTGGAAAAACTCTTCTGGTCGATCTCTACAAAAATGTCCAAGCTCGTGGATTTGGATCCAGATCACGAAGATATCAAAACGCATCTGACCGAAGTTTTATCAGACACTTACTTTTGCAACTTCTCTGTTTTCCAATCCCTCCCCGATTCTTGGGCTGTGGATCAGATTTTCCCGGTGATGCCGATTCATCGTCTCAACGAAGAGCCGACCAAACCGACAATGCTGGTGGATTTGACTTGCGATTCGGATGGGAAGATTGGCAAGTATTTATGTTTGCAGGATGGCACTCCTAAAACCACACTTCCTGTTCACGAACTCAAACCCGACGCCCCTTACTACATGGGCGCGTTCCTTGTGGGAGCTTACCAAGAAATCCTTGGTGACCTTCACAACTTGTTTGGTGACACAGATGCCGTTCACGTTTCGATTTCACCAGATGGTTATCAAATCGAACACGTGGTGGAAGGCGATACTGTGGCGGAAGTTCTCAGTTACGTTCAGTACAATCGCGAAGAGCTGATCAATCGTATTCGCAAAGCCAGCGAGAGCAGCATTGTGAACAATACGATGTCAAAACAAGAAGCCAAAATGCTGATCCAACTCTACCAAGAAGGCCTCTCCGGCTACACTTACTTGGAAGAGCCTGATCATATTTTCGGCGCCTAAAATCTAAAAATCTCTAATCACTGCCCTCTGGGCAGTGGCTATTCTGTTCAAAATGAAGCGATTCTCTTTGATACTCTAGACTCACGTCCTGTGCTGCTGAGAGAAACACGACCTTTCTGGTGTTTAAAAAGTGTCTCATTTCTCAATAAATCTCAGCTTTTTGCCGAAGAGAAGTTATGGAAAACTCAAATACTTTTTTCATACAAAGATTATTTTTGGCGGTGCTGTTTCTTTTTGCGACTTCGTGCAGCCCTGATGAGACAACCGACTCTGCAACCAGTGGCTCTGAAGAAGACGCCGATTGCATCGTCTCCGGTGACATCATCGTTTCCAATAGCGGCAGTGACGCACTTGTTGTTCTCAATTCCGATGGCACATTTAAAAACATCGCTTACAGCGTCTCCAGCGCAACAGAAAATCTTTATGGCGTCTCGTGGTCTGCATTGACCGGAGAGATTCTTGTCGTTGTCGATGGTGTGGATCGTGTTGTCGCGATTGACCCTGTCACATGCACCAATCGCACCGTCATCATTGATACAAACCTCACCGGCACACTCCGCGGAGTGACCCAACTTACCGGCGGTGATATTCTTGTTTCGGAAACCAGCAACATCGAACGTTTTGGAAGTAATGGCAACCGAGTCACCTCTGGTTGGCCACTGGCTGCACAAACCGGAGCTACTGGTCTCAGCGCTCTTGCTAATGGCGGCTTCGTCCATTGCTCCATGACAGCCGATGTGGTGCGCACTTACAACTCCAGTGGCACACAAGTCGCCACTCGTGCTTCAGGTATTGTTGGCACAACGGATGCTATGGATTGTTTTGTAATGGCCGATGGCTCGATTGCCACAACATGGTCGGGAACCTCTGACACTGTTTCTATTTACAGCTCAGCGCTTGCTCCCGTGGCTCTTTACAGTAACACGGCTTACCTTGCTGCTCCTGGTGGAATTGCCCAAAGAGCTAACGGAAATCTTTTGGTTGTGGATCGCGTTTACAATACAGTTGTAGAAATCACAACAGCGGGTGCTCTTGTCACGACATTCGGACAAGGTCTCTTAAGCACTCCCGAATATATTTTGGTGATGCCATGAAGAATTTGTTAGGTCTGATTCTCTTCCTCTCGCTATTTCCTCTCTACTCGTGGGCAGGATTTTTTACCGATGATGACAGCAAGTTGTGTACTGACTGGTATGGCAATCGTGAAGCGTGTTCTCGTTCGGACGCCCGCCGCGAAACAGTGGTGGCAGGACAAATGAATACCTACTACGGTGACGAAACCAACAGTTTCACTGGCAGTTATGGTGAAGGTTTACTTATCACGACCGTCAAGAGCAAAGATCGTGTACGTTTTCTGTTTGGTGGCCAATTTATGTATTCTGCCGCCAATACCTATATCAACAACACCACCTACGGAACAGTGATGATGTCCGGCGATCTTCTTTTTGGCCTCTCGCTCAAGCCGTACAACAACACTTTTTTACAACCTGTGTTTGAACTGAATTTACTCGTTGGCATGAAGTCCATCGAATTTGCGAGTCCACCAACCGGTGTCGAAGAAAAAAATCTTGTTCCTTCTTACGGTGGAAAATTTTCCATCGGTTTAGATATTCCTCTCTCTAAACTGTACGCCATCCGCCCCGCGATCGATTATCAAATCAACCGCGTCGATAATGTTTTGAGCGACGACACTCTTGTGCTCGATGCCCTTGGCTTCAGTTTAGGCATCGCTTTTAAATAATTCCTAAAAGAATAAATTAAAGTTAAGCAATACCGCAGTTTCATTTTTTAATGTGGAGGCATTATTTTTATCTAGATAGTACTGGTATCTTAACTCCGGACCGAATGAAACATTCGAAGTAAAAAAGTGCTCAAAACCTACCGAAGTTTGGCCCCCAACGGCATGGGTGCTTGCTCCAACAGAATTCTCACCCCAATAAAAGCCGATGCTTTGAGAAACATAAAAGGCTTTTTTCTCTGTTTCGTAAAAATAGTAAGTGGCTTTAGGGCCCAATCCCAATGCGTGGTTATTACTTTTAAAATAGTAGAAACTAGTTAAAATTCCCAAGGACAGGTTGTCTGCAACAAAATACTGCGCTCCTAATGCTCCGGAAGCGCGCCCGCCGTTGTACGTGTCGTAGGCCAACATTCCTCCGCCCCCCAGATTCCAATTTCCCTCTTTGATGCTTTTTTCTTGCCAGTCCTCCCCTTCCGCTCGCGCATCGTTAAATTGAATAATAATGACAAATAACAATACTGAAAAAATAGCCTTCATGCTTTTACTCCTTAAGATAAAACTATTAGCCGTGTAGATGTCTTTGCATAAAGAAATGAAACAATTTTAAAACTTCCATTGCAACGGCGGGCCACTGGCTAGCAGAAAAACTAGCGCGAATTCACTACATCCAACTTCTTTCGGAGTAAACTCGAAGGACTCTATTGAGCCTTCCCCCATTTTTAGTACCGGATTACAGGCCGAGTCATTGATAAGATTCGACCAGAACGGGTACAAAGATGGGCTATATGCCACACAAACCAATGTCAAAAGACGAGATTGAGAAAATCCTCCAAGATTACTC
>JBGSUL010000050.1:0-5538 GCA_041736155.1 Bdellovibrionales bacterium
TTTACCTCGTCGCTGAATTTTCTCTTTGGCTTTCCCATTTCCTGACTCCTAAATGCTCTGAATATAGAGCAGCTTGGGCCAGCCCGCTATTGTAACTTCTTCACCGTGTTAGACTCCAGCTTTACGCCCGCAGTCCACTCCTCTCTAAGCACGATGAATAAAAATTATGACACTGTTACTATAAATCAACATCACCAAAAAGAAGATAATCGAGAATCGCTTAGTGCTGGCTTACAAAAATATATTAGTAATGGATATATTG
Organism: Bdellovibrionales bacterium; assembly: GCA_041736155.1. Classification (GTDB taxonomy): domain Bacteria; phylum Bdellovibrionota; class Bdellovibrionia; order Bdellovibrionales; family JAGQZY01; genus JANPLN01. The sequence goes on from JBGSUL010000050.1 coordinate 263, forward strand.
TGGATGACCGTGAACGAGAAGAATTTGAAGAGGAGCGAAACGCTTTTTTTTATTATTTGAATAGGATTTGTGTTTCCGTCATTTTTCGGACGAGATAAGTTTTGGCCAACTACTCCCCGCTTGATCCGTGGCTGGATCTTAACCAAATCCTTTGTATTGAAGAATCTCGCGTGATTGGCAGAGACCAAACAGTTTCCTGGCAAGGAAAGCGTTATCTTATTCAAGATGGCAATCGCACGCTTTATAATTACCTTGCAATGTTTCGAACAGATCTCAAAGGTAGGACACGAGTCTTCGTACTAGAGGCTGAAGTGGAAATGAGCGAGAATGATTCTAAAGGAAATTCACTAATCCGCTTTTCGGTCAAACGCAAACAACTCTGATTATAAATCGCTGCTCAAGTTTCAAGTCCGTGTACTATAATACTCGGACTTCGCTCTGTTCGCATGAAGAATTACTCGAACTCGCTCAAAAAACTTCCTTTCAAAGAAGAATCCATTTATTTAGATCACAATCTTAGGAGAATTAATGGGCCATTATGATAGACCCTTTGAGCGACTAAAATCCAGAAGTGACAAATTCGTCGAGAATTTAAAGTGACAGTTCTGCTAAGAAACTAGTATCTGTTTTTACGTATTAATTATGGAGTTGCATATCGGACTACTTTCTTTGCGGGGAATCAGTAGTGTCGAGAATTTGCGGAGAGACTATCGAAAGTTGATAGGTGTATTGCCTCATCAATTCAGTGGTTAATGCTTGGTCTGATACGAGCGTCTTTCTTGGAACATTGTAAACTTCAGATAATCTGTCGTAAACCTCATTGAGGCTCATAGGGCTTGATAATTCCACGTCGATCACTCGCCCTTTTTTGGCGAGGGCTTCACTAAAAAACCAAATCACTCGCTCCAAATCACCGCCGCCGAAGCGTTTACGATTTTTATAAAAGGCTTGGCTGTTCACGCTCATGACATTCGCAAAAACGATGTCGGCGTTTCCAATTCGAGCGAGGTTCAAAAAACCCTCTTGCCATGAATTGGGCGCATCATAAACATTTCAGGATACGTCCCGCCTTCATTGATGGAAGCCACGTGACCTGCAGGAAAAATAATAAGTGCTCCCCCACTTCGCAAAACTCTAAGGGATGTTCGACTCCATGAGGAATTAAACGCTTTTATTTCCGACATTTTTGTATCGTAAAGAGGGTCAGAAGGTTTGGGTGTGTTGATATCAACGGGAACCGCCGTTCCCCACCCCTGCTCATCTCCAAAAATTGCATGAGGTAAAAGCTTTTCAATCCAACGAGCTAATAATAGCAGTGTGGGTTTTGCTCTGCGCGCTCGACTGGACAGATATTGAAGAGTAAGTCCATCAGCAATACCAAGATGATGATTGCCAATGATAATGAGAGGTCTTCCCGTATTTAAACTTTCAAAATTGGCTTGGTTATAGCGAACCGATATTCCTATTTCTGCCACGCCCATTTCGCCAAAGTTATCGTATTTTAAATAATCACCCGATTGTCGAAGTTGTTCAATGCGGTTGATGTACTTAGGAAGGCCTTTGAAGTAGGCCATGCCCTGTAAAATAGTTTTAATGGCTTTCTCTTTCAGTGGGGAAAGAAGACGTATTAGAATTGGGCTTTCTGCAACTTGTGCAGAGGATGTTGCTTCCAGAACATTGAAAATCTGTTCGCAGCGTATTGTTTCCGCGCGTGCAGGAAGCACCATAAATATGAAAATAAATTGCACTGCAAAAAATGAGTTTAAAATTCGCGGCATAAGGAAAAGGGGCTCCAAAACTGAGGTTTGGAATTATTTATCGTAACATTGCCATAAAAACAATATGAACACAGTCTTTGGAGAGTTTCGCGGTGCCAGACTTATGAAGAAGTTAATTTGTAAAGATTATATTTTTTTGGAAATAAATATTTGAGAGACGTTCTGTAGTCTCAATGTATTCATGGGCATCCAAAGACCTCGTGATGCAGTCTAGTCGCTCGCCAGAATTTAATGACCCTTCTGCCCGTTTCATGTAAAGTAAATCTATGTCGATTAATTCTCAAAAAGATTTAGATGCTCTTCGTAAGGTTGGTAAAATTGTCGCTCGCTGTTTGCAGTACATGCAATCCAAGCTGGAGCCGGGTATTACCACGGGAGAGTTAGATACTCTCGGTGGTGTTTTTTTAGAATCCCATGGCGCCCAATCGGCACCGAAGCTCACCTACAACTTTCCCGGGTACACTTGCATCAGTGTTAATGAAGAAGCCGCTCATGGCATACCAGGAGCAAAGATCATTAAAGCTGGAGACTTGGTGAATATTGATGTCTCCGCCGAGCTGGATGGATATTTTGCCGATACCGGGGGCTCAGCCATTGTTCCCCCGCAATCAAAACTTCATTTGCATATATGTGCTGTCGCGCGAACAGCTTTGCAAAGTGCCATGAAGGAGGCGCGTGCCGGAGCTAAATTAAATCGTATTGGTTTTGCCATCGAAGCCGAAGCCACCAAACATGGACTCACTGTCATCGAAAACATCGGCAGCCACGGTGTAGGTCGTGCACTTCATGAGGAGCCAGGGTTTATTGCAGGTTATTACGACAAAAAAGATCGACGCATTTTGCGCGAAAATCAGGTGATTACCATTGAACCTTTTATCTCTTCAGGAGCTCATGAAGTTTTTGACAGTGGCGATGGGTGGACACTGATGACAAATCCAGGAATCTTCACGGCTCAGTATGAGCACACGATTGTGATCACCAAAGGGAAACCTCTGATTATGACCCTTCCCGCTTGATGAGCTTTATCAGCGTGATTTCGCTGCGTGTGCCAACTCGCAATCGCGGGCCCCAGAAACCTGTTCCTACGTTGACATAAATCCACATTTGTTTCCATTTCATAAGGCCTTTGGGGAATTTTTGAAAAAGTCCTATGACGGTCGTCCATGGAAAAAATTGTCCACCATGGGTGTGGCCAGACAGTTGTAGATGGAAAAATTCAGCGGCTTCTGTGGCTATTTTTGGTTGATGGGCGAGAAGAATTTTTAAATCAGCTGAGGGGGCATTTTCTAAAGACTGAGCAATGTTGGGTTTATGACTAGAATTAATCATCTGGGCCGCGGGATCGATGACTCCTGCAAAGAGCACAGTTTTTTTATTAAATTCTATGCCGACGTTTTGGTTTAAAAGAGGTTGTAATCCCAATTGGCGAAAATACTCAATCCACAGCTCCCCGTCTTTGTAATATTCATGATTTCCAGTGACATAGAGGACGGGCGCTTTTTCTGCCAAACGAGCAAAGGAATCAGCCGCGTTTTTGTAATCATAAAAATTTCCATCTGCAATGTCGCCCGTCATCACCACAACGTCGGCGGGAAACGATAATGTGAGTTCGATCATCTTTTCGACGAATTTCGCATCCACTCCCGAGCCGATATGCAGATCGCTGAGGTGGGCGATGGAAAAGCCTTCAAGCTCTTGAGTTAGGTCATCAATAGGTATGGTCACAGTAGCGATCCTGGGCCCTTGAGAAGCATTCCAGTACCCATAGGCAAACACCAGCATAGCAACCGCTAATAGGCTCAGGGTGGCTTCTTGGGATTGAATATCGAGGGTGGATGACCGTCCTGTGATTTTTAAAACAAAGGCAAGGATTTCGCGAATCACCATTAAGCCAAAAATAAAACTAACGAACCCCATATTAAAATACACCACAGTTCGCAACCATCGATCCCAGGTTTTACTGAGTTTCTCACGCAAAAAAAGCATATAGGTAAGGATGAGGACAAACGGAAAACCCGCAATGACCCAAGAAAAAGGTCCAATTCCGGTGAGTCTAAAGCCCAAGAAGAGAAAGATAAGAGTAAAAAAGAGTAATGCAACGGATATGAAAAGTTTCATCGATTGCAGTTTTGCTTGAGTGCGAGATGTTTATTCAAGTTCTGGGCTTATTTGGTAGCAGGGGTAAGCAATGATATCTACTTTATTGGGTGGTGGTTCAACTTTGGTGGGCGGATCTGTCTTAGGTGGTGGAGGAAGTGGGTCACCCGCTTCCACTAACATAAGTCGAATGGTGGGTTTTGCCGAGGGATAGGCCGCAAAAATGGGGTTTGCGGTGGCCCAATCGTGAGGGACAGAGTTGTCTAACGTCACTCTAATTCTGGAAATAGAGTTTGGCAAAGTGGACGTCGAGAGGAGCAAGCTCTCATTTTCGCCACTCGAAAATTCATTGGCGGCGAGAATTGGATCGTCCTTCTCAAAAACTAAGGGATTGCTAGAGAAGGTTTTTCCTTTAGAATAGGATTGATCCATAGATTTTTCGGAAAAAGTGCCGTCAGCAGAAATGCTTACAGCATCGATAGTCACCTTTGCGTCTGCCACCTTTTTTACTTTTTCTAAAGCAGTCAATGTTTCCGTATCATCCGTGAGTTCGGCAAATGTTAAACGGAGAAGCGTACCTTTTCCTATGCTAGCGCGGTCTACCCCGCACCAGCTTTTGTAGGAGAGAATATACGGAGTTGAATATTTCCCTGAAGGCAAGGAGGGGCTGCTAGTCGAGGAACCACAGCCGGAAAGTATCAAAATCGTTAAAGCCGCTGTGAGAACTGCTAAGCCTTTAAATGCACGAGTCATTGGCATAATTTCCTCCAAAGCACACACAATAAAGCCTCCTCTAGCAGTTCACTAGGAATATCTGTTTACTTAAAAAAATAACAAAAGATGTCATTTTTTTAGTCATTATCTAGAGATAAACCCAATCCTTAAGGGTTCTGTGCACAAAGTACGAGGGATTTTACATTTTGCACATTTTTTCCATAAATAATTGCACCAGAAGATCCAAAGAAGAGAAATCCATCATTATTCGCTTTGTTGAGGTACGAAGATGTCCAAATCCACCCTGCTTTCAGAGGATCTTGGGGAGTCTTATAGCCTTGGCTACTGTAGAAGAAATTTTCTTTTACTCCTGTGTTTGAAAAGGATTTTATGGATGTGTATCCGGCGGGAATTTCACCATCATACTTCTCATAAAGATCTTTGACCGTCAGTGCAGGAGAGGCTCCTTGAAGGTGGAGTGACCCCCGATTTATTGGACACGGTTAAAGGTTCACGGCTTTCTTGTACTCGATCGGACTTCGCATACCAAGAGCAGAGTGCGGGGCAACATGATTATAATCTGCAAACCATTCCGGTAGAAGTTTAAGAACGGTATCTGCATCGAAGCAGTCCGCTTGGTAAACATAGTCTCGTTTGATTGTTTTAACGAACGCTTCAGCCATGCCA
>JBGSUL010000051.1:0-5134 GCA_041736155.1 Bdellovibrionales bacterium
TGGCATGGCTGAAGCGTTCGTTAAAACAATCAAACGAGACTATGTTTACCAAGCGGACTGCTTCGATGCAGATACCGTTCTTAAACTTCTACCGGAATGGTTTGCAGATTATAATCATGTTGCCCCGCACTCTGCTCTTGGAATGCGAAGTCCGATCGAGTACAAGAAAGCCGTGAACCTTTAACCGTGTCCAATAAATCGGGGGTCACTCCAGATTATCCTTACCAATATGTTGCTCGTCATCGACAACGTAAGCTCACAGCAATAAACACTGCTGGCGAGGACATCTGTGGACAAGGAGTCTCTTGCAGTTTGATTACTCCCATTGAAGCTTTCGAAGGGAAAATCTCTCTCTTAAGCAATCAATTAAGAAGTTTTCCTGGCTCACCAAAAGTTTCTTTTATCGTTAATACCGCCGACACCGGGATTGATCTTCTCATTATAAGTGAACAGCAACAGCCCTTTCTACTTCCTTATCAAAATAATATATCTCTTGCTCTTTCCAATCCACGACGGGAGGAAGCAATTTTAAGGCAAAATAGATTGGATTCTGAATACATTATCGATGTCTTTCGGTACCACAATCTCATTAAATACCGACTTCCGGCAGATGTTCGCGTGGGCTCTATTTATATGCAAAGCTGGCATGCCAATCCACGTCTTATGAGCGCTTTTGCTGCCCATGTGACAGAAATTTTAGGAAATTAAGTAATCCAGTTAAATAGACCAAAGCACCACCATCTGATTTTTAGGCAGAGGAATATTGGTTGGTCGCTCCCCTGGTATAAAGCTTCGAATGACAGCTTATGGTTATTCCTGTAACATCATGTTCATTATGAGAATTAAGCCTTTTTCCAATTTTCAGACCGTCATTTATTTTTTGTTCGGATTGGGCATTGTTATCGATACGTGGAGTGTCTACAATCTTTGGGCTCATTTAAATGATATTCAATATATTAATGATGCTTTTCTACAAGCGGGCGTGCCTTTAGATGACCTGGATACGGAAAGCTTTTTTGCGCCTATTCAAAATACACTCAATATTGTTTTATTAATTTTTTTATTGTGGGATTATGTGGCTTATTTTTACTTTCTCAACTATCGCAACTGGGCTCGAAAATATGTTCTCTCTATTGGGGTTTTTTATTTGCTTGGCAATCTCTTTGAATTTTCGCTGATATCGACGCTTTATGGGATTGCGACGATTTATTATTTATGGGGCGCACGATCCAGCTTTACCCCGCCACCAATTCAGAAAACGACACATCCTTATGACTTGTCTCAAAAATAAAATGACCGCATGAACTTTTCCAAAAGCTACCCACTAAGAACCTTCGTAAGGGCAAACGCTCGGTTTGCTCGGTGCAGGTATGGAAGTCCATATGACATCCTCACCCTCAGCGTTATTGGAGATTAAGTTGTTTGAAAAAGAATTTGCATAGCAAGTGTTGGAGAAAAGTAATTTATGAACATCTCCACTTTCGGACCAAATTCTTCGCAATAAATTGTTTTTAACAACAATATGCTCACTCCCCTGATCTAAATAAATAGCGCTTGGTGGTGTATCTCTATTGAGACGTAATCCCGAGGCCACCATGTTTGAAATGTAATTATTTTCGATTACAGTACCCGGTTGCGAAGCAAGAGTATAAATAGCTGCACCATCATAGAGAAGATTCATGACATTTTTAATGGAATTCCCAGAGATGAGGTTATTCCCAAGCAGTTTTGGAATTGTTGTTGTTTCATTATACCAGTCCCAGCCCCACCCCACACTGATTCCAGTGTATGGCATATCTGTAATGGAGTTATCTTTTAGAATTAGATTTTGTGGCATTTGAGCAAAGATAGCTACGGATCCGCCATAGTCGATTCCACATTTTCTCATTGTGTTGTTAGTCACTTGATCATTGATGGAGATTTGACTCCAATCCTTGCTTTCTCCAATACTGAGGCAGGAACCACTGATTTGAGAAAAAGTGTTTTCAGTGATGACATCCCCCTCTGTACTTTCTCGAAAACTAATCCCTTGGCCACCAAGATTTTTAAAAGTATTACGCTGCAATATGATGCCTTTCGCATACTGCACTTCTACCGCTCCAGGTTGACTTCCATAACCTCCAGTATAAGTGCCAGCTTGTAACCCCACATACCCATATTTTATGGGATCGTAGGATGTGGAATTCTCAAAAGTTAAATTTCGAATAGTCACATTCTGTACTTTTTGTTTCGGAGATTTGCCTTTAATTGAAATTAAATTTTCTAAAGTTGGAATCATAAATGTCAAACCTTCCGGGCTCTGGCCGTTGGCAGACTGATAATAAAGTGTCTGTCTATTTGCATCGTAGAACCACTCGTGAGGAGAATCGATAAATTCCAGTGCATTTTCAAAATGAAAGGGTTGATTCGGCAACGTCGGAGGAAACTGTTTCCCCATGTATTGCTGTTCCGGCTGACACAGTTGAACGGACAAACTTGGAGTTGTGCCAAAAATGTCATTTTTCACACTCTGAACACGAAGAAAAGACTGTGTCCAACTGAGCTGAGGAACAATTTCGATGGGATTCGGATAGGTGTCGTCGCATCTTTGACTGCCACCGGTAGCACCGTAGGCTGACTCAAAGTCCTCGAGTAAGTCGTGACTTTGGAAGTAACGTGGAACTTCCGGGAACCTTTCAATGCCGATTTGACCTGCCCATGAGAGAATTTTCGAAAATGAATTGAGCGGATTATTTGAAACTAAATTGGGGTGACGGGCACGAACGGCAGGTTGTCCATCGACATAAAGATTGCGAAAAATCGGTTTTTCTATTGGACGTCCTGTATCGCGATCGAGAGCCGCGTGTGTCGAATAAATATCTACTTTGGTTGACCATATTCCCTTACGGTAGTGGGTCCACTTGAATTTATTGCTATGTATGCCGCCCACAATTTGCACATCATTTCCAGAAAGTGCTTGGTATACAATGTGATTTGAGCCCCATCCAGAATCCAATTCATCTAGCATAAAAGGCGTGGTAAGGGAAAAAACACCAGATAAAAGATTAATTGTAATGTCTGTACTCACTGTTTTAAGTCGGGGGCGAACAAGATGACGAGCGCCTTCTAGACTTTGCAGCGGATGAAAGAAGGATCCGTCGTTTGTATCATTACCCCAAGTCGCAACAAAAAGATTCTCTTGCTCTGGTCGTGAAGATATATTCTGGATAACTTCTTGAACACAATAAGTTATGTCATAATCAACACTTAAAGTTCCGTAGGTTTTAACTGAAAAGTATCCTGCTGGGCAACTCACCTTTTGTGTAGCTGAATTGGGATATTTTATGTTTTTTCCACCTTCAAATCCAAACCCATACATGCCGCCAAATTTATAAATGGGCGACGAGCTCGCCGGGCGATAGCAGTAGTACAATGGCCAATCAATTCCCACTGACCCCAAAACATGTGCTGTTTTGAAGCCCGATGGACACGAAGCTTTTCCTGTCCATGGATTTACAAAAATATTATTTGCTGTCGTTTGTACCGAACCAGTAGAGGTCCCATTGGGCCCCCCATAACCAAACATACCACCAAAATCATAGAGACCCATTTTATTCGCCGATGACCGACGCAAACAATAAAAAACTGGCCAGTCTAATTGGCTCGTACCCAAAACGGCTTGGGCTGTGTATCCCTCGGGGCAAGAGACGTTACCTGTGGCTGGATTCACGGAAGCGATTCCATCGACAAATCCATACATCCCACCAAAATCAAAACCAGCAAAAGAATTATTTTCTGGATCCGTGAACGTATCGCTCAATTCTTGATCAGCTCCAGAGCCGATCATTTTATATCCATTGGAGCAGCCAATGAAAATGGTCATGAGTAGTACTAACGAATAGAATCGTTTTAATGCAAACAGCACTAGCCCCCCAGAACCGTTACCTACCTCTATTTTAAGGATTTTCTTCAAGTAGTTAAAGGCGGTACTTAAGAATCTTCTCTATTCAAATAAGAGAAATTTGAACGCTCTCCTGGTGTATCAAACTGAGCTCTTTATTAGACTAGAGAAGGTGACTAAAAATCATCGAGCTGAGCGTGAATCTTGCCATTGATAGAGTAAGGATATTTCTTTAAATATGAGAACAATTTTTAAACGCTCTCTAGTTTGATTCCCAATTTTGCACAACTCTTACTGAATTTAGTCCCCTTCTCAAACATAGAATATCAAGTTGATTCAGAAGTTGAAAATTTATCTCTTTTTCCTCCACCATCTTCCGAATGAATATATAATTAACCTATTGCGTAAAGGGGCTGAGAATGAAATTCACTGTAAGCGAAGATAACAAGAAGCTATTCCAATTACTGGGGTTACTGGCATTTATCAATCTTGGTTATTCTCAAATGACTCATGCCGCAGGAACTTGCTCTCCGACAAATTTAGACGGTTGCACTCAGACTGAAACATTAAAAATTAGCGGTAGCCAATGGGATAATAAAACCTTAAAGAACTGCAAAATATATAATACTGGTAATGCCCTAACTGGCGGTGAAGGAATTTTTATAGAAAACGTACAAAATCTCACAATTCAAAATTGTGAGATTTATAATGCCGGACGTGCGGGAATTCGCCTAGGTATTAATCTCTCTACTAATAACGTTACCCTTATCGGAAATACTATTCACCACATTGCTGGAGATGGTATATCCGCTGGTCAACGACATCTTATAGGTGTGGATCATCTGAATTTAAAAATTTTGAATAATACAATTTACGAAACAGGACTCGCTGGCGATGGTGGACTGCTTCATGGACTTTATATTCAAGTTTCAGATTTCTTAATAGAAGGAAATTCTATAACGAATGCTCATGATGGAAATGGAATATCTGTGCGCTCATCGGGTATCATTCGAAAAAATATTATTGCAGGAGCGGGAGAAGGAGCGATCACTTATTATTCTGATCATAAACGTGGCCCTTCAAATCTTCTATTGATTGAAAATAATATAGCTTACTGGACTGCGGGCGTAAAGCTGGAGTCTAACACGGTGAAGAAGTTACAATAGCGGGCTGGCCCAAGCTGCTCTATATTCAGAGCATTTAGGAGTCAGGAAATGGGAAAGCCAAAGAGAAAATTCAGCGACGAGGTAAAAC
>JBGSUL010000058.1:0-2257 GCA_041736155.1 Bdellovibrionales bacterium
GATTTGAATACACTTGAACAATTTTCTTATAATGAGGGTCGATTGTATGCTTATTATGAAGGACCGATTTCTCCTGCCGTGAAGTTAAGCGAAGGATTGTTTATTTCAGAACACTCCTTCTGTGAATTGACTCAAAAATACGATTTTTTTGAAAAAGAGGAAATTGATCGAAATCACTGGTTTTACGCTAATCGACTTTGGCTTGCTAAGAATAATGACAAATCAAATTTCGGAAGAATTGATCTTGTTCCGTTTGAGTCTGGACTTGATGAGAACGATTTGAAGAGGAAGGTCGATGGGGCTGGATGTCAGTGGTTAATGGGTGAACGTGGTCCTATCATTTATAAAGATACTCAATCAGGCAAGAAGTACATCGCAATGGCAACAGCTTCTCGTTATAACGAATTTGATAATTTGAAATTAACTAAAAATGGTATTTCCTTCTCTGTTGATAAGCAAAAGTTTGAGCTTGAACGTGAAGATGATGGATGGAGACTTTTAGAAAAATAAACCAGAAGTGTGTTGTGGATCAAAAGAGATTAAAAATATCGTATCATGAAACAGGCCATGCGGTCATGGCACTGCTTTGTCGTCAAAGTATTCAAAAGGTTTCACTCCGAGAAATGGATTCACCATCAGGTGGGGATAAGTTTCTCGCCTTTATGAAGCTTGAGCCTGCCAACTCAACGACCAAGTTTACAGGTGAAAAAGCTATTCAGAAAATTATGATTTCGTTAGGTGGCTATGCGAGTGAGATTCTATTTTATGATGGCGTTGCTGGTATTAGTGGTGACAGCGGTAGTGACTTAATAATTGCAGCTAAGACTGCTGAAAATATGCTTCAAATTGCAGAGTTTAAAAGTTGGGTTTCAGGCTTACCAACTCCAGAACCAAGTCCATTAGACATGATCGAGAACCCATTGGTTAGAGCTTATATTAATTCTAAAATTGGAGATTGTGTTCAAGCGCTGACTCCGCTCATGCCAGTAATTCAAAAAATTGCGGAAGAATTGTACAATCGAGAAGAAATCACTGGAGACGAGGTAGCTGTTCTATATAATTCCTTTATTCAGTTCCGCTCTTAAGAATCATCGCCTTTGGCCACTTTGATGCCTTCGAGTCTTGAATGAGATGAATCTGCGCCTTTCGGACTTGAATAAGGATCTTGGGAAGATTACCACTTGCTACTGCGGCGAAGGCAAATATAACTGCGATTTTAATTAAATTATTCATGTGATTCTCCTTAAAAAGACATTTAATTAGTTGTTGGCCATGCTTAGAAGCATTGGCTGAATGATTCGAAGTTTGTTTTCGTCAAGTTTGGATAGAATTTCTTGGCATTGCTCAATGATCTCGTGACGAAGAAGTGGCTGCTTTAAGAGTTGCTGAAACAGCTCCATCGTGAACCCATAAGTTCCAACGATGTGACGAATCTTCTTTTCTGTTAGAGTCACGCGTCCATTTTCGATGAAGCCAACGGTATTTCTTCCGTAATTACAGTCTTTACTAGCGGTGTATTGGTCTATGTTTTTTAGCAGGCGCATCTCTTTAAGGACTTTGCACTCTCTGGTGATTTTTCGATGGCAGAAACGTCGATCTTTACGATTCTTCGTCGTGATTCTTTGCTTAGGCTCTTGGGCCTTTTCGACTGCCTTGTATTTTCCTAAGCGAAGGGCCTCTACGTCTGAATCAGAGAAGCCATAAGTTGATTGAATCAATTTGAATTGTTCTGTGCTGATATTGCCTCGTCCATTTTCCAGCTTCTCAAGGTTTTTGTGATCAAAGGGAAGAAAGTGGGCAGCTTGCTTACGTCTCATCTTTCGGACAAGACGCATTTTCTTAATGAGGACTGCGAACTCTGAAATGAAGGCTTGGGACGTTGTATTTTGGGCTATGGAAGGTTCCATAAGTGATCTCCTGTTCAAGCCTCGTCACAAGAAGAGAACTCTCTAATTGAGCGAGGAAAAATTTTTGTTATTTTTGGGAATAAAAAGTGAAAGCAAGCATCTGCTTGCTGAGAAAGAGTAAGAGTTTTAAGAATTTAGCGAGGAGCTTGCTACTGAGGGCAAGCACACGCTAGTCGTTGCTACTCAAAACTCTGGGCCGGTAAGCGTTTGGAAAGCGATGGATGAAAAATAACGAAATTTCTTGAAATGAAGAATGTGTGACCTAACTCACTCTCTAGTGTTGTTAGGTACTTGGAACCATTCTGTTTTGTTGGAAAACCCAATTTATCGGAAGAAAAATTGGAGCGGCC
>JBGSUL010000111.1:0-3869 GCA_041736155.1 Bdellovibrionales bacterium
TCCTCTCCTCCTCCTCCCCAAACCCAACCACACACACCACCACACATCCTACCTCCGAACCCACCCTCCCTTTCCTGACCACTTACCATATACCTACTGGTAGAGGGTGAGTGGTCAGGAAAGGGAGGGTGGGTTCGGAGGAGCACTGACTTTTGCAAATTGCTCTTAAACTAAAGGGGCTTAAAGCCCCTTTCTTATATTTTCTTTTTTAATAAAAACCCCGTGAATTATTCTAGACTGTTCACTGGGGCTTATTCACTCTTGTAAAGATCAATTTTCTTAAAAAGACATCAAGCGCAAATGCGATTGGCAGATACAAATAGAACCTAAATATCTCCTGCCAAAAGTAGGCAGATTCCACTTTTGAATATACTTCTGGGTTTCGAAAGTTGGCCTTGTAGAGCCATGCGTGGTAGTAATCAAATTTCAAATGTTTGGCGACAATCATCACAATAATGACCGCCGTAAAACTCAACAGCATCGACGCAAGCCACAGTTTGGTTTTCCTAAAACAATATTTATCATAAATGTACGTCATAAATTTCCCCCTTTACGCTGCTTTAGGCAGCGCTGTTAAATGTATTTTTGCCATTTGTTATTGGCGTTTTTCTATCACTTAAAAGTGTCTGGCTTTTTACAAAATAGAATCGTCCCGTGTCGATTTCAGTAAATCCAGCGACCGCTTTCCCGCGCACAATCTCTTTGATCTTTGTGGCAATCCCGTCGTTAGAATAGACATAAACCACCGCTGGAAAAGTCCTACTTAACCGATAGCCTGTGACAATTTCTCTGTACCTGCGGTCTGACTTCTGTGTAAGTTCAAGTTCCAGTGCTCCTACGATTTTGCCAAGCTTGTTGTAAATAATGGCATCGGGCAGCTTGTCTCGGGACTCGAAATTTTCACAAACGGTCTTCGCGTTTTTAAAAGAAAGACTTTCATAATCTACACTCAAGACATTTAAAACCTCAGTGAGCAGATAATCATGGTAAAGGCTCGTACTATTGAGCTTTACTAGATCTCTTTTAAATATATTGTCTGGATAACTTTTTTCTAAAACCTCAAGCGACTTTCTTGTGATCTGGTACACGCAGGACACAGTTGAGTGCTTATCTAAAATCCCGCCAATGCGGTGTGATAGTAAAAATCCACCTCGCATGAGCTGCGAAATCCTCGAATACGCCGTAGAGGTACTTTTGTCTTTAAAATATCGTTTTTGGATCTGCTCAAAGGTTAAAAACACGTTTTGGTAAACACCAAAAAGGAGCGCAAGATCGCGCTCCATAAGTCTGACGTTAATAACCAATCACAGCCTCCCAGATGGAAGTTGTTTCTTCTTTTTTCATAAGCTCGGATCTACAAAACGGCACAAACTGCACAACTTCTGAAAAGCTATTACCATCAGCCTGCGGCAGGTGAAGTACTCCAGCGCCAATCCCGAGACTCTTTAAAGTATTTGGATGCACCTTGTAGCTTTCTGTTTCACGCACAGAGGCATGACCCATTTCCTCAAAGTCGTTAAAAAATCCCTTTCGTTGCATTTTCTCAGTCATTTTCTTCTGCGTCCGTGTACCAATGTGACGAGCAAAGAAGTCGGCGGTATCTGGATCATTTAATCCCAAAATACATTTAATGTTCGTATTCGTGTTCAGGCTTTTTGCAAAGTCATCGGACACTTGTGACAAATCCCCCATAGACTGATGGGACAAATGAAGCGCCACGCCGCTACTGCGAGCCTTGTTTAGAATGTTTATAAAACCTTCGTAAACAAACGAGGAGAATTCGTCCATGAACACCGGAGTGAACACTTTACGCTTCGTTTTCTCCCTTTCGCTGATGGCCCATGCCATTTCCTGAAAGATCATTTTCCCGACCTTAGCTGCAAGCACTGGGTACTTCATCGTCGGCAGATTAAAGATCATCACGGTTGAATAGTCTTGATTGTAGACCGGCAAGAACATACTTGATTCGTAGATACCCAAAAGCAGATCGCTAATAGATACCGATACGTCCTCTTTAAACGGCTCATACCAATCGCCATTTAGAATTTCAGCAAGCTCTCCAGTTGCAAACGGCACAAGCTGCGAAATCAGCCCCGAATGGGTCTCGCGTCGCTTGCTCTCTGGGACCTTTAAATAATCCTGTACTCTTCTCTCGTGCGTCTTATTGACCTCTTGGTTAGCCAACCCAATCAACGCCTCATCGTTTGTTAAAAGCTCATAGAGCCTTTTAAACGTCACGGACTCGTTGTTGCCTTTAATCAGTGTCACAAGCATCAACGTCGTATCGTATTGAAGATTTCGGTAATACTCGGACTCTTTAAACTCAAAGGCTGTAAACAAGCGGTCGGTGATTTCAGTCACCGAGCCACTTTTTAATGGATTGATGTGAATCGACCGCTCGGGCGCCATCATATCAAACACATACTTGTTCACATTCTTTTTTAGATTCTTAAGCTCTGATTCAATATCGTCTGAGCCTTTACCGTCGATCACCACAACATCTTTGCCCTTTGCAAGGTCACGCATGATCCACGGAGTGATTACCCCATGGGTTTTTCCGCGCCCTGTGGAACCAATGATCTGCACATGCCCTGTTCTTGAGGCATTTGGCACAAACACCTTGGCGCCATCTGTTGTTAATCCGGCAAACACACTCTCTTCTGTGTGTCGCGCCACTTTTTCAAGTTCACGCACGCGCGAGACCACACCTTTTGATCTTCGTGATACAAAATATGTGATCGTGCAAATAACTGTGGCGATTGCTAAAAAGATAGCAACCCACACTTTTTCAAAGTTATACACATACCAAGCCTCGATAGCTCTTTGGTTTTTCCAAAATCCAAGAGCACCGACGCCGGTAAAAATAGCTATCATCGCTGCTCCGAACTCACGATTGCTCATGGGCGTTTGGCTAGATTGCTTTTTATTGTCATCGTTAAATAACATAATCCCCCTATGTTGAAAGAACCCATGCTGGCATTGCCAGCATGGGGAAAATAAAAATGATTCTTAAAATTTAAGAGCGAGCTAATACTTAAGCTCGCTTCTTTTTGTTAATAATTCCCACATCACCATGTTCATAGTCTGGATTAATATCAATCCATGTGACTTTCTTATGGTGTGGAGGAATGAGCCCTTCTTTCCTTGGCAAAATCCAATTAAGAATGGATTGTGCCTTTAAGACACCGCATGTGTCTTCTGGAAGCATGGAAACCACTTCTTCCAAAAAATCATGCGCGTAGCTCCTCGCAAACTCTTCATCGCCTCCGGTAAAGGGAGAAAGAATGTTGATGGAAAAATCCATCGTGCTATCGCCCATGTAACCCCAAAGCATCCAGTTAGCGTATCTAAACGCTCGTGGAACATTGGTGTTTGGCCCCTGACCATCCTGACTTCGGCAATAAAACTTCACGTCAGAAAATTCATTTGGTTTTAGTAAAATAAAAACCTCCTAGAGCAAAATTGCTCGTATTAGAAACGTAGCTGTCCCATCTCGTGGGACGGTTTGTTTTTCGCGAATGAGTCTTTCAATTATTTTTTCGCTAGCTGATGCGCTAGCCTTGTTTGAGACTGTGCCGTATGTACTTTTTAAAACGGCAAATCAATTGAGTCTTTCTGATTTTACCTACCGAAACTTTGGCACATTGGTAATAGCGGCTCAAAGCAATAGGTAAATCTATTTCTACAAATCAAAATAAGTATTTTTTTATAATGGCTCCTTTCTTTTAAATACTTTTTGTAGAGGGACTTATACAAGCGGTCTTCATCCCCATACACCTATACGCGAGAATCGAGGGTGGTTTATTTAAATTATATTTTCTCACAAACGATAAGTGATGAGATTTCTTAAGTAAAAACATTTAAGAAAA
>JBGSUL010000018.1:0-70846 GCA_041736155.1 Bdellovibrionales bacterium
CGTAAAACTTGGGTAAATGAAGAGTTTTCCAGTTCACCCATTGGGTGATAAATTATCAAATCTATTTTACTTTGCGAACATAGAACCCGCGCGGCTTACGCCGCGTCGGAGAGATTTTCTAAATTCTGATTCAGGATAAAATAAGCAATAGCATTTAAAGATCTGATTCCGTTTATTCAAACCAAAAGAGCCATCTCATTAATAACAAAGTGAGGTGTTTATGAAATTAAAACGAAGTCAGATCAAAAAAATCACGCAGGACGCTCGAATTTTGCGTCATATGCGTTTAACTCAAAAGCTTTCACTCAATGAGGCTGGTCGCCTTGTAGGTATATCTGGGTCCGCTATTGCTCATATGGAGCAAGGTCGGATGGATATATCAAGAGCGCGGCTTGAAACATTGGTGAAGGCCCTTGGGTTTTCAATGAGCGACTATCTGGAATACTACGATGGACTTGAGATTCCAAAAAATCTTAGAGACGAATGTATATTGCTATTGCGTCGCTGTGATTTAAGCAAAATTGAAATGTTGCATCCAATTATATCAAGCTTAACAAAATAAAAAATGGATAAAATATGCAAAAAATCGAAAAACATATATCGAATAACGAAAATATTAAAAACTCATACCTATCTGTGAAAGAAATTATTCACAAACGATATTTAGATTTCCTTTAAGAATTTTACGCATATCCAAAGTTAAACTGCAATGAACACTCAAAATGATATGTAGTTAATTTGGTCCCGTTAAATACCCTTCTCTGGCTAAGCGTTGACCAATGGCTGAATAAATCTGACTGCCACGTGGAGGAGTGAGAGAGCTTAGTCCATCGACATAACGATTATACATGCAAAATGCTGCTGCAATAAGGACCGTATCATGAATATCCGACTCATCAGCGCCTAGATCTTGAGCCCTTTGTACATCTTGCTGAGTAACAGATCGAGCATCTTTTTGAACCTTCTCAGCAATAATTAACGAAGCTTTTAGTAAATGGCTAATAGGTGCCTGCTCGTAATTTTCCCAGACTTTTTTAATAAACCCATTTAGTTCAAGGTATGCTTCAACAACAGCACCATGAGATTCAGAACAAAAGATGCAATTATTAAGATAGGATACATATGATGCTATAACCTCTCGATCAGAACTCGAAAGCTTTGCAGAACTTTTGCGTAAAAGAAATTCAGCAAGTTGGTTGAGTGGTTGACAGTATTCTGGGTAAGTACTCATTGGGCCAAAAATTCCAGGAAGATCCGTCTTAAACGTAATATGTGGCATATGTCTCTCCGTAAAAAAATATAAGAACAGCTAAACACGAGGGAATAGAAGCTGTCATTTAAAAATTTATGCTCTCTATCACTGAAAATAAAAATTAAATATTGATGCCCAGCTTAACAAAACAATTGGGGCCAAATTCATATGAAAAATCATCCCAACCTGAGGTTATCTCAAAGCCATAAGATATATAGCTCTTTATAGCGGTTTTTCGAGGGAGGGACCAAAGTAAATTACATCCCATAGATTTGGCATCACTCAAGCTCTGTGTAAAAAATAAGCGAGATAATGATTGCCCCCTATATTCTGGATCAATCCAAATCCCTCTGTTCCTATATTCATTTGTAGATGTTAAATGTCCAGAATTCACACCAATTATTTTTTTTCCAAGAACTAACTTATAAAAAACAGGTCTAGCGAACTTGGCTATCTCTGGATTTTTTCCACCCAGATATTTAATCGTGCTGTATGGACGAATTTCACTTTCTCGATTTGGCCATAATTTATCTTTCCAAACAAGATATATCTCTTCGAAGGAGGTTTGAGTTAATATATACTCAGTGCTCATTAACTAATCCCTGATGAGAATTCGTTCCATTAGCTCGCAAAGAGTCTACAAAGTTTTGATATTCAAAACTAATTCTCTGCCCAGCTCCAGGCAACGAATCTTCCAGAAAACTTCTGTATTTGAAATCTAGATCTGATAGGTATTCGTAGCCGTTAAATGGAAGTCGCTCAATTAAATCCGGGAAAGAATGCCCGTATATTTTTGACTTATACTTTTTAATCGACAGTATTTTGTCTCGTCTCGCCTTACCATTGATGTAATCTAAAAGAATTGGATGAGTAAAAAAAGAATACATTAATTCTGGGCTATATTGAAGGAATGCAGGAATTCCATGAATATTTTTTTTGAACATGAATTTATACAAGCACAAATAGTTTTCATACTCGTGAAAATAAAAATTATTAGTGCATTCCACTCTCTTAATTGCAGAATCTCCACTTCCTAAGACAGGAAATCCCGGAACTTTATCAATCAACCACATTAGCGTTGAAAACTGAGGGCTAGTACATTTTGTTTGAAGTCCATAATTACGTACTATACTATCCCACTCTTTTTTTATATTTAAGGTTAAGATCGTGTGATCTACTTTATTGATTTTACAAAACGTTTTCGCCCAATTCAAATCATGTTGATTTTCTAATTCGGAAAACTCAACGGAAATTGCATTAACTTCCAGATCAGCCAACAAAAATGAACGCAAGACTATTTCACTGTCCATCCCACCACTCAATAAAACATATATTTTTTCATTTGTAGACAAAGAAATTTCCCGTGCTGTCTTTATGCACTCATCTCGGAAAGAATTCGCTTGCCTCGAGCAACCACCAAACCCACACCATAAAACCGAGGTTTTTGTTTCTCTTTCATTATAGAGTGAACCATCATAACCGAATTTAACATGGTTGTTTTGCGTATAATTAAACATAATATCTTTTTTTAAATCTAGAATAAATGATTGTTAGTAGACTTATGGACCAAGTTGGTAGATTCTTTAAAATCCCCTCTACACATAAATTCCCATAATTTATTATATAAAAGTGCAAAGAATTTATTTTTATATTCTTTAGTTAAAACGGCTGTTTTTTTATCGGACCCAAGCTCTGAAATATCCTTCAACAGCCAACCCCTTTCCCTAAATATTGCATTCAATTCGTAGGCTGTATTATCAAAATGATCGAGCCAGAAATCGTCAACAGTTTTTTTCTCGCCATTACACTTTTTGGGTATACATATCCATGAAACTTTATACGAAGCGCCATTATTTCCGTAATCACCCAGGACTGACCAAGCACCTGAGAATAATAACGCCGTAGAAAGAAAAATTCGTCTTGAATAACAGTGACTCTCGTATAACCTCATAGCCATAATTATATTTTATCATAGAGCTTGCCGTAAACCATGAAATTATTAACTTTGATTCTGCCGTGCTACAACGAGACAAAAAGATTACAAAAAAATCTCTATAAATTAAAAAAGATGTGTAGTATCAGTAGCTTAGGAATTATCATAGTTGATGATGGCTCTACAGATTCTTCAGTAGAGCTTATTCGATCACTTGACGAGTACAGGTGTGGTCGCCTTACCGTTGTAAAACTCAACCAAAGGTTGGGAAAAGCTGAAGCTGTTCGGGTAGGGCTTCTCCATGCCTCTCAAACTCAAAGTGAATATATTGGTTTTTACGATATTGATTTCGCCGTAAGCTTTCATGAATTTCTAGATATAATTAATCATATTGAATCCAATGACATCAACGCACTTTTTGGGTGCAGACCTTTGGCAAATAGACACTGGAGTAGGTTTACTCAAAGTATTATATTTCGATTTTTAATTTCAACTCTGCTGACAAGAGGTGCGGAAGACCCGCAATGCGGAATCAAGATATTTCGAAACAAATCTCACATAATGAGTATATTTAAAAAAAAATTTATCTGCAAAATACTTTTTGATTTTGAGCTTATTATGAGGACCGTTAATTTTTTTTCTGGAAGCAAAATACGTAATTATAAACTATCAACATGGAGGGATGTTTCTGGTTCAACATTAAGATGTCAGATGCTACCATTCATTTTCCATGATTTAATGCAGATTTTCATATTTTTCATGAGAGTTAAATTATTTCATTCTGTGCGGCATACCCTCAAGAACACTACTTGAGGTTACTATCCGATATCTAAAATTTTTTTGTAGATCTTTAATATTATCAACTCCACAATAGGTAAGGCCCGACCGTATACCACCAACCAGATCATGGATAATTTGATCTTCATCCTCTCTATATTCAACATGGGCACTAATGCCCTCGGGCGTTCTCCACCTAGGAACTTCACCAAACCAACTCATTTGAGTTTCTTGACTGTCTAGGCCTCTGTAAATTTTCGACTTATTACCATTAAGCTCAACGACATTCCCTGGAGTTGGTCTTGTACCAGCTAAAAGGCTTCCAACCATAACAAAATCAGCTCCAAATGCGAGTGCTTTTACCACATCTGCCGGACTTCGTATGCCACCATCAGCAACGATAGAACATTTTAGTTTTGAACATTCTTTTATTGCAGTTATATTGGAAACTCCAAATCCAGTCTTAACTCTTGTAGTACACACACTGCCGCCTCCAATCCCGACTTTAACAATATCAGCCCCGTAGTCATACAAATAACTAGCCCCACTAAACGTAGCAACATTCCCAGCCATTATGAAAATATCACTATATCTCTTTTTCAACTCCACCAAAGTGGGACCCATATCACTTGAATCACCATGAGCAATATCTAGATTAAAGAACTTAGCTCCAGCTTCGTAAAGCCCCTCAGCCCTCTTTAACCCTTTTTCATTGCATCCAATGGAAACAAAACAAGTACCACTTACCTTTTTAAATTCCTCCACATTAGCTTTTATTGACATCAGCCGATGCAAAGCGCCAATTCCGCCTTGAGATGACATAAAATCAGCCATTTCAGAGCCAGTAATCATATCCATATTTGCTGAAATTATAGGCAAGCTGAGTGAGAATTTTCCAGATTTGTCTGTACTACTTATTTTCACATTTTGCCTAGAACCATTTACGTTATGGCCAGGCACCAACAGTACATCGTCATATGTAAGCCCCATTCCTAGAAGCTTTTGATCAAAACCTAAAATGTTTTTAAATTTGTCAATGAGTGTAAACATAAGAAAAAATTGTTATATTCCCGTTAATCTATATCCTTAGAAAAACATGGATCACTTTGAAAAACAAACATATAAATCACAAACTACCTCAATTGGAGCATTCGAAACTGTTGGCATTTGGCATCAAATAAGAGCCGATTTTTTATTAGATTGCGTGATGAAATTTAAAAATCCGAACAGAAATTATTCAGTGTTAGATATTGGATCTGGAAACGCGTATTTTGCTACGGTCGCAAGTAAATACACAAAGTGGAACTTTACTTGCGTTGACCCTGCTTATCTTGCCAGTCCAGGACAAATTAAAACTATAAAGTTCTCAAATTCAATACCAACTGAAAAATTTGATTTAATTTTTGTACTCGATGTTTTAGAGCATATTGAGGATGAGGATAGCTTACTTTCACTTCTTGATGACCTAATGAAGCAGGACAGCTTGTTAGTTATAACAGTTCCACTTTGGCCAAATCTTAAAGGTATCCATGATAAAATTCTCGGTCATCACAGAAGATATAATGAAACAGAAGTTAAAAATATTTTTTCTAAAAAAAATTTAAACTGTTGTTTTCAATCACAATTCTTCTTATTTCCATTGATTTTTAGATGCCTTGAAAAAATATTTAACTTCTATAAGAGTCAAGAATTGAACTCTTTTACAAAATTTAAAATTATCCTAAACATAGACATCTTCATTCTATCTTTATTCCTGAAGTTGAATATCAAATATTATGGTCTAAGCTGGGTTGGAATTTACAAAAAAGGCGATATCAAAAATGGAAGTTATACTTTTCACTGAGTGCAATGGCTCTCCCGGATGGGGACGAGATGCTGGTTGCTATATGATTGCGAGCCAATTAAGAAAGAGTGGTTTCACAGTTCAGACAATCGACTTTTTTAGTTTTATGAACGACTACAAAATGGATTGCATCATAAACAATTTTTTTACCTCAGCTACTATTGCCGTTGGCTTTAGTTCTACCCATTTCTCATCTTACCTACCGAAGGACTTTGATGGATGGATGTCCTCCGCTAAAAGGACTGAAAAAAATAATGCCTGGAACACATACTTCCCTTTTGCTTCAGAAGAAATGCAGGCTTACATTGATAAAATGAAGAAGAAATCACCCAACTTAAAAGTCATCGTTGGTGGCCAGAAAGTTGTACAAAAAAGAAAGTTACAGGACAATTATCTATTTGTAGACTATTGGGTTGAGGGAATGGCTGACAAAAGTATAGTCGCAATCTGCCAGGATCTAATAAAAGGACAACAACTTCCTAAGAAAAGAATTTCAAGTGAAAAGGACTATCCTCCATTTGAAGAGTTTTCTGAATCGTCTATTCTTTGGGAAAAAAATGATTTTCTATTTGAAAAGGAAGCACTTCCTTTGGAAATAGCCAGAGGATGTCCTTTTGCTTGTTCTTTTTGCGATTACAAAAAGAAAAAAAATGGCGAACTCATAAAAAAACCTGAATTTCTAGAAAAAGAACTGATCAGAAATTATGAACTTTTTGGAATCAATCATTACATGATTACAGATTTCCTTGTGAACGAATCATTGGAAAAGACTGAAATGGTTTATAACGTTTTTTCCAAACTTCCATTCAAAGTAGAATGGTCTGGATTTGCGAGATTAGATTTAATCGAAAAATATCCAAAAATGATAGACCTTCTAGCCCAATCTGGAGCTAAATCTATAATGTGGGGAATTGAAAGTGTAAGAAAAGAAGTAAGTCGCTATGTTGGCAAGGTGTGTGATCAAGAGAGAATTGAAAGGCTACTTGTAACAATTAAATCTGCATGGGGAGATTCTATTGTCACAGGATCTGGATTTATTATTGGTTTGCCTAAAGAAACAGAAGAAACAGCCAAGGCGCAACTTGATTGGATCCTGCAATGCAACAAGTACCTGCATGGTTACGAAGTCACGCCCCTTTTTATCGGTGGTTACACCCCTTCCAAATCAGCATCTATTGATTATTCAAAGATACAGAAAACGCCCGAGAAATTTGGTTATGAGATTTCAATGATCTCGGGAGTGAATGGTTTCAGTGAAGAATGGACAATCGGTGAAACTGGATTTACCAAGTCAAAAGCGATCACGATGATTGAAGACTACCAGAACCTACCAAAATGGGAAAACGGTCGGCTGATCGGGACTTATCACAACTACTCGCGCTTGAGAAATCTAGACCTTACACATGAAGACATTTTACAATCCTTCGCAGGCAATACAGAATTCATTAATAAGACAAGGACGAACTATTATGAAAAATCTCATCGCTACTTTTCTCATCTTATCTAGCTTTTCCCCGATTTGCGCCCATGCCGGGGAAACTGATAATTCTTGTTCTCTTCATCCCACACTCAAAACCGCCCTCAACGTCAACGATACCAATTGCTCAAGCTTCCTCATTGAATCCATCACGAAGGTGGATTTGAGTAGGAAGTCTCTGAAGTCTGTAGATCCCATCTGGTTTCTTAAACTCTCTCGACTTGAAAAGTTAGATTTAAGAGAAAATGAAATAGCCGATATTCATGGCCTTCTCGAAACGCTCCCACAACTTGAAGAATTACTTCTCGATGGAAATATTATTGAGAAAATCGACTTCCCAAAAAACTCTGCAAAAAAATTAAAAGTACTGAGAATAGCTAATAATAAACTCAGGATGATTTCGGGCTCACTCGAGGGGCTGAACAGACTAGAAGTTCTTGATTTGTACCACAACGACATCGCCCAGCTTGAAGTGCAAAATATTGATTTGCCAAAACTCAAAGAAATTCATTTAGGTTATAACTATATTTCCAGATTTCCTGCTTGGATCTGTAAGCTCAAGCAACTCGAACACTTAGATCTGAGTCATAATAAGATTGAAGAAATCCCCTGCGCTCCCTCGTCTCCCCTTTTGAACCACATGGACCTTTCTTTTAATTTACTTAAAAATTTGGTATTTAAAACAAATTGTCATCATTTAAAGACAATAAAATTATCCAGCAACTCTATGAGTAATATCCCCGCTTTTTTAAAAGAGTGTAGAAATTTGGAAGAAATCCAAATGGAAGAGAACAAAATAACCACTCTTGAATCATGGGTTTTTTCATTGAGTCAACTGAAACGCCTCAACGTTTCAAGAAATCAAATTTCATCATTACCGGAATTCAAAGGCTTTGCCAATGTACAGAAAATTGAACTTCACCACAATCATCTCAAAAGTCTGCCCGTCTCTGTGTGCCATTGGAAGAGCTTACGTGAGTTTGATGGCTATAATAATCAATTTACAAACATGCCCAACGAAATATCGTGTTGGAAGAATATCGAAAGAGTGGACTTGTCTTTTAACAGACTTCGCACACTGCCTTTGGATATAGGAAGCTGGAGAAACTTGAAAACTTTGACAGTCACTGGAAATCCGTTTATACAAATTCCAAAAAACTTGCCGCCGAGATCGTTTATATATTAACTACATTCTCTTCAATCGGATTCGTCGCAGTGACCTTGAGGGAACTTACAATATTCTTTGCTATTTTATTGAAAAGAAAGCCAAAACTGTATCTCGAGAATTGTTGCAAGATGCTTTGCGGATTTGTAATTGCAAAGCGAAGATATGTCATGAGAACAAACAGCGGGAAATTAAATCCTTTGAGCTCTTTTGTCACATAGGAACGAGTTCCTTCAGAATAACCATTGGGCAATATTCCTTGTTTGATTTCACCTTTGTTTAGTAAATCATTATAAATCGGTGTTCCCGGTAATGGTTGAAAGACGTTCAGATAAAAAAAGTCGAATTTACACTGAAGGATGAATTCTCTTGTCTTAAACAAGTCCTCCTGGGTATCTCCGGGAAACCCAATCAAGAAAAGTCCATTGACCTTGAGCCCGGAACGCTGAATTTTCTCGACAGCGGGCGGTATGATGTCGAGATCCAAATCCTTCCTCATTCTGGCCAATGACGTTTTTGATCCGCTCTCCGGTGCGACGATGATGGTTTGCCATCCCGCTTTCTTCATCAGATCCCAAAGCTCTTGATCTCCCCTCTGCACACGAATGCCATTGGGAGTTCCAAATCCTATGTTCAACTTTAATTGAATGACCATTCGGCAAAAATCTTTGGCGTACTGAACATTGTAGGTAAAATTATCGTCGACAATATTAAACCACTTCACCCCAAACTCTTGATGCAACTTGAGAATCCATGTCTTCATGTACTCGACGGAATGAGTTCTTACTGGTTTTCCATTGAGATCGGGTGCAGAACAAAAAGTACAACGATAAGGACATCCCCGAGTCACCCATAAAGGAGCATTTTCTTGTTGAGTTGAATTCAACCTATAGCCACTTTTCCAGTACCCCTGCAAATTGATAAAGTTGTAGTCAGGCAAGAAAATCTCATCGATGTCGTTAACAATCACGCGTTTTGTCTTAACAAAGTGACCTTGCGATTTAAAAATCAATCCCGGCACATCGCTGTAATCAGTCAATTTAAGACGTAATTTTCGCAAAAACATGGGGAAACTTTTTTCTGCCTCACCCAACAGAACAAAATCCACAAAGCCCGTATTTAAAACACCTTCTGCAGCGGCGGTGGAATGAGGCCCACCAAAAATGATTTTGGCGTTGGGCAAAAGACGACGTGCGATCTGCGCACAACGCAAAGCTTCTGGGTACATCGCTGACCAGGAAGATATACATACAACTTCTGGAGTTTGACTTTGCAGCATCTGTTTGTACCAGTCAGAGTTGGCATCTTGGCCGTGAAGCGTACAATCTATCATGTAGGGACGTATTTCCTCATCGAGGATATTGCTTCTTAAGTAAGCAAAGGAGAGCGGTAAAAGATAGCGTTTTTCGTAACCCTTGGGCCAAACAAATGCAATATTAATAAGTCCCCCGACGATGAATGCTCTTCCAAGAGTATATAAAGTTATGTACCATTTCAATATGAATTCGAAAAAAATTTTGCCCATCTTAGCCGTCGTTTTTCTCGGTGGGCTATTAAGAACCTTACGTTTAAATGATATTTCCTTTAACAATGATGAACTCTATAACTTAGTCCACGTCTATAATCTCGACATGGGTTGGGATCGTTTCATTGAACCCTTTCTATCTTGGGAAATTCATCCTCCACTGAGCCATATGGTCCTTTTTGTTTGGTCGAAGGCCTTTGGTATATCGGAAATATCGTTACGTCTCGTCGGTGCCCTTCTTGGGACCTTCACCATACTGACAGTGTTTGAAACGGCCAAGCTTCTGACTTCCCCGAAAGCCTCATTTATGGCTGCACTTTTCTTTTCCATCAATTACGCTTCTATAGCTCTTTCACGCATGGCTACTTTTCACGGGATGAATATATTCTTCTGCAGTCTCTCT
Source organism: Bdellovibrionales bacterium (assembly GCA_041736155.1). Classification (GTDB taxonomy): domain Bacteria; phylum Bdellovibrionota; class Bdellovibrionia; order Bdellovibrionales; family JAGQZY01; genus JANPLN01. Next base: position 10,376 of record JBGSUL010000018.1, read on the forward strand.
TTTTACCTGGGGCTACGAATCCTTCTCAACCCTCAGGTTAATAAAAAACATCTGGTGCTCTATCCGGTTCTCCTTATCCTGATGGGATACATTAACTATTTCGCTTTTGCCTTCGCACTATTTCAACTTCTTTTGTTTATCATCAGTTCAAATTATGTAACAAAGTTGAGAAAAAAATATTTCTCGTCCGTCTTTTTAATTGTAGTTCTTTTTTATGCGACATGGGTGCCGATTATTTTGAAACAATATCAAAATTTAAAAACCCATGATTACGATCGAACGCCGGGTGATTATGCTATTTACGATTTACTGAACTTTCTCTTCAACGGACAACCTTTTTTTCTGTTTTTCATATTCCTTTTGATTTTAGCTAAGCTTTTTAGAAAACCCACATACAATCTCAAAATTACCGAAAACTTTAATTTCTTTATCATCTTGGCAACGTGTTGCCTTCCTATTTTAACGGCAGTCTTGTACAATCAAGTAGGCCAACCCCTTTGGAAAAATCACTACTTTGGATTTATGGCACCTTTCTTTTGTGTTCTATCAGCCCAGGCTATTGAATACATACCATTTCGAGCGCTTAAAACCAGTGTGGCACCACTTTACGTTATCGGCTCGCTAGTTGGCTTTTACATGGGGAACTATTCTAAAAATTATCCTATCGTAATTGATCTGCGGGCCTTGACCAATTCGGTGATTGAAGAGAATCACAAATCTCAGCAAACATGTGGTTATATTAACTATTCCTGGCATCAAATAAATTTTGACTATTACTTAAAATCCTCCGAAAAAAAACCCACTTATCTTATCGAAAACGGGGAGTTGGCACGACTGCAGACGCCCGAAGGCATCGCCGAATTGGACAACAAAATTAAAAAAAGTGGGTTAAGTTGTTTTTGGTTTCTGAATACGTATAACGAAACGAGCGCTCCGCTTGAGGACTATCTCACCAGTAAATTTTTGAAAATCAAAACGCTACAGCATCAGAAAGCTTACGGTATTCTTTATGCGCACAGCCCGGGAGGCCGTATTGAAAAAGAAAAGCGATGTCTTCTCGTTGACAACGACGGCTCGTTCGATGATTTAAGGGCGTTGACTTCCCTGACATGCAAGCAAAAGGTGTCCTACGTTGTTTTTACCGAAGGAATCTCCAGAATTAATTACAGTTACAGCAATCATCTTTACCTCAAAGAACAATTTTCCAATTACAATGATATTTCTTATTTTACTGGAGCGAAAACCAACAGGAAGTTAAGCTCATTTTGGAAAAACGTGAGAGCGCGTGATGAAGCACTCAATAATCATCGAAAATGGAAAGTCCTACCAACTCAACCTGGTCAAGATCTTGAATCTCTTGTTGAGACGATCAACCAAAGTTGCACCAGCCTTAATGTGCTGATACTGGGCCCTTACACCTCCGCCTCTGAGTATTTACCTCGCATATCCGCTACAAAAGCTATCTATACTTTTGGAAATGATAACCCCATCTATTTTAACTGCTGGTTTGATCTCAAATCTTGCCAACATGTCTTCTCGCGCTTTCAACAGGAAATAAAATCAGTAAATCTTCCTTTTGAAGACGCTAATCACGAGCGGTTTTCCTTTTCCGAAGAAACTGTAGCTCAACTTGCTCTGCGTGACTCATCGCAGCTTTTGGCGCAGATTTTTCGAGCCGATATCAGCGGGTGGAAAGGGAAGGAAATTTCCTATTGGGACGACTCTGTTGTGGCATTTTTCTTTCAACCGCAACTTTTTGAATTGAAAGACCACCTTTATACTCCGATTGTTGGAGCACGAAAACTGGAGTCAGCCATACTTAACTCCTTGAATAATTGCTTTTTGTAAAATAGCCTTTTTACAACGTGATAAAGAAGATTTTCCCTCTTATTTTTGTCTTTACCGTGATTGCCAGCGGTAAAATTATCGAAAAGCAATTTAACTTTTACAAATATCAAAGTGCCAGTGTCCAGGGAAAACTCTCGGAGAGTGACATCCCTTTCCGATTTAATGACGAGACTGTCCAGCGCGGCATTCATCACCGACACGAACTTTTTACACCTCATGAGCTAAGAAAGAGTTACTCAAAACTGCTTCCCTACAACGCATCGGTGGCTGTGGCGGATGTCAATGGTGATGGCTTCCCCGATCTTTTTTTTAGCAATGCGAAAGAGGGCAAAACAAATTACTTTTATTTAAATGATGGCACCGGTCATTTCGTCGAAGCCACCTCTCTATGGGGTCTTGATGAAGAGCGAAATTTGCACGGCGAAACGATGAGCGCCGTATTTTTTGACTACGATAACGATGGACTTGTGGATCTTCTATTGATGAAAGCTGGATGTCACAAACTTTTCAAAAACTCTGGGACATCTTTTTTGGATGTCTCCGACGCCTCCCATATATCTGAACACTGCACGTACGCCTCCGCCGCCAGTGTCTTGGATTTCAATAATGATGGATTCTTAGACTTATATATTTCCAACTCCTTGAATGCAGGCAGTGAAAAAATTGAATCCGGCCGTAAGTTAGGCATTATTGAACCGCGCAGGAATAAATACCAACTGAAGATTTTTAGACAAGATATTCTGTTAAAAAATGTCGATGGCAAATATTTCCAAGACGTCACAGAAGATTTGGGCTTGGAGGAGAACGAGTTAACGTGGGCCGCTGGGATCTCTGATTTCAATAATGACGGGTTTCCTGATATTTTTTTAGCCAATGATTTCAATATAAATCGACTTTTGCTCAATAACAGTGCCACTTCGTTTGTCGATGCCACAAAAAATCTTGGTCACCAATTTTATTCCGGAAATATGAGCGCGACTGTCGGAGATTATAACAATGACGGTTTCACAGATGTTTTTGTAAGTAATCTCACGCGCAGTACCTATTATGTGAGAATGATGAATTGGCTTTTCCAAGGGGATGGTCACGGGCATTTTCAGAATGTTTCCTTCGATGCCGGAGTGGACCGCTGTTCTTGGGCGTGGGGTTCTAACTTCGCAGATTTTGACAAAGACGGAAAACTCGATCTTTTTGTTGCTACCGGCTTGTTCAACGACGGTGAAAAATCCTACATTTATAAGCTGGAGACCTTTTACGTAGTCCCCCAGCTCATGATTACAGATCCGACAGGGGTTCCTCCCACCAATGGCGCCGAAGTGGCTGGCAATGATCGTCCTTGCCTTTTTATTCAGCGTGATAATAAATTTATCGATATAACAGAATCTGTGGGTCTTTCCGCTCCGCTCATTGGCAGGGGTAGTGCCGTGGTGGATTTAGATAACAATGGCACCTTGGATCTGGTTGTGGCCTCGCACAATGCCCCACCCAAAGTCTTGATCAATCAGCAAACAAAAATATCGATTCCTTGGGTAGGATTTAAACTTATTGGTACGACATCCAATAAAGATGCCATCGGAGCTAAGGTCACTTTGTATGAAAATGATGATACAATTCAGTTTCGCGAGATTTTCCCAACTAATGGATTTTCATCTCAAAGTGATATCCGTCTCTTTTTTGGGCTTGGCAGAACAAGCGTAAAGATGATCGAAATCCAGTGGCCAAGTGGAACGCACCAAATTGTCTCAAAATATAGGCTGAATGATTACAACACGATTGTGGAAAACAAAGAGAGGGAATAACATATTGATGATGACCATATTTAATAACCTTAAAAAATTGTCTCAAAAACGAGAGTTTTCTCTGGCACTCCAATTGTTTGCTCTCCACACCTACTTATACATATTACTTTTTCATTTTCATGAAGGACGATTTTTACAGGACTATCTGATTCTGATTGCATCAACGATAATCGTTGAAGAAGCTTTTCACTACTACACATTCAAAAGGTTCACCCTTCCTCTGAGTGGCCTCATATGCTCCACCTCCCTCTTTATTTTGCTTTCTACCCACTACACAATTTGGCCGTATTTGATCGCCATGCTGGTAGGAATTTCCTCCAAATATCTGATTCGGTGGGAAAAAAGCCATGTCTTCAATCCTTCGTGCATCGGTATCGTTTTTGTTACCTTTTTAATGCCTCATCTTGCCCACGCCAAAGTTCAGCAATGGATTGCAAGTCCTTGGCATTTTCTAATGGTCTATGGTTTAGGAATCACCATCGCCACGCTCTCCAAAAGGATCCTCATCTCCATCAGCTATTTTGCAGTGTTACTGGCTTTAACATTTATCTATAGCCAAACACTCACGCAGCTTCCTCTTATTACCGCGCTAGGCCCTCTCCTTGCTCTCTCTGTAGCCATATTTGTGTTTCACATGATCACCGACCCCTCCACAACACCACCCAGTTTGAAAGGCCAAATTATTATGGGAGCCATTGTTGCCATCCTCGACTTTAGCTTCCGTCGAATGCAGCAACCTCAGGCCCCCTTCTTAGCACTTTCTATAGTGACCGCCTTCAGACCCCTCTTCGAATCCTTTAATGGATTCAAAACCTTCTCATTAAAAACGGGAACGACTTGATGATGGCAAATAAATGGCTGAATAAAACTCACGGACTAATAAAACACGCCAAAATAGTTTCGCGTTCCCCTTTACTTATGGGCAGAATCGCTAAAGGATACTTCAATGCTCATGTGCTTAAAAAAGACGTTCTCAGATCTGTAGAGTTGGCGATAACTTTTAAATGCCAAGCGAAATGTGATTTTTGCTACTCCGACACGCTATACGACAAAAACAGATCGAACCTCACTGTGGAAGAAATTCGTGAACTGTGGAGAGAGTCCAGAAAGCTGGGTGCCATTCATATCAATCTGACTGGTGGAGAGCCTATGATGAGGCCCGATTGGGACGAAATTATTCGGGTCCTTACACCCAAAAGTGCGATTGTCTCCATGGTGACGAATGGACATCTGCTCAACGAGAAAAATGTCATAAAAGCCAAAAAAGCAGGACTTCGATATTTGCAAGTGAGTATCGACAGTGCCACGCCCAAAATTCATGACGAGTCGAGGAAGATTGCTGGATTATTTCATTCTGCCCTCAACGGAGTTCGTCTAGCCAAAAAACACGGGATCGCGGTTTCGCTGTCTACGGTGGTCACAAATGAGTATGCAAAAAATGGTGAACTCGCCAAAGTAATAAAATTAGCGGAACAAGAGAAAGTTTTTGTACTTCTCAATTTGGCTGCCATGGCGGGAAAATGGCAGGAGAATAAACAAATCGTTCTAGATGCAGAATCTAGAAAAATTGTCTCTGAGCTTCGGAATAACCCTTTTGTAAGGCAAAATACAATGTACAATTTTCGTCTAAAAGAAGGTTGTCCTGCTGGTTTAGAAAAAGTTTATGTAACATCATACGGCGATGTTACACCTTGCACCTTAACTCATATCTCTTACGGAAATATTCGAAATAAAGCGTTCACATCTATTGTAACTGAAATGAGGACCAATTTATTTTATAGACAAAAATCTGTATCTTGCTTGCGTTGTGAAAATAAAGATTATTTCAAAGCGATGATTGAACCTTTAGCTGACCTATCATCGTCAGGAGCGCAAATGCCCATCCAAATTGAAAATCATCCTTTTTTTAACAAAAAATGAAAATTAAATTAGTACTAATCTTAGTGGCTCTACTTTTTGGAAGTATTTTTATAGTAAATAGTTTCCGAATAGACCTGCTATCCTCTGTTTTGAGAAAAGATAATTATGGCCATCATTTTCTATTAAAAATTTCATGGATTGACTCTGGTAACTGTGAAATCTTAAGAGACAATTTTCAAACAATTTTTGTGTTGCCTTGGGATTTTTGTAAAATAACAGATTCAGGATTTTTAGGATACTCAAACAATCGAGTTGAATATTTTAGTAATGATAATAAGTATTCGTGGAACTACACTTTTCTACTCCACCATGACATTGACTACAATGCCTCTATTTTCACCTTTCCAGAGAAGCGAATTGTTTCCAGAGCCGGAAAATTAATCAAAATTGATAATGTAATTCAAATTCATAAAAATGGAGAAATTTTATATCATTGGTCATCGAACAAGCATTTGCGAGAAGTTGAAGATATCTTCAAAAAAAAAATAAAACTTCATTTCGTTCCAACAGAAAAATATTACGAATACACATACATCAATGGGGCATCTAGAGTTGGCTCTGTTGACAAATACAAAAATTCTATGATTTTTAAACCTGATAATATCCTTATCTCTCTGAATATGATCGGTTTTATAATAATAGACCCTACAACAGATACTATTGTGTGGAAATATGACTACTCTAAATTAGGAAGTGGTCAAATTCATTCCCCGAGATTTCTTCAAAATGGACATATTCTTTTTTTTCTTAATGAATCAAAGCACGAAGGTTTTTCAAAAATTATCGAAATGGACCCTTTAACCAATGCAGTTGTTTGGAGTTACCGAAAGGAACAACCATTTGTTTTATATAACAAACAATTTGGTTCGGTTATCCCAGTGAATGATAATACTTTTTTGGTTACTCATACTTCTCATGGCGGTCAGGCTTTTGAGCTGGACAGATTAACCAATACTATTTTGTGGGAATGGAAAAGTGAAAAGATTGGAAAACTGGACCGCCTTGTATACCGTATAGAGAAAGTTCCCAGAGATTATATTATGAATAAACCATTTTTCTCAATTTATAAAACCCCAGATTCTTTTTAACATGTTATTAATAATTAAATCTTTCCTGTTCAAATATTTCCTGAAATTAAGTAAGATTTTATATTTGATAACCTATTCGGACATTACTTCATCAATTATGTGCCCTTCTACGTAATCTGGTATAGGGACCTTCATAAGATTTAAAATTGTGGGCAACTGATCAATATGTCTCACAGATTTCGAAAGTTTGATTCCCATTTTTACGCCGGGCCCGGCAATTATAAACGGCGTTTGAACTGCAGGATCTAGTGGGTTTACTCCTTCCTTATAACCCGTTGCCCTAGGAGTAGTGAAAATGCCCTTATCATTTGTCATTTCCTCCCAAAAACGATAACCAGTAGTTGCTTCAAGAACAAGATCTCCAACTCGATCTGTAGGTAAATTGAAAATCTCATCAGCATCCTCCCATTTAACAATTCGACTCACAGGACTCATGCCATTAGAGTCCCTGAGGACTTCCAACTCGGCAATAACTTCTTTACGTAGCGCTTCGTATTTTGGCCCATGTGCCCGTTTGTAGTCGCCCCCGAGGCCATTTGGATTGATATATATGTGGGCCATCTTAAGATAGACAACTTTTGATTTGTTCCAGTCGATTGTCGCTTTGCGGGTTTTCTCATCCACGCTAAAAATGAGCCAGCCTTTTTTTGCGAATAAATTATTGAGGCGAGTGTTTTTATAAAGTGGAGCAGTACCGTGCTCAGCCGAAAGCACAATCAATGTATTTTTATCGGCTTTTTCAAGAACTTGCCCGATGATGGAGTCCACACCTTGATACATTTCCAATAGATCTTTCCAACTGTCTTTGGCTTTTTTGGCATCATAGCCTTTGCGTTGCGTGTCCACAGAGCCCAACCACCACTTTGAAACTAGCATTTGGTTTGGAGTGTAAAAGTCTTCAATGAGGACATCGGGCTTCCATTTTTCTAGAATATAACCAACAGCTTTTCGGTGCCACTGCCACGACATCCGCGCTTCTTCCATTGCCACATTTTTATCTTCTGGTTCTACGATAAGCTGAGGTGCCATTCCCAGGCAGAGACAGTTGTCCAAAAAATCCACCATTGGACCCACTTGGCTCGTGAGCTCTTCGGACACCGTCGAGGGTTGAACCATGTAATTATTGAGAGCATTGTACAGCACGCGCACACGAAAGCGTCCGTCTGGCCAAATTTTAATAACTCTCACTTTTGCTTGAGAAGTAAAAGGTTTACCATCAAAAACCAAGGGCATCGAAAGCCAGTCACTCCATTCACCTTGTCGAAGTTTTGCCAAAATAGATTTTTTATCAGCTGAGAACTGAATGCTGTCATAGTTGGTTTGCTGATCGTTGGTGGAATCATAAATAAAGGCGTGAAGTGTTCCGCCATGGGCTTCAAAAGACGCTTGAATGGGTTTTGAATGGGAGGTGGCCGTTTTTTGCCACCCCTCCGCCGTGCTTGTCTCTACAAAGCGGGTGAGTTTTTTGTCCAACGTATTAAAGAAAAAATCTTCAATAGTTTCTTTGCGCATTTGATAATTGGCTTGCGGTTCAAAAATAACGGCGGGTGCATCGTAGCCCCAATTTCCCCATCGACCACGGATCGTGACGCCCTCAGAAAGCTCGGGAGGCGTGGATCCTGGAACGGAAAGAACCACGGTTTTTTTACCAGCCTGCTCAAGGATTGACCACGTGGGTGCTACTTTTTTTGAAGCGGAACTAAAGCCGTTAATGCTCGCTTGCTCTAGCGGGTGTCCTTCGGCGCGCATGGCGCCTTCGACGATGCCGTGGACTTTTGCCGTGGCACCTGTATGCAGGGTTGCGATGTTATTGGAGGTGAGGGTAGGAAATGCAGGAATGGAGTAGCCGTGGGCACCACGATCCATCAGTTTTTTAATATTAGGCAATTTGCCTTCTTGAGCCCACTTATACATATCAAATAATTCTTTATCGGCCCTCAAGCCATCAGCTGTCAGCCAGTAGAGCTTCACTTGAGGTTCTTGTATTTTTTCTTGTGAAGAAAAACTGAACCAAGTTGTTTCAACTGACAGTGCTGATAATGAATATATTCCAGAGAATAATAGAATTCCTGAAAAAACAAGTGAATAAGCTGTTAGCTTCCCTACTCCTAATAAACTGGGTTTCATGACAAAACTCTCCAATCAAAGTATGGACATCGATTGTCCTGGATATTACTGATAATCAATCTTTTATCTTTTTAGTCAATTTGCAAGATACAAATAAACTACGCAAAGCCATACCGCATAAAATGAAGTCACAACAGAGCCGATCTTTACTCAAATGCTTCATGGGCGGTTAATAATTTTCAAAAATATACGTAAAACTTCCGCTTGTGACTCCTCAATATTTTTGAGATTTAAAATAGGCTTAAACAGTCTAATAGTTAGGATTTGCTTTCTTTGCTCATCATAGACGGCCCATATTGCCGTTGCAAACTTGACTTGATCGATTGAGCACTCACCCAACATGCGGCGGCTATTAGTAACCGCTAAGATTAGTTTGGATTCTGAACCTCTAAAGAGAATGACCTGCTCTTTCAAATACTTCTGGGTATTGCAAACTATCTGTGAAGAGATATGGCCTCCATAGGGAGCTGTTCGATCTCCAAAGGAACTTTTAGAGCCTACTATAATTGAACTGATCAGCAATTGCGCCATACTTTTTGTTGGAACTGAGGCGAAAACAGCTTCCCCTTCGATGTTTTCTGTCGCCTTGATTAAAAATCGTTGGGTATTTGTGGAAGCATGGTCTTTAAACGTTATTTGAATCTCACCGGAGGATTCTCCAAATGGAAATTTTTCTTTTTTTTCAATCAATAACTTGCCAGTAAAAAAAACCAAACCCAGCAAAGAAATTAATACAAATAAAATTAACAATTGCATCTTAAGTGAATTTCTCAAACTTAACACAGAGTTGCATATTGCATTTTTTAAATTTACATTCATTATCTCGCCTGTTTCATTTTTTAATTGCCCTAATCAAAAAAATTTATTTTTCAATGATAAATAAATTTGCATTTGGACCAAATAAATCGATAGATAATTTGCCAACTTCTTTGTTTAAAAAAAACATATCTTCCGCCTCGAAAACGCCACATAGTTTATATTTGAACGCCACGATCAAGCCAATGATAGCCGAGCCGGCAACCAATAGCGCTGTTGGGTTCGATTTATATTTTTTGCAAACATCATCAGATGAGCTTAATCTAAAGCCTTTAAAAACACTAAAATCTTCTGACTCCAGCCTAACACCAACCTCATTGAATCCATTAATCCATCTACTTTCTCGATTCAATTTGAAAAATGTACGGTAACTTTCAAAATTTCCGTTTTTTAGATCATTTATATTTTGCTTTATGAATTTCAACGCACTGACATTTGGAGCATAAACAAATGCCAATTCTTTAAGAATTAATTTTGGGTAGCTTTCACTAATCCACTTATTAATACTAAAGACCTCCCGATGTGGCACTACATACCCATTAACAAGACCTGCCGAAAGACTTCTAAATGTAACTGCGCTATCAATTGCTAATTTATCAGCATCTATTTTGTTGTTTCTAAAATGCTCTGCTGGAAGCAGAAATTCTTCAGAAATAGCCTCCAGACTCCATGTGTTTCCGTAAAACCCATCACTAGTTTCTGGAAACTGATGATCTACTTCAGTTAAATGGATTTTAACTGGCCCATCGATAACATTACTAATTGCCACTTCATCCAATAAAGACTTGGCAACGAATGATATAAGTCCAGGGTTCATCCCAAAATTTAAAATTGAGAATACTTTTGTGCTACTGCTATATTTTTTTTTAAAAGCATTAATTAATTCATTATACTCGAATTGCGATGGATTTTTTTTGAGATCTTCTATCTTCCACGAATTATTAGCTGTATCCAAATAGGAGACAGCATTCTCCAAGCAAAGTGCCGCAACAGCCATTGAGGAAATATTTGTAGAAAAATTAATACAAATTGATCGATTATCGAAATAATTTTCCAAGACCGTTCTAAAATTACTTTCATTTACATAAATTTTTTGAGATCGGATGACTATGTTTTGGAAATCATCAAACTTATCAGGAAGAGATGAGTCAATTACAATCACATCAACCTTTCCCTCAGTTATTTGATCTAAGACATTTAAAAAGGATCTAGCGATTATACCGTAACCCAAAATAATAATTTTAGTTTTCGCAAAACTATCCTTTAGGGTCATTTTAATATATGACAATGAAATCTCTATTTAAAAAATTCTAATTCAATCTTCTGTTTTGATTTTGTCGGAAAAATGAAATCATGATTCACGTGGTGGATCCTTCGGCTAAGAGTTTGATTAGGCAACCCAACCCCCATCAGCAACACAGGCGAGTATTCTAAGTTTAAAATATTTTTTACCTTAGGTTCTTCGAAGCAAGTGCAGCACCCTGTTGAATAGCCAAGAAGGTTAGCCGTAAGATTGAGATACCCAGAGGCGACTCCAATGGAGAGCAGCTGATCGGTGCGAATTGTTTCTAAAGAATTTTGTTTCTGATGATCTCCTAAATGAAGAGTTCTTGTCTCCATATTTCGGTTAGGATCATTTAAAGATACTTTACTTATTTCTAGCGCTTCGAATACCACAAGCAAATTAGCAAGGACCTGGCTATTGGTGGTCACCGTTAATGGTTCATAGTCAACTATAAATCCATTGGTTGCCTCATGAATCTTATGTATCAAATCTCTATTTGTAACGAATTTAACTCTGTAAAAGGCAATATTTTGTTTGCTTGGACACTCAGTAACTGCAGTTACAAGTGCATTAACGTGTTCAACGGGAATCTCCAGAGATACATCCCAATTCCTCTGACAATGTTGACTTTTTCTTATAGATTTTTGGAGGGTTTTCTCGTCTAATTTTTGCATAATATAAATTGTAATTAACTTACTTTAATAATGAAATAGCAATTAAAGCCCAGTGCAGCGCGCTATTTAAAATAGTTTAATGTAGTTGCGATTTTATATATAATTTTTTGGTGCAAGATTTTGAACGAAATGAACTTCTGTACCATTCAATTAGCTCAATGGGCGAATTTTACCCGTTAGGTATATTTATTGAGCCTGAGCTGGTAAAAAGACAACTGCAAGAATTTGATGCTCAATGGAAAGTTTTTAATCCATCCAAACCTCAATGCAATCGATTTGGATTATCGGTTACCTCAATCGATGGCGGGCTTTCTGGAATTCCTGATCTGACATCTATTGCTGAGTATAATAATAAAAATGGAACAAAGCTGAATGAAGAAGATTTCAAGGTCACTACTGAAGTTTTTCATAAATGTACCGCTATCCATGAGCTTCTGAATCCTTTTACTCCTTATCTTGGGAGAACTCATTTTATCAAATTACATGAAGGTAGTTTTTTTCCCTACCATCGAGATTGCTACACAAAATTTGACAATACATTTCGAATATTTGTCCCCCTGTATACCAGCACCCCTAGAGATTTTATATTTATGATGGGAATGAAAAGAGTTGAATTATATTCTGGAACTCCCTATTTCGTAAACTCCAGAATTGAACACGCCTTAGCTAGTATGGACAATAATTCTATAAGTTTAATTGCAAACATAAAGCTGACTTTTGAATCTGTAAGTACCCTTAAAAGCCTAGTCCAGTCTCGTTAAAGACATTTTTTTTCTTTCCTACAAAAAAAGTATGACCAATAGTTATTTATATTTTTATCTTGAGCATATTTTTTTGTTTTTAAAAAATCATAGATTCTCTTAAACTCTAAAAAATATGGATTATTCTCTGGCTGAGATGAGACTGATTGAAAAAATAAAATGCCATCATTATAGATGACAGAGGCCTCTTCCCCCAGAAATATTTTGGCAATGAGAATATCCAGATGTTTAATTGATTTCTCAATATTTGATGATCCTGTGTTATATTTTTCATAAACTGAAATAGCCTCCTTGAATTCCCCAAGATTTATCAAGACCTTTGCATAATTCTGCAATATCCAGAAATTTAGATATTTTTTATTTAATTCAGATCTTATTTCTTTTAATATGTTTATTTTCTGCTCATCACTTTTTATAAGCAGAGATCTAAAAAAGAGATCCTCTGATCTTAAATAATCATCATTATCGGTAGATTCTGAAACTAATTTTTTTGCCTCTGACTGAACAAGGTTAATATCTTTAGTATATATATCCATTCTAAGTAATTGCCATTTTATATTTCTAAGTAGATAAATCGGCACATTTTTTTCATCCAACATTTTACCATAAAATGCATGCGACTCTTTGTTGTAAAACAATAATCTCATCGCCGACAAGACTTCAAATCGACTCTCTGTAGAAGATTTTTCGAATTTTAATATATACTCTTTAAGAAAGGGAAAAATATTTATGCTTGGATTTTTTTCAATTAAACTCATTATATTTTTAGCCAACGCAGATGATACATTTTCGCTCTTTATTTTCGAGGCATTTGAGTACATTGAATCAATAAAACCATGACTTTCTTTGAGCTCAAAAAGACTTAAAAAATAATACATAATATCATTAACTATATCCAAATTTAATTGTGGTGCATCTAATGCAATTTTGAGTCTTTTTTCTAGAATACTTAAGCGAGATTTAATTGGCATTTTTTCTAAATTTTGAAAATATAATTTATTTTTTGAACTAATTTGTTCATAATCGACTGTTGTTGAAGCTAGAGTCGTTGTCATAATAAAATTTAGGGCAACAAACACAATCGTCTTAAAGATCTTTGGAATCATTTATAAATTTTAGAATTAAATAGATTACAAATCATTAAGACTTAGGTCTAACTTCTTCATATATAATAAACTAGAGGGTATCTTGCACATCCTTTAACGAGTCTCTGGCCTCATTGACGGATGAACTTCATTATTTCGACTCCTCCTAGATTAAGGTCTAGGTCGTACCGTTTGCATGCAGCCAAGTACGCTGCCCTTACAATTTCAGCTGTTACAGATCCTTCATTAATTCCTAGTACCTTGAGTGCATCAAAAATAGTCATTTGTAGACCTCCCTCGTTAGATTGCTCCTCAAAAAAAAATTCCCCCCGCCTGCGCCCCTTCAGGGCGGGGGGAGAAAAAATTCAATTGGATCGCTTTTCGTGCCCATGAACTGCGTCAAGGACTGTGACAAGTCGTTTAGACTTGGCGCAGTCCTTGAAAAGCTGTTCTTGGGCCGAAGAGAAAAGCGAAGACAATTCAGGATCGTCACAGATTAATTTTTAAATTGATTCATTACTCATCAACTCCTTTTTGACCTTTTGTGAGGCACAAGGAGGTTGCATGAGCAACGAGATCAATAATAAAAAAATTATCGCTGAACTTGAAATCCGAATAGGACTCAAAGTTTACAAAATTGAAATTGGATCAAAAATTAGATGGGTTTGGATTTTGGGAATAATCTTAATAAAATTTCTTTACAAAATATGGGTTATGATAAATTAGGCCATTACTTAGGTTCTACTAAGCCCCAAGAACGGAGTTGTTTACGGATACTCAAAGTCATTTTTTCTTGAGGAGTGAGTACCCTTTGTGCAAGTTTTCCATCTGAATTATTAAGAGAAGCATAAATCGTCGATTGGGCATCGCTTGAACTGAACGTAGTTTCAAACTTTATTTTTTCACAATTGATTTGAAAGTTAGTCATCTCGTAGTCGTCGTCATTCGTGTTAAATACAACACTTTTGTAATCAGCCAAAACTTTATATTCAAGCTGACTTCGTTTGTCCGTGGTGCTTACGTTCATAACTCGGCAAGGGAATGACAAAGAAAGAGACGTCGCTTTATTTAGTTCAAGGTTAAGTGACTTCTTGTAAGGAATTGAAAGTACATTTTCATCCCAACTAGATACTAGAAAGCTTGAGTTGTCAGACTTTCTAAGTTTAATAGAAAGTTCTATGTCAAAATTGCGAGGCTTTTCTTTTTCTACTTCTTGCAGAACATTCAGATAAACTAAATACATGCCAAGATTTTCGTCATAAATAATTTTTTGAATGAGAAAGTTTTGTTTACCGTTATTCTCCGACAAATAAGCAAGTCCCGAATCTAGTTTTAACTTATGTTTATTAAAAATCTTTTTATCAAAAAAATGGCTTAAAAATTGACTCTTCTCCGAGGACGACGAATTTCGATCAATCTTATAATACTCCGATATCATATTTTTAATAAAAGCCGCTTCTTTCTCAATCTCCGGGGGAGACTCAATCTTTCCGAGTAGTTGACTTGAGTATTTATCGAAAGCAGCTATTAATCCAATCTCATTGTTAATTACATACAAAGATACCAAGAGTAGAGAGAAAACTACCAGAAATAGTAAATTTTTAAAAAAAGAAAAGATTCTACTTTTCACTCTTTTTGTCCTTCGATTTCTCGTTCATGTTGAGCTCTAATCTAAGATCTTGATGTATTTTGGCATTGGGCCCGTCGTCCACCCAAACATCAATTTTTTTGACTTTATATTTACCTTTTTTATATTCACCAACAGTTCCACTAGGTACGTAAAACTTTTCTTCATTTTCCGATATAAGCTCAAAATTTGGCTTAGTTTTGAGTGTCTGATTCTCTGCTCTGAGTGAGCTGAGTTCTTTATCATCTGAGTAAAGATAATTACCAATAATTGCAGCAGCCGCAACAAATACGGCTGACCATAAGAATGCATGAGCTTCGGGTTTTTCATCATCAGGCGCTGTAGAATAGCCAATAACTCCTCCAACAGGTGCTGCCGCACCCATCATCGCCCAACGTGATTTAGAGTTGGTGGCACACGCAGAAGTAAGAGAAATGGTAAGAATAAATAGAGACATTTTTTTCATAAAATACCTAACTTTGTAGTCCAGTTTCTAAGAATTGAATCCTAACAGTCGTACCTTTGCCCAAAAAAGAGTCAATACTGATATTTCCACCCCAAGAATTCACCTTCTTTTTTACATAATAAAGACCAAGGCCGTTTCCATGGATTTTTCCTTTTGAAAAGTGCTCATCAAAGACTTTTGGTAGATCGTGTAGAGCAATTCCTTTGCCGTTGTCTTCTACTAAAACTAAAGCTTCTGTATTTTTTTGAATGATGGAAACTTTTATTGATTTGCTATTTTTATCTAAAGCTTCAATTCCGTTCTTAATGAGATTCGCAAAGACGCGCTTAAAATCTTTCCTATTCACTTTGAGTAATAACTCGCTAGGTGCGACAATTTCAAATGAGACATTTGTGTTGAACCTCATTACTCCTTTAACAAGTTCTTGGCATATGGGAACAATGTCGATCAATTCTATTTGCTGACTGATAAACTGAGATTCTCTTTTATGAGTTTCCATGAGGTCAGATAAAATATCTTGTACGCGCTGATTATTTGTAGACAGTACATCTAACAAATCGTCATTTAAAAAATTGTATTCTTTCAATTTAATTTTTTCTTTTAATATATTGATATTACTTTGATGATTGTAAATTGGCTCCCGAAGATCGTGGGCCAATGTTTTGATAAAACGAGATACTTCTTTTTCCATTCCAAGCTGAGTTTGAACTTCTGAAAGTTCGACTCTTGCTTCGACTCCGGCAGAAAGAAGCTCAATAATTTTATTTGTCTCGCGGTCTTCACTTCTGAGTGGAGTGGTTAGGGATGGATTTTCGTTCCATTTTTTAAGCGTGTCTATGGTGGTGTTCAGGGACTTTTTATAACCCATTAAAGGCTGGAGAGCTATTACGGCAAAAAGTATCAATACCAGAACAAACGCAAATGCAAACGTAGTGGTGCTAAATGTGCCTTGGATAAGAGCTGAGGTTGCTAGGCAGGTTTTAACGGGGCCGACCAAGATTCCTCTAAAGGTGACGTCAGCTTCAAATGGTCGATCACAAGAAGCAAGAATCTGCGATGAATTATCAGGCCAGTTAAACACAAGTTTTTTACTATAATAAACTTCGTATGCAGAAGTGTTAAAAGATTTAAGTACCATGAAGGCATCAGAAGTTGCCTTGGTGTTCTTATTTTCTAAAATGTTTTCCGCTAATTCATACTCTCTCTGCTGAATGTAGGATGAGATACTATTTTTCGACTCATCAATCTTTTTATAGAAAAGAAAAATAAAAAGTCCCGACACTAGACCTAGTGAGGTCAGGAGAATTAAGAAGGTAGATTTTTTAAATAACCACAGACTCTTAATCATTAAAATTCCTTATTTACAAACTTTCGCGGTCGAAACCATTTTTGAGAATCCATATTTTGAATCGAGCGTCTGCAAGTAATTTATCATACTGCTGTCTTGATTTGCCAAAACGCAAACATTCCAGTCTTTTAGAAATTGAAGTTTTGCTTGTTGATGAGTTTCTTTATTAAAAGGAGATGTTTTACATTTTTTGCCAAAGTATAGTACATTTGGGTTTAAAAGATCTGTTATCAGATTGGAGTCTTCGTCTTCGTCTTTATCTTTTAATAAAAGTGTGCCCATCATTGAGTATCCACGACGAGAAAATTCTACGGAATAGGTGCCACTAACTGTGGCAACCATATTTACTGGCTCACAGGAATCAGACGATTGAGAGATGAATGTGTCAGACACATCGTTTTCGATATGATTAGATGTAAATGATCTGAAAAAATCAGACTCTGCTTGCGAAAGGATTTTTCCTGAGCACGATTTGTTCAATAAAGATTCTAAAGCAACAAATGAACCAATAGTCGTCCAATCTTTAATTTCATTATCAGTGACATTTTCAAAGCGACACTGGACATCTGATGAAGGGATCGGAGATTGAAAAGAATCTAAAACTTTTGAAAATGATGGAAACTCATCAAGGGCATTAGCCCCAGCAACAACACTCATGAGTTCATAAATTGAAATTGGATTTATGCCAGTTAATTTTGCATTTTCTAAAAGCAAAAGTTCTTTAATAATTTTTTGCCAAAACTCTTTATCTGTTGATAGGTACGCGTACACGGGACTAACTACAAGATTACTATAGCTGATGGGCATAAGAGTAATTCCAAGAGAATCTGTTGTTGCATACTTGCCTTTTAACGAGTTTTCGATATTTTCTTTTCCAGCCCAGAGTAAAATACTTAGTGGAAGCATTTGCTGGGTTGGGAATAATTTTTGATTTATTGTTGCCCCTTTTTCAACAACGGAAATTGCGAAGGATTCGTTTTGAAATATTCTAAATACTTGTTTTAAGATCGGCATTAAAGTTCCGACCGCATCTTCGGATGACTTTTTGGCTTCAAAAATATGGAGCACAAGTATCCATGGGAGACTCATTTTAATTTCCCCACCAACTGCATCAGAAATCGCCAATTTATCATTAAAATTTTGTCCTATAGTAGAAATCACATTGGACTTGAGTAAAAGCTTATTCAGCGTATTCCAAGTAGTATTATTTTTTATTGAATACATCAAAAGAGAGTGAATCAGCGTTATTTTTTCTTCTTCAGGAAAAGAGTTAATAGGATGATCCGATAGAGCAACCAAGTAGTCCACCACCTCAACGTAAGAAGTGTCATTTTGCTCTACGATCCTTGAGACTGCATTGGTGAGTGCTGCTGCGCCGAAACTATTATCAAACGGAAGTCCAGACTGTTTCAAAGAAATGAGCTGAGATTGTGCAAAAGGACCTGTTTTGGATTCTACGACGGCAACCTCGATAGCGTCAGTTTGCTCCGACGGGTCAAAGGGAATATTTGATTCTGTGAGGAGGCTTAGAATGCCTACATTGTTATTTTTAACAGCCGCAGCGAAAGCCCCTTTTGGAATTTTCCCAGAATAGTTTAAAGTGAAACTTACAAGATCTGTCTTTTGACTTAATGTTAAGTTCGATACAATAATCTCTGAAAGAGTATTTGTTGAGGATCGATCCGTAGTATAGTCTAAAAATAAACTCACAATTTCCGTATAGGTCTTTTTATCAAGACCTTCCGCAAATCCCACTTTAAGAGTATTCAGTGAATGCTGATCGAGCGAATATCCTGATTTTTCAAGGCTACCTTTTCTCCAAGTGGTCAGAATGTCTTTGATAAGCATTGATTTTTTAGCTGTACCAGTGGATGAAAATGTGACACTTAGCACATCTTCAGTGAATGAGTTTTTATGACTTGCCGGAAAATTAAGTTTTAAAAATGAAGAATGAATAGCAACAACGCCGCTACTGTCATTTTGTATAGAGGTCTTAATAGAGTTCTGTGCAAGATTGTTTAAAAATTCAAAATTAAGAATGACCCGCTCTGTTGAGGCAATTACTTCGATTTGCTTTGAAAGCCAATTAGGGTTCTGAACAGAGTCTTCAACTTTTAAGTCCTCTACTTTGATTCCATCTGTAAAAGCAAGGTCTACAACTACAATGGTGTTCTTCTGAACTCTCGCTGCATCAACGGCATCAATTAGATAAGAGAAAAATTCAGGATTTTCCATTTTATTAGACGCGATTAGCAGTCGTTCTTGATTTTTAAGAACATCGAGTGACTCGTAAGATCGGCCTTCGATAAAATATTTGAGTAAGTCCTCAGCTCTGTCAGAGGGGCCGGAAATAAAAATAAATGGGTACTCGATTAATGTTTGTGTAGCCATTGGTAAGCTAAAAGGAATATTATTTTTTTTGATAATCGAAAGCACTACGTCAAACTTTGAATCTGTTAAATTTTTAGCAATTGCAGTGGTCATTACCGAAATACTTTTTTGAAACAGTTTTTGTATTTCAGTGTCGTCCTTATGGATTTTGCTGTACGCAGTTTCTTTTGGACTATCTTTAATTGATACAAATGGCATAGCATTGGCTTTTAAAAGCATTTCCACTAGAACTGCGTCGCGCATCTGCACTGAACGAATCAAGACTGTGTTGCCCTGGGCATCATACTGTTCAAGGTCAGTACCAGTATTGATTAATGCTGCAACTGATTTGTAGTCTTTTTTGAGAACAGCATCAAAAAGTTCGTTACTTAATTCTGAATCAGACTTCTTTTCAGGAACTTCAACAATTCTAGGAGGGACCTCTTCTTTAAATGAGCAACTTGCTAACGCCAGCACAAAGATAATTATAATTCCCTTGCAGTATTTCATGGCTTCTCCTGCTGAATATTTCCAAAGAACTTATATTTTTTGGAATATAATGTATTTTCATTTATTTTTAAAATTTCAGCTTGTTTACGATTTTTTGATGAGACCGACATAGCTTCTTCAATAGCATTTTTTTCAATCAAGTGAGTTACATCATCAAGGCCGAGATGATTGTCTTGCTGAACGAGTCGCTCTGCAATTTTTCTAATCAAGACTTCTAGTGGTTCAAAATCTCTCATTTTAACTGATTTTTTACCATCTACTTGTATAAGAATATTTTTCCACATGGAGTAGTCTCGTTTGCCATTTGGTTTAAGTGGACAAAAAATAAAAACTCTTTCAAGTTCGTTTCTTATACCTCGAATGTTAAATGGTATGTAATCACTTTGAAAATGTTCTTTGAGTGATTGCGGAAAATCAGTATAAGAAAAATCTTGTTTGTGTTCTCTCTGAATTTCATTGGTAATGAGCTGACAAATATAAGGTAAATCTTCTTTACGTTCTTGTAGGGACGGCATATTTAGGCTGACAATGCTGATTCTAGCGTAGAGGTCGGAACGAAAATATCCTTGCTTTACCATTTCTTCTAAATTTTTGTTTGTAGCGTATATGTTTCGAGCATTCATTTTGATGTCTGTGTTTCCACCTACGCGACGGAAACTTTTCTCTTCAATGACCTTAAGCATACTTCCTTGCAGTTCCAGGGAGGCATCTCCAATTTCATCTAAAAAAAGATCCCCGCCAGCAGCGGCTTCAAAAAGTCCTTGTTTTCTTTCGTTAGAACTTGTGAATGAACCCTTTTCTGAACCGAATAATTCGGATTCGATCAGTGTTTTAGGTATAGAATTTATATTGACGTTTATAAAC
This sequence comes from Bdellovibrionales bacterium, assembly GCA_041736155.1. Taxonomy (GTDB): domain Bacteria; phylum Bdellovibrionota; class Bdellovibrionia; order Bdellovibrionales; family JAGQZY01; genus JANPLN01. The sequence continues at coordinate 30,964 of JBGSUL010000018.1, forward strand.
GGTCTTTGCTGCTGTTTATTTGCTTCTTTTGTTAATTGGCTTAATCGTTTGGCGGCATGTGTTTTTCCGAGTCCTGATTCTCCAAGAATTAAAACAGGCGTATTTACTGAGGCTAGGGTCTTTAACTTAAAGTCAAAATCCTGCATTGCTTTTGACTTCACTATGTATGTGCCTGAATCAGTTTCACCTGTTGTCTTTTGAGAAAAAAGTTCGAGTTCAGTTTTTGCAGACTTTAGAGCGTTGAGAATTTGTTGGTCGCAGTACAGTTGATTATCAGCAGACGGTTTTTTTGATACATATCCTAATGCACCATATTGCATGGCTTTGACAGCAGCATGAACATCCTCGCAGGCAGTAATTACTAATATTTTAGAGCGAGGACTAATCTCTAGGATATTTGGAATTTCATCAATGCCATCAATTCTGTCGCCGTCCGGCGTTTCGCCCAGATCCTTATCGAGAAGAATCACATGAAATGTTTCTTCTCTGATTTTAAAGCGCATTTCTTCAACTGTGGTGGCTGTCTTTATATTAAGAAGGCTCTTATCAAGACTTTTAAAGATGGAAGAGACTCTATAATGAAGAGTAAATAGAGTATCTTTGTGATCATCCACAATTAAAATGCTGACCTGATCTCGACTATTCATTGCCCCGTAACCCCTTTTGAACCCGATAACTGTATATGCTTAAAATATAGGCTCCGCAAGTCATGGTGTAAAAGTTATAAAAAAGTCTTTAAATTTCGTGACTGTCTGTCTTGAATTTTAAAATTTAAAGACTTTCTAAGAGTCACGAAATTTAAAGACTTTTAACTTTTCTATTTAAAATTGGGTATTTAAGTGATGGCAGGTCTTTGGCACTCCTTTTGATATATGTCGGTTTGACTGAATAGAAAGTCTTTTAAGTTAAAGACAAAAAATCAGATCGTTTTGAACTTGAAAGAAAAAGGAGAATTTATGATCGAACATGTTTTAGAAAAAATGGAGCCAACCAACATTAACGAGGTGAAGACAATTGTACGCACCTGGTATGGGAATCTGCCCATAGAAATCCTCGTTTTAAATAAGCGACTTCAACAAGCCATCATGGAATTTGAAAAAACGTGCGAACGTGGCAGTTTTGATTTCGTGAGCTTTACCGAAGAGCCTCTTGCTCTTAGCGCCTCGGAGTAAGCCATGGATCAGCTTCGATTGATTGTGCTTAAAATGTTTAAAATATCAGATGAAGATCGTACAGAACCCGTTTCTGAGTTTGAACTTATCCTTCGAGACAGAATTAAAGAAGTTCTTGGGTTCTATTCAAATAAACAAAATATGAAGGTTGTTAAAAATGGAAAGTAACAAAGACATCAATATTGCAATCACAGGAATATTATTCGTCCTTGTTTTATCTTTCTTATGGATTTTAACATTAAAAGCAGGAATTTTTGAGTCTGTTAAAATTATCCAAGCTTACTTTTTAGTAAAAGGTGGAGCATTTTCATTTGTGATTTTAAAAGTGATCGTAGTTTATTGCCTTGCCATATTTTCCATCTTGAGTTTTCTAGGAATTGGCGAGTTTGGTAAAAAAATATCTTCCTATAAAAAAACAAAAGATAAAAAAGAAATCTTTCCGACTGTTATTTCATTCCTTACGGGCCTCATTTCAGGTTGGCTCTTAACAAAATATATAAGTCTTGTTCAGTTGATAGTGCCACTCCCGAACATCATACCTTATGAACAGATCAAAATCCTCATCGCAACAATCAATGGTGCTGAAGCGTTATCCGTGGGGTTTTTATTTACTCTCCTTACAAAGAGTCTGATTAAATTTAATTTCTTAAAAATAGACCGCATTCCAATGATTCCAACACAAAAAAATAAATTAGTTATCGGCACTAAAATCGAAGGTGATGAAGAGAATTGGATTGTTCTTGGTGAAAAATCGCTCTCAACAGGTCTACTAACTACTGCTTCTACTGGGAGTGGTAAATCAAGTGCATGTTTGCTTCCTTGGACAAAACAAATATTAGAAAATTTTGAACCTAAGCCTTCGATTGTAGTGATTGATGCTAAAGACTCGTTTGCGAGAGACGTTGTAAAGCTCGCTAAAGGGTTAAAGCGCGATAGCGATCTAGTGCATTTCACGATGGATGGTTCATTTAGAACAAACGTCATCTATCAAAAAGACATACTTAAAAACAGCGGTTATTCAAAAGTGGCGTCGATGATCCAAGCTGCCACTGACAACTATATGGGGAAACAGACTGGCGAGAGTAAATTCTGGGGTGTGAAGGGCTATACATTCTTAAAGAATATGGTCATTTACTGTGCAGGTAAATACGGTGATTATTTCACCCTAAGAGACTTTTATGAGGAAATTATTAAAAGCACAAATTGCGACTATGCTCTTGAGATTGACTCTTTTTTGCTGAGCGAAAAATTAGATTGGGAAGAAAAGAGAAACCTAGAAATCGCTCAAAGTTACTTTGAATATGAATTCGCAAAACTTGATTCAAAACTTAAAGACAGCATTGTTCAGTCAGCATCGACATTCCTTGCTCTCTTGAGAGATGCTAAGGTTGAAAAAATATTTTGTCCTAAAAAAGAAGATGTCACATTTTGGGGATTTGATGAGATCGTAGATAATGGTAAAATCTTCGTTTTTGGAATAGATATACCTGGTCTGTCAGCGCCAATGGCGATTTTGATGAAACTCCTTTATCAAAGATCAGTGCTAAATCGAATTAAAGAACCTCAAAGACTTTTAAATAAGCGTCTCAGTGTTGGCATCTATGATGAGTATCAATCTATAGTAACTACAGGCGGCGGGCAAATCGAAGGCGACGATGATTATGCAGCAAAACGTCGAGAGGCATTGGGTGTAACGATTGCAGCTACACAGTCTTTAAGCTCTCTTGCGCAGGCCATTGGTAATGATATGGGCCTTGATACGCTTATTCAGAACTTTAGAAATCAGGTCATAGGTCACTCAAAGGACAAGAGAACGGTCGAGTATTGCAAATACTTTGCAGGAGAGATCGAGCGCGTGACAGAGAGTAAAAGTTTTTCTGAATCTGGCTCAAATCCATTAAAAAATCTCTTTGGAGGAGGACTTACAACATCAAAGCCAACCGTCAGCCAGTCCCTCAATCAGAATGTGCAGAACATTCCACGCATAAATGGTGAAACTCTAAGTACGTTAAGTATTAACGAGGCCGTTGGGTTTTTCTTTGACGGCGCAAATTCATTTTTCGTCGAAAAAGTGGGTTTAAAACCAAATTATCTAAATAGCATGAGAACAACTCATGCTGATGTTTTGGCCTTTAGCAGAAAAGCAGCAGCTGTATGTTTGGCTTTATTCATTACTCCAAAAGTTTTTGGAAGCCCTACGGTATGTAGTGCTGTAAAAATGCCGACCTATGAAATGTGTATGGAATACAACACGTCTCCGTGCATGTGTGGCGGCACACCGCCTAGACCATGTGTGAGACACTCCTATTATTTCCCACAATCCTTTATTGAGGTTACAACAGCGGCTAATAAAAGTTTTTTTTCAGAAATCCCAGGAGCGGCAGTTCAAATGTCGTCAGGTTTTCTAGATTCCGTCAGTCATGGAGCCGATGACATGGGTGGGTACTTTTATCATGCAAGAATTATCCAGATCCCTTTAAGTAGCTTTGGTTACGAAGGGTTTGCTTGCGGTGGTAATAAGCAAGAAAAGCTCTGTTTCGATGCTGTATCTGAGCATGTTGATAGTTGGAAGACCGGAATCGCCGATCAATTACAGCCTCAGTACCTTGCTTGGAAAATGGCGATCCCCCTTTGTTACAAAAAAGCTTTAAAAAATGCCGTTATAGGCGATACCCCCAACCCCCCTTTACAAAATTCCTTGAGCTGTGGGTTCCCACTGAAATCTATCAAGGTGTTTCCCCCATCCATGAGCGAACAATGCACTGGATGGGGGACTCTTTTTCCTAGAACGGGTTTTGTTGAAAGCTCAAGCTCTGTAGGTGCTGCCCTACTGGCTGCAAAACGTCTTAGAAGCTTGGCAAGTGATGTTTATAGATCAACTCCAATGTCGCCGGATGAAAAATGGAGTCTTGTTTACCCAAACTCCTCAAGCTGCTTTCGAGAAGGTAAATCTCTAGGAGAAATCGAAACAATGCGCGGAGCAAATGAGCTTGGGAGACTTTCAAAAACAAATCATCAGACCTTTTTGTTTGCTGTGTGGAAAAGAGTGAGCTGTTGCAAGGACTTTGATTCTATACCAGAAACAGCGGCTTCCAAGGTGGCGCTAAAAGCAATTTGCCAAGGGATGGAATAATGTTTGGTCAATTTTTGGTAGATCAAAAAATTATCAATCAGGCGCAGCTTGATGAGGCATTAGAGGATCAAAAAGTTTCACATGAAAAGCTCGGTCGAATTTTAATGGCTCAAACAGTCCTAGAAAAAGGACAGCTAGATCAGACGTTATTAACTTATTTAAAAATTGAAAATGCACAGTCTCTTTTAGAAACATATAAAGATTCAAAAAATCTTACAAAGGTATTCCTCGGAGAAAAAGTAATTGGTTTTCTGTCGAATGGTACAAAACATCTCTATATCGAAGTATTTTGCGACGATGTATTGGTAGAATTAGAAAAAAGGCACTCATTCAAAAAAATCGAATTAATAACAAGTGACCAAAGTAAGTATCTTTCAGGACTTTTTGAAACAAAAGATAATAGTCAAAGAGTCGAAAAACCAAAAATATACGGTCCTTTCGATAAGTTTTTATCAAGTGTGTTTGACGAAGCCAAGAAACTTAAGGCCAGCGATATTCACTTTGACGTGGAAGAGCATGGTCTCAGCGTCCGGTTGAGAGTTCACGGCGATTTGATTGAGTTTAAAAAAGTTGAAAAATCACATGTTCAGTCTTTGATGACAAAAGTAAGGAGCGAGGTGGGGCTCCCGCTATCCGTCGTGGGTCGCCCTGCGAGCGGTTCCCGAAATCTTGAGGAATATGGGGTAAAGGTTCGTTCGGAGTATGCTCCTGAAACTCTTGGAGAAACCATCGTTTGTCGAATTATTGATAACGAAAAAATTAAAAGTGCAAAGATCGAAAATATTGGCGCGGATATTCTATTTACAGAAAGCTTAATAAAATCTCTCAAAAGAAAAAACGGCCTTATTCTTCTTTGTGGTCAAACAGGGAGCGGTAAATCACTGACTCTTTTTTCAGCACTTATGTCTCTTGATCGCTTGAGAAAGAAGATAATCACGATTGAGGACCCAGTTGAGTATGAGGGAAATGGTCTTACGCAAATTGATGTGAATAAGCACAAGCTTACTTTTAGCGAAGCCTTGAGGTCTAGTCTCAGGCTTGATCCAGATGTGATCATGGTTGGTGAAATACGAGATGAGGAGACTGCAAGTCTTGCGATGAGAGCATCGTCCACGGGACATCTAGTGCTAAGCACACTTCATACTAACAGCGCCATAGGGGCTATTAGTCGTTTAAGCGGGATGGGCGTAAAAGAAGACGTTTTAGTGGAAAACGTGATTCAAATAAGCGCATTAACTCTTAAAAAAGAGCTGTGTCAAAGGTGCAAAATTCCTATCACCGACTGGAAAGATAAGGACACTGAGGCTGAGTTTTTGTCCCTACAAGCCAACAATACAATTTTTTATGAGCCAAACCCAAGTGGCTGCGAGTTTTGTACTCAGGGCCATATTGGTCGAAAACTTTTAACAGAGACCATTGACTCTGATGTGGTTTATTCAAAGGTTTTTTCTAAAAATAGTGAGGGATATAGGACTTTACTGGATTGCGGAAAAGAGTACGCAAGTCTTGGGATTATTTCCCCCTATGAAGTGGTGGGATTATGATGATCATTATAGTCATCTCACTTCTTCATGCTGAGTATTTTGACCAAAACATTGAGTATTTTAAGGACCAGACAAAAGCTATTGAGACAAAGAAAAATTTAGAAAAAAAAGAAAAGAAGTTTGATTGGAATACCCATCTTGATAAAAAAAACGACGAGTTTTTCAAAGAAGGAGACTATATTCCACCAGCTCCGTTTCTTGAAGCAATGAGACGTCCCACGAAGAAAAATATTCTTCTTTTTGAAAAATGGCATGAGAAAAAGAACTTTTTGCTAAAAAGATTCAATGAAAAACGTGCCGAAGTTCTGGGTCGCCCTGTAGTTTCTGAAGAAAAATCAACCGATAAAGAAATTTCTCTAGATTTGAAAAAATATACTTTTATTTTCTACTTTGATTCCATGTGTTCGTCATGCCGTGGAATGTTTGAAGTTGTAAATGACATGGTAACTCAAGGGATTTTTATCGAGGCTGTCAGGGTCGATAGTCTTGAAACTGTTGTGCAAGGATTATCCATCCCTTGGACGCGAGCATCTAAGAAGGAAATTGAACAAACAAAGATTACAGCAGTTCCTATGCTCCTAGCTTTTGAGAAAGAAACAAAACGAGCATTTAAGATAGTAGGCAAAAAATCAGTTTATGAAATAAATGAAATTTTAAAAAATCAAAAATAAAGGAGAAGTATGAAAATTTTAAGAAAGATTTTAAAAATATTTAATTGGGATCTAATGACGCTACTTTTGCTGTTAGCATTTGTGCTTTTCCTCTCATCAAAGGCATCGGCGATAAATATCAGCGGAGAGGATATTTCTGGAGATATGGAGACAGTGGGTAGTCTTTTTAAAACAGCGGATACGATGACCTTTGGTTGGGCGTCGCCCCTAATTGCGGGGATATTCATTATTATCGGCTGCGTAGGTCTTATTCGATCAAACTTTATGGTGTTTTTTCTCTGTTTTACAGCAGCCATTCTCATTTTGCTTGTTCCAAAGATTGTTTCCGAGCTTCGTAGAAAGGGCGGAGATTCGGTCATTAACGCCAAGGCCGTATTTCTAGAGAAACACTATGTTTGATTACAAGAAGATCAAAAGAGAACACGCAAAGGTTACTAATAGAGTCTTATCTGAACCAATCATGGTATTTGATTTTTTGGAGCTCAAAGAGGCATTACTTGGTGTATTTTTGTTCTTTTATTTTGGCATTGTGGATACAAAGCCATTTTTGCTTCTTACACTACTTTTTTTACTAGTGTTTATATGGCCTCCGTTTAGAGAAAAAATTCCAAGGGGATATCTCCTCCACAAGATATCCAGATATTCGCCAGTAAAAATACCAAACTTTATTGGTGTCAACGGTTCTTCAAAATTAAGAGTATAGGAGTTCATAGTGATTTCTGAATATAAATTTTTAGACGTTTGTGAAGTTTGCGATAGCCGCGAACTTGATTTTGTTCTCTTTGACTTGAAAGCATTTAAGGAAAATTCGTACATTATTCGCGACATTCCAGGCTTTAGGTGCAGAGATTGTGGAGAGCTTCTTATATCAAATGGGGTGATTGAGATTTTAGACGAAATTAAACCCATCAATTCAATTGTCGTAGAATTTCCCGTAAATCAGTATCAGAGCAAAATTATGAAGCTTCAAAAAATGGAACGTGAGATTGCAGAAAGGTACTTACACTCTTGGAATTTGATAAAGGAGGATGGTCGAGAGTTTTTAGAAAAAATAGGATTAAGAAGTATTGGTGACTGGCAGCAAATAGCAAATACCTAAAAAAGGAGAAATTCTAATGGAAGCAAAAAAACAAGAAACTAAACAGAAGATCGAAAAACAGGAAAACGTTGAAGTTAAGTTTGTTGACGTTTCAGTGAGTGTTTTAGGCGAAATGAAACAAAAGAAATTTGTAAAACTTGAGAAAGTTGGTTTTAGTCCAGAAAGAGGGAACATTTTTGTTCATCTTGACGAAAGACACACGCTGTTGTTTAAAAACGGATTTTTGAAAAATTATTTAAAATACGACATCGAACAGGCCTCAGAAGTAGAAAAGTCCGTTATGAAAACCCCAACTTTTGGTGGGAAGGAACCTTCGGTCTCTAAAGTGCGTATGAAGGTCTTAGGAGAGAGTAACGATCGAAAGCGTACATTTGTCGGTCCAATGGGTTCTGTGGAATATGATGCCCGCTATAAGGGTTTAAAAATCAATCTTGATAGTCAGCATATGACGATCATTGATGGTCAAACTTTAAGTAAAGAACTTGGAATTAAGATTGTTCCACAGAGTTTAGAAAAAAGTTCTCTTTCACGCTAGGAGCATTTATATGAATTTTTCGACTTTGATGAATAGAGCTGTTGTTCAATTCTCGCCTCTTCGCGATGATCTTGTAGATTTTGTTAAAAAAGGAGCAAAACGCCGAGAAACGAAAATTAAACTCAAAGACTTAACAGAGGCAAGGCTTAAAAAGATTCCAAACTACATTGCCGTTGAAGTGGCAAAACAGAAGATCAGTCTCACAAAGGATGCCTTAATTGTAGGACTTTTGAGTTTGGTTTTAATCCTTATGTATTCGGTAACGAATCTTGCAAGCAAGATGGATGAACGAATCGTGGCTCTTATTCCAAGTCGAATTGAGAAAGCAACAGAGGTGCAGCCGAATCAGATTAGTCCGGCTGCACTTTACAGCAAACTTTCATCTTTTATCAGTTTGCTCGGCAATATCGACCATGGAAACGTTGATTTTAATTACGAAGTGCTGCGCGGTCTGATGTCTGACGAGTTAAAGGTTAAATTTTGGGCAGACTCCACCCAGCTCAGGAAAATTGTGAAAGAAAAAAGCATGAGTCAGACCATAAGCTACGACATGAAGGATATGAGTGTTGGTAGCCGTGGGAAAACGATAAGCGCGCTGGTGAAAGTGAAGATCAAGCCCATGTATGGTGATGAGCTTGGGAAAATCCGTGAAGAATACATGCTTCTTGAGGGAACTGTTGTTGTGAAAAAAGAAGATAATTTTTGGGAGATTGAACTATTTAATCTTGAGCAAGGTCCGTTGAGCGATATTGCAAAAGTTAAACGTCGAATTGAAGGCGGCTTAGAATGATGAATTTAATTCTACTTCTTTCATTATGTTTGGGTGCCTATGCAAAAGATCTACGATTTGGATCAAAGACTTTAAAAGTGTCAGTTCGTTGGGAAATGATTGACCCTATGAATCCATCTTTGGGGCTCAAGCCTACTTATTTGAGATTTACAAAGCCTGTATATCGTTTCGACAACATCACTTTGTTTTCGCTAGAAGCGGTGAAGAGCAGAAATGGTTCATCAGATTTTCGTGAATTTAAAATATTGCCGAGAAAATCTCTTGGTCATCAAACTGTAGAGATTCAACTTCAGGATCGAACTCTTGTTACGGTGGATTTCTCTGTTTCAAGGGAAGAATCGACACCGTTATCGTATGATTTTAAGCCTGAGAAAATACCTGACTTAAATGATTCGAGCGAAAGAGTTTATACAGATGTCGTTATAATGAAATCTATCCTTTTAGGGCATAATCTCTATGGGTTTGAAAAGAAATCAGAAAAGGCTAATTTAGCTTGTGGCGATAGAAACGTAAAAGTCGAGGTAAGCAGTCATCTTGAGGGACATGGGTTTAAGATTTTTCAAGTAAAGGTCTTTAATCTTTCAAAAAAAGATTCTTATAGTTTTATTCCCGAAAGTGTTGGTTTTGAAAAAAGAGACTTTTCAAAATCCGAATTAAAGCATTTTGAAAAAGAAGCATTATTGCCGCAGAAAAATGCGATCGTGACGATTGTTGTAGATATAGGTGCAAACATTAATTTTCTGAAAATCTGTAAAATTGGATCTCAACTCAAAAAATCTTAAGAGAATCTAAAGGAATTTTTATGAATGAACTGAAAAAAAGATGTTCTCAAGCGACAGCTTTATTCAAAGAGTGGCTTGATGGAGATAAAAATAGAAAATATGTCTGTTTTGGGGGCATATTAATTGTACTCATTTTTCTAATGAGTGGTGGTGAAAAAGACGCAAGGTATGTTTTTAAAAACGACGATTTTAAGAAAATTTCTAAGAGCTCAACGGTAGACAATCCGTACCGCCATATTGCAGATGATAAGATGGCTCTTTTTGAAAAAGCTGAGATGAGCATTAGAAAAGAAAATAAAGTCATTTTGACTGAAATGGAATCCATGCGGGAGAGTTTTCAAGAACTTTCGGCAAAACTGAATGATTTAGGTAAAAAGCCAAAAGATATCTCTGAGACTCAAAAGGAAGGAACGCCACCACTAGAAAACGTAAACTTTGGCGCAAGTCCGATTCAGTCCGTACCATCACTTGTTGATTCAACACAGGAATCATCGACAAAGAAAGTATCAGTCCACGAAAAGAAACCAAAGTCTGGTCCTTACTCTGTTGTCTTCCCGGTTGAGGTGAAAGCAAACGATGAAGAAAGCGGCGTTGTGATTGGAAAAGGTTCTAGGGCCTATGGGAAAGTCATCGGAGGTGCCGAAGTTCCAATGGGAGAGACTTATCCTGTTTTAATACAGCTCGATCATGCCTTTATAATGGCAAATAACAAAAAGGTAGATCTCAAAGGCTGTGTGCTGATCGCAAAGAGCGAGACTGTCTTTGCAACAGGTAAAATGAAAATGGAACCTGATTCAATCACTTGTTATGGACCGAGCGGAAGTCATTTTACTCAGAATAAAATCAAAGGATGGTTTAATGACCCTAAAGACGACAACTTTGGCATGAGCGCGGAACTTAAAACAAATGCTGGTAATAAATCCCTTGGGGTTTTCGGGCAGTCATTTGTCGAAGGGCTTGGTGCTGCAATTGAAAGAGGTTCTCGTTCTGTTGGTGGCCAAGGAGTTGATGTAAGAGCTGACGTTGTTCTTCAAAATAGTGGCCAACAGGCTGGAGTAAAAGCTGGACAACTTTTTATGGAATATCTCAATGGGCTTAAACCTACTCTTAAAGTCACCTCTGGACGAGATACCTGGCTGATTCTTGGCTCAGATCTTGTAATCCCATATGAGTTTTTTAGAGAAAGGAAGGATCATGCGGATAAGAAAAATTCTAGCGTCGTTGATTTTATTAAGTAGTACGGCTTGCACGAGTTTTCCAGACAGTACACGAGAGCTTTGGAAAAGATCAGGTTACATGGACGATTCAAAACCACAGCAAAGTGTGTCTTTGGAAAGAAAAATCCAAAGGCATGAAAAAGTATATCTTGGAAAAAGAATTCTACCAAGTGGCGATGTTTTTGAGAATGGTACTATTTTAATCCTCATGGACAAGATCAACTAGGGAGATAGGAAAATGATTTTAAATAATTCATACAATATAGTTTCGCATCTTCCGTATTTAGAATTTATGGATGATGAAAAAATATTTATTTTAAAAGATAAAAGTCTTGGCGTAATTTATTCGATAAGCTCGCTCGATCATGCCCCGATGACTTATGAGGACATTAAGGAATTTTCTGAAAGCTTTATTAATCTTATTGATTTACCACAAAACTGCGTTCTGCAGTTCTATACCTTGAGAAGCCCCAAAAGCCAAAAGTCACTTCTAGAAGAAAATAAATTTTCACTAATAGCAGAGAGTAAAACAGCGCAGTTTTTTAATGAAAAGCGTATTGGGTTCTATCTGGATCGCTTAGAAAAACAGGAAGTTTTCGAGTCGAGACTCTATTTTTCAATTCGTTTTAGGTCAGAAAAAAACTATTCTTCATTTAGCAGTCATTTTTTGGAGAAAGATAATTTTTTATCTCATATTGAAGGTTTTGAGAAAAACAAAGAAGAGTTTGAAAAAGTTCTTTCAAGGCTTGAAGCTGTATCGCGCCTTAAATTGAGCAGGATTAATTCTTATGAGTTAAGGGAAATTTTTCAAAAGACATTTTTAAACCAAAAAAACAAAACACTTGCTCCGATTATTAAAAACATCCCATTGAGTGAGCAATTGTTGTTTGAGAGCGTAGCTTGTGATGAAAAAGGGCTCAATAAAGATCTTTATACAAGAACTGTAAGCTTTCTTGCTCCGGCAGAGCATTGCGAGGGCGATGGAATCAATTTTTTAAATATTAATTTTCCATCTACTGTTTCTTTACGAATCACCAAGCCTTTAAAATCCAGCGTTTCTCGAATTTTAGGAATAAAGGAATGGTGTACAAAGAATAGTTTTTCCTACAAGTCTAAAAAGCAGTTTGAGGAAATTCAAGAAACTAAGAAGAAAATCGCTCAAGAGGATACATGTCTCCACTTGTCCTGGAGTGTGACCGTGTTTGGTCGTACAGAGGAAGAGGCCACCAAGCGTGCAAATGCAGTAGTAGCTCTTGGCGTAGAAAAGTTTAAGTGTAACGGAATCATCGAGGATGATTGCGGTTTAGATATTTTTTTAAACAGCTTGCCGCTTTACTTTGATGAAAAATGTGAATGGGGTTCTCAGAGATTTATTCCTCTCCATAGAAGTGAAGTTTTATGTTTTTTGCCAGTGTTTGGTTCCTATCTTGGAGATCAGGACTCTTTACAAGTTTATGAGACACGCGAAAGTAGTGTTTTTGGCTTCTCTCCGCTTTCTTCAAAAACATCTCAGCACAGTCTTTTTATCGGAGATACGGGGTCTGGAAAAAGTTTTTTAATGAACAGTTGTCTTAATGCCGTGAAGCTACTTCCCGAAGAACCAATCGTATTTGTGTTTGACTATAATACGAGTCAAACGATGAATGCCAAACTTTATGGCGGTGAGATCAGTCGGTGTCAGATGGGTGAAACGCCAAGTGTGAATGTGTTTCGCGGCGTTTATGACGATAAGAAAATCAGTGTTCTTACAAACTGGATGTGCGAAGCGATTCGACTGACCTCACCTTCCTTTTTAATCGAAACTGAACATAAAGAAGCACTTTCGCAATCTGTAAGGCTTGCGTATAGCAAAAAACTAGAGTCGGAAAACACCACTTATGTTGAAGGCACATTGGTTCACACAAATAGCAGTCATCGAGTTTCGATCAATATGGACGATATTGCAGGAGAGCTATCTTATCTACCAACTCAGAAGGGCTTTGAAAAGTACGATGGGATTGTAGAGGTTTTACTAAATAAACTACGTAGTTTTTATGGCAACGGTCTTTATGCGGATTATTTTAGAAAAACTGACAACACTGATTCTTTTGATAAGAGATTCTACGTTGTCGATTTTGAGGGAATCAAAGACGACCCTGTTCTTTTAAGCCTCACAGTTGCAAGTGCATTTGAACAGGTCCGTCAGGTCAAACTTCGTCCAGAAAACGAAAGGAGACAGGTTATAGCGGTTTTAGACGAAATTGCGGAGCTTGGCAGATCTTGCCCTTTAATATCTGATTATTTTGTAAGCAAAGCTGAAACAAGCCGAAAGGATGCCTTTTGGATTTGGGGTGCCACAAACCGTCCAACAAACTTTTTTGAAGTACCAGTGTGTAAGGCTCTCCTGAGTGTTGTAACACACCTTTATGTGCTTCCAATGAGCCCAAAAAATGTTGAGCAGCTTGCAAGCGAAACTAAGATCTTAAATATCGCTGATGTGGAAAACATTTTGTCCTTAAAAATCGAAAAAGGACAATTTGGAGAGTTTTACTACATTAGCACTGATGGACGAAAAAAGTATGTCGGAAGAAATCGTCCCAATCGTTTTGAATACTGGCAAACACCGAGTAATGCCGAAGCCAGTCGTCTAGCATCAAAAATTTTAAAGAAAAACAATAACGACGCTCTTAAAGCCATCTTTGAACTCGCTCATCTCGAAGAAGAGCCTAAAAAGGAGTAATAGTATGGATAATGTTGTACGCGATCTAAGAAATGATTTGAGAACGCTGAACTCAGTGAAAAACATCGCTGAGCGCGGAGATTTAACTTGTGTAAGTGAAATCCTAAAAAAACGAGGTGCTGACTCCTCTTTACGAAATGCTATTGAGGGTATTTTTCAATCAGCACTTAAAGACTATGTACGAGAAAACACGGGCGGAATGATGCAAGCTCATTCTATCTCAAGTCCCAATGAGATTTTAGACCAAGAGGAATTTGGAAAAAACTATTTCTGTCGAAAACTTCAAGACGAGATAGATAAAAAATCCACGATGATTATTGATCTCGAGTGTTTAGAACTTAACAGCATATACGGTTAGGAGTTTTATGAAAAATGGATTAACGGATGACCAAAAAAAGGAACTGCGTTTTTTAAGACATCTTGTGACTGATGTGAAAGAGTTCGACATGGGAAAGTATAAGGCTCTGATTGGGGAGTATAAAACGCATGACCCTGAAATAAGTCAAATCTTAGAGCTTGGAAAATCAAGAGCTGATGAACGTTACAGTGAGTTCTTAAACTCCAAGGTCTTAAAGCGCGGCTCTCTTCGCGCACTTGACGTTGATTTTTCAATAGCAGAAGAGAGTTCTGTTTTATCGAAAGTGACAGGTTTTTTACAAAAAACTCAAGTTAATGAAAAAGAGTACAAAATCAACTTTTTAAACAAGGCTCTCGTTGAAGCTACTCTTGAACGCGATCATGTCATGCGGGAAAATTACAGAGCTTATGAAAAAGCTCTCGACATGAATTTAAAAAGACCAACTTTTAGTTTAAGTCGATAAGGGAGCATTATGCTGATAAGATTTTTACCTTTATTTATTTTCGTGTCTTGTTCAGAAGCATTTGCTGATTTTGATTATAGGGATTCTGTTCGTCTTGGTAGCCAAAATATGTATGATTTATCAAAGCGTCGAGAAGGAAGTTTGCAAGAATACCGAATTGTTGATTTGTCGGCCTCGGTAGATGTGGGAAGTAATTGTGGTCAGATGAATGTTGGCGCAAATTTAAGAGCGAATATGAAGGAGTTTTTAAATGGAGATTTTTTTCAAGGTCTAGGGAATCAAATCACAGACGCAGGAGGTCTTCTCGCTCTTTGTTACTTGAGCCCCGCGATGTGCTCCATTACTAAAAACCTAAGAATCACAAGCGGACTGACCTCTGCAATGGATCTTGAAGCCTGTTCGTTGATTGAAAAGTATCAAGATCAACAGATTGCAGTGTATGAGCGTGAGCGAAGCCAGTGCGTAAGAAGTGAGCTTAAAAGAAATGGCAATAATGTTAAGGAAGCACTGAAATCATGTGGTGAAAATTCTTATGAGAACAAGCTTAAGGATTGGGCTGGTGGTGATGGTTTAGTTCCGATGAATCAACTTCTAGATTCTACGGCTAAATGGGCAGGTCTTGGTGGTGATGAAGCCATAAAAACGATTGAGCTCACCAAGGCATTTGTCGGGGACACTGTGATTGGTAAAGGTGGCGTTTCGGTCGATTTTGGTGCAAGAAACAGAATTTATACGCCAAGCGATCTTATCGAAGATGAAAGAAAGTTGATCGCTGAGAACATTCAAAACTATTTTCGGTATAATGAATTTTCCTCAAATATTGAAGATGATGATCTTGAAAAAATATTTCAGCAGAAAATTCCGTTGTCTGTTTCTAGAAATTTGATGCAAAAATTGTCATTTTTACCGAACCGAGATCGAGAGACTGCAATTTCAAAGGTATCAAAAGCCATTGCCACCCAAAGCGGTATTGAAAAGCTTGAGAAGAGCATGGAGCTTCTGTTGCTTGCGAGCCGTAACCCAAATGTCCCAGACGCACAAAAACTAGAAGCAAAAAACTTGAGTGAACAACTTAAAAACTCTTTAGAGCTAAGTTTAAAAGTTAAAAATTCAGAGAATGATTCATTTGAGAAGATATTAGCGCAAGTGTCTGACGAGAGCCAAAAATATGAGTCCTGGGAGTTTTCGGAAAAATTGAATGTGGAAAAAACAAATTTTGGCGAAAAGAGTCTGAAACAGGATTTTATGGATTGCTCGGATAATGTATTCTGTGCGGAGGCCGAGAATGTTCTCAATTAATGCAGTTGGCGCATATTTTATGTATATGGGTGGGTATTTCCACACCCGTCTTTGCCAGTTTTTAGCAAGTGACCTTTTAATAAGAAGTGTTTTGTCCTTCGTTTTTGGGCTCATGCTTTTAATCACGATTATCCAGTATTTTGGAAGGCAATCGGGAACGAATTTCTTTGGTTCTAATAACGTCAGTTTTACACAAATCTTTAAAGTAGTGGCGTGTTACCTGTTGGCGCTTGCGATTTTAAAACCAAATACACCCGTGCGTATTAAGGATTTTGAGCGTCAAGATTTTTCGGGAAGTCGATATATTGCTGAAAGAATGAACGGAGTTGATCCAGAAATTAACGTGAGCCTTCCAGCCGCTTTAATGATTAAAAGTGGCGAAGAGATCGGTTGGCTTTCGATGAAGCTCGTGGATCTCGTAATGGGTGGCACACATTCTTTCTCTGAGGCTCCGAATCTTTATTACAAAACCATGCTTTTAAGCTCCGCAAGCCAGATTGAGGATAGAAAATTAAGATCTAAAATGGAGCTTTATACCGTGGATTGTATTCGGCCACTTTTGCCTATGATTAAAGAAAACAAAGGCTCAGGGCTCTTCGGACAGGTGATTTCTTTTCAGGATCAATTTTCGGAAGAGCTTGAGAAAATTAAGACCGCAGATGGTGCAAGTTGCAATTTTTTAAGGAAAGACATTCACGCTAACCTTTATAGTGAAATGAAGGTAAAAAGTGGTTGGCTTTCAAAGTTTTTCGATAAACTTAAACTCAGCCAAGGGACTCCTGGAATTGACACGATTACGAATCATCAAGTCTCCTCATCTCTATTAAACTACTATCGAGAAAAATACGAAGGCAGTTTAGGTGTGATGAACGGTGCGAAAATACCGGATATGTATGGTTCATTTTTTCAGCAGCTAGGGAAGTTTTTTAGCTTTGAGGGGCAGTTTAGATCAAAGGAAAATCTGCGATCTCTTGCAGGGTCTGGTGCCGCCATCGAGAGAGCTAAGGAGTTCAACGAGCAGCTTCGTATGGGTCCGATGGTACAAGGTCTTTGTAAAGGTGGGTTGATTGTTTTTAGTGCCCTATTCCCATTTTTTTGGGTGTTCATGCGCTGGCGAATTACGATTTGGGTATGGGTGGTCTACGTTACAATTTGCCTTTGGCCGTCCATTTGGGCTGCTCTTTATAACTTAATTGGCGCTTTGTTCAATGTCCCTGTTCTTCTTGAAAGGCTGGGAAGCGGTAACGACACGTTTTCTTTACTCGCGGCTCAACAGATCAACGATCAGGTGTATTACGCATCTCAAGTCATCTACTGGGCTGCGGCTGTGGCCTGTCCGAGCCTTACTACATTGGTAGGTTTTTTCGGTGGTCAATGGCTGATGTCAGGTCGAGAAGATCATGCACCTATCGCAATACAACAGGCTGCACAGACCACATCGACGGCTGTTCTTTTAGGTAAAAATATTTGATTTAGAAAAATTTAGATAAAGGGGCTTGGGGGTCTTGACCACCAACAAGAGGGGGCCGTGATGCCACGGAACATGCTTGCCAGAAATCCGTAGGGCCGAAGGTTGGTAGATAGAGACTGTTTGGGAGAGGTTATAAATCTAAAAACCATGACTATCGTTTGGAGGGATAAGAGTAATGAAAGACAATCATTTAGAAGATCAGATTGTACCTAGAACAACAATTCGTATGACAAAAGAACAATTTCAAAAAGTGAATTTTTTAGCAAAAGAAATGAAGAAAACTGTACCAAAGGTTTTTTTAGATCTTTTAGATCGAAGAACACCGCAGGTTACTTTGTTAAATAGTGACAATGCAGGAAAGATAAAAACTGAGTTAAATCGAATTGGAAACAACATTAATCAAATAGCAAGAAAAGTAAATTCAGGCGAAGCCGTCCTAGGCAGTTCCTTTGAAGAATTTAAGGAACAGTTAAATGTCCTTTATAACTACATGGTGAGGACAAGTGGCCTACGTTAAAGTTTTAAGAGGTCGAAATATTTTTGATCTCAATAAGTACATTTTATTAGGTCGAGATCAATCAGATCCGATTCTTAACAATAAGTGTTTTGGTGAAAATGTTGCTGATCAAATGTATTTAAGTCAGTTGATGGTGGGAAAAAGAGATATGGACGCCATACACATCGTTCAATCTTTTGATAACAAGGATAGTAAAAAATTATCACCCGATGAGTACACCAAGATTGGGCATGACATGGTGTTAAAAATGTTTCCAGAACATGAGTTCATCGTGGTTACGCATACGGATACAGAGCAAACCCATAACCATATTATGCTCAACCCCTGTCATCCAGAATCAGGCCGAAAGATACCAAATAAGAAGAGGCTTTTATACGATTTGAGAGATCTAAGTGATAAAATAAGTAATGAGCGAGGGTTATCGATTATTGAGTCTCAGTCAGTCTTAAATTGGGAAAGTATGACTGAAAAGGTTCGTGCAATCAATAAACGAGGGGGTTTTTCGTGGGTTATTGATCTTCAGGAAAAATGTGATTTTGCAAAAAGTATAGCCACATCATTTGATGAGTATGCAGGAATATTGAATCAATTTTCAATTGAAGTAAGAGTCGAGAATAAAAACATTCAGTACATTTACCCAGGAAGACGGTCTAAGCGCGGAGGCACAAAAGGGCTTGGTGAGAATTACACAAAAAATGGGCTTATTGATAAGTTTCGTCAAAACTATGAAGAGTTTTATCAAAAGGGCTTTAAAAAGAAGTCGATTGACGAAATAGATTTTAACGATCATTGGAAGTTCCATCGAGGAAACGAAAAATACATTGTTCCAGAATACAGATACAAAGATTTAATTGTGCCTCTTGAATTATTCAAAAAGGCCAGCGCGATAAACTTAAAAGAGTATTGTGAGAAAACTGGCATTGAATTTTCAAAATCTGGTGATGAATTTTCGTTATTAGAAAAGCCAAACATTGTATTTGATAAGCATACTTGGAAGAACATTGATAAAAAAACATCTGGCACATCTTTGGAGTTCATTTCTTATCTAAAAAACACAGGCTTTTTAGATACGTTGAGAGAGCTTGATGATTCAGGAAAGATAAAACAACTTCAATCGTCTCTTGAGATTAAAAAACCATCCTTTCAGGCGTTCTTTATAAAGTCAGAGGTGAAATCAACTGAATTTGATTCTCAAAGAAAATTAATGTCAGATCTCGGGTTTTCGGGAAGAGCTTTGAGCGGTCTTTTAAGGCAATCAAGAGTTAAGGCTTATAAGAACGGAAATGTAAAAGTCTTTTCTCAAAATAACAACAAGTTAAGTCTGACATTTTATAACATTGTTGATGATTGGTCATGCCATAAAAGTTCAGGGTTAAATCATCTTTTTTATCAAAGTATTAATAAAAAGAATAAAAAAACTCTGATTTTTTCAAACCCGATAGATTTTTTAAGTAGCAATAAATTTTTGGATTTGTGCGAGTTAAACAACTTTCCTTTTAATATTTTAGTTCCAATGACGCCAGTAAACTTATTTTTAAACGAGAACCAAAAATCTTTAGAAGAGTTGAAAAATGTATTCGTCGTTCATCCGAAGGTTCCCGTTATTTGGGGAAGTCAAAGAAAGGTCGAGAAAAATGCAGAAGATTTGTTGAAAACTCTATTTGAGAGAAACATTGGATATAAAACGATAGATGATCTTTTAAAAGACATCCTTGTTCGCTCAAGAGAGCTTTAGATAAATAATTTTAATAAGGAGAGGTATATGAGTAATGAAGAAATCGTAGAAAAAGATTTAGTTGTAAAATTAGGTTCTAGAGCACGAATTCAGGCTGAGAAGATTATGCTTGAGATCAATTCGGTAGAAAACTATCCCAAGAAAATTACTTTTAAAGATTTGCTTGAGTATGTTCTTGAGAAAATTCCGTCAACCTACGTTGAGGACCTTATAAAGCTCAGAATCCAACCAGAAGATACGTTGAAGCAAATGTATCTCAATTCTGGATCGACTTTGAGTTATCCAGAGTGGTTGCTTGAACGAATGGCAATGCTTGAATCGTTTGAAAAGAAGGGCGCGAAAAAGAAAGTCCAAGGGGGATTGAGTGTCTAAGTGCGGTGTATTTGGTTTAAGTCTTTTGATTTTGAGTGGGTGTGCTTCAAATTGCAAATTGAAGGATGAGGTGTTTGGTGTTCTTAGGAGGCAGAATGTTGTGCTAGAGGGAATTTTAAGTCGTCGTAAGCAAAAAGATTTTCAAGATAAAGTTTTGGAATACGGATTGATCCCTGGTGAGGATTCACTCATTGCGGGATTAGGTACTGTTGTAAGAAGTAATAATGTGCTTTTAGAAGGAGGTCATACATGCAAGTAACTTTTCAGGAAGTGGTGGCAATTAAAGATGAAGAAATATATCGAGATATTGGAAAGCTCGAATTTGCAACTGAGGATTACGAGGAGACTGCAGAAGACTGCGAAGAAGATAATGAGGCAGCTTTTTCGGCTTTGGTATGGCTAGGAAAGCTATTGAAGGCGATCTTAGGAAGGTAATAGGAAAATCGTACCCTAAAGGTGAAAATGGGTAGGAGATTTTCCTACATTCTTTGTAAATGTATGATTTTACTGTATATTTAACGATAGTACGAAATCCACCCATTTTAGTATTTGGGTTGAGCTTGTGCCCTTTTACTCATTACTAATTGCAACCCAAAATTAAATATGGGTTGCAATTAGTATATTCGAGGAGTATCATGTTTAGTACAGATATGGGTGAACAATTCGATAAGAAGATTAAATCATTTAAAAAAAAATACGGTAACAAGCAGTTTACTTACTCTGAAGCTATTGAGTTTGGGTTCTCGCACGCTGAGTTTTATCGGCATGTGACCACTCAACTTTTTGAGCGAGTTCACAAAGCTACATATCGTTTTGATGATTACCTGCCTTTGACTCAGCCTGAACAATTTAGGGATGCACTCCAGTTAGTGGGACATCACTCTGCTATTTGTCTTACATCTGCATTAAGTTATTACAGATTAACAGATATTGTAGTTACAAAGCCGTGGATTCTTGTTGATCACACAACAACGAGTCGATCAAAAATCATCCAGCTTTTTAGAAAACGTAATCCCATGTGGGATATTGGTATTGAAGATATTGATGGCATTAGAATAACGTCTGTGGAACGCACAATAGTAGAAAGCATAGCTTACAGAAACACCTTAACAGGCTACGAAGGGATCTATGCCTTGAGAAAAGCCATTTTTCAACATAAAGTTAATCTGCAAGATTTAATGAAAATTGCAAGACAGCTTGGATACACTAAGCGAGTCGATAGTGTTTTGGAGGCGTATTTAGATGAAGGCGAATGAAATTTCAAAGAAAATAAAAATAGAATCAGAAAAGCTTGGTCTTCATTTTAATCAAATTTTAACTATGGTTGCTTATGAGAGGGCTATTCCACGTTTAATATCTGTAAAAACTCTTCAAGAGAACATCATCTTTAAAGGTGGAATGGTAATGCGAGTGGTTTATGGAAGCGATAGGTTTACTGTGGATCTGGATTTATCTTTTGAGAAACTCTCACCTGAGAAGCTTATGCAATCAGTTGAGGAAGCTTTGTCGACTGATATTGAAGATGGTTTTTCTTTTAAGCTTGGAAAATGGTCTAAAATTACTGAACATAAAGAATATTCTGGCCTAAGATATACGACTGAGTTTTATTTCAATAAATTAAATATTCAGGCCATTCAATTGGATTTTACAGTATCCGAAGTGAGTGATAGTTTTGTGAAGAAAAATGTTACGCTAACTTTTGATAACGGAAAAATTGCATGTAACGTCTATTCCATAGAGCAAATATTATCTGAGAAGCTTCATGCCCTAGTTGATCGTGGAGAAGATTCAACTCGCTCAAAGGATTTGTACGACATAAATCTTCTCTTGAAGCAAAAAGTTAATCCAGCTCGTCTTAAAAAAAGGATTGAGGTGGTTTTTAAAGCCAGAGAAACGGAAGTTCCAAAACACTTTTCGTCTTTTTTTGACAATGTCAGCAAGAAAAAATTAGAAAATAGCTGGAGTCGTGTTCAACGTCATCTTCCTGGTGAAACCAAGTTCGAAGACGTTATAGGCGAATTTAATAAAAATATGAAAATACTTGATTCCATGTTTACGTTTGGCCTTGCAGGTAGATAAATTTATTGAATTCAACACTCTAGTTATCTTAAAACTTAATAGCTCATGTTAATATTTATTTTAAGAAACCTATAGCGTTTCCGTTCGTCTATTTTAGTAGATTTTGTCGCATTGCTTTTTATATTTTTCACTAGAAATAGATAGGAGTATGAAATATGTTTATATCGAGAAAAGAAAATCATTTAAAAGATGATTTATGGCTCTTTGAAATTTTGGCGAATATTCGGAATCAAAAATACTCGGTGGTTTTTGTATGAAAAGGCCCCCCTACTCTTCACCAAAGAGGCAGGAGCCTTTGATTGAGGAAATGCCTTACGTTGCTCCACACCTACCCTCGAAATGGCCCAGATGGTTGACCACAAAACAAGCGGCAACCTACCTCGGAAAATTTCGGCGAAAAGATGGAACTCCGTCTGAAGGTTCAATCCGCAATATGATTTATCGAAAGCAACTTGTTGCTAAAAAGTTCGTTGGACGAATTTTGATAGATCGTTTGCATTTGGACCAAGTAATTGGACTTTCTCCACAACCAGGAGGCTAATTATGTCAATCAAAACATGGATCGAAAACGATAAGGTATTTTATCAAGTAGTAGCAGAAAAAAAGTCATGCGTAGTTAAGGGCGTTCGCTCCACTAAAAGACTGAGAGGTATTTTAGAAGGAGTCACGGCAGAACAGGCTCAAATTGCCATCCCAGAAGATGCTATGAGAAAACTTCGGAAAATGGAGCTAAAACTCTATGCACAAGTTGAACTCGTTGTATCTAAACAGGAAGGGGCAGGAATCACCTGGAAGAACCTCATTGACCGCTGGGAAAATGAAGTTCTCTGTGATCGCGAGTTACTTGCTTTTATTGGACTCCATCCTCGAACTGCTGATGGGTATTTAAGAACACTTTTAGATCATACGGACGGCTGGTTTAATCGACCCGCCTCGGATGTAACATCTGTGGACTTTGAAGTTCTCATTATGCAGATGAAGAAAATTGGTTACTCTCTCGGCACCATTTACAACGTAAAGACTGCCGTTAATTCTTGTTACAAATGGGGAATTAAAAAAAGACTTATTCCCAATGTAACTGTGTCACCTACCTACGGTTGCACGATTTCGAGAAAAAATGCACGACGACCTGAGATTTTAAATTTTACAGAAATCTGCAAACTTCTCGATGAAGCAAAAAAACGTAACCATGAGTGGTATCCAATTTGGAAACTTGTTTTATACACAGGTTTAAGAAGTGGCGAAGCTTACGCTTTAAAGGCGAAGGATATTGAGTTTGAAGAAAAACGCATTATTCTTGACACAAAGTTTAACTTTCGCACCAAAAAGGAAGAACAGCTTAAAGACTGCGAATGGCGACAGGTTCCAATCAATGAGGAGTTAATGAACTTTCTCATCGAACTCGGTGTTAAGGAGATGCCGTCAAATGACTACATTCTCCCAAAGCTTCGTTCTTGGCGACAAGGAGAGGCGGCGAAAATACTCCGTCAGTTCTGTGAAGATATTGGAATTAACTCCATTTGCTTTCACACCCTCAGAGCCTGTTGGGCGACGCAATTATTAAGAAACGGCGTGGCTCAATCGAAGGTTCTCATCATGGGTGGTTGGGCTGATTTGGAAACGATGCAGGTTTATTTACGTCGTGCAGGAGTGGAAATCATAGGAGCCACAGACTCTTTGCAATTTGAGCGTAAAGAGCGCCCAGGCCGCATCTTTAAATTGCTTGCAAACAATGGAAATAACGATTTATCTTATGAAGAAGAAGAGATTTTTGACTAAAACAAATATGAATGCGGTTGTCGGTCCAGACTTCTTCTAGAGCGACGTTAAAGGTGTAGAATTACTTATGGTCCTACATTCACCCCATTTTTCTACTTAATCAAAAGTGCCTTCAAAATAATCAAATGATTCCCAGATCTTATTAAACGAACTCTAATAAAGCAGAGGACGCCCGAAATGACCAGAAATGTGCCCAAATTTCAGCGTTGGGTAACAGAAAGGTAACACGAGGGTGACACACAGGAAATACAATACTGGAGCTGATTTCAGGCACTTTTGATCTTTAAAAAAGGAGCCTCTGATGACAAAAGCAATTGTAAAGTTAATCCTCATCATTTTTATAGTTCTGGTAGCCATTCGACAACTACCGGCCCTCCATAATGCGACAAAACAACTTTTAGCGAAACGGGCACAAAAGGGATTTTCGTCTCTTGAAAGCTTTAACAATCAACTTTGGAAAAAATAAGTTTTGGCCCGTAAGTTCATGCCCATAATGTAAACAGACACTATTTTATAAATTTATTTTTTAAGGCCTTAAATAGCATTGTGTAGTTTTCCCAGTATCTCCTTCTGTTTTCCTCAGAATACTCATGTCGCATATAAAAAAAATCTTCATAAAGCATTCTCAATTCGCTCTCGTTCAGTTTTTGACTAAAATCCAAATGCAACATATTGGGCCTAATAACCCACCCATGTAAAAACGGATGCGGGTAAATTCTATATCCGAAGTGTTCTTTTTTTAGATAGTGCTCATACCAGCCTTTTTTTATCGATTTAGTTTCCATCATCAAAAGTGGATAAAAAACATTAGCATAAAAATCATATCCATTTTTTTTCCTTAAACGTTCATGGAGTTCTTTAATCCGGTCGAGATTCATAATCTCATCCATGGCCTCTGATTTTGCATAAAAGAAAAAATCGTCGATAACCACCTGTGGAGGAACATCGGCTCCATAGCCCTCGACCCACATACGATAGATGTAAATTTTCAGAACCGGTTGCGATTTCGGCTCGAAGAGAGATTCGACAAACTGTTTTCCCTCAAAACCAGGAATATAATCGTATCTCGTCTTTACTTTATAGTCGTACTTAAATCCCTGCATTTTTTCGTACTCAATAGCTAAATTATTGCAGAGAGAGGCAGAAACCTCCTGCCCTCGAGCCATTAAAAAATCGTCCAAAGGACCCCTATCAACATGCATTGATAGGGGCTCATATAAACTGATGAGCTCTTTTTGGAGCATCTCTGGACTAAAGGATGTTGTCTTACCCTTTTCGACAAAGTCGGCCCATGCCCAGCAATGAAGAAACAGATCGACTGTAATGCCTTCGGCACGAATTTCTGAAATAAGCTTTTTTAGGCGAAGAAAACCTTCTTTATAGAACCTCGGTTGCCCCGAAATACAAAATGCAATCCTCATAAATGCCTCATAACGAGTCTATTCAATGTAAGTAAAAAATCAAAGATTGAACTCTTTTACCCAATATATCATACTGAGAATATATGCTATCACGAAGAGTTTTTAATAAGAACATTCTGTTAGGGTTCATCGGTTCTTTTTATCCAAAAAATCTAAATCTAAAAGCCACAGACGACAAGCATTCTGTTTTTGCTGCTTTTTTTGTAACTAAATTTAATACAAGTGAAAAGCTCTCTAAAGAAACTTTTGAATCTAGAAAATCTTCCTATTTTAAAGAAGAGGATTTTCAAAAAATATACTCTGCATTTAAAAGTTCAAAGAAAATTTTAGACAACCGTTTTTCTTTCGATGGACTATCTTGTACATCTATATTCTTCTTCTCTGACCGATCTGCTTTAGATCAATGGTGCCACGAAATGACAAAACTAACGGTCATCGACAAATCGATGCTAGATCTTGGATACACTGATGAGTATTTTGGGCAATATGTGAGTCGCAACTATCTTAATCTAGAGACTGATCAACTTATCACCAGAACTCTAAATACAAGAGAAAAATTAATCCTATAACTTCGATTTACACATCAGGTATAATGCGACAATCTTCGCAGACCCAAACGAATAAAATCTTCACTCAGATCAAGATTATATTTTTGCACGAATTCTTTCAATTTTGGGGAATAATCTGATTGAGAAGTAACATTCCTTGGATATTTAACAGCCCCCTTGCTATTTAACAAATGCTTAGGGGGATGTTGCGCTGAAAAATACTGACAATAATCACTCACGAGAGGTGCTGCTAGTAGTTCTTCTTTAAAATCATAAATCATATGATCATATAGTTTGTAATCGACTACATCCTCTGAGTTGTAGGTCGACAACTCATCAACAAAATCTGCACTAGAAAAGGGAGAATGAAATTCTTTAAATAAATTTTTGGGATGACTCCACGAAGCTGAAGCAGAGCTTTCGTAAATTTGACTCAAGGGGGAATGTGTGAACGTTTTTAAAAAGAAGTTCAGTTGAAGTGGCTCTATATGATTGAAGTAAATGTTCCTAAATCTTTCAACATAGTCATCTGGAATCAGTCGCATAACGTTATCTATTCCCTTCGTTTGAACCCACCCTTGAATTGGAAGATTGCGAAACATTTGCCCTCCTAACAATTCCGTTGCGAAAATAGCGGTTATTTCTGGGGTTGAATCGAACGGCTTTAAGTACTCATTAGGAAAACCAGGCCTTAAAAAATGATGGGCATCTACGTTTAAAGATCTTATGGCCTGTCGAGAGCAGTACACATCTGCATCCAATTCCACGCCAATTTCAGGGTTGTAGTAAGTATGGATTTGCATTTTGTGATGCCCGCACTCTCTGAGAAGATATGCAACAAGACGAGAATCCAATCCTCCACTCAACTTTAAAGACCAACACGGATTTTTTTGTGTAAATTGATCCACCCAATTCTTCAAAAAAAAAAGAAGTGCCGATGTGTTTTTTCGTAGTGTTTTTTTTTGCTCGAAGGCTTCGCCAGGCACTACAGCGCCTATAAATAAAAAATCGAAAATATCAAATTCACTCAGCTTCAATATTTTTAGCAAAGCATTTCCCAAAGTAATAAATAAGATCAAATTCTTTCCATGTCTTATTAAGATTGTGATTAGCTCTTTGAGGATACATATGATGATTACTATGGAGTTCTTCTCCCCACGCAAGAGGTTTCAACCACCAAATGTTTCTAGACGTATCCTCATTTTTATTTTTTCCAGCACCTAAACATTTTGTATGAACCACGATGACAGGGATTTTACTCAGCCAAAATCCAAATACCGTCAAAAAAGGTAAAAATAGAGCTCCAAAAAATGCAATCTCTAGGTGATATTTGTGAAAAAGGGAATTAAGAGGAGATTTGAGTTGAATTCTTAGTTCTTGCCGATTTGGCATAAACTCCGGCCCCCACAAACTGAATATGGCATTAATAAAACCACAATGATATGGGTTGTGCGGATCTTTAGCAGTTCCACTATACATATGATGCTGACGGTGCACGGCTATGTACACGGGGGGGCTCCCCAGATTGAGCAACGAAAACGAAAACAACCCGAAAACATCTACAATTTTATAAACATCAAAATGTTTATGACACCGGACCCTATGAATATAAAAACTGTGAGCAAAATTATGTATTAAAATACCAAAAAAAATCACCCAAACTAACCAACTAAGCCCCCAAAGTTGTGCTTGAACCAACAGAGAGGCGTGCCCAATGCCCGCGATCATTTGGTATTTATATCGAATCAGACCTGTAAGTGATATTTTCAATATGTTCCCCTAATTCACCCTTTATAAGTTTATACATAATCCATTGCCAATTGTCTCTATAGGCTAACTGAATTTTTTGTGGATAAATTTGCCATTCCGCAAAAAGAGGATTTCTCATCAACCAGCGCAATGTACCTGTGTTTTCAGCAAATCTAGACTCAAACAGAAAGTTTGCTTTTTTAACATGGTTTAAAATCTGCATCGAAGTGACCTCTAATCCATCGGGACTTGAAAATAACATTCTTCGATAAGAAGGGTGCACATAGGTTCTGCTCCCGGCCCGGAAACATCCCCCGTGGAAATCTTGAATCCCAACCATCATAACCAGATCTGAATCAACGGCATTATAAACATATCCGTATTCCAACATGCGACGAATGGCTTTTAGGTTGTAATTTTTTTTTAAACTATCACCCCCCGAAGCAATTCTATTAAGATGGTCGATAAAGCTCACATCAAAATCTTCGAGACCATTCAATATGACTGGCTTGTAAAAATAACCGCAATTAAGTTTTTGGATCTCGAACATTTCTTGAGCAATGTAGTTGATCTTTTTACTGCTGTAAATTAAGCGTATTGATGGCACAGTAATTGCTAATATTTTAGGCAAACTTTGCAGCAAGGAGTGTCATGAAAACAGCATTTTATCTGACTATACTGGCTATACTGGCTTTATGCCTTTGCTCCCATAACTCCTGGGCTGGGCAAAAGGCGCTTATCCTCATAGATATGCAGACTTATTTCGCTAGGAATGCACCCGCATCACAGAACAATCAAAATTACCTAGAAAGCGCATTGCAGCATCAAATAGATCTTATTAATAGTGCCAAACAAAAGCAACTGCCCATTTTTGTCATTGAATATCAAAATTATGGCCCAACACTAGAGGCCTTAATACAAGCTATAGGGTCCTACACGAAATGGATGATTGTAGAAAAAAATAAAGACGGCCTGTTTGAGGACGACAATATTTCTAAGACTCTTATTCTCTCAAAACTCCATGATTGGGATATTTCCGATTTAATTATTGTTGGGGCTAACGGCGGAGTTTGCGTCAAAGAGACGATTCTTGGTGCTCTTACGGAAGGATACGCTGTCTACACCTACCCCATGGGGATTATTGACTTTAATGGTATATATTTCACTGGCATGAGCGATTTTAAATTCACACCGTATGTGTACCCTTACCACTATGACGGTGAATTCATCGAAACGCTGGGACCCCTTGCCAATCATTTTTTTCAGCTAGAAAACACGGGTATGCTTTTTAAGTAAGACAACGCATTAAAACAACTTCTGTTTTATAGAAAGAAAATGACACATCCCAACGAGATGTTATGATGAGCCTAGCTTTCAAAAGTAAGGATGCATGCTCAATAAGTTTTTAAAAAACGATATCTTTAAACAAGACGAACTTCTTCAAAGAGAATACTACTATAATCGCATTTCCTCTCTAGGTAAATTCTATAGGTTAACTACAACTTTTGATGACAACCAGTTTAGAAATGAAATTAACGATGAAAAGCTCAAGTGGATTAAGTACAATAAGAGTAAACCATGGTCACATCGTTATGGTCTCAGTCTCATTTCTCTAGATGGAAAAACTGATGGAGAAATTGATTTAAATTCAATTCTTGAATGGAATAGAACACATAATACAAACTTCAATGAACGATCTTTTCAAACTCCGACACCTTATTGGAATCATTTTCAATCTATTTCATCGCAACTCTCGGAGCTCCAAAAACACCTGGGCCGCAGCCACCTCTTGCGCTTAGACGAAGCAGGGATTTTCCCTCCCCACAGAGATAACTATAAACAGGATGATCTTACCTTTAGACTTTTAGCTTTTTTTAATTGTTCTTCATCTTCTCTACATCTAAACATAGATGGCACAAACGCACACTTTTCTACCAATTCATTATATTTCTTAGACACTCGACTTATTCATTCCGTAGTCAGCTTTCAGTCTAATGCCATGCTATTAATTTTAAATGTTGAACTAAACTCTCAAACAGTAAATTACGTGATCGAGCATACCGTTGAAAAATAATATTTATAATAGGCTTACCAGAATGAAAATTTTATTTTTTATGTTTTTCATGATCAACATTGGTGCAATCTCATGTACCTCTCTTGAAAACCAAAAAGAACAAAAAAGCCTAAAAATTATAACACAATTTGAAAACAAAATGCACTCCATCGATTTCTCCAATCGTGGCCAGCAGACAAAATCTTTACCTTCTGAGCGCTTTTTGCAAGACGATCTTTCTTTTATAAAAATTCTAAAAAATAAAAAAATACTTCTTATACAAAAATGCACCAACGCCGTTTTGATTAAAAATAATAAAAGCTGCTCTGAAGAAACCGTCACGCTTTCTCTGCACGACTACAGTCGTCGTCTCAAAATTGCTTTTCGAATCGAGCACTTTGATAAAAGTGTTCAAGAAGACAAAAGTGATCGCGGAAGTATTAAGCAAAAAACAACAATTAACGATGGAAAACGCCAAATCAATGACGCCGAAAATAAAATAAAACAACTTCAGGATTTTTTTGATAGCCCTCTCCTTAATACGTCACATTCTGAATGGCTCAATCAGCTTAATTCTCATTTAAATTCTCTCCACCTGAAAGTTTCGCAAAAACAAAAATTTACTGAGATCATTCAGGAGCTCAATCGTATCGTTGAAAAATGGATCGAAGCGGAAATTCAGCGATGGCCTAACGGCACCTTTCGGATGGTAACAACTCAGTCTCCTATCGAACTGAACGTTCTTCGCAGCTTTTTACAAACCAATGTCGTTAGCGCAGCGTACATTCCTATTCAACCTGGACTGTTTAAAATGGGAAGTCATTCGACCGAAGCTCATCGCGATCCAGATGAAACTTTACATCAAGTAAAATTAACTAAACCTTTTGAAATAAGCGCAACAGAGATATCCCAGCTTGAGTGGGTTATGATCATGGGCTTTAATCCATCATACTTTAAAGAAGAACAAGACTGTCCAAATACTTTCCTAGATTGGTATGGAATACCTCTATGCGCAGATCTTCCGGTTGAGAGAGTATCCTGGCTAGATATTGAAGAGTTTCTTATTGAATATAATAAACGTCAAAAAGATGTTTACACATATCGACTACCCTCTGAGGCGGAATGGGAATACTCTGCTCGATCCGGCACACAAACTACTTACGCGACCGGGGATGATCCTACAACGCTGAACACTATCGCTTGTTATGCTGAAACTTCACCTAATCAAACTTGCCCAGTTGCTAGTCGATCAGCCAACTCTTGGGGAGTTTATGATATGCATGGAAATGTTTGGGAATGGGTCTATGATCGATATGAACCCTATTCAGAAAACTCACAAATAGATCCTATGGGGGCAAAGACTGGACAGCTTCGTGTGGGACGAGGAGGAAGTTGGCCCGGTGATAAAACACGGCAAAGAGCAGCTAATCGAGGATATGATAAACCTGATGGCGGTAGCGATGGTGTCGGTTTTCGTTTGGCCAGATTTAAAAATAACCAATGAGGATTAAAGAACAAATTTACATTGATCCGACGCTAAAACCCTTTTACAGTGAATTGCAATCACTGCGAGGACTTGCCGCTTTATCGGTTGTATGGGCTCACGCTTTTGGCTGTGTCACTCCTTTAAAACCTTATCGCTGGAATGCACTTCTTCCTACTTCTTTTTCCGAAGCTTTCCATCTTTTTGATCTTGTACTTTTTGTTCCATTCAATGGACACAATGCCGTGGTCTTCTTCTTTATTTTGAGCGGCTTCGTATTATCAAGCACTCTCTCCAGAAGAATCGAACAAAAAAACCAATCTCCATTAAAAATACTTTGCAACTACACTATATCTCGTTTTTTTAAAATTGTCCCAGCTGCAAGTTTTGTAGCACTTATTTCTGGAATTATTTTGATGCACTCAAGTTTTAGTCTTTACAAAAATTATGGCGCTGAATGGTTACGCCTCATTCAGCCAAGCTGGCACGATGTCCAGCA
Organism: Bdellovibrionales bacterium; assembly: GCA_041736155.1. Classification (GTDB taxonomy): domain Bacteria; phylum Bdellovibrionota; class Bdellovibrionia; order Bdellovibrionales; family JAGQZY01; genus JANPLN01. The sequence continues at coordinate 62,452 of JBGSUL010000018.1, forward strand.
AACTGCTATAACGCTCAATGATACGCTCAGCCCTGCGTATTGGACCCTGCGTGTTGAATTAGTGGACTCTCTCCTATTATTTTTTCTTTATGTTTTTGTAATTCGCAGGATAACTCTTAGTTTACAGTTTATAATGTCAGCTATTTTATTAAGTATGAGCTTTGTTTTTTTTCCTGTACTGTGGTTACGTTACTTGTTTTGTTTTTGGTTGGGAGCAATGGCCTACCATTATTTTAAAAAAAACAATAGTCCCCATTGGATCACGACGAAAATACTTTACTTAGCACTCGGCATGTTGATGCTAGGTCCTCTTTTTTCGTCACAAATATTTTCATCTGAAGATTCAACTTTGTTTTTTCGTATAATCTGTGAATCTTTTGGCTCAACTATTCTTATTCTTTGGGTGGTTAGTCAATCTACACATCGATGCAACTACATCCTAAGGAATCCTTATTTATTACAAATTGGAAAAATCTCATATAGTTTTTATCTTTGTCATTTTATTATTTTACAAATAATTTTTGTCTGGCTAGCTAAATGGGCAGGTTCGGAATTTTTAGGATCTACTTTTTTTACCCATCTCTTTTTAGCAATTATTACTCTTTTAATAACTTGGCCATTTTCCACTCTATTTTATAATATTATAGAAAAACCGAGTGTTAATTTTGGAAAGTTTTTGGTTGACCGTTTTAACGGTACACCAATAGCATAAGCTATGAAGATAACTTTAGAACACAAGCTGGCATACATAAGCATTCCAGTTTTAATCATCTCCGTTGTCGACTTCTTCTATTTAAGAAATATTATCTTTGAAAAAACCACTTTGACTGTATTTTCAGCTCTGACAAATTTAGTTTTCTTGAATGCCATTCATGTGATTTTTTCTTTTTTTCTTTACACAAGGGTCCAACAATTTCGAGATCTGTACAAAGATTTTCATCTTTGGATTGTCGGTCTATTTATCATTACACTTGTTATAATTTTAATGTTTGCAGATACTAATGAGGTCGTGATTGGTGTCGTGGCTATTCTTCACGCATTCTTACAAAGTTTTGGTTTGTTTCTTCTCTGTTTTTGTAAAAAAAGCCAAAGGAATAAAGCTAAATTTTTACTTTATACTTTTTTACCTTTAATTATTTTTTGCCATAACGATCTGGTCCATTTTTCTCTCTCAGAATCGTATCTTTTGGCAGGTCTAGCAGTTTTTCTCTTCGCTCTTCTCTCCAAAAATTTACTAGGCGCGCTCTTTTGTATACGTTTTGGAGTTTGGCTTATTCCTACTCAAATTGCTGGCTATTTACAGGGCGCAATTCACGGAGTCGAATACTTAATTCTTATCATTTATTTGTTCCAAACAACTCAAGATACTTTTTCCATAAAAGAAATTGTATTTATGTCGGGATCTCTGGCTCTTGCAACCAGCTATACTGTCTTTGTCCATCTTGGCTTCAAATATTTGCCATTTAAGATTTTATTCGACACCTTGGTGTATTCACACTACTTTTTTGATACCTATTCCTTTCGCTTTAAATTCCACAAACAAAGAAATCTTATCCTTCCGCTGTTTACAGCAAAAACTTCGGCTTAAACTTATCAATAGATTGACGTTCTACTTTATAAAAAATATAATTCAGTAAAATGAAATTTCTTTTCCTTCTTACCTTTTTACTAAATCATGCTACATCCTTCGCACAGGATATTTTTTTTGAGAAAATACTTCTTAAAAGTCAGACCCAGCAGTTAATGATAATTAAAAAACGCATTAAAACAGATGCGCAGATCAAAAATCGACTTACAACGCAAAAAAATGTCTTCTTTTACCTAGAGCTTCCAGAAAGTCCTTCTCAGAAGTTTGGATTTCTAAATTCAATTATTCATTCGTCTAACGAATATTCATTCAAAGAATTAACGATAAAAAGTTTAATTTCCTATTGCAAAATCAATTTAAAATATTGCCTAGATGGACTTCCTATTTTGCTCAATTGCTCTGGCGGCGCAACTTGCCAACTTATTTATCAAACTGCTCTGTTAGAAATTTTTGAACCCGTCCACCTAGAATACATTCTTCAACAACAAGCAATTTTTGCAAAAATTCTATCTTTTCCATTTCCTGACAATGCTTTAATTAAACGATCCTTTCGCCTTTCGGTGGATTTTGGATTTTATAACCTCGCAAAAAATATTATTAGTAAAAACTCTAAGCTAACAGAAAATGACACTGACACTTTGTTTTCAAAATGTGCTCTCCTTCGACAAACCAATGAACTAAAAGAGTCGATAGAATGTCTCAATAAGCAAAGCGATAAATGGTCAATAATTCTCAATGCCTTTACACATCATTTAAATGGTGATTCTTTTGATAAACAAGGAATTAAAAATATTTTGGAAAAACTAAGTACTTCGGACCCTTCACCTCGAATCAGAGAATTTGCATTAATCATGATGGGCTTATTCTTTAAAGAGGTCACACAAAAATTGACTGACACAGATTCTGAGCAGGTGGCCTCCGATTATTATAATGGCTATATGTTACTATCGCTAAATAGAAAATTGCAGTTTATACCAGCAGAGCAGTCTCTCAAAATTAGCCAAATTTACTCCAAAAATTTTCCTCATTACCTTTTAACAAATATTTTAGATTCAAAGGTCTCTCCAAAAATTCTAATTTCTAGCCTGGGCACAAATCATTTTTTGTGTAAAGTTCTTGAACCATAAACGTTTTATCACTCATATTAATAACTACCGTAGTAAAGAACGTTCTTTTAACAGAATTGAGTTTCTTGATAAGACAGTCAAAAAAACAATCTTTGACTTAAAAAAAGGTGTAAAAGAGTTGTTTTTTTATAGACACATACCAAAAGAGCAAGAAAAATATTTTCCAAAATTGCTCAATCATAAAAAGACAGCCCGCCTCATTTCCTATGAGATGGAACTTATACCAACTCATGACCTGTCAATACTCTACAAAAAAGGTAAACTTACAAAGATTACTCTTGAATTACTCTTTAAAAAAATTGACCAGTATTGGAAAGAATCTCCTCAGAAAAAAGTAGATCCGAAGCAATGGAGAAAAATTACATACCACCTTATAGTTAAAAAAATGAATACTCGATGGATACTTTACCAAAAAAGCACTGCTTATAAAAGTCTTGAGAAGTATTTTTTTGATAACGAAAGAATCATACTCAACAAGTTTAAAAAAACTCTGGAAGAAGAATTAATATTTTCAATACAGAAGCAAAGTGATTATTTACTACATATAACTCATGGAGACCTCTGCTTCTCAAACATATTTATTTTAGATAAAAAAATTAAATTTGTTGACCCTCGAGGTGGATCTTCCAAAAACGAACTTTTTATGCCAATTTCTTACGATCTGGCAAAATTGAGTCAATGTATTCATGGAAATTATGATGGAATTCTTGCAAGTAAAGAAATTCCCTTTACAAAGCAACGTCTTCTTTTTAATAAATGGGTGCATTCAAAAAAAATTGATCTTCACTGGATACGCCTAGTAGAGAGCAGCCTATTCTTAAGCATGCTGCCCCTACATCTTGATCGACCAGAAGTTCATATTAAAATGATGACTTCTTCAATTAAGGCATTCCGGAGTGCACTTTGAATTCCGTTACATTTATTATCTGTTCCGCAGGCGATGGCCTTCGCATGCAACCCATTTCCTCTAAAACCCCAAAATACTTACTACGCATTGAACAGAAAACACTTTTGGAGTGGTCACTCCTCTCTTTACCATTTAAAGAGGGTGATCAACTGATTTTTGTATCGCGGATATCAAATGAGCACAATACATTTACAGACAATTTTTTAAAACAATTTTCACAAAAGAAGAGTGTTCATTTCAAATCACTTTATATTCCGCAATCCACCTCTGGGCAGGCAGAAACTGCTCTTTTAGCAAAACCTCTTGTAAAACATCGTCGTATCGCAATTTTTAATAGCGATACTTATTTTCAATGTAAAATACTTGATTGGGGAATACACCAATCTGATTATGATGGCCTGGTCCCTTGCTTCAAAACCATAGGCAACTCATGGTCATTTTTTAAAACCATCGCCAATGGGCCTTTTTACTCCGCCATTGATGTTGCTGAAAAAAAACGTATTTCAGATTGGTGCTCCGCTGGCTTTTATTATTTTAAAGACTGCAGTGAGTATTTTGACATAGTTCAAGACAAATTAAAGAATAGTATTTCTAAGAATAATGAGTTTTTTATTGCACCGACTTACAAAAGCTTGCTCAAAAGCCATACGATAAAAGTGGTTGACTGTGAAGTGTTTAAGCCAATGGGAACGCCAGAGCAGGTTACCAACTATTGGCAAATACCTATAAAAAATTTTAAAAAGGAAAATGCCAGATGATTGCCAAGATTCATCTGGCTAACAATTTAATTATTATTAAATCTATTTAAAATCAATAGCTGATCACTCATATTAGCTACTCCACAGAAATTTTTGTCTCCAAAAGTAGTGCAGACATCTGCCGTGGCCTTCCTTACAATATTCAGGCAACCAGATTGTAGATTCGGCAAATATCCCTCACTAGACATCACATCATTATGGCAAGCATAAAACGAAGTAACATCTGGGATAGCGGTTGTCTCACTTGGAAAAGCCCTGACTGCATCGCTCATACTTTCCCAAGATCGTGCAGCACGAAATACTCCCGGATCATTACCATCCAAGTTACTAAGCCAATCTTGCATCATATTCTCTTTAGACCATTGCATACTTTCTGTCAGTTCTTCAACTGTTAGTGGCGCAATATTAAACTTTGTCTGCGCATCCAACCAAATTGAGGACCCTGGATCATTACCTGCACCAGCTCTACTTGATGATATTAAAAATGTGAAAGCAAACAGCAGACTCAGACCAATATCATAAAACTTATGTCGCCGGTAAATAAGTCCTTCTATTATTCCACGCTCTCTATTTTCTTGAAGAGATTTTTTGACATAAAATTTTAGACTCAAAAGAGCCTCCCTTATAAAGCTTGTTTGTTCATTGGTAAAAAATCCATCTTCTTGGAAAAATGAGTTCTTTGCCCAAAATTTCTCATCACCGGCTTTTTCTTTCATAAGATCGAAAACAAGAGAGTCCTTGTCAGCCTCTATTTCTTTATCTAATGGATGCTCGGTGAAGTTTGCAAAGTTGTTTGGATATTTTGAGTAATACTTATGATCGCTTGTGACTTCTATAAGACCTACAGCACAGAATCTGTCCATAATGTCAGATGCTCTTCCGGCCTCTGGCTCAGGCGCGTACTGCTTGATCTCATTTAATGAGAGCGGCTTAATGCGTGTTAAATGAAAGAGTTTGAGCGAGTAGTCCTCGGTCATGATCTCCATTGTTTGTTCTTTTGTAAATCGAATCGAAGGTATATCCCTCGGATCTAGCTTCTTTGGTGGTTCCCCATTGCCATTTATCAGTTCCATATTTTCCCCTTGGTACGTTAGTTACAGTTTTCCCCTGATACGCATATCTTCGACCTTTAAATTCGATAGATTGAGCATCAAATCATTCAATTTAGCTTTGGCTTGTTCATTCCTCTCCTTTCTTATCTGTATTAATAGTTCAGCTTCTAACAGTTCTATGACTCTTTTATATTTGCGAAAAGGGATTAACCTCATCGCTTCACTCACACAAAACTCATCCAAATCACTTGGTGAGTAGAACCAGGACATGCCAAAATCGAATTTTCTGGCGATCTTCGCAAGATCAGTTGCACTTATTTCACGGACCCCAATTTCCATTTTTGCAATCGTTGTCACAGGATAATTTGCGATCTTCGCAAACTCTCCCTGAGTGAGATTTTTTATGCGCCTTAACTCTTTTAATTTCTTTTGAAATTTATCTTGCATTATTTCCCCCGTAATTTTTGTAGCGATATTCGCAGCTTTTGGAAACTAAATAGTTTTGACCAAGTATTCTTTTCTCACATACAAGCTCGCCTCGTTGTTTAGCTATTGGATATCCAATACTTACAAAGAAAGGAATAAAAATGCGATTATCGCTAGTTTTCATTGGAAAGCCGGATAATTTCGACAATTTGTCCGGCAACTAATAGAAAACAAGGATTATTTACAAACGTGTCTATGTAATGGACACCAAGGGGGAGAAAAAATGACAGCAGTAATACAAATTAAACAACGTAGTGCTCTATATGCTGAGAATCATTCAGACGATGCATTTCAATATGAAGGCGACATGCCTAAAACAAATGTTGAGTGGAGCGACTACCTAAAACAATTCGACGTAACGCTGAAGGAAGATTTGCCTTTAAATCTTGGGTACTTTGACTCACTTTGCGAGACAGAAGGTATAAGCGAGGTCTGGAAAGACTTTATTACGTCTCATCCACTTAGCGGACATATTCAAGAATGCCTTAACACCCTGAATCCAATTCAAAAGCAAGTCATCCACCTGATGTTTTGGCAGGGACTTTCACTTCGGGCAGTTGCTCTGCAACTCAAAATGTCTAAAACAAACATTGTCAGATACAGAGACTCGGCACTCAAACGATTGAGATATGAAATTTCAAAGCATGTCCCTACTCATACGAAAAGTGTCCACAATATTTAGACCCCCGGTACAGGTGTACCACGGTCCACTTTTCCTATTAGTGGGAAGTGTATTCAAAACTAAAAAGGAGGCTAAGAAAGTGCTTAAGGGGTTTAAAGAAGATTATTTGAGATCAGAACTGCGAAAGCTACCGGATCAAATGAGGCTCGCCATTATTTTAAGATTTTGGCATCTCGAAACGATTGAGTCGATTTCTCAGTACATGAACATCAAGTGGTCTGAAGCAAATAAATTAATTGAAGAAGGGGTCAGTCTTCTCAAAAGGGGATCTTTGAGTGGACTATTTGATAAAAAATTAAAACAAGGGGAAGTAAAATGAATTTATTAAAAATATATGAAGCCGTACAAAATAACAATAAGTGGTCTATGGGGAAGGAGATCGGAACGTTGAAACTTAATTATGACGATCAGTCGCATAAGTTCAAGTTTCACGAAAGCGTCAGGACACTGCATGTTCAGTCAGAGCGTGATCCTTTTAAGAACTGTGACTATAGCATCACAGATGCGTCAGATAAGATTGTCGGCACTGGTCATTTCTTAAGACATGATGGCGAAACATTCATCCACCTTAAAATGAATAACTCAGGTGCTGACTATCTTGTCCATGTGCACACGAAAAGCAGCAAGGAGGCAGCATGACGGCGGAAAATATGAATGAGCAAAAAAAGATGTTTGAAATGGGTTGGCTTGATCCAAGAACGGGGCAAGTCTTTGAGGCAGGGGTCGCTGTATTTAATCAAATGTACGGAGAATATTATTTAAAAATTTTTGAAGAGGATAACCACGGTCAGTATTTTTTGAAACCAATAGCTTCTGATGGTGCAAAAGCAACCTATCGAGTTGAGAGAGTTCTAAAGAACACTCGTGGTTATTTTATAAAAAGAAGCCATGTGGGCGAAGGCTATTCGAGCGATGAGACAAACGGGAATATTTTTATTAACTACGGGTCAAAATATAAGACCCTTGTACTTTACACGGAGGAATGATTTATGAAGAAAAATTTATTTTTAATTTTAGGATTGGCATTGGTTGTGGGCGTGATCTACTTTGCTCCAGAAATGAGTTTTGCACAAAGTTTCGGCGGCGGCGCTGGCTTTGAGTCGAAAGTAAATAACCTTACCAATAAACTTTTAAAGTTCCTGTTGCCAGCGATTAGCATTATCGGACTCATCTATGCCGCAATCCTTGCTGCCACAGGTGACGAGAATGCCAAAAAGAGAATGGTGCTTGTAGTAATAGCAAGTATTGTTGGGTTTATTGCGCCCCTCATTATCGGATGGATGCAGTCAGCAGTTGGGGTTTAGCTCATGCGCGATGAATCCACCATCCATCGACACTTGGACGCTAAGATGAAGCTTTGGGGCATGGAAGCCCCAGACCTTCTGATCTGCCTCATGCTCTTTGCTGTAATGAGCCTTCTCTTTGGCGGTACGTTTTTAGAAATTCCTCTAACTTTAGGAGTTCCGTTTACTTGTTTATTTGTATTGATACTTGCAAAGCGCGATAAGCCAGAAAAGTTTCTTGTCCATTTTACACAATATTATCTAACCGAAGGTCACTACTCCTGTCAGGAGAGAAAGGATTTTAAAAATGACTGATAAACTACCCTATTGGCATTTTGACGATAACTTTATGATTTTTTCAGATGGGTCCATGGGAGCAGGCTTTAAACTCTCCAATATGGACATATCCTGTAAAAGTGATGAGGAAGTAAATTTTTTCACTAAAAATGTGGAGAACTTTTTGAAATCTCTTGATGACAGCATAAAGCTTCAAATATTTTATAAGTTATCAC
>JBGSUL010000093.1:0-50341 GCA_041736155.1 Bdellovibrionales bacterium
CCTCGTAAAACTTGGGTAAATGAAGAGTTTTCCAGTTCACCCATTGGGTGATAAATTATCAAATCTATTTTACTTTGCGAACATAGAACCCGCGCGGCTTACGCCGCGTCGGAGAGATTTTCTAAATTCTGATTCAGGTTAGATCTCCTGTTAAAATGTTTGTGTCGTAACAACACTTTAACTGAGTCTTAGGCCTGTGCTCACTTGCTATTTAACGCTCCGTCTCCCACCTTCAATAGGGAAGAACCAAACGTGCAGAGCTTCTGCTGCAGGCCCCTCGCTATCGTGTGATGTGTAAGACGTGTGACCAACCGGATTTTGGTTGTTACTGCGCCCACCTTGCGCCCTTCGATCCTAAGATCAGTTTTGTGGTGTTGATCCATCCGATCGAAGTCAAGCGGCGGATTGCCACGGGGAGAATGTCCCATCTTTCTCTGCAAAATTCTTATTTAATCAAAGGCCAAGATTTTACCCACGAGGCCTTAGTGAATGAGCTGATTCACGATAAGGATCATCACTCCGTCGTTTTGTATCCAGGAGTCACTTCGCAAAATTTATCGCAGTTGAATGCAGAAGAGAAAAAAGAATTTTTCCCTCTCAATAAAAAACTGCGAATCTTTGTGGTCGATGGCACATGGGCCACGGCTCGCAAAATGATGCGCCAAAGTGAAAACTTACGCCAGCTTCCGCGCATTTGTTTCACGCCCGAGAAACCTTCTAACTTTCGTGTTCGTAAACAGCCCCATGCACTCTGCTACTCAACCATTGAGGCCATTCATCAAACCATCGAACTGGTGGGTGAAACGCAAGGTTTTGCGGTCTCTCAGCGTGTTCATGATCGACTTTTGACGACCTTTGAGTATATGGTCGAGCGGCAGCTGCGTTTTGTGCAAGAATCCAACGCACGCTCGCAAGGCAACTACCGTCGAGTGCAAAAGAAGTGCTCCTAAATTTATAATGGTTGCCAGAAGGACCGATCTTGTCGCCCAAAACGTTTAACTCCCTCCCGCTGTCACCACCGCTCCTCAAAGTGATCAACGATATGGGCTTTTCCGAGATGACCCCTATTCAGGCACAGAGCTTGCCTTTGCTTCTTGCGGGAAAAGATCTCATCGGGCAATCGCAAACAGGCAGCGGCAAAACGGCAGCGTTTATTATTCCTATCCTCGAAAAAATAAAAGTGGACGAATTATATGCTCAAGCACTCATCCTTTGCCCCACACGGGAGCTTTGTGACCAGGTATTGCGCGAGTGTCGCAAGTTTTCCAAAGCATTTCCAGGTCTACAAACGGTGGCTCTTGTCGGTGGACAACCTTATCCGCAGCAGCTGCAGGCTCTCGAGAGGGGAGTGCTGTTGATTGTCGGAACTCCTGGACGAACTTTAGAGCATCTCAATGAGAAAAATGCCAAGTTTGATAAACTTAAATTTTTTGTTTTGGACGAAGCAGACCGGATGTTGGAAGAAGGATTCGCCGACGAGCTCACGGCCATCATTGATGATTTACCCGAAAACCGCCAAACGATTTTCTTTTCGGCGACGTTCCCCGAAGGAGTAGAGAGCCTTTCGCAACGTTATCAGAAAAAAGCAGAACGAATCACCATAGAGCAAAGTTCGCAGAATTCTCTCCACATCCAACAGTACGTTTATGATAGTGAGAATCCACAAAAAGAGGAGACCCTGCTTAAAATTCTCAAGCAGCATCCTTCGCAGTGCACTCTCATTTTTTGTCGAACCAAAGCCACAGTAGCGCAAATAGGACAACGTCTGTCTCAGCACAGAGTGAGCTGTGGCGTTTTGCATGGAGATTTGGAACAACCGGATCGCGACAAAGTCACCACCCTGTTTCGAAATGGAAGTTTACGAGTTTTAGTGGCTACCGATGTAGCCGCTCGGGGTTTGGATATTGATACGTTGGAATTGGTGATCAATATGGATATGCCGTCGAGTACTGATATTTATATTCACCGCATTGGTCGTACAGGCCGGGCCGGAAGAAAAGGCACGGCGATTTCGATTATGACGGAGTATGAAATTCCGCTCGTTGCAGAAATTGAAGTGACCACCGGGGTCCGTATGATTCGCCAGCCACTAGAAAAAGGAAGTGCGGGGTTTGCTCCCGAGATGCAATCGTCAATCAATCGTACACTGCAGATTTCGGGCGGTAAAAGTCATAAGTTGCGACCTGGAGATATTTTAGGGGCGCTCACCTCGGAGCCTGATTCAGTGGTTTCCAAAGATATCGGTAAGATCGAAATTTATGAGCGTTATAGCTATGTCGCCATCGCGTCAGCACAGGTCGAGAAGGCGCTCATAAAATTGCGCACGTCTAAGATCAAAGGTTCTAAATTTAAAGTCCATTTGGTTTAAATTTAAACCTGTGAATCGTCTTAGTGATTGAGTTTGTGGCCAATCTTCTGCAATCGACGGAAAATGGTAAACAACGATCCTACGCAAATTAATCCGAGAGCGACATTAAAACTATAATTCACGCGATTTGAAAAATGCCATTCCACAGCTGCAGCGATAAGTGCAATGTTCAGAGTAAACATACGATGCTGTTTGGCCATGGGGCCGCTAAAAAAATGTCCTGCACCCATAGAAGCTCCAAGCACACGCACATAGGCGGTGAGAACGGCGAGAAGACAAGCACTCCATCCTAAGAAAAATCCGAGAGAAGATTGTGCGGCAAAACCAACGGCAAGAAATAATAAAATGTCAGAAACACGATCTGGGAAATCGTTAAAAATTTCCCCCGTCGGGGTTTTAAGTCCACTTTCGACGGCCATCAGTCCATCGATGAGGTTGCACACCAGGCGCATTTGAATTCCTACAAGAGCAAGAATGTTCCAAAGATAAAAATACCACGACTCAGCAGAGGGAAGTTGACACAGGCTCCATGCTCCGAGTGCTGCAAACACGCTGCTCATGACAGAAACTTGGTTGGGTGTAAGCCCCAGGTTTACGAGTTGGCTTGCCAGTCGATGAAATATTTTTTTATTGCGGGAGGCGACTTCGCGTCGGTTTGAATTGTCTGAGGCGCCGTTCATGATTGATTCACTCCGCTGGCAATCACGATAAGTCCTGCTAAAACTAAAAGCGTGCCACCAATCAGCGACCATTGAAAAGGCTCTTTCTCAACAACAAAACCAATCAAGGCGCCCCATGCAAAAGTGGTGGCGTAAAAAGGATAGACCACCGAAATGCGGCCACCATTTTTGTAACCCATCACAAACAACACCATCACGCCGCAAAAAAGTAGAATGCCTAAAAGGAGCATCCAGTTGGCATACAGAGGTGTATCGGTGAGGCGAGCAGCCCCTTTTTTATAAGCCCACTGTCCACCAGCGCCGAGCAAAGCTGCAAAGATATTACAGAGGATAGCGAAGGATTGCGGTGAAGACATTAAAGACCTCCCATAAGGTAAATGAGAAAAAACGTCGCGGGTGCAGTAAAGATCAAACTGTCACAGCGGTCCAGAATCCCGCCGTGACCCGGCAGAGCGGCGCTAAAGTCTTTGGTGCCGAAATAACGTTTGATGGCGGAAAAGGTGAGGTCCCCGGCCATGCCAAAAAGAGCAATCATGCTCCCGACCAGAAAAGCAGTGAGGGGCTGAATGCTCGTGCAAATACACAAAAGAGTCCACGACAGGACGCTGGTTCCTAAAAATCCTCCAATGAAGCCTTCGAGAGTTTTATTGGGGCTGATATCGGGAAAAAGCTTACTTTTTCCTAAAGTTTTACCAAAGATAAACTGCAAAACATCATTGAGAAAAGTCAGCGTTAACAGCACGGCAATAAAAATGAGGGCGGTATCAATATTTTTTTTCGCACTGATAAATATATAAAGGGCTGGAACATAAAATAAAAAATGCACCATCAGCGTGAGGCCGACAAAAGATGAAAAAATAAGAGGAAGCTGCACGATCATGGCGGATTGTATAGTGACAACCGGAAAAATAATCAGTGTGGCCATGAGCGGTGTGAGAAAAAATAAATCCCAACGTGCCGTGTATAAAAAATAAATTTGTAAGGCCATTAAGGGAATTTGCACAAACCAGACAAATTTTTTGAGCGAAATAAGAACACTGTATTTTAAATACTCTCTCACGCCAAGGAGGCCGACCACGCCGAAGCCCACCAATAATCCAAGAGGTGCAAAAGAAAGACAGATGAGAATAAAACCAATGATCCACCACCAACTGTGAACAATGATTTTTACTTTGCCGAAAGTGGCGTGGTTGGGCTTGCGAAGCAAAATACCATAAACAATCAGCGTAGCCAAAGCGAGAAACCCTAAGGCGCAGCCAATGATGGCAAACAATGTGTTGAGATGATGATTCATGTGGAAAGGGGGTAGCATAGTTCACAGAACGAGTCGAGGGGCTTTTGAGCAAGCCCCTCGAAAGAACAAAGTCCTTCGGGCTTCAACCTCAGGAAACCTAGTAATTTCAGGTTTCCTAAGCAAAGCGAAGTCCCTTCAACCAGAGACTTAACTTTTACAATTCAAGTGGGAAAGACACGCTGGCAATCCACGTTTGGTTTTTAAGATTCACACTGCTGAAATCTGTATTCGGAGCAAAGGGGCCGACACCTTGTAGTGTCATATCGTCATATTTGAGGTCTTGAAACTCAAGATTCAAACTGACCATAGATAATCGAAAACCAGCACCGATGCGGTAGCCTTTGCCTTTATTAAACTTCACGTCAATAACGCTGTTCGCATCTGGATCTATTTGGCTATCGACAACATAGGCCGCCCAAATACGCAGACCGAGATCTGGCATTTGCACACCCACGACAGGTCCCCAGTTATAAGATTTGGCTGTCTCATTGTAACCGGTGCCATTATCCTTAAATTTTGGCATTGCGTAACGTCCATCCAAACCTAAAAAGACCATTTCACTGACGTGCATTCCCACACGTGCACCGAGGCCAAAACCGTTGACGTCTCCGTCGGAACTGCTCAATGGAGCTGGATAATCTACTTTTGAAGAACCGACCTCATAGGAGACCATGGGTTCCACAAAAAAACCAACCGATTTGGTGGATTCATTATCTAAATCCATATCGGCCATAGCCCAAGAGCTGGAGACCAGAGTCGCGAGTGCGAGTAGTAGGTATTTTGTCATAACATTTCCTTTCGTTTCGTTTCTTTTTACTTCTTTATGATTAAAATAACTGAATGCGAGGCTTTGCTTGGAAAGCGCAGCATGTCTTCCGTTGTAGGTAATCCCGCTGCACTCAGTGCAGATTTAATTTTATTGTCATCGGTGTTGAACCATTGTGCTAAAGTGTTGGGCCGTTCGGCCATGTTGTGATTTTCAATCACGACATTGGATCCCTGTGCGCGGATATATTTCATAATTGATTCGTTGCGTGCACCAGCTAAGTTTCTATTTTTAAAAGAAAGCCGTTCTTTTTTTTTCGAAGGATATTCTTGGTCAGCCCATGATAAAACTATGAGTTGGTTTGTTTTTTCATCCAAGTCCTGATCAATCATATTTTTAACGCTGGCTTCTTGAAATTCAGAAAGCTGAGAGCTTCCTGGTGTAAATTTGATTTCAATAAAATCTCGAGCATTCATCACCTGCGCCGCAGCAGCTGTGACGGAAGACGTTTCCGCTTCTTCTGTGTAAGTGGTGCGTGGTTGTTCGTGCGTTTCGGACGATGTATTTTGCGATTGTGAAGAGCATGCTACAAAAACAAAAATAAATAAAGCGGAGCTGGAGGAAAAAATCATTGTTATAATTAAGTCCGCGATCTTTTTTTGCATCCTCATGAACTTCCTTCTTCGTTAAGTTAAGACATCTTATGACTTTTAAACTGAGCAAGTGGTGTGCCAGTTTGCAGATGCTGGAGATTGTGATTTGCGCGGGGAATTTTACTCGCACTAAGACATAAGGTTCAAAATATACCCCGAGAACTCTTTTAACGTTCCTATTGGCCGCATAGATCGTACCTAAGGTTTGGCACGTGGGTTGCTCTTTTATTACATGTTTGGATAGGCCAAGCAGACTTGTTATTTTAAGGAGGATCTAATGGAACTTAATGCAGATATAGTTAAAGGTAAATGGACTGAGATCAAAGGCGAAATTCAAAAAGCGTGGGGAAATCTCACGGGAGATGAGATTGAAAAAACCAAAGGCGATGTAAAATCCTTCGAAGGTTTGATTCAGCAACGCTACGGAAGTTTCAAAGAAGACCAACGTGATCAACTCAATGGCATATTCTCAAAGTTTATGGAAAAGAAAGATCAGGTTGTAGAGGACACGAAGGAAAAACTTCGCAGCTAAGAGGCTGCGAAGAAATATTTCAAGCTGAAAAAGAGGAGCAAAATAATGCTCCTCTTTTTTTTGATGAAAGCGCGGAATACGGAACGGCATTCTGAGTACTGTACAGAATTCTGAATACCGCATGCTGTATGCAGCATACTGTATTTATCTAGCTAGGTTGGGAAATAAGCGGATTGGGTATAAGGGGTGGCGGAGCACCATGGGGTAAATGATGCCCCGCCTAGGGGTTTTTGGTACGTTGATCTATTTCTTTTGGACTTCTTGTTTTATTTCTTCGGCTTTACCTTTAGCCTCATTTTTTATTTCATCAGCCTTAGTGGCTGCACTATCAGCGGCGTTTTGTACAGAGTGTTTAGCTTTTTTGGTAACGCACTCCACTTTACCATTGACCACTTCGCACGCTTTATCTTGCGCATCTCGAACTGTTTTTTTAACAGCATCTGTTGTTTTGTTGGCGGCATTTTCTGCTTTGCCACCGATTGTTGGATCGGCAAGCACTGTGCTCAAAAAAGCCATTGTTACTAGTAAGGTTCCCACGTGCTTCATCGATACTCCTTTTTATAAACGATACTTTCAAAACTTACGGTAGTTGTCTTGGTGTTCTGCCAGTCAAAAGCGAACCAACAAAACTGATCGCTGCAAGAATTAAAAATACCACGAGTAACATTCTGCCAATCTCCATAGATAAGCCGCCGATACCGTTGGCTCCCAGAAAATAGGCGACGAGTGCTATCACGAAAAATCCGATAGATGCTCTAACCACGTAGACCTCCTGATTAAGTTTCCTCAAACGTCCACCTCACTTTCGAGGCGACACTGATTCATTAAGCAAGTCCAGTACCAGGTTGACATAAGTCCCATATGCTTTATATTGGCTTTGGCAAAACACATGGGGAAAATTGGAACGTTACCTTGTGTATAATTTGAACTAGTGCTAAAGATGGCCCTCTACTAAGGAGCTACACAGTGAAAATGAAGATTGCCGTTATCGATGACGACATAGAGATTCGCGAGCTTGTGGAAGCTTTCTTCCGACAAAAAGATTTTTTAATTACACAGTATGAAGATGCAGAATCAGCCATCGCAGATTTAAGAAAAGATAAAAATGTTTGGGATGTGGCATTGGTCGATTTGCATTTACCAAAGATGACGGGAATTGATCTCATTACCGAGGCAAAACAATTAGCACCGAGCTTGCCAATTGTTCTCATAACAACGACGCGCTCTGCGGACACTGCCGTACAAGCCATTCAAAAAGGCGCGTATGATTTTATTGTAAAGCCCATTCACTTTCCGCAATTATTTATTTCGGTACAAAGAGCTCTCAAACATCGCGAGTTACAAGGTGATATCACTGAGCTTCGCGAACAAATCAAAACTAAACAAAGCATTCATGGGACGATCATCGGAAAAAGTCCACGTTTTTTAGAAGCTTTAGATATTGCGAAACGAGTGTCTGGAAGTTTAGCGAGTATATTTATTTCGGGCGACAGTGGAACAGGAAAAGAGGTCTTTGCTCGTTTTATACATAACGAGGGGAAACAAAAAAAGGGACCCTTTGTTGCTATCAACTGTTCGGCTATTCCTGAAAATCTTTTGGAGTCAGAGCTTTTTGGACATGCAAAAGGGGCTTTTACCGGCGCACAAGATAAAAAGTTAGGGCTTTTTGAAGAAGCTCAAGATGGAACATTATTTTTAGATGAAATCGGCGATTTGAGTTTACCTCTACAGGCAAAACTTCTGCGTGTCCTGCAAGAGAAAAAAATAAAAAGAGTCGGAGAGAACATATACCGCGACATCAATTGTCGATTGATATCCGCAACTCATAAAAATTTAGCCGAAGAGGTTCGCGCTGAGCGATTTCGTGAAGATCTTTTTTTTAGACTGAATGTTATACCGATTCATTTGCCGACCTTGCGCGATCGCAAAGAAGACATTTTACCTCTGGCGGAAAGTTTCTTAAAAAAATTCGCTGTGCAGAATGGAGTTTCTGTGCGCGGGTTTAATGCCGCGGCCAAAGAGTATATGTTGACCCATCACTGGAAGGGTAACGTGCGCGAATTGGAGAATGCTGTGGAGCGTGCGGTCGTTCTTTCAACAAGTTCTGAGATCACCAAAGAAGATTTTTTGCCATTGGGCTCCATGACGGCCATGGATTTACAAACGCCCGAAGGACCATATCCTTTGGCCAAAGACTGTTTTGTGGTTCCTATGCAATCAGAAGTTCTTCTGTCGCTTGATGAAGTGATGAATAAATATATTGAATTTGCCGTGAAATATAACGAGGGCGCCAAAGACAAAACAGCACGTGAAATTGGTATTGATCGAAAAACACTCTATAAAAGATTACATAAAGTCGAATCCAGCCTGACTGAGGAAATAGAGATCGTTACGCAGTAACCAATCTACGGCTACGCAGTAACCACCTTACAACTCCGCGAGTATTATAATTTAAATTCTCCTCAGAGAAGGCTTCTTAACATTTCTACTTATCAGAAAAGATAAGAGGGGCCGGGGAGCCCCTCTTGATTGATGGGATTAGGGGGATCAGTCTCAAAAAAAGAGACGACGTTTTTTTGACTCATCCTGCAGTGTCGATCGACTCTGCGGCGGCGAGTGTTAAATGATTGTCTTCTGTTACACTCCATCGCAATTGCTGTGCCTTTTTCAAAAGGGTCTATATGCGAGGAGAGCCTTCAGTAGGTACATAAAAAGAACATTATAAATTTTTGTGAGGAATAAAGTTACGTAGGACGGTCATTACACATCTGTAATGAAACACATTGGTATTCACCAACCATCGCATTGGCCGCCCTTTTGCTAGTAATTATTACCGGTTACCATGCTGAAAAGCAGGGGTGATGCGAGAAGGGGGTTTTGTTATGTTGGGAAAAGAAATTCATGTGGCACAAAGTCTGCGGCGAGAAGTAAAGACTTCAAGTTTTAAAATTCTTATTGTCGATGATAAAGAAGAAAATATTCAAATACTGAAAACACTCTTTTATCCTCAGGATGATGTTGTGTATGTGTTAGCGTCCAATGGTGAAGAGGCTTTAAGAATTCTTTTGCTCGAGAACGATATAGAATTGGCGCTGATTGATGTGCACCTTCCGGGTATCAATGGGTTTGAATTAGCTCGACACATGCGCACCACAGAAAAAAGCAAACACATTCCGATTATGCTTTTAACAGCCGACCTTTACGCAGCAGAGAGTGAATTTGAAGGATATGACATCGGTGCGTTGGATGTTTTATTTAAGCCTCTCAATGGGGCTCTTCTCAAATCAAAAATCAATGTTTTTAAAAGATTGAAAGACAAACGAGTGAAGTTGAAGGAAAAAATACATCAGCTTGAAGAAGTCACAAAAGAACTCAATAACGCTCGCCAAGCGGCGGTAGCTGCAGATCGCGCCAAATCAGAATTTTTGGCTAATATGAGTCACGAAATCCGCACGCCGCTGACGGCGATTGTGGGTTTTACGGATTTGATGAAAAAAGACAACCCGTCCTCGATAGAAATGCTGGAATATGTAGAAGTCATTACCAAAAATGGTCGACATCTTTTGGGAGTGATCAACGATATTCTCGATCTTTCCAAAGTGGAGGCGGGTCAGCTCACAATTGATCCAGCAATTATAAATATCGCGAAAACGACTGATTTGGCGCTTCTTACTTTTAAGGAAGCGGCACTCAAAAAAGGAATCGAGCTCAAATTGGTGATTGAAGACAATTCGTCTCCGAACATCTATGGTGATCCGCTTCGGGTGAAGCAGATTTTGCTGAATCTAATTGGCAACGCGCTTAAATTTTCACAAAAAGGCAGTATCACTGTTTCTATCAGTCGAAAGGGTAACAATATTTGTTGTCGAGTGATCGACGAGGGGATTGGTATTGCCAGTGATCGGCAGGAGGATCTCTTTAAACCCTTTATTCAGTTAACTGGAAACAATGCCGAATTTGACTCCAAGGGCACGGGATTGGGGCTTTGTCTCTCACAAAAGTTAGCCGCCAAAATGAATGGATCTCTTGTTCTTGAAAAGTCTGAGTTAGGCAAAGGTTCTATCTTCTCGCTAACTCTTCCCATGGGCGATACAACCTTGCCCCAGTTGCCAGTGTTTAGGCAAATTTCGTATTCAGAAAATGTTTTGAGTGGGTTAAAAATTCTTGTAACGGATGATTCGATCGACAACCAAGTGCTCATCAAAGCCATGCTATCACGGCACGGAGCTCATGTGTTTGCGGCAGAAAACGGCGCCGAAGCCGTGGAGCTGGTGAGTTCACAAAAATATGATCTTGTTCTCATGGATTTTAAGATGCCAGTGATGAATGGCTACGAAGCCACTGAAAAAATACGCGAGAGTAACAATTCAATTCCCATTGTTTTTCTTACGGCCAACGCCATGAGTGGCGAAAAAGACAAAGTCCTGACCATTGGTGCAAACGGATATGTATCTAAGCCGATCGATTGGAATGACCTGATTTTGGAAATTTTAAAAGCCACAGGCGCTAGTATTTTGTAAGACCTTAGAGAATCGTCATGGTTTTAGCTTTTTCGAGCCAGTCTTCAAAACGATGGAGTAATTGCGGGCCTTCGGTATCAAGAGCTGTGTCCGAGAGTTGTTCCATTTGTCGACCAATCACACCTAGATCATCAAAGCCGTAACTGGCAGCATTGCCAGCAAGCTGATGACCAATTCTGCGAAACTCGCTCAGTTGATGAGTCGCTAAAGAAGTCTTCAAAGTTTCTACATCGAGGATTCGTCGTTCAACGTAATTCACGATAAGTTCTCTAGGTAAATCCATAGGCGAACTTTACATCTAATGCATTTAAGTTGCTAGAATATTTTTACTACACTTTCTCTCTAAAATATTTTTACTCAGAGTACATTTTGAACTTCTAAAAATGAAAAAAGGTCCCTTTTTTGAACGACTTAAGCTTTAAAGTCTCTTTTTTTGCTTTTGAGATTTGGCATGTTAGTTGCGATTACTCCATACAAAGTGGTTCGAAAAAGGAACCGACATACAATACATAGGAGGGTTTATGGAGGCGGTAAGTCAGTTAATATCTGGGCATTACAACAATGTAGGGTCAAGTTATGGCAAACAGTTGATGTTACACCCACTCAAGCGAGTGCTGATTGTCGAGGACGATAAGGATATGTCAGCCGTTATAAAGTATAAGATCGAATCTTTGGGTACAGCGGTTTGTGATATTGCCGAAGACCCTTATGAGGCGCTCGATTTTCTCAGTGACCATACTTATGATTTTATCTTGATTGATCAAAAGCTACCCGGAATGACAGGTGTCAATGTTATCGCCGAGATGGACAAATTCGCAGATAAAGATCCAGTGATTATAGATTCGGGTCGATTCGGTAAAAAAATACCTATTGTTTTTATGTCTGCAGCGAACATTGATTTGGGAAAAAATTTCCATCTGGCCCATTTTGATCTTAAACAGATCGTCGATAAAAAAACTGGGCTAAACACATTTTTAAATAACATGTTTTCTGAAAAATTAACTGGTTACTGAACAACAACAAATGAACAACACAGGAGGAATAAATGGATAAAAGTTATAATGAAACGCTGAATGGTGCATCTTCAAAAGCAAATGAATTTAAAAGAAGTGCGGAGAGCCAAGCAAAAGAATATACATCGCAGCTGGACAAGCTCAGTGAAGATGCAGGAAAAAAAGTTGGTGAAATGGCTGACCAAGTGCGTGCTATGTCAGAAGATTATCTACAAACCGGCCGTGAGTATTTACGCACTGGACAGAAATATGTAAAGAGTCATCCGGAAAAAAGCATTGCTATGGCCGTAGGAATCGGAGCTGTGATTGGCGGTTTGGTCGTAACCGTATTTAGTAGAAGCCGACGTCAATAAAAACGTCATTCGGAGAGAGAGGAGCAGCTGTTCCTCTTTTCTTTTTTTAACAAAATGAAGGACGTTCTCAGTATCGGTGTTCATTTTGACAACCTCAATAAAGTACAAAAAAAGGAAGTGTGACTTATGGTTAAAAGTTTAGCTATATTATTGATAACAAATGTGCTGAAAAATAAATTGATGCAAAAAGAGCCATTAGTTACAGGCACATTAAATAGCATCGCCTATATGACACTCTTTAAAGAATTTTTGACCGTATTGAGAGCTGTTTCAAAAAAACTAGTTATTGCTTTTCCGTTTTGTATTTTCTTGGGTGTGTTAACTTCTTTTGTATATTTAGACATTGCGAATTTGCTGGATCATCCAAGTGTAACACTTAAACCTTCCTTTTATTTAAATCTATTTTTGGCAGGAGTGTTGCTTTTGGGTTTGTATTTTCTTTTTAAAAAAACTTCCGCGAATAAGATTGTAGTGGCTGTGCGAGGGGAACGTTTAATTCCTCTAGCGGAGTCTTCTTTGAGTAGTGATATTCTGATATCGTTATTTGATGATGTTTTGACGAGTTTTAGTAGAGGATTTCAGGAAAAATATAAAAAAACTCCAGAACAAACCATAAGCTTAGCAGAATACAAAAAAGAAAAAAGTGAAGAGAACTATCGAAAATTTTCTGATCTGGTGTGAGAGGAAAGGAGTTGAGTATGTTATGGAGCTTACTGATTGGATTGATTGTGGGTTTCGTGGCCAAAGCCCTTGTTCCAGGAAGAGCGTCTAGCAGCTGGATTCTCACATCCTTGCTGGGAATTGCCGGAGCCATGGCGGCTCATTTCTTAGGACGTGGCATGGGTGTTTATAGAGAAAACGAACCGGCTGGTTTTTTGGCAGCTGTTTTAGGATCTGTACTTTTACTTTTATTATATCAAATGTTTTTTGTACCTAAAACTCAATAGGTACAGAGGAGGACCATATGAACAGGGAAGTCATTTTACAAAAAATGATATTATATTTAGAACGCATGTTGATGAAGGTCAGAATTCACAACAAGTTTAAGTGCGTTGGATACTGTCGTACCTTTGTATCTGTTTTTGATCGTAAGAAGTTGGATTACGCTAGAAAAACGGACTTAACAGGAAACTACGATATCGATGGAGTTTCCTACGACGGTGTGGAAATCCATGTTTAGCGAGGGTACACAAATTCTCCACGCAATATCTTTTGCGTGGAGAATTTCCTCGCTCGCTCACCTAGAGACTCTCATCTGAGTATAGAGTTTGGCCCGTCGCTTGCTCTATAGAATGGAATAGAGAATAAAATTGTGCCCCGAAGACGGCGAAACAGAAACTAAAAGGAGTCCTCACATGAAACAAAGTTATTTTAAAAAATTAGCTCTGGTTGTGATTGCCAGCGCGTTTTGCGCTTGCGCATCGAAGATAGAAAAGGCCGAGTTGCCTATAACAACGAACCCCACTGATGAAATTTCTCAGATCGAAAAGCAAATGCAGGCGGATGTACAAAATCATGTGAACGTTCTTGCACCTGATGAATTTAAAAAAGCTGCATCATGGTTGCAAGAAGCCAAAGATGATGTGCGTAACAATCAAAAACAGGAAGAGATTATCGATGATCTTCGTTACTCTTTGGCCTATCAGCAAAAAGCGCAAGCTTTAAGCCAGGAGCGCGCTCTGGGCGTAAAGAGCATCTTAGAAGCACGAACTAAAGCTTTGCAAGTGGGGGCCCTCAATTACGAATCCACGCAAAAAGAGATTGAAAAGTTAGATGACAAGATGTCTCGGGCTTCAAGTAATTTTACAAAATACCTTACTGCCGATGATCAATCGCGCCTGCAACAAGGCTATATGAGCGTGCAAGTGGCAGCTGTGGTTGCGGGAGAGTTGAATGGCGTGCGCGCGAAGATCAAAGCTGTTGGTGATGCTGGAGGCAACGATAAGATTCCTAATAGTATGCAAAAAGCCAAAGTTGATTTAGCGAATGCGGAAAACATCATTGAAAAAAATGTGAACGACAAGAGTCAATATCGCTCGGCAGTGAATCAATCCAAAGCGAGCAGTGTTTTCTTGGTTCGAGTTTGGGAGCAAACAAGAAAGAATAAAGGAATCTCAGAAGGTGTGGCAGTTGAGTTGGCAGAAAAAAACGATACCATTGCAGATTTAAAGGCCAATCTCGATGCGACTCAGGAAGACATCAGTGCATTGGATGAGAAGTTAGAAAATCAAGCCGCGACGGTGGAGATCCAAAAGGCTATCGAAGAAGCACGTGGCAAATTTACGCCTAACGAAGCGGAAGTTTTCCAACAAGGAAACGATTTGGTGATTCGACTGAAAACGCTCGCTTTTCCGTCTGGAAGTGCGAACCTCTCCAAGTCGTCAATCAACGTGGTTGCTAAAGCCAACAGTGTCATCTCCGGATTAGATGCCACCAAAGTGGTTGTGGAGGGTCATACCGACAGTGTTGGGAATGCTCAGTACAATCAAAAACTTTCCGAAAAACGCGCAGAAACTGTGGCGAATTATCTGAAAATCAATGGTTCTGAGGGAGCTGATATCGAATCAGTGGGGCTTGGCTACGAGAAACCTCTTGCATCGAACAAGAATAAGAATGGTCGCGCGCAAAACCGCCGCGTTGATATTATTGTAACTGTAGCACAAGCCTCAGGACCGATGACGTCTTCTTCCAGCCACGAGTAGGAAGCTTTTAAGTTAACAACGCTAAGGAGATGCACATGAAGTCGTATAAGAAGAACGCATTTTTACTATCCCTCACCCTGATTGTGAATGTCGCTGCTGGTGCAGCGACAAAGGAGTCCGGTGATCCCGAGGTTAACCAAAAGCTTGTTCAAAAAGCCCGTCCCGTGGCTGAAAAATCTGAATACAAACCGCATATCGGCATAAACCTAGGTCTTGCCAATGCGGAGGGAAGTTATGATTCTGGGGCCGAGCTCGGTTTGAGTGTCGGCTACCAGTTTTATATTCCGTGGGCCGTCAATGCGGAATTATCTACTGCCAAAAATGATTCCCGTGATAATGATGGCAAACTTCGCCGAACAAAATTAATGGCCATTACAACCTATAATTTTTCAGGTGATATCCCTGTTCTGTCTCAGTCATATATAGGACTAGGAATGGGAGCAATGCTTGAAAATCGGAATGGCAGTGATGCGCTCACCTTGGGAACTATGCCCATCGTTGGGTTTGATATTCCTCTGCGCACGAATCGAAGCGATTATGCGACAATGGGTTTTAATGTTCGCTATTTGTTGAGTAGCAGCGGTGAACCTAATGTGTTCACCGCCAATTTTGCCACTAAGTATTGGTTCTAAGGCCTTATTAAAGGCCACTGTTTCAATCGGCTAAAATCCACGCTTCGATTTCATCGTGCTGAGCCATGGTGTCGTTATATCCCAATTCAATCAGCGGGCGCGTAAAAGAGGGGTGAAACATCAAATAACTGGAGAGATCGGCAGTGTCTTGACGTGTGCCGAGGCCATCAATCAAAAACTGCAACATTTTAGGGAAGCCATCTTTCGGGCAGGCCTCGGCCATTTTTGAAATATCTTGCGACGGGCGGATCAGTTTGTAGTCAATGGGGGAGTAATCTGATCGCTGGGTTTTGATCGGCCCTTTGAGAGTTTGAATAATTTCGTTGATCAAGTTGAGGCGTTCGAGATCGAGGTCGATTGTATCAAAAAAAAGGGCATTCAACATAGATCCCGCGATTTTGGCTACGCCAGGATGTTTGTTTTGGGGTGTGGTTGTTTGCGTGCCTGGGTTTTGATAGCGCACGCCAATCATTAAAATTTTCTGTGCTCCCTGATGAATGATGGGTGCCGAGGGTGCCATATTGCGAAAGCCACCATCGCCGTAGTGTTGATTGTCCAGCACGGTGGGAGAGAAGAGTAATGGAATAGAGCAGGAGGCCAGAATATGTTCCGCCGATATGATTTGTTTGAGTGAATGGCGATTGCTACGTTGCCAATCGGGAGAGTCGCCCTGCACAAAAGAAACGGTTTTGCTGGAATCAAAGCAGTAAGCGGTGCACGAAATAGAAGTGATAAACTGTGACTGAATATTTTTTTGCAGATGCGAAAAAGAAATATTTTTATTGAGCAGATGGCGAAGGGGAGAGGCATCGAGAAGAGATTGGGCCAATTTTTTTTGTGCTAAAGATCCCAAAGTTAAATCGCGAATCCACTTTGCGCTGTTGCGACTCAAACTTAAAACATCGGTGCGATAAACTTGCTGGGGTTGAATGTCGGCCCACAATTTCGCGAGTTCTTCAGTACTTTGTGAAAGACTTTGTTGGGGAGAGGCGGCGCAGAAGGCGGCATTGATTGCGCCGGCGCTGGCACCTGACCAAATTTTAAACGGGTTGCGTGATCCTTCGAGCTTGTTCTTTTTAAGAATATGTCCGAGAGCTCGCAAAGCACCCGCTTGATAACTGCCACGCGCGCCACCACTGCTCAGAAGAAGACCCATTGATTTCATTAAAATAGGATAAACGATGCGATCTCAGGAGCAAGATTTTTGAGCAAAGGTCCTGTTATTGAGAAAAACTGGCGTCGCTGACTTCAACGTTTTCTAAGATGTAAGAGCCAAAACCTTTCGCTTTGACCATTTTCAGGTAAATTTCAGGAAATTTTTCTGGCGATTGATGAAGAAGATTGGAGAGGGTCGCAAATGTTCTGAGGGAAATTTCTAAGACGTCGCGATTAAGATAAGCTTTTTCTGTAGCAACACCAAAATTAAACAGGGAAAGGTACGGGCAGTCGTCCTCGTACTGTTCAGCATTAAAAATATAAGGTGTGTATCTAGCAAAAAACGCAAAAGCTCGGCCTTCGGCCCATTCTGTGACGGCTTGGAGATCTTTGCTAGTGTGTGGAGGAATGTAAACTTGCGGGCGCGTATTGTAGTTATGAAAATCTTGGGCAAAATGTAGCAGTTTGGCTTCGTCAAAACGATTTTCCTTTTCCCATGTCAGTAGCAGATTTTTTTGCAGTTCGGTGAGCTGATAGCTGGATAAATCCAGTGCGAAGACCGGCAGAGACGTGAAGCCAATAAGAATAATGACCAAAAAATAAAGTAAGCGCATCAAGAACCCCTCTTATGAACGCCACAGACTCCGTAAAGACCAACCCCTTGATCTTTACGAGAGCGTGAGTAGTAGCATTGTATTTAAGATTCCCGTGTCTTCTTTTTTTATCAAAGTAAAACATTCAAGAGGTCACCACATAACTGGCAGAGTTCTATGAACTTTTTGTAATTATCTGAGTTTAAGGGAGATCAACTGGCTTTGTTAATGGGGGTCTTAGATAAATATTCTATGGAACGACCGCATTTATTTATGATTTATATAGGTGGAAAGACGGGGAAGTCCCTCATAGAGCTTCATGATATACGGTTTGTGGTTGCTTACAAACTTGAAGATACTTATGAAGATTTACGAAAAAACTGGTGGGGTACACCAGAGAGTTTGCACTTGGATTGTTGGGGTATTCTTCAGGCTGCTGATGGCTACCAAATCAATATTGTCCCTCGTCACGAGGCTGTAGAGAGTGATGTTTCCCTCTTTTTTGTCAACCTGGGTGGTTACACTCGCGAGACCTTTACGGAATTGCACAAAAATGTGCTGATTGCTGCGAAAGATGAAAAGGAGGCCAAGGCCAAGGCGCTGGCGATGGTGAGAGATTGGGAGCAAGGTCATAAAGACAATATCTATCAACTCGATACCTTGGTGAATTTAAACTCACTGATTTCGTCTCAATGGAGCCTACAGTTGCAGCGACAAAGCTCTTCCTCAGATTTTCGTTTTGAGTTCGGTTATAATCCGATTGCACAAAAGGCTTCTTTTCCTTGATCCCTTTTTAAAAAAGATGGTAGAATTTCTATAGTCCAAAAGGGGGAACTATGAAAATTCTTGCGCTGCTTACATATATACTTATTTTTTCACCCCTCACATTTGCGGCAGATTGTAATTCCGATGCCACATACAGTGAGGTTTCCAAATCCGAACTGAAACAGTTGATCGCCGATAAAAAAGTCTTTTTGGTGGATGTGAACTCACAAGAGTCCTACAATAAGAATCATATTGCGGATGCCGTTCATTTCGCTTCTCAGGCGGATTTTACTAAGGCGCTCCCTCAATACAAAGGGGCTTTGGTTGTCGCTTATTGTGGAGGTGTAATGTGCACGGCCTGGAAAAAAGCAGCCATTGCTGCTTGCAAAGCCAATTATACCAACGTGAAACACTTTAAGGGTGGCATCACAGGTTGGTTGAAAGATTAAGGTGAGTTTTTGTTAAAACGTTTATTCTTTTATTTTGCTGTGGTTTTTGTCTTGGTGGTTTTGGCGACCACCATCAATCGTTATGTTTTGGATAAAAAGCAAAGCGTCGAGCAGGCCATCGAAGAGGGGCGGCCTCTTTTTGAAAAAGTGAAAGACAATATAGTGGCGGATATGGAGGGCGGTGGATCTCCTGCACGCGATCTTTCTTCGGAAGAAGAGCAAGAGCCCAACCCCGCGTTTAAAAGTTGGTTTCAGACCGAAGCGCGTCTTGTTGACTCGGCTTCGGTGGATTTGCGTGCCAAAGAGCAAGAGTTGGAAACCGTAACAAAAAAGTTAAGTCCAAAAGAGGTGAGCTATCTTAAAAAGACCACCTTGAATACGTCTTCGCCGCAAGTGGAGAGAATCTTATCCACCTACCTATTAACTCGTGGCGGGGAGATGTCTCAGCAAGCATTGATCGATATAGCTTCGCGCCCCTTACATTTGGATCCGGCAGAGCCTCATAGCCTTAAAGAGATTGAAAATAACCGAGAGCGCGCCATAGATCAGATGATGATTGATTCCATTGCTGAAAGTTCACTGGCGGTCAGTGAACGTCTGCGAATTCTTCAAGAGATCATGCAGAAAAAAGAAGATCCTACTGTCAAAAACTACGCGCAGCGTAAGATCGAAGAATTAAAAAAACTCTAAGATAATTTCTAGACAAAACAAGACTCATTCATCGCAATTTAAACATAAAAATTAGTGAATATTTTTATTGCCTAAAAAATTATCTGCTTGTCGATAAAGCATTTTTCTGTGACCCTAATTCTATCTTCTACGGACAGAAGAGGGGGAATAAATGGATTTTTCAAAAAAGGTCCTACTCGGACTATTTCTAGTTGCTCAATTATTAATCACAAAAAATGTCTACGCTGCTGATTGTATATCAAAAGCAGATATGAGCGAGATTGCTCAGAAGTTTACACAGTTTCAGAACCTTGCCGGGAAAGAATACTGTTACGACGACTCCAGCACATCACGTTTACTTGCGGGCATTATGTTTATGCGCCAGACGACATTTGCTGCATCGATGCCGGTGAGCAAAGATGAAATGTTCTCTGGAAAATTTGCTTCCAACTGGTGGACGTACTTCACTGGTCGAATCAACAAGTTCAATGTGCAGTCGAATTGTCCAAAAGGTGCGGGCGCGTTTGTTCAGCCGACTTTTGGTGGTAAAACGATGTTTGTTTGCCCACTGATGCTTTCGGATGCTTTCTCAGCTTTGGATAGTGCCAGTGTTTACATGCACGAAGCTCGACACATCGACGGTTTTCCTCACACTACATGTACGAACGGTCCACGCAAAGGTTTGCAGGGCGCGTGTGATACACGCATCAGCGATGGTGGCTCTTATGCAGTGACGGTGGAAACTTACGCGCAGATCGCACGTTATGCAGAGACAGTTCATCCAGCGATGAAAGCTTATTCAAAAGCATCGGCTTTGGTTTATGCCTTTGAAGCCTTTGAGTATCCTGTGAAAATTAACTTCACTCCTGATTTCGTGGCCATGACCAATGATCTCGCTTTCCATAAAATCGATGCGAGTGGGCCACTGAAAATAGCGACCTTAGGATCAGCTCCACACTTGGGACAAATTATGATCCGTCGAGATTTTTACGTTCTTTTCCCTGACGATAAAACATTACCTGCAGGTTTTGTGTTTATTAATGATGAGGGCGAATTGAAGCAAACAGCGGGTGCAGATGCCGTTGAATACAATGGCATGAGTCCAGCTGACAAAGCAAAACTCGTGGGTATTCACTACGGTGGTATGTGGAGTGGTCGCGTGTCTTTGGATAAAGTGCGTTTTGTGTGTGATCCCTACGGATCCGGCACCAAAGTCGAGCAATCGATTACTGGTGGAACACCGGTTTCGATCATCTATCCAAATGGTTATGATAAATTGGCCCTGAATGCCTTTTTACAGTTAGATAATGGACAGATTGTTGAGTTTGGTTGTGATAACAACAAAACGCCGTACATGAAGACTTCCGCACTGAAGTACGATCAGATCTATAAACGTGTTTATAAGTCTGGAACTGCAATCCTGGGCTTAACATTTGACGGATATCTTTATAAAATCAATGCAGGTGTATCGACTCCCGTGCAAACACCATTTGATGGGCAAATTCACGAGCTGATCGCCAATAAAACGTACGAGTTTTTTGATCGATAAAAAGGAGTTCGCTCATGTTAAAAAAAGTTTTGATCCTGATCGTCTTTTCCATGCAATCGGTGGCCTTTTCGGCCCCGATCGTTCAATTGAAAGATTTTACGATTGATGCTGTCTCAGCCAAACAGATGAACGTGACTTATAAAGGGGAGAAGGTTGTCATTGAAAAGGTGAATGGACGGGAGTTCAAGATCAACGGACAAAACTTCCAGTACCTCAATACAGACACATTAGAGATGTTGGAAACCAAGATGAAGAGAGCTTATATGACGAGCAAGAAGAAAACAGCTCTGATGGATGAACTTTTTATCCCACGCGCTCACGCAGCGATGGCAACCATTCCTTGGATTTTGGCCGGCTTCACTGGCCTTTTTGGATTCGCGATTGGTAAGAGCACTTGCGAAAACAGCAATGGTGGCAGTGGTACAGCAGCTGCTGGGACGACAACGACAGTTCCCGTGGATGAAGCGCCAATCACTACCGCCACACCTATGGTTCAGTAAAAACGTAAAAAGGTACGCCGATACTTTTTGCGACCAATCGCATAATACAAAATGAGCTGTAACGAAGAGGTGCCTCAGCGCCTCTTTTATTTTTAAATTATGCGATTGGTCGCAAAAAATATCGGCGTACCTATTTGCATTTTAGGTGAGGGAGCTGTGTTTGTAATAGGTGTGGATGATTTTCCAGAACTCGGCGAGTTTGGTAACTTCGGCCGCATTGTACTTGGCCACGAGTGTGTCATTTTCCACGGTTTTATCTTTAATGACTCCCTTTTTCATCAGAGAGTCGACATCGTCCGTTTTAAACTCAATATCGATGTCGTCAAAAGCGTTTTCGGCCACTTCTTTTAACGGAATCGTTACCATTCCATCTTTTTGTGGATACTCGTCCGCATAGTGGGCGAGGACTTGCAGAGGTGCCAGTTCTTTTTCGTCAATATGAACTTGTTCGCTTTGCCCGCTGGAGAGAAAAGTGTTGTACCACATTGTAAAACGATTCAAGAGGTCCGCATCGAGAATGGTGACCATTTGTCCGCCATCTTCGTTGTCTTCAATGGTCAGGATTTCAAGTTTTTGCAACACCTTCATGCAGCGAACAATTTTAGGTGTGGTTTGGTGGAAAACTTGATTGCAATAAAAATGCAGCTCTTTATAAGGAAATTGGTAACCATCATCGGTTTCTTCGGCTTTGTTGCGAATCAAATCCACAATGGCGCAAACACGAAGAAGCACATGTGGGCCGACTTTGTCTTTGGAATCCGAAGTGATGTTTTCTAGATTTTTAATACGTGTATTAGCATCACGAAGCTGTCCGACGGTGGTTTTCATTAAAACTTTGATCCACATGGGGAACAGGTTGAATTGCTCCTGTAAGGAAGCGAAGGGGAGCTCGATGAGTTCGCAGTTACCTTGAGCTTGGGCTCCGGCAGAGCGAGGTTTACTGTCGAAGAAAGCCATTTCGCCAATCAACTCTCCGTTGATTTTTTCGGCGAGAACTATTTCATCTTCCGAGTTGAGAGTTTTTTTGGTGATGGCGATACGACCTGTTTTAATCAGGTACATGCTTTCGCTGGTGTCACCTTCGCGGAAGAGATATTCGCCTTTGGGGAGTTTGATCAACTTATTTGCTGCAGCCATAGAGTGATTATAGCCAATGCCGAGACGGTACTCCAAGCATTGCACCCAAAATGTTTTCATGTCTTGGCCTGAGGTCTAGGTCTGCCTATTGCTGCCCGAGGAAAAATTACTCGATATCGATGACATGATTTTTTTGTTTGGTGATTTTGAGGTGAACTCCTTCGGGAAGATTTTGCAAAATGGTTTTTTGCAGAGCTTGCAGGAGGTCGAGCTTCCACTGGTTATGGTGATAAACAAGACTGATTTCGCGGACGGGGACTGGATTTGTGAAAGGACGCACATAGCGGCGTCGCTCTTCCGCAGAAAGATGTTGCACCAGTGTCGAGGGAAGAATGGTGTAGCCGCCATTCTTTTTGACAATTCGTCGAAGGGTTTCCAGATTCCCACTTTGAAAAGAAATATTTTTAAAAACCTTTGCTTCTTTGCCCAGAGAGCACAATTTGACGATTTGATTGCGAAAACAGTGGCCATCTTCCAAAAGCCACAGATCGCTGCCATCTAAATCTTTTTCGCTTAAGTGTTTTTTCTTGGCCAGAGGGTGATCCTCGTTAACGTAAACTAAAAAATCTTCGTAGTAGAGATTTTTCTCCACCAAGACCGATTCTTTCAGCGGAGTCGCTAAAATACCCGCATCGAGTTCATTGCTTTTAAGGGAGCGTACTATATTTTCTGTGGTGAGTTCCTCAAGCTGAACTTGCACACGTGGATAGGCTTTGGCTAAAGCACCAATAAAAAATGGTGTGAGATAGGGACTCACTGTGGGTATGATTCCGATACTCAAAGGTCCCATAAGTTCGGTTTGGCTCTTTTTTGAGATATCGAGAAGTTTCATATGCTCGCGCAAAACTGATTTGGCTTGCTCAATAAAACTCATGCCGCGACTCGTGATTCCCACAGGTTTTTTATTGCGGTCGAAAATCGGAAAACCAATCTCTTCTTCCACTTTTTGGATCTGTGCGCTGAGGCTGGGCTGCGAAACATGGCAGGCCTCAGCGGCTTTGCCAAAATGTCTGAGTTTCTCGACAGTCACAATATATTGCAATTGAGTGATCGTAGGCATGCTATGGAAATAACACAAAAAGTTAGTTTTTGATAGTTTTTTCCTATTAACTCATCGAAACAGAGTCTTGGATTTTTTCCCTAGAAAGGCCGTAAATAGAGACAAGCAACTGGGTTCTCAGTGAACCCACCCAACGAGAGGAAGATTATGCTCAGTGTAGGAAAAAAATTACCCAACTTTCAATTAAAAGGTGTTGTTTCCAACGATGCCAAAACAGCATTTGTCGACATTAATCAGGACACCTATAAAGGAAAATGGCTGGTGTTATTCTTTTACCCGAAAGATTTTACATTCGTTTGCCCCACAGAGATTAAAGGCTTTGCGGATTTAAATGGCCAATTTAACGATCGCGACGCGCAAGTGTTAACCGCGAGCACAGATTCGGAATTTGTGCATTTGGCGTGGAGACAAAATCATAAAGATTTAAACCAGCTGCCATTCCCGATGCTATCGGATATCAAACGGGAACTTTCAACTTCCTTAGGAATTATTGACGAAGCCGAAGGTGTCGCTCAGCGCGCGACGTTTATTGTCGATCCCCAAGGGATTATTCGTTTTGTCTACGTTACGGATTTGAGTGTGGGACGAAATCCCAAAGAAGTTCTACGTATTCTCGACGGATTACAAACCGATGAGTTGTGTCCATGTAATTGGGAAAAGGGACAAGACACGATTCAGGTTTAAACTTATCAAGCGTAATTATAATAAGAGAGTGGTCCTGCGGGGAAAACCCGAAGGACCTCTTTTTCAGTGATGGTTTTCTTAGAAAAGGTGGAATTATGAATTTACAAAATTTAAAAGACCGTATTCAAGATTACGCAAAAGATGTGCGTTTGAACATCGAAGGGGTTCTCTCGGAAGAGGGCGCTCCTGGCTTGTCGCAAACACAAATCGCAGAGGTGGCGTTAGCTTCGGCCTATAGCACGCGCAACAAGGAGTTGATCTCTCATATGGAGCAAGCGAGCGTGGGGGTATTAGATGATGCGCATCTCAACGCCGCTCGCGGTGCTGCGACCATCATGGCGATGAACAACGTGTATTATCGTTTTCTGCATTTGGTTGAGGATGAGGAGTTTTCCAAAATGCCAGCACGTTTGCGTATGAATATTATAGGCAAACCTGGTATTGAGAAAATGGATTTTGAGCTCATGTCCTTGGCGGTGTCAGCGATTGAAGGGTGCGGCAAGTGCATAACAGCCCATGTCCATGAGCTGCGCAAGGCTGGAGCTTCACAAGAAGCGATTCAGTCCACAATTCGCATAGCTGCGGTGGTGAATTCCACTGGGCAAGCACTGGTCATTGGTGAATGACCAGTGGCTCATTAGGCTGTTTTAGGTTTGCTGAGCACACTTTGGAAAAAAGCAGTGCCGATAATCAGGAGTCCTACGCCACCGGTGATGATTTCAGACACATGTACATGGATGCCAATGAACATCATCGCTGCCAAAAGGCCAATGGCCCAAAAAGCACCGTGCTCTATGTATTTGTAAGCTTGCAAAGTTCCTTTGTGCACCATCAAAATAATAAAACTTCGCATAAAGAGCGCGCCAGTGCCTAAGCCAATGGCAATAAGGAAAGGATTAGTGGTAATGGCAAAAGCAGCGATAACGCCATCAAAACTAAAAGACGCATCCAGGACTTCTAAATAAAGAAAAAGCCCAATGCTTTGACGATGGAGATTCACTTGCTCTCCGTCGGGAAGACTTAAAAGATCGCCGATCAGTTTCACACCCAAGTATGCAAGGACTCCGGCGACACCTGATTTGAAAACGGAAAAAGCTTCGACGGGAGGAAGAGTGCTTGAGAACCACCATAAAAAGAGAAGGACCAGCGCCACTTCGGTAGATTTTAGAGCGCCCAGGCGGCTGAGAAGTCGCTCAAGGGGACCGATCCAGTGAGTGTCTTTTTCATGATCAATGAAATAACTTAAACTGACGAGAGCCAGAAAAGTTCCCCCAAAAGCGGCCACTTCGTGGTGAATGGATTTCATCACTTCGGCATATTGTGATTGATGAAAAATCGCCAAGTTGACAGCTTCCCAGGGCGTAACGGATGCCGCGAGTGAAACAATCAGAATTGGGAAAACCAAACGCATCCCAAACACCGCAATAAAAATACCCCAGCGCAAAAAACGCTTCTGCCAAAGCGGCGTCATCTGTTTTACGATCGAGGCATCGATCACCGCATTGTCAAAGGAGATGGTGATTTCGAGAATGGCCAGCATGGCGGCAACCAGAATGAACTGTCCCGCATTGCTGAGGCTTTGTCCCTCCATGTAGCCCAGATAACCGGCCAAAAGAAGACCGATAATGCTGAAAATAATTGTGAAGCCAAAGTATTGGAAAAAAGTAGATTTTTGATTCATTACTTTGAATTAATCGTTTTTATGCGATTTGTCGACAGATGGTGAGTTATGACGCCTAAAGTTCAAATTCGTAGGTATTAACCAATTGATAAGTGGTTGTGGTCGCGAGTTTGGCGCGCACTTCAATTTTGGTCTTGGAAACTTTTTTGGAGCTTATGCAGTCAGGAATTTCCATGTGATTGCTGGTATTTTTGACCGTTGCGGTAAAACGTGGACAAAGCACATTGTCGTGCTGATCGCGAATTTGGATATCTACATTGATGTCCTGATCGGCATTTTCGATAGAAACCACACTGGCGACAAATTGATAATGCCAAAGGTTACTGCTATCAGCGAAAACGGAGGTCAGCTGTACATTTTCAAAATAGTCAGGCTTTTTTTCATAGTAGGGATAGATCAGGCTCATGTTGACAGAAGTTCCCGAGTTATCTTGATATTGAGGTTTAGAACAATTCTGAAACATCAGAAAAGTCATCGTAATGGCGACCAAGGAAAGGCTTGCGAGGTAACGCATACTTAGAGCTCCTCATTGATGTAGTTGACCAAATCTGTCAGTTGGCTATCAGAGAAAAGACCATTGAACTTAGTCATGGTGGTAATTTTTTTTCCGTCTTTGCCGGTAACTGTTCCAGCAAAAAGATCTTTCAAGTGCGTTATGGTGGTTGATTGCACCATGGGATTACTGGCGTTATGGCAGCTTTTGCAATTGTTTTTGTAAAGAGTTTCTCCTGGCGAATCTGGAAGCGGTGGTTTGTAGGGATCAGGAGTTGAGCTGAGTAATGCGAGCTTACGAATTTTAAATTCAGGAGTTTTAAAGTTATAAGGAGAGCCGTTCTGACGAATTTTCACAAAAAAACTGGCGGCTTCTGTAGGTTCTGTGCAAAAAAATAAAGCGATGTTGGCCCGATAAGGATCCACCATGGCATAGCACGGTTTGTCAGCGTAAGCGCCGATTAATTCCACCGGCATGTTGTCGGAAGATTGGCGAATATCAAAGGGCAAAAAACGCTCGGTGAGAAGCGCATTTTGCTCATAGAGTGAAATCACCTTGTAATTATTGGTTTGTGACCAACTTACACTTGTTGTGAAGAAAATAAAGAAAGGGCCTAAAAACTGAATCATAACACCTGCCAGTGTGGACTTAAACACAAGGATAAAAAGACAGAGCGCCATTGATCTATTTTTGCGTCTTGGTCTTCCGCAGCTATACCTAAAGAGTCGACAACTTGTGGAGAGGCCGGCGCGCGAGATTTAAAAAAGAGGAGAAAAGCTTTATTGAGATTCTCTTCGTTGATGGCAGGGGGAGCGCTGACAGTGGCCGCAGAATTAATTTTTTTGAGTGCAAACAGCAGGGATGTATTGTTTTTAACAGCAGCATGGCATGTTTGTAGGCGCCAAGCTTCGCGACGGATGTTTAAGCCCACATTATGGGTAATCTCGGTGGCAAGAGTTGTGGTCGTGTCGCAGACGGTTTCTGGTCTGCTATTTGTAGCGCAGTCGGTAGTTATGAGTCGATCGTAAATAGAGCTACGTGCACCAAAATCAATACCTTGATAAGCAATATTTCGCGAGGCTACATGAGTTAGGCTGGATCCAAAAATGGCGAGGAGTTTGTTGGTCGTCAGTGTTTTGTTGGCTACCAGTGGTGACACTTCAACTTTTTCGACCCGTTGCACGTCGACGATAGGATCTTTGGAAGGCAATACGAGGGTTCCCTCTTCCATACTATTACTATCGAATGAACTGCTGGGGGGCGCACAATTTTGAAAAATTGCAAAGCTGCTCATAAATCCAAAAACAATACCCACAGATATTTTTTTCTTAAACGACATTTTTAGACTCCTTTTTAAGGAGAGAGACAACACCATTTTGTTTCTTCACTAAAGACTGCCCCTTAGTGCCAATCTTTTCAACTTCCATAATTTCGCAAACCGTACTGACGATATCATCGTTGATGATATGACGAGTGGTGCCTGGGCTCAAATTGGTGGGAGCGCTAAATCCCCAAGTGCCTGGGTATTTGATTGGCTCGTCGGCAACCTTTGATTGGGTATAAATGTTTCCCATCAGACCAGAGCCATTCTCTTTGATCATGCCACTGATAAACGAGGTGGATGAGGAATTGAATCCATGGTCACTCCCAGAGGCATTCGCTTTGGGTGTGCGGCTAAATTCGGCTGTAAAATGAAAAAGTGTTTTATCAAAAAGATTCTTAGCAGTGAGAACTTTGCGCAATTCTAACATACAAGCCATGACGGAGCGATAGTAAGATGTGGTAAAAATAACGGAGGGAATGGTGCCGACAAAATGTTGATCACTGGAGATACCGATATTACCATTTACTTGGCTGAAACTTGTTGTGCCAAGATCTAACGTTAAAGATGAGGTGAGTCCTTCGAGCAGAGCAAATTCACAAAAAGCAAAAGCATTAGCCACATTTGTATTAAGGACAGATGCATTGTAAATATTCTTTAGATTGTCCCCGGTATTAAAAATGAGGCCTGTGTTCGTGTAGGTGAACTCTGGACTTCCATCAGGATGAATAGAATTAAGTAAGGAGCGATCATTGACCTCGGGAATTTCGAGTTGAGTCTCTGCGAGGGCAATATTTTTGTATTTGTTTAAAATACCATTGTATTTTGTTTGATAGCTCGACAGATTTCTCGCAAACATATCGTAGGTTTTATCTAAATTGATTTCGGAACCTTGCGAGGATAAATCCCTTTCTCTAGCATAGAGATCAATTTGTTTTAAGGCTTGTTTGATGGAATAATCAAGATCATCTTTTCTTACAACGGATGTTGTGTTGAATGGTTTAATAAGATTGGGAATTGGGTTTCCAGAGCTGACTGTAATACCTGTTGTGGAGCTTGTTCCGCGAAACACGCTGGATGTTCTGGCTGTCGTATAACCAATAGAGGGTGTTGGCGTGGAGGATCGCTCGCCCACTAAGCCGGAGATACTCGGAGAAGAGGAGAATGGACGAACTGTACGCTCTTGGTTAACTTGATGCGAGTTGATTTCCATATCCACTCCGCGGAACATAATCATATTTTTCAGTAAAGAATTAAAATTTTCTCCTGCCGCTGATTTAAGATTCCAAAGAGGGGGCAGATAAATGTTTTGCCCGCCAAAAGTTTGTTTGTAGGCTTTGTAGTTGGCAGACCATTTTCCTCCACTTTGTTTTAACTCTGTACCGAAGCTTCCGGGAATGAATTCACTAGATTTGTTATTGGGATTGAGGGGTTGATCAAAATACCATCGTGGCGGAGCCAGTGGATTCAAAAGATTCACATAGTTGTACGGATAGACTGTTGGTTCTGTGGCGTTGGCTACGGCGTTCGAAAAAAGAATTTGTAAGAGGTTATCGAGGCCATAAAAGCCGGCGGTGGCGATGGAATAATTTTTTGTGTCTGATAGAAATCGTCTACGAGAATTATTTTTCATAAATCTTCTCCTACAGTAGCTGGGTTGCGTGCACGAAAGCCATCAGACGATACAATCTCATTGATCATGGAGCGCATGGTCCAAGGATTACCGCTCGTATCTTTGGCAGCTTTGAGTTTTTTTCCTAAAGAGATAATTTTTTGTCGATGATAGAAAACAAAATTATCTTTTTTGTCGACAGGTTTATTCGTTTTTGCATCCACAGGGATTGGATCAAGAGGGATATTGATGCCGGTTAAAAAGTAGTAATAGCGTTTGGCGGCGCAGGTATAGATGTCATCTTGCTTACTCACTTGTTCGCCCAGTTGCTCAATGCCTTTGACTGAGACATTGATAAATTTCCCATTAAAATCTCTATAAGTCAGTTTACCGACAGGTTCACGACGGAAATACAATTTGTCTTTATCTGGCAAAGCGGGATCTGCAGGCTTAACAGCTTCATAATGGTGAACAGCCACTACATCTACTGAGTTAACGCCCTTGGCTTGGAGATCACGTTGAAATTGGTTGTTTGATGCCGGAGCTGTCATAATGTTTCTGAGGACATGTGCAAAATTATCTAGAGTTGTATGGCAAGCCAAACAGGTTGTTGATGTACGAAAGCTTAAGCTTGAATTCTTAAAATGAGCTAATTCGCTTTGAACAACAGTGTCTGAATCTTTTAAAGAAGGAAGCTTTGCGCACATAAAATCATAGAAAAAGTTATTGGCGAAACGTCGATGGACCAAAAGGCCTCCATCGAGAATTGAGAAGCTTTCTGAATTATTAGCCATCATTATGGCGCTTCCTATAACTCCTCCGCCAGGGTGGTGACTCATGTCATAATCGGTAGCTTCCATGCGGCGAGTCTCTAATTGACTATCTGTGGTAAGTGGAGTCGTCGAGCGGGTCGCTTGAGTCAGAGGATACATTCTTGTGGGGCTTGTTTTAATGCCTTTTAAAATTCCTACATCTACGCGAGGACCAGGGAAGGTATAATAGTTTTTAAGAATATCAGGTTCTTGCGTCGAGGTCTTCATGGGTCCGATAAGAACGGTTCTATTTTTTAAGGAGGTCGCGTTGACCATATATTCGCTGGGCGTGTTGGTGGATCGAACGCCTTGTAGTGATTCTTGCGCAGTGACAATATAGCTGTAATTTCGATTCATAAACAAAGCGTCCGTCACATACAGGGCCGGCTCATCGTTATCATTGAGTGTATAAGTTCCAATATCTACGCTGGGTCCCACAGGAATGGTGAGCCAGCTGAGATGAAAACGATGGAAATTTTGTAGGATAGCTCGTGCGATAGGATCTTGGGAGTCTTTTAATTGACGTGTTCCCGAATTAAACATTCCTTTATCAAAGATAGACATGCATGCGCTGGCCGCTGTGGTTTTGCCAGAGAGGACATTCGCATACAGTGCAGATTTAACGTCGACAGGGTGATCGGTGATTTTTTCGTAACACTTGGTGAAATGTTCTTCCGGTGTTAAAAACTCTACGTCGGCGGCATAAGACCAAGAAGTCATGTTCATAAGAATTGTGAAAAGTAAAATGAGGCTCTTGTACATACCTTATTCCCCCGTGTAGTTATCTTATCGGCTTCTCAATTCTGGACTTTAGATGTATTAAAAAAAATCGAAAAATATTTTAAATGAAATATAAAGATAGCTGGCATTTTTTGAGTGTCTCATATGGATATTTTTTTGTGTCAGGTTGAGACACTTAAAAATTTATATGTTTGACGGAGATTTTTGAAATCGAATCCTATCTTGGAGGACAGGTGGCAATTGTCGAAAACAGGATGGTATTTCAAGGTCACTTTGAACAATGTCATGGAGCCTCCACGCTTTAGTCAGCAAAAAGAGAGAACAAAATTCCTACAAGAGAGGGTTTTTAAGTCTCTCCAAAGATCTATTTTTTTGGATAACTTTTTGACAAAAAATAAGGTGCAAAAAATGTTGAACTTTTGGTAGCCCATATTGGAGCTGAATTCGAATTTTTCCAATACACTTTGTTATTTTTTTTAAATCTTCCTCGTGATTTTTATTATTCCCCCCAATAATAAAGGAAACGAAGAGAGAGGGTGTATGGACGCACTAAAATTAAACTTTAAGTTATTGTCGTTAGGTGTTTTTGCTTTTTTAACCGCATGTTCGAACAATGACTCTGGAGATATTGACCCAAAAGCCAAACAATCTGTCTTGGCAAATACGATGTTGTTAAGCGTGAAAAAACAATGTTTACCAGTCAACATCATCGATGAGGAAGATATTCCTTGGTTGCTCCACTATGGATATACAGCCAATCCAGATAACTCCTATTGTCTCCCTCCTATTGAAGCCGATGATGGTGATGATACCGTTTCTAACTGTATTCGCGAAGTTTTCGTAGATGAAACAGATTTAGTTTTTTTAACAGATCACGGATACCTTCCAGGTCCTAATGATGACTACTGTTTAGTATTAAGTGGTGGTAATAGCTCGGGTGGCAGTACCACGGGTGGTAGCACGACTGGTGGGAGTACATCGGGCGGCAGCACTTCAGGTGGAAGCACTACGGGAGATACGAGCGGTGGCTCGGTTTCTGGCGGTAGTACAACGGGAGAAACTTCCGGCAGTACAACTGGCGGAGGAACCAGTGGTGGAAGTACTACGGGTGATACAAGTGGGGGTTCAGTTTCTGGCGGTAGCACAACAGGAGAAACTTCTGGCAGTACAACTGGCGGCAGTACTTCAGGTGGAAGTACCTCCGGTGGTGACAATAACGGTGGCTCTGTCTCGGGTGGCAGCACATCCGGTAGCAGTTCGGGTGGCGAATCCTCGGGTGGTAGCACTTCTGGCGGAAGCACGACGGGTGGTACCTCTGGTGGAAGTACATCGGGTGGTAGTACCAGCGGTGGAGACACTTGTCATGATTGGAGCGTCGGCATCGATCGTATGTGTTCACGCATTCGCACAACCAGCGGTCGTTATAAACTGCGTGATCGTTTAGAACTGATTCTTAAGGTTGTAAAAAAAGTGAAAACTTACACAGAGGTGGAAGTTTGCAAAGAAGATAAGCTCAGTTTCCTAGAATTACTCTTTGGCAGTGGAAACAGCAAATCCAGTGCCAACTCCAACCATAAACACGACAGTCGCTGTGGTCACAGCCACGACGAGCCTAAAGTGGTTTGTAAAAAAGAGAAAAAAGAAACTGTTTCTTACGTGTCGATCTGTGAATCGCATGACACAGATAAAATCAAAAACGACGTAATTAAAAAACGCCGCTTAGATTTCACAGATTGCGATATTCGTGGATACGATAAGAAAGACCTATTTGTAACTCTGTACTCACCAGTGGTCGGTTCGGATCATTCGATCAGCAGTAGCAGTTACGATAACGTGCGTTTCTTTGCCAAAGACTCGAGCGATCGCGGCAAGGATGAATTGAGTTTTATCCTCTACGGATCGCGCGAAAACCGCTACGTTAATATTCGTGAGAAAATTGTAGTGATTATCGATGATAATCCTGATTTTAACTCAACAGTGGACAAGAAAGAGTGTGATCAAAAGGCGTCGCCGCTGATCGTGCACATCAATCCGAATCGCGACCAAGCGAAGTATGTCGAGTTGTCATCTATGGAAGAGGGTTTAGAGTTCGATATTCTTGGACTTAATGCGGAACCAAGAGCCCATGCACCTCGTCAGATCAGTTGGTTAAATTCGGATCAATATATGTTCCTTGTCAAACCTAACAAACGTGGACGTGTTGAAGGCGTCAATGAAATGTTCGGTGACAATACCTATGGCCCTGATAAAGATTTTTCGCCCAATGGATTTATAGCGCTTGCGAAGTATGATGCTGACGGTGACGGTCTGATCAACAAGAGAGATGCTGTGTATAGCCAGTTACGTTTATGGAGAGATATTAACTTTGATGGTGTGAGTACTCCCAATGAGTTGTTCTCTCTCGAGCGTATGGGTGTTAAGGCGATCGATCTGAATTATGATCCAGGTTTCGCAGAGAGAGATATTTATGGAAACGAAACACTCTATAAGTCGGTCATCCAATATCATGATGGATCTCTCGATCTGATCTTTGACTTGTGGTTCAATTATAAAAAATAACGATCTCCTTTTTCCCAAAGAGAATGTCAGCGGCAAACCTAAAACGTTTGCCGCTTTTTATTGACGAGTCATTTTGTGTTTTATTCTGAGACATAAAGCTGGCCTCCAGAGCGTTTTTTCAATGGCCGATAGATTCTGGAGGTGTTTATGTTTTTACTTCGGCAAAACTTTTTTATTTCCGTTCTTCTGAGTTTATTCTTGCTTTCTGCCTGTGGTCCTTCCGCAGAGCCACTGATAGATCTCAATGACAGATTAGTGCCAGAAGAGTCTGGTACAGAGCTTGAGCAAAGCGAAGGCATTGACGAAGGGCTTATGGAAAGCGAAAGAGAGCTGGCCATGGAGTTCCCGGCGGAGACGCCCTTGGTGGGACTCAGTGATAAAATTCTCGCGAATTCAAATATCCCAAAAAAGGCTTTAGATAATGCTTTTAAATTTTATAATAAAAATCAAAGTATCATTCGCAACAAAAGATATCTGACAATTTTCGATATCAGTCAGCATTCAGGTCAGCGCCGTTTGTACTTAGTGGACCTGAATACAGGAGCTGTGCAAACCATGCATGTGGCTCACGGGGCTGGATCTGATCAAAACAATGATGGACTTGCGACCACATTTTCTAATAACAGTGGTTCTAAAATGTCGTCGTTGGGGTTTCTGTTGACGGCGGAAACTTACATTGGAAAACATGGAGAGTCGCTGCGTCTTGATGGTCTTGAATCGCGAAACAGCCGCGTGCGATCGCGTGCCATTGTGATAAACAGTGCCAACTATGTCAGCTCGAGTCTCAGTAAAATGGGGCGAAGTGAAGGGTGCCCTGCTGTCTCTCTGGCGAATATTAAAGACTTTATTGCCAAAGTCAAAAATGGTTCGCTTTATTACATCTATCACGGTGCTTACGACTAAAGAGCTCAAACGCGGCGCTCTGGGCTTTGCTCCACTGATGATTTGCGGTTACAAAATGTCCACAGAGGTTTTAGATGGAGTTTGGACGTTTGCAATCAGTCGAGAAAGTTAATTGGGGTTTGCCCCAGCTGAGCGAGCGAAGCGCGCAATTCTTGAAAATAATTTCTGACCAAAAAGATAAATTGCAAATTCATTTTGGCACGCCAGCATGGGCGCACAAAGAATGGATTGGTAAAATTTATCCAGCACGAACAAAAGCGGCTGATTTTTTATATCATTACTCGCGCACATATTCTTCTGTAGAATTCAACTCCTCGCACTATCGTATTCCCACCGACGCACAAGTGGCTAAGTGGCGCGAGCAGGTTCCTTCGGAATTTCGTTTTTGCCCCAAAATGTTTCAGGGGATTTCTCATCAGCCGATGGGACTTGCGGATCGGGAGCTCTTAAATAGTTGGCTGCGTTTTTTGCAATCCATGCAAAAAAATCTTGGGCCATG
The DNA here is from genome assembly GCA_041736155.1 of Bdellovibrionales bacterium. Taxonomy (GTDB): domain Bacteria; phylum Bdellovibrionota; class Bdellovibrionia; order Bdellovibrionales; family JAGQZY01; genus JANPLN01. The sequence goes on from JBGSUL010000093.1 coordinate 34,696, forward strand.
TTTTTTGCAACTGCCTCCGTCTTTTGATTACAGTAAAAAAGCTTTGTTGCATGCATTTTTAAAAAATTGGCCCAGTGAATTTGCCTTAGCCTTAGAGTTTCGCCATCCCAGTTGGTTTGCGGAGGGGGAAGTTTTACCACTTTTAACCGAGTACTTACAAAGTCGGCGGATCGGTGTGGTGATGACTGATGTGGCGGGTCGCCGGGATGTCTTGCACTCCACCGTGAGTGCACCATTTACCATCGTGCGTTTTATTGGCAACGATCTCCATCCGACTGACGAGCAACGCTTGCATCTCTGGGCAGAACGTCTACATCAATGGAAAACGCAGGGTTTATCTGAAACTTTTTTCTTTTTGCATGAAACGGACGATTTATTGTGTCCTGAAGTCACAGTTGTGGCTCAAAAGGTGTTCCAACAGAGAGGTTTAACGGTGCTTCATCGTGCGGCGGAAGTCGACAATCCGCCCCTGGGAGAGGCGACTGATTTAGCTAATGAATTTCAGGCGGATTTGCAGCTCTAAACCGACTGACAGCGATTGACACAAGCGCTGTCTTCCTTGATATTTATCCTATCTGAGGAGTCACTATGGCGCATCCCACAAATACCCCTAAAAATCCCACGGTAGAAGCCCCTAATTTTTTACGTCAAATTATCGAGACAGATATCAAGGCAGGTAAAAATGACGGTCAGGTGGTCACACGTTTCCCTCCCGAACCCAATGGTTATCTTCATTTAGGTCATGCTAAATCCATTTGTCTTAATTTTGGTTTGGCCAATGATTTCCAGGGTCGTTGTCACTTGCGTTTTGATGATACCAATCCCGAAACAGAAGATGTGGAGTATGTCGAATCCATTAAAGCCGATGTGAAGTGGTTGGGTTTTGATTGGCATGACAATCTTTATTTTGCCTCCGATTATTTTCAGCAGTTGTATGATTGGGCGGAATTTCTCATTCGCGAAAACAAAGCGTATGTGTGCAGCCTCAGCGAAACACAACTGAGAGAGTATCGTGGCGATTTTACCACGCCGGGAAAAAACAGTCCCTACCGTGAGCGCAGTGTAGAGGAAAATATCGATTTGTTTCGGCGCATGAAGGCCGGAGAGTTTGCCGAAGGTGAGCACGTCTTGCGTGCCAAAATCGATATGCAATCGCCGAATATGAATATGCGCGATCCTCTGTTGTATCGTATTCGCAAAGTCAAACATCATCGCACGGGTGATAAATGGTGTATTTATCCCATGTACGATTACGCGCATCCATTGTCGGATGCCATCGAAAAAATCACTCATTCTATTTGTACTTTAGAGTTCCAAGATCACCGTCCGTTTTATGATTGGTGCATCGAAAATATTCCCACGCCAGGAAAACCTCACCAGTATGAATTTGCACGAATGAATATGACCTACTTGGTTATGAGTAAGCGCAAACTTTTACAGCTGGTGAAGGAAGGACTGGTTAGTGGTTGGGATGATCCACGCATGCCAACGATCTCAGGGATTCGTCGCCGTGGGTACACGCCTGAGTCGATACAGCTGTTTGCCAAGCGCATTGGTGTAGCGAAAGCGGAAAGTATTATTGAGTATGATATCCTAGAAAATTGTGTGCGGGAAGATTTAGACGGTGTCGCTCATCGAGCGATGGCCGTTTTGGATCCTATCAAAGTAGTGATCGACAATTATCCCGAAGGCAAAGAAGAAGAAATTGAGTCTTCCGTTCATCCTAAAAAAAGCGAGATGGGGCATCGTAAACTTTATTTTAGCCGAGAGGTTTTTATCGATCGCGCCGATTTTATGGAAAATCCAGCTCCCGATTTTTTTCGTTTAGCGCCAGGCAAAGAAGTGCGTTTACGTAATGCCTATGTGATCAAGTGCAATGAGGTAATTAAAAATGCACAAGGTGTGGTGACGGAATTGCATTGCAACTACGATGTGGCCACTTTGGGGGGGAAACCCACCTCCGATGGTCGCAAGGTCAAAGGTGTCATCCACTGGGTCTCTGTGGTTAAATCACTTCCAGCGGAAGTGCGCATTTATGGGCGATTATTTAAAGTGGCCGATCCCGAAAATGTTCCAGAGGGTAAAGATTTTAAAGACAATCTCAACAAGGATTCATTGCAAGTCGTGAAGACAGCGCGGTTGGAATGGAGTCTTAGGGATGCCCAGCCCGATGTCCGTTATCAATTTGAACGGGTGGGGTATTTTTGCCTAGATAAGGACAGTCAACCCGGAGCCCTCGTTTTTAACCGCATAGTGGATTTAGCTTCGGGACGATAAGACAAAAGAACTGTGACTTAAGCTAAATCAGAAAGTGGAATTTCAATCACAAAACGAGCCCCAGCTTGGTTGGGGAGTGGTTCTACATAAATAGACCACTGGTGAGAATCTAAAATGGATTTCACAAAACTCAATCCCAGCCCCATGCCAGAAGTCGTACGACTTGTGTCTCCTCGATAGAGTCTTTGCCAAATTTTAGGAATATCATTTTTGGCGATGCCAACACCATTGTCTTGAATGGATAGATGAAGAACCTCATCTTTTCGTTCGCACTGGATGATTATTTTCGGTTCTGCATTGGAGTATTTGAGGGCATTGTCGATGAGATTCGCTAAGACTCTTTTAATTTTATTACGATCTGCTTTGACAAGGTATTCTTCAGCGACCAATACTTGGATGTTGGCATTTTTATCTTCTGAGACATACTCATACAATTCCACACATTCATGAATCAGTTGGTTCAGATTAAATACTTCTTTCCGTAAGATGAGACTTTGTGAGTCGGCTTCGGAAATTTCGAGAAGAGTATTAATCAGCGAAGTTAAACTTTGTGTCTCTTCCATCAATTCTTCGGCCATCTCACGAGTGAAGGTAAATTTACCCTCTTTAAGAAGATTTTCAATTTTATTGGTAAGGTGGGTCAGTGGTGTACGTAAATCATGAGCGATATAATCAATAGATGTCTGCAGGGAATAGATTAATTTCTGAATTTGTAAAATCATATCGTTAAAGAGATGAGTGAGCTCAGAAAGTTCATCACCTTTATCTAAAAGAACCAGACTTGTATTCATATCTCCAGATCGAATCTTTTTTACAGCTTGAATCAGTTCTCTAATGGGGTGCAAAGATTTTTTTGAAAAATAATAACCAATGGAAATACTACATAAGCCAGCAATTAAATTTAAAATAACAGCGAGTTTAAAATAGAGATTTACAAAGTCCTCGCTGGCATCTGTATTGAAACCCACGGTCAGGCGATATTGAGAGGCTTGTCCGGAGTATATTTCTATAGTTTCTTGAAAAGGTTGTTTTGAATATACAGTATGATGACCATCTTTTTTTTCAGCTATTTTGAGCACTGAGTTTATGTCACTCATATCAAAGTTATTAATTTTTGTTGGTAGTTGTTGCAGGAAGATTCGACCCGAGCCATCACTTATAATAATGATGAGGTTATCTAAATCATTAAATTCTTCGCGCTCTGCCTGAATTTTTAAAAAGTCGACACCATTACTTTCAATCACCTCTGAAATTTCATGAAAGTGAATGCGCGCAATACTTTGATCTTTCTTAGAGAGCTCACTTCTGAGGAGAAAAAATATAAGTATGATGATCAAAAAATTTGTGAGAAATATGAGGAGTGTAAAACGAATGGTGATTAGCTGACTCAGGCTTCTTCGTTTATTCCCCTTTGAGGGCATAGCCAATTCCGCGTATGGTGTGAATGTATTTACGTCCTGATGATTTTTCTATTTTATTTCTTAAACGACAAACGAGCACGTCGACGACGTTGGTTTGTGGGTCGAAATTGATATTCCAAATTCGATCGAGAATAAAATTTTTGGAAAGAACTCGCTCTTTATTTCGCATAAGAAGTTCTAAAAGTGCGAATTCCTTAGTTTGCAGATCTAGGCTTTTTCCTGAACAAACGACTTTGCGATTATAACGATCAAGGAACAAATCTTGGAACTGAAGCTGTGCTTCAGCGGGCACTTCCGATTTTCTGCGATATATGGCGTTGATGCGTGCCAATAGCTCGGCAAAAGAAAAAGGTTTGACGAGGTAGTCATCAGCGCCTGTATCAAGTCCAATGATGCGATCTTCTACAGAGTGTTTGGCGCTCAGGATAAGAACTGGTATTTTGATGGCTTCTTTTTTCAGGGCTTGCAAGACGGAGAGTCCATCCATTTTCGGCAGCATTAAATCAAGTATAAGAAGATCAAACGGACGATCTTTGGCCAGTTCATACCCCGAAAGGCCATCATAGACGGCCTCGACATGGTGTCCTTCTTGCTCTAGACCTTCCTTAATAAAATCAGATATTTTGTTATCATCTTCAATAAGCAAGATATTCATCGGGCGAAAGTAGCACAAAAGGGGGGCAGACTCTAGCAAAGAATAATTACTTAAATGTAATATCTCGGCAATCTCCCTGTAATGTAGACCCTTTATATTCGTTGGGTGCGCTTCCTCAACGTCATCTCGTGCGATTTTTCACGATTCTCCATTCGTATCACCTCCTTTCTGTGCATTTGTGCTGTCTTCATGTCTTTTTTTCTCAATAGCCAACTGTGGGGAGTTGTGTTTGCTCAAGGGGATGGATCTTTGCGAAATAGCTTGTTCCATGCTTCCGTACCGATTCTCGTTGGGGCACTGATTCTTTTAGCGGCGCTCCCTTTTTTAATTTTGAACCTACCTAAGGTGGGAATGTTCATTTTTTTTGTTGTTTCGATATTGTCATCTTATTTTGCAACAAAGTACGGCATCATTCTCGATAAGCTTGTAGTGCAGAGCACGTTTGATACTTCGTACGGAGAAGCTTCGCAGTATTTTAATTTTCAATTGGTGGCCTGGAATATATCACTTTTTATTTTAGTTATTTTTATTTTCAAATGTATTTCTCTCCAAAAACAAAATTTCTTGAGCCGAGTGTGGTCGAGTTTAAAAGTCATAGTTAGTATGGTGGCTCTTATTAGTATATTGGGTTTCTTTTTTTATAAAGACTATGCTGCTTATTTGCGAAACAACAGGCAGGTCAGACACATGGTAAATCCCATAAGTCCTGTTTACGAAGTGGCGCGCTATTGGAAGCAAAGAGTTTTCCCTAAACAACACAAATTTACTCCCATTGGGATACATATGATGCGAGCGGACCACTCGCAGCGAAAAAAGCTGATAGTTCTTGTTTTGGGAGAGACGGCGCGTGCCGATCATTTTTCCTTAAACGGTTATAAGGGAAATCTAACCAACCCTCTTTTACGAACACGCAAAGTTGTCAGTTTTCCGTATGTCGTATCTTGTGGGACAGCGACGGCGGTTTCGGTGCCCTGTATTTTTTCAGATTTAGGACGCGAAAAATTTGATAGCGACAATGCTGAGTCGCGCGGAAATTTATTAGATGTGATACAGAAGGCAGGCTACAAAGTTTCATGGATCGACAACAATACAGGCTGCCAAGGAGTGTGTGATCGTGTTCAGAACGTGGACATGAGCAAATACAAGAATCCTAAAAACTGTCAGCGCGGAACATGTTTTGATGAAATTCTTGTCGATGCGCTCAAAGATGTATCGACAGATCAAGGCGATCAGTTTGTTGTCCTTCATATGCTAGGCAGCCATGGACCGTCGTATTATCTAAGGTATCCAGATGAGTATAAGCACTTTCGCCCATCGTGTGACACCAGTGAACTCAGCACCTGCACTCAAGAGCAAGTGATTAACAGTTACGATAACACTATTCTTTATACCGATTATGTACTTGAAAAAACAATTCAGTATTTAGAGTCGCAAGCGTCGACTCTCGATACAGCCTTTATTTATATTTCCGACCATGGTGAGTCTTTAGGCGAACGGGGTGTGTACTTGCATTCCTTGCCCTATATGTTAGCTCCCGAGCAACAAAAGGCAGTTCCTATGATATTGTGGCTTGGGGGAGATTTTAAAAATAAGCTGCACACGGGTGAATTGCTTCAGGCCAATCTCAGTCCCTGTCTATTGAGCCACGACAATATTTTCCCCTCCGTCTTGGGCTTGCTAGATATTAAAACCGATGAATACAAGCCAGATATGGATCTTTTTAAGATGGATATGCAGAGCTGTCGTCGGTTCACCAGCCAATGAGAATTTATTTTCTCTATTTTTCAACAGAAATTGTAAAGTCATTCTTTCTTGGTGTGGTCGTTTTTGTTTCACTGATTTTGGTGACACAGTTTTTGCAACTCTCAGAGTTTATTCTGATTCATCATGTACCATTTTTTGAAACTTTGCGCATCTTAGGTTTTATGTGTGTGAGTTTCTTGCCAATCATAATGCCGATGAGTCTCCTCTTTTCGATACTTATGACCTATTCGCGATTCGCCAGTGACTCAGAAATTATTGCTTTAACCTCGTTTGGTTACCCGTTAAAAAAACTAGCTTTGCCTGCACTCTTTTTTTCATTAGTGATTGTTGTGGTTTCCTTGCAAATTTTGTTTTCTGTGGGTCCTGCCGCGCGATGGAAATTTGATACATCGATCCAAAAAATTGGGAGTCAAAAAATTTTGGCAGCGATGCAAGAAAAAACATTTATCGAAGATTTTTTTGGCATGGTTATTTATTTTAACGAAAAAAATAAAAATAATGAGATGCGTGATATTTTTATCAAGGATTTACGGATTAAGAGTCGACCGGTTACGATTTTAGCAAAATGGGGTACCATTGCTGTCGATAGAGATGAGTTACATCAAATTGCCAGGGTGGATTTAAGCGATGGACATATGATCGATGAAAGCCGTGAAAAATCTCTAATGTTGAAGTTTGAAAAATACAGTCTTAAATATTTATCACCGATGAAAGCACAACAAGAAGATCGTGATTTTAATACTTACACCTATGCGGAATTACGCGAACTTCTGAGAGACCCCAAGGTTGTCGGGGCGTACAGAAACTTATATACTATAGAGATCTTTCGTCGTTATGCACTGGGCTTTGCTTGCCTTATTTTTGGTTTTTTAGGGGTGGCATTAGGAATTTCTGTCAATCGAAGATCACCCTCATCCAAAGGATTTATTCTCAGTATATTGTGTTTAACGGGCTATTGGGTGCTCACCGCGGGTTGCCTCACATTGGCGGAAAAGGCAAACAGTCATGCTTGGATGATTGTTCTGATTCCCGATGTTATTTTTCTTATCTATACTTTATTTTTGTGGAGGCGCTTAGCGCACCAATAACAGAATTCCATAAAAAGCACGGCGCTAAATGCAGAAAACATCGTATCGCTCACAAAATGCACGCCACGCACGACTTGGTACATGCTGATCATTGTTGCTAAAGGAATCAGCACCAAAAGATAAAGACCACGATTGTATTTGTCTTCAAAAATATAAAAAAGTCCCAAGAGAGAAAAGGGGGCTGATGCGTGGGCTCCCGGAAAACAACGAATGGGACCGCGTTGTGCGAGATACTCCCGCATGGTTCCAGAGAATTGCCCGCCAAATTCCAACAGATCTCGTGGGCAGGGTTGACGTAAAATATCTTTGAGTACATTGATAAGTATGGGAAAAAACAAAGCGCAGAGGAGAAAGGTTAAGAGACCAATGGCTTTGTTCGTTTGGATTCTTACAATTTTAAAGTAATGAAGGACTAGAATCACCAAGCTGGCCAAAGCGAGGAGGGCAATGATGATTTTGGGTAGATCGTAAAAAAACAAAGCGAAAAAGGGATCATGGGGGTCGATCAGCCATTTTTCATTACTAAAAAAAATTCTCTGCAGTTGAAGGTCTAAAGGCGAGAAGAAATGCAGCCAGCAACTGAAAGCACACATCGCTCCACAGAATATTAAAATATAACGTTTAAGCGGGAGGGGAGAGGTCATCGGACTCTTTGGATAGCAAATCGCACAGCAGATTTATCAGCACCTGGAAAATCTTCTTCGATGTAATCGGCCACCCATTTCATGCCCACTTTCTTCATCACATTTTGCGAAGCGGTGTTGGCCTTGAGGGCAATGGCGAAAATAGAATCCAGTTTGTATTCCTCGAAGCCCAATAAGAGCAGGGCACGGGAAACTTCGGTGGCGTAACCCTTGCCCCAGAATTTTTTCTTCAAACGGTAGCCCAGCTCAATGTTCTTATCATCGTCGGGTGTCTTTTTACCGGGTCTAAACAAAAACCAACCTATAAATTCATTGGTTTCTTCTAAATAGGCGAGCCAGAATCCATATTTATATTGGAATTTTTCAACGACCTTTAAAATTCTCTCCATACCTGCGGTCACTTCTTCCAGGGTGGAGGGGCGGCCGCCGGTGAGGTACTTCATCACTTCGGGATCGCTATCGAGATCCAGCAGTAGGGGGATGTCGTCTTTGGTGATTTCTACCAATCGTATACGATCTGTCTGTAGGAAGATTTTTTTGTTCATTCCTTACCTCGCTCGCATTTGAACCCATTGTGGCGAAAATCTCAAGGACTTCTGGACTGGCGCAGCGGCACGAGGCGCTTCACAAAAAAAAACCACGACGGGAGCCGTGGTTTTTTTTGTTTTAAACTGAGAGGAAACTCTTAGTTCTGTAAAGACGTCACGTAAGTGATAAAAGCTTCTTCTTCAACAGGGTTTGTTGGTAGATCCAAAAGCGCTTTGCCACCTGTTTTGTAGGCGATACCAGTCACTTGTGTACTCATGAAAAGTGGAGTGAGGACGAATGGCCAAATAACCAAGTAGCCCCAACCTTTTTTACAAGCAGGAACAGAATCATTGGTCGCAGACCATTTGATTTCGCCGATGGCTGTAGCACCTTTGGCTTTTGCCATAGAAATAAGTTCACGAACAGAGCCGCGTGCTTTTTCTGTACAGTTGTCCCAAATGGCTCCGCCGTCTTCGCCTCTGACCATGCCGAGGTTAGAACCAGTGAGGGCTTCTGTCTTTAAAGGCATTTCTTTAAATTCAGAATACTCAAAATAGGCTCTTTGAGTCGAGCATGCGCTCATTGCGAAACTGAGGATGATTAAAATGGATACGAATGATTTCATTGTAGAACTCCTTATTTTTTAAAATGAAAATTGATCATAGGTGAGCGTTCACAGGAAGGCAAATACGGAAAATTCCTCAAGAAGCGGAGCGACTAATTGCTAATATTTTGAGCAACATGAGCTTAAAATATTAGCATGAGACAAAGGAGAGGGGAGTGTGCTAAGACCGCTCCTACTATGAAGCATTGGCGATTTCTTTTATTGGTTTTAAGTCTATCGTTCACGGGAGTTAGGGCCTCTGGAGAAAATCTCTGTCGGGAAATCTTAAGCCCTTCAGATGATTTGGTTCATTCGGTGTCTCAAGCAGTAGAAAAAGATTTAAAGGGAAAAGGGTTTTCCAAGCGCGAAGCGCGAGGGTACGCCATACTGATTTCCACGATGATCGGCAGTGCCGCGGCGACCACGTACTTGAGTTCATCCCTTCCTTCTGATTTCCAATTTGTTTCACATTTTATCGCGCAAGTCTCCACGTTGGGCGTGTATGTTTTTGGCGCACCGATTTGGGAGCCGCTCTCTTCACGATTTCGCAAAGTGGCCTTTGGTGTGCGAGGGGCTGACAATCCAGAAGAGAATTTTCTCAAACCTGAGTTCGAATCTCTCTGGCGTCGTACTCAGGAGAATTATAGTTTAAACGCGCAGATGAGTCGCAACGTGATCAATCAGTTTTTAATCTCGGTCCATCAAAATTTCTACGAAGCTCATCGTGCGGTAAAGAGTGGCGATAAAAATTACGCCGCCGACCAGGTAGCCGAGGCGGCATTTCGACTCAAAACGTTGTTTCGAGACATAGATCCATCGGATGCGTCCGTGGCATCTGCAGTAAAGACATCGTTTACAAATCACGTCGTAGTCGATGCTGAATTCGTGCAGAGCGTTCTCGATAGAATCGCCAAGTTGGATCCGTCGTTTGCTGCTGTCGAGAGTCGAGCGTACTACGATGAATTGCTAGGTGTGTGGTTGTAGGCCTTCGGAATATTAGGGAAGAAAAAGCGACGATAATAAATTCATTCCCGATGAGTGGATGAATTTGAGACAGAGCAATGAGACGTGCATCAGCTTGAGGCACCATTTTAGTTTTTGTTTTGAACTCCGATAAAACAACATGCGCATCTTGCTTGGCATTCTCTTTTTTTTAACCACCGCTTGTTCAATGAACATTGAGTATGCCAATTTACCCTATGATAGTCTCTCGGGTTCCGTAGCGTCAGAATCCGTGTCTCAAAACAGTACACTTTCTTCGTGCACAAGCAGCTCTGTTTCTTTGTACACCCTCAATTCTGTAGGTCAAAAAGATGAATTGGTGGCGACAACCACACTTGAAACGGACGGCAGTTACAGGTTTGAGAATTTGCGAGATAAGGGATTTTCTTTATCAAGTAAAGATAAGGAGACTACAAAATATATTGTGGAGTTTTCTTGTGACTCCGAAAGCTACCAGCGTTTTGTCACTGGCGTGAAAGAGCAAAATATCAGCTCAAGCACATCCCTCTTTGCCTGGCTGGGATATACGGCGGCAGGGACATCCGTTCTGCAACAGTCGGCGAGTTCTTGGGAATCTTTATACAGTCAGCTGGGTTCAAGCGACACCTTAACGGAGGCCTTCTCACGGTTAAATTCGGACAACAGTCTTAAATCCTCTATAGAAAGCACGTTTGGTATTTCTCTCGGCGACTTACTTGTCGCCAGCCCGCAGATACAATCGACAAACGTTCCTCTCAACTTAAATGAAGGGCAAACTCAGCAATTCTCAGCTCTTGCGACACACTGGTCTCTTGGTTACGATATTGCCTATCTATGGAAAATCGGTTCCACGGTTTTATCAAGTAATCATAATTTTACCTATACACCTTCCGCCAATTCACAAGGCGCTCAAGTACTTCAGCTATTTATCGGAAAAGATGATGGTGCGGGCGCCATAGATGTAACAAAGAGCTATTTGCAGAAAAGTTTTAATATTAACATTGCGAATGCACTTGTTGCCACTCCTCCGGTTCTAACAATCACCAGCGCTTTTCATACAAACAGCACAATTGTTGACCTCAATATAAACACGGGCGCTGTGATCAATGGGAGAGCCAGTCATTGTGCAACATTTTCTGGTTTAGCTTTAAGAGAGGACAGCTTTACACTGTTAGATAGCCCTCCCAATCTTTTTGCCGATTACTCGATAGACTGTAATCAATCGCCAAACCAAGCCTTAAGTGTGACGCTTTCTGGTGATCAAGGTCTTCGGTATATAAAGCTTTGGGCCATGGATGCAGCGGGGAATATTTCTTCCACCGCGCAAATGGTGAGCGTCAATTACGATACAGTAGCGCCGCAATTGACATTGATCGCACCCCAAGGAGCTGTCGATTTTCATGGAGGACAAAACATAAGTATTCAATGGAACACTATTGAGGCGAATCCCGGTTTAGCAAGTTTGGATTACAGTCTTGATAACGGCGTGACCTGGTCAGTGATAGCAGCGGGGATCGCGAATTCAGGGAGTTATAATTGGACAGCTCCTCTTGTAGATTCCTCTGCAGTGCGTGTTCGTGTGTCACTGAGCGATTTGGCAGGCAACTCCGCCAGTGTCTCTTCGACGACAAATTTTACGATAGATTCTATGGCTCCCGCAGCACCAGCGGTGTCGCTGGCTTCGAGTGCTATTACAAAAAACCGCACTGCCGATTTAGCAGTGACCTGTATCGCCGATTTCGATAAAATATTTATTGCAGAATCGAGCACCGCACCTTCCGAAACTGATGTCTTATGGCAAAACTGTGCGGCAACCTCTTCGTTCCAAGTGTCCGCGGGAGACGGAACAAAGACCATTTATATTTGGGCTAAAGATGCCGCGGGGAACGTGGGCTCGTACGCATCCGTCAATTTTGTGCTCGATCAAACAGCTCCAACGTTAAATATAACTTCTGCTTTGAATGCGGCAAATCCTGGCGGTGGAAGTTATACGATGACTTGGACACTTGCCGATGCGCATATGACCTCTGTGAGCTTGAACATGGATTACTCTGTGGACGGCGGCGCGAATTGGATTTCAATCCTCACTGGCACGGCGAACGACGGCAGCGAAACCATTAACTTCCCCAATATTGATTCTACAAATTTTCGTCTCAAGCTTTCTACCTGCGATGATGTGAACAATTGCACGGCGACCCTGTCATCGATAGTCACGGTTGACAATCAAGCCCCAACCATCAGTGGATTTCAATTGGCGGGTGGTTCAGCAACAACAGCCCTTCCAACGGTGACAGCGCAACTGACAGCGGCGGATAACAACTCGGTAGCGTTCATGCGACTGAGTGAACTCCCAACGTATGCGAATGACGGATGGATTACATATGCAGCTAACTTTAACCACACACTCACTTTAACCAACGGTGCAAAAACTGTTTATATTTGGGTTAAAGATGCTGCCGGAAACGTATCCAGTGCAAGTGCTTCCTACAATATTGCATTAGACTTTGGCACTCCGCCGACTGTTGTTATCACCGCCCCAGGGGCTGGGGAAACGTACACGACAGGAAATTTAGTCAATATTCAGTGGACGTGCACAAACACCAATGGACTTGCAGCAAGCCCTATTAGTATTGATTATACAACGGATGACACTGTTACATTTACCAATATAGCCAGCTCTTTAGGAAATTCTGGCTCATACTCCTGGAGTTTACCAGTTGCATTGAATGGGGTTCCGTTTCGAGTCCGCGTCAACTGTTCCTCTGTAGCGAATGTTGTGAGTTCAGCGCTTTCACAATTTGTGAATACATCTGGATGGAGTGTTTATGCAGGGGATGCCACCTATGGCGAGCAGAATGTGAATGCGACTGTTGCAGACATGAGTTCAACAGCGGTGAGTCTCAATAGATTAAGAGTGGCCTCTGATTTTAAAAACAATATTTATTATATTAAAAACTCTGCTGTTATGAAGATTGATTTTTTAACAGGATTAGTGACGACCTTCTTAGGAAAAACTCAAACGTCCGGTTGTACTTTAGCCGATGGGGGGGGGGGAGTTAGTGGTTTATTAAGTGGTCCGCGGATTTTGGGATTGGACTCAACAAAAACCTATATATATATTTATTCTCTAAACTGTGCGAAAATTTTCAGAATACACACACAAAGCTTAGCAATTCAGTTATGGTCCACGCCCCCCGCCAATTTTAATAGTATATATTTGACACAAAATAAAACCTTAGTCGCTATTGGTGATGACAATAAAGGTTATCGCACAAATTTGAATGTACAAAATTCACCTTGGCAACATATTTATGGAACAGGAAATTGTTCTCTGGGCCAGCCACCGGTAACGAACGATGCCAGACTGATTGATAATCCAGTTAGAACTGTACCAAGCAGTTGTGCAACTGATTTTACTCTTTTCGCGAATGATGATGCCACAAAAGTTTGGATTAACCCTTACACTCGAAACGGATTTCGCCTTGATTACGATGGGTCTAAATACGGAATTACTAACAATAGTCTATGGTCTCGAGGGACTACCTCGCAAGGTTGTGTGAACCCTGGAGGAATATATGTCTACTGCAGAAACAGAGCAAATGGTAGAAGTATCACTGTATTTAATCTTTTAACAGAATCATGGGAAGCTGGTGCTGACAAACCTTTTTTGAATAATGATAGTTCGGGCTATTTGGGTTTAGGGGAGTACGATGGAAAGTTGATCGCACTTTATTCTCTAAATGAGCTTGATGTTATAACGCCAAACATTGGCGGCTCTTGGACATTTACAACTATTGCTGGACAAAACTATACGAATCAAGGAAATGGAATGGGAGTTGTCTCGCAGCCGTTGGTTTTTCTAATCCAATAGATATCGTTTATAACGCAACCACTGCTAAATTATATATTAAGAACGATGGCCATTTGAGAATATTTGACTACCTATCAAATCCCATTGATGTATCAACTCAATATTCGCTAACTGCGTCATCGCTGACAGAAGATGTTGGATTTGGAGTTAATAAAGCAGGTACAAAAGCTCAATCCGTATTCAGAACTGGAATTAAGTATTCCATTAACGATTTTGATCTACTTCCTTCTTTGAATTTTACGTCATTAATTTTATCCTCGCCGGCAGTTTCCTTAGGGACCTATCCTCCAGTGAATAATTCAGTGGCAACAGGTGAAAACTCACCAATTGAATCTAATTTTGTTCCCTTTAGACAGTCTCCTTTAATTCACTCTAATGGCAAAACCTATATTGGTGCGAACAATGGTGGGAATAACGCTTTTCTATTTTCCATCAGTAATGGCTTTATTAATCGTGTCGCAGGACGAGATGGCGCTGCTGGTTACGATCCTGCAGATGAAGGGCAGGCAGCGGTCACAGCTCAAATCACTTCGATAAAAAATCTCCAGGAAGCTGCTAATGGCGATATTTTTATTTGGGACACAGTTCGTCTCAGACGTATCGATATTGGTTCGGGAACCCCGACGATAACAACTGTGATCAATTATTCGACGATATCAGGATATGTAGATGCTGGTCTTTGGGAGAGCGTAGAGTATGACGAGGCCACCGGCTGGACCTATTACTCTGTTGGTAATAACGTGAGAAAAATTCATCCCACTCATGGCGTAGTTACCTATAACTTAACAGGAGCTTCTATTTCGGGAGGAAATTTACGCGTGACTCTCACGCCCTATGGACTCCTCGTTTTACAACCCAACAAACGCAGAATCTTGCGATTGGTTCCCTAATTGTTTAGATGGATCTAAGTCCAGAAGCTCTTTTCTGGTATTACGTTTTATCTTGAGAATGTCGATAAAACGACTGTGAAAGCAAGTGGTTACTTAGAAAAATTTTTATATACGATAGCCTCACTCGGAATCCTTGGTGGAGTTTTTTTTCTATTTAAGTGGACTCCAGATAAAAACCAAAAAAAATTTTCGTATCAATCGATCGGGGCCGTGACGCCAATGGGTGACGATGTTCGTTGGCGAGGCTCACAACAACCTTTATGGGCACAAGTTCGCAATCAGACAAAAGTTTTCAGTCGAGACAAAATTTTTACGGGACCAAACTCACGAGCCACTGTCGAGCTTAAAAATAATTCATCCTTCATTGTGGCGCCTGATTCCTTGGTGGAAATTGTTTACGAAGAAGAAATTCCTACTTTGAACCTCGATGAGGGGGGATTTTCTGGAACAGTGAAAGAAAAAAAGCCAGTGCTCATTCGTGCACAGGGACGGAAAGTCTCTCTCATATCCGAAGATGCCGAAGTGAAGGTTGAAAAAAACCAAACAGAAATGCGCATCGAAGTTATAAAAGGTGAAGTGGTCGTAGGGGAAGAGTCCATTGATGGCTCGATTGAACAGAAGAAAGTCGAAACAACGCATACAATTACGCAAGATGCGCCCCTTGTTTTGGAGAAGGTTGCAGAGCCGGTGACTCCCGCTCAATTTCTCCGTCCCATCTACGAAATTGAATGGCTACATTCACAATTTGCTTTCGTTCCGAGAGTTGATGGTTTTTCGCGCGAGAGTGGAGTGACCCCCGATTTATTGGACACGGTTAAAGGTTCACGGCTTTCTTGTACTCGATCGGACTTCGCATTCCAAGAGCAGAGTGCGGGGCAACATGATTATAATCTGCAAACCATTCCGGTAGAAGTTTAAGAACG
>JBGSUL010000094.1:0-6437 GCA_041736155.1 Bdellovibrionales bacterium
CCTCGTAAAACTTGGGTAAATGAAGAGTTTTCCAGTTCACCCATTGGGTGATAAATTATCAAATCTATTTTACTTTGCGAACATAGAACCCGCGCGGCTTACGCCGCGTCGGAGAGATTTTCTAAATTCTGATTCAGGTTAAACTACGGCACTTTCACTAAAGACAGCGACCATATTGTTTCTCCAGGCGCTGGATTACAAACAGGTGTGGGAATTCAAGCTACAAAAAATTTAGGGTTCAATGGCGCTTTTGTTCTGATGACTCAGGATGTGAGCATTCCATCCAATTATGGAAACACCGTGGACGGCACAATATACCTTTCAGGTCTTGAACTCTCCATGCACGGTACTTTTTAGACCTTTTGTAGGTCCTTCGCTTCGCTTAGGAAACCTCGAGAAGTAAAACCCTCCTGAGCGAAGCGAAGGACCTCTTTTGGACCTTGGCCCAGTTAAAACCATCTCATTTTGAGCCGATACATTCTTAGAGTCACAAGGATGTGTTTATGAAACTAATCAAATTACCTCTTTTGTTTTTTATCTTCTCTACGGTCGAAGTTCAGCGTGTGCAGGCTGCGGAGAAAGAAGCTGTGGTGATTGATGTTCGCAAAAACGTCGCGCTCTCTAAGAACGACAAAGTTTACAAAAATTTTTACATCAATGCCGGAGCAAAAAGGGGCCTTAAAAAGGGCGCCATTGTCGACGTTCTTCGCCGTTTGCCATTGCATGACCCTTTGAGAAATATGTCAGTAGGGGATTTAAAAGTGAAAGTCGCAGAGCTTGAGATTATTTTTGGCGATGAGTATTTGAGCATTGCTCGAATCAGCAAATACGAAAATCCCGAGGAACGTCCCCTCTTGGATGTGGACGCTGTGATGATTGGCGACCGATTGGACTTAGCTTCGATTAAAAACCCTCCTGCACCTGTGTTACCTAGCGAAAATGTCGCTTTACTCGCCCCCAAGATTGAGGCAAAACTCTCGGTACAGGAAGGTGTGCAGAGAGAAGTGAGCCGTCACCCAGCCTCAGTCCAAAAAGCTGGGAAGGTGCAACGGGCTAAACACGCGGGTCCAAAGCGTACTTCTAAAACGCAAAAAGCGTCTCTGCCAAAAATGAAGAGTGAGTTTATCATCAAATCAGTATCTTGAAGTATTTATCTCGCACCTCAGCCGTCGTGTTGAGGACGAAATCAGTGGACAACTGTTCCACTGGGGCGCCTTAGGCGTTTGCGAAAATCTCGACTTTGTTCAACCCGATGTACGTTTCAATCCTCTCGTTAAACCCAGCAATGATTTGCGTTTGATCGCCTATTTTTCTTCCGATGCCGATATTCAACCATTGATAGAAAAAATAAAATCGCATCATCCCACAGCTTCCGTGACGGTGGTGAAGGCGGATCAAAAAGATTGGTTGGAAGAGTGGAAAAAGGGTTACAAGGCGTTTCCGCTCACCGGCGATATATGGGTGGTGCCGAGCTGGAAACCTGTGCCTCCTGAGGCGAAAATGCCGTTGTTTATCGATCCCGGTATGGCGTTTGGCACGGGCACTCACGAGACCACTCAGATTTGTGCGCATTTGCTTTTTGAATACCTCAAACAAAACCCCTGCGAATCCGCTTACGATGTGGGAACAGGGACGGGAATTTTAGCTATTCTCATGTCAAAGTTGGGTGTTCCCACTCTTTTCTGTAGCGACATTGATCCCGAGTGCAAACGTGTGACGCTGGAAAACTTTGAAAAGAATCAAATACAAAACGTGCAGTGGAGTGAAGATTTTTCTCGCGCCGAAGGCACCTATGATTTGATTGTGGCGAACATTATCGATGGTGTGCTGTGCGATTTAAAATCGGACTTTCAAACTCATGCACACGAGAACACTCACTTTATTTTTAGTGGTATTTTGATCGAGCGGGAAAAAGAATTCTTAAAACAAATGCTCGAGCAATGGCCTTTAGTGACTCGTCAAAGATATGCGATGAAAGAATGGGTGGGCTATTGGTTTTCGGCCGAACACCGTTCCGGCGTGGAAGGCAAAAAGCCTAGAGGCTAGACAAGGGAGATGTGCGTGCGCCGTTATCGAATTGAAGGTGCGAGTGAAAATGACAGCGATGTGGTGATTGAGGGTGAAAGCTTCCATCACATTGTCGATGTCTGTCGCCAGGGAATGGGTTCGCGTTTTGAGGTTTTAACAGAATCAGGCTGGGCACTTCTTTCGGAAGTTGTGCAGGTTGGTAAAAAACAAGCGCTTGTGCGTGTGATCGAAAAACGCCAAATACCTCCGCTCAAAAAGCCATGGATTCACTTGGCCATGTCTTTGCCAAAGATTGCCACCTTTGAAGCCGTTTTAGAAAAATCAGTGGAATTGGGAGTGAAAGAAATCCATCCTTTTTTTTCCGATTACAGTTTTGTGCGCACACAGAAGGATGTGTTTTCGCAAAAACGTGCGCGTTTTGAAAAAATCATTCAATCGGCCACCCAGCAAAGTGGGCGCGGCGACTTTTTGCAGCTGCAAGAAGCTCGCGAGATGACCGAGCTCCTGCAACACTTTCAACAGCAGGGTTCGGCGGGTGGCGTTTTTGCTTACGAGGGCGCGGGAGATTTATCTATCTCAGCGGCTTTGCAAGGACTCCCTCAGCGCGCAGCTGATGGAAAAACCCCTGAAAATGTTTGGGTTTTTGTGGGCAGTGAGGGGGGATTTTCCCTTCAGGAAGTGGATAAGTTTAAACAAATTAACCTTTTTCCTGTCTCGTTGGGTCAACAGGTTTTGAGGGTCGAAACGGCTTGCGTCACACTTCTTAGCATCATAAAGTATGAGTTAGATCTCTTTTAATGGTCATATTCCAAGGAGCTGTGGATGGAAATGGATGATTTTGATTTTAAACCCATCACTCAAGGATTGGGTTTTGATAAAAAAGCAGAAGAAGTCAAACCTGTCATTACCTCCCATTTACCGCCCTCTTTGAATTTTGCCGAAAAAGTCGAAGCACCAGTGAAGCCTGAGATTTTTGAAAAATCGGTGGATTGGAACATGAATCCTCCTAAAACCAGCAAGATGATCTCCGACATGATCAACTCCCTGCCACCAGCCATGGAGTTCACACCCGAAACTCGCACTATGGAAATTTCGAAAAAGATCGAAACACTCAAAGTGCAAATGCCTGTGGGACGCGCGGATTACATGCCGTCGCCGATGCCGAGCAAAACACCCGAGTTGCCTTTGGCCAATTTGCAGGAACCTTCTTTAGAAGAAGGCCGTGTGGATGTCAGCCTGAATAACAGTTTAGAAAAAGCATTTCCCAAAGTGGGCTTTCGCCGCCCCTTCTTTCACCAAACGGTGGAAGTGCAGCCGCAGTTTACTCCAGTGACATCAAGTTTTACCTCGGCCGTTTTAGATGCGTTGGTCATTGCTGGTTCCACGGCCTTGTTTTTAGTCGGCCTTATTTTAATCACTAAAATTGATTTGATTGCAGTCATTATGCACACCAAAGCGCCACTCAGTGTTTGGCTAGAGGTGGGCGCCATATTCTTTGGGGTTTATACTATTTATTACATGTGCACGCGCGGTCTTTGGGGGAGCACTCTGGGAGATTGGGCTTTTGATATGCAACTCGGTCTTGAAGAAGAACGTCGCCAATGGTTTTATCCCGCCCAAGTGGTGTTGCGCATGACGGTGATTGCCCTTACAGGTTTTGTCACGCTTCCGCTGATTTCCTACCTCTTTAAAAAAGATGTGGCTTACGAAATCTCCGGGTTGCGTTTGTACACTAAAAATTATGACTGATAAGTTTCAGGATTGGCTTGAAAAAGCCCGACAGCAAAAGAAAAAAATTGTTTTTACAAATGGCTGCTTTGATTTACTCCATGTTGGACACGTTCGTTATTTGGCAGAAGCGCAAAAGTTAGGTGATGTGCTGGTGGTGGGAGTGAACTCCGATGCCAGCGTGCAACGCCTCAAAGGGCCAACACGTCCTATCCAAACAGAAAAAGATCGCGCCGAAATTTTAAAAAATTTAAAAAGTGTAGATGAAACTGTGATTTTTACCGAAGACACACCGGAAAAATTAATTGAGCGCGTGCGCCCCGATATTTTGGTCAAAGGCGGCGACTGGTCCGTAGACCAAATTGTCGGCGGTCGTTTTGTCGAGAGTTACGGTGGACGTGTGTGTTCATTGTCGTTTATCGACGGGAAATCCACCACGAAAATTATCGAAAAAGCCAATATCAAAAAGAATAATTAAAGTCGGCCCTAAAACAATGCGCTTAGTTTAAGAGAATAGACCGGTGCTTTGTAATAATCAAAAGACGCTGTCAGAGTAAACATGTCCCATTTTTGGGTGCATGCGACCGCAGCATGAAGGGATTCTACGGTTTCTTTTTCAGCGTCGAGAGAATCGGTAACACCAAGAGTTCCGCCGACAAATTTTCCATTGGCCAACCCCAAACCTAAAGTGCTGAAGACCGAGAGCGAGGGCATGACAAAGATCCCCAGCATCATGTCGATACCAAGATTGCGGCTGACCAATTGGTTGTTAAAGTTGGTGCTGTTGGCGTGGACTAAACCGCTGAGCAGTAAAGGTGCACTGTCTTCGCGCAAAAAATTAAAACGCAAGGAAGCGCCAAATTCAGAAATCCCAAAAGTCGCAGTGTAAGGGATAAAATGAAAAAACATGTCCGTGCGATCATAGATGCCTTTACCTATCATAATGCGTGGATAGGAAAGCGTGGATTGAGATTCGGAATCCGCGATAAGACTGCGAATATCGCTCGTGTCTAGAGATTCAAAAGCCAGGGCGAGCTCAAGGCCACTTTCGGTGCCTAAGGGCTCCATGGTCGAGATGTTTTTATTGGAGGACCCGAGTCCAAGAACTTTGAGAACATCTTTACGTTGTGATTCTGTAAGCTGTGATTGCAAACGAAATTCAGCTTGAGCGAATGTAAAGAAAAATAAAAGTTGCAGCAACCAAACCATAGCGAATCATCATAGGCTGCGAGTTTTAAAATGTCCAGAGACTGTAATTAGATGGTTAAAAACTTTTCGAGAGATTCCACCGTTTGCACGGCTTGGGTCTTGACGCGAGTGTCAGGAGACTCTGTGAGTTTATTCTGTTCAATCACAATGAGTGCTTGTTCAAAACGGGCATCCACAGTCGCATTCGTTGAGGCGGCAGATCTGGGTGTTGAGCCTTGAGTATTCGAAGTCGATTCTCCAGAGTATTTTTTAGTCGCATCATGAAGGACGGCCAGTGCTTCGTAGGTGGGGCGATTGGCTTCCGCATTTTTAATGCTCAGCGCAGAGATCACATGAGGCAACCGCGCCTCTTGATAGTAGCTAGAAACTTCACGGCTGGCAGCATTGCGCAATTCGGTATCGGTGTCGGTGTTTTTCATAGAAGCCAGCTCGGCAAAACTGCGTGAACTTGGCGTTGCACTGAGAGCCACTAACCCAAACTCACGCACTTGTGGACGTTCATCGGAACGCATTTCGGTGACGAGTTCATAAAAGATTCCTGTGGAAACTTTGCGACCTTGATAAGACTCAATCAATTTACTCACCATACCGGTATTGAGATCAACAAAGATAGGTTCTTCCCAATATTCGAGCGAGTTGATGTTTTCTTCTTCCTCTTCCTCAGCATTTTTTACGTTTTTAGCAGTGTTAGCCGCCGTCGTTGAGGGGCCAATGGTAGTCGGTGAGGGGGGTGATGTTGGAAGTGAGTCGTCCTCGTCTGTTTCAGAAAGTCCAAAACGACGCAGGCTTGCGCTTTCTTTGGATGATTTTGCCAGTTCTGCTTTTTTCTTTTTCGCTTTGTTTTTCTTTTGATCTTTTTTGTTCACAAAGGTGGTGGAAGCCACAAGAGGATGTTGATACTCGGTGTTGGGAACATAAGAATTCACATAGCTATTGGAAGGTTGATAATCATTCGTTGTTCCTTTGCCATCGATGGGCTTACGACTCTTCCAACGAGAGCGGGGGTTAGCAAACGGAGACACAGTGACTTTGCCGTCATCTTCTTGTTCCATACGCTCAGCATTTTTCCATGCTGAGAAGCCCAAGAATGACGATGACTTTTTTGCAGGCCAAAGAGCCAACAAAAACAACACCGCAAAAGTGGCGCCGAAATAGAATATAGTTCGATTGTTCGAGTTCCCCATGTCTCAATGTAATGCATGCCAGGTGCCAAAGGTCGTGGATGGAAACCCCCTATCTGAGAGGGTTTAAGGCTAGTTTCAAGTTTTGAGCTGTCTAAAGATAAGACAGTGAAATGCCATTTTTGCGGCTGTCTCATTCTGAGACGAGGTCCTAGGCTTCCTCATATGGACGCCACCCCGGTCAAGTGTAAAAGTGGCCTCGGGTCGGAGTGTCTGTTTGATGAGCATTCTTGAACATCATCCTCATATTCGCGTGCTGGTTAACGCATTAAGTGTTGTCCGAACTTGGCC
>JBGSUL010000095.1:0-47767 GCA_041736155.1 Bdellovibrionales bacterium
CCTCGTAAAACTTGGGTAAATGAAGAGTTTTCCAGTTCACCCATTGGGTGATAAATTATCAAATCTATTTTACTTTGCGAACATAGAACCCGCGCGGCTTACGCCGCGTCGGAGAGATTTTCTAAATTCTGATTCAGGATACAAATGCAGAAGTTGTTTTGAGAAGGCAAAGAGTCGTGGGGCAATTGAAGGACCCTATTTCAATCAAGTACAAGGAGGAAATGAATAGCCAAAATATCAGTGGAATTTGGGAGGAGCCAATTCTCGGGGTGGGAGACAAACTTTTGGGGGTGCTTTCCATTTTTTCGCCCCAGCCGCAAAAGGAAACTGAAAGTAATATAAAGATCATAAAATCGGCAGCCCAGGTTCTCTCATTGTCGCTCGAACATTCTAGAACTCAGGAATTTTTGAATAAAACAGTTTCTCTTCTGAATGCCACGGTTGAGTCCACGGCTGATGGAATTTTAGTCATCGACAACGAAGGAAAAATTGTTAGTCTAAATAGAAAATTCCTAAAAATATGGAACATTCCACAAGAGATTATATCTTCTGGCCAAGATAAAAAGGCATTGGAACACGCGATCCGTCAGTTGCGAGACCCGGAAAAATTTTTAGCGAAGGTTGAAGAATTGTATCGCACTCCCGAAGCGGAAAGTTTCGATTTTCTAGAATTTAAAGATGGCCGCTGCATCGAGAGATACTCGCAGCCGCAAAAACTAGATGGTGTAACTATAGGGAGGGTCTGGAGCTTTCGCGATGTGACAGATCGCTTCCGTGCAGAGATTGCAGCCAAAGCCGCAGACCAAGCGAGAATTCACTTCCTTGCTAATGTCAGTCATGAAATTCGAACCCCGCTGGGAGCTATTATGGGGTTTTCAGAAATGTTATCCACGCCGTTTCTAAAGGCGGACGAAACACAGAGTATTGTTGGTAAAATTAAAGCAAATGGCGAGCATCTTTTAAAAATTATCGAAGAAATATTGGATAGTTCTAAGTTGGAGTTCGGGCGATTTGACATGGATCGCAGCAACGTTGATTTGTGTTCTCTCTTAGTGGATACGCAGAACGTCTTATTAAATAAAATTCAACAAAAGGGAATCGAGTTTTCATTAGAAGTCGAGGGTGAACTTCCCCGCATGATTTGCACAGATAGTCGAAGGTTGAAACAAATTCTTTTAAATCTCCTCGATAACAGCATTAAATTTACAGAATCTGGAAAGGTCTCCTTGCGAGTGAGCCGAGTTGAAAAGAATTTTTTCAAATTTACTGTGAAGGATACGGGGATTGGAATAAGCAAAGAGCAAGCAGAAAAATTATTTATTCCCTTCTCACAGGTGGATAGCTCCTACTCGCGTCGGCATAAAGGGACGGGACTGGGGTTGGCTTTAGCTCGCCAGTTAGCACAGATGTTGGGGGGAGATGTTGTTCTCACAGAGTCTGCGATAGGGATCGGCAGCACGTTTACGGCTACGATTGCCGCAGAAATACCCGAGGGAGAGCCACAAGTTTTCTTTAATAAAATTGGAAACTTTGTTGAAGGAAACGAAAAAATTGACAAAAAAACTCAAGAGCAATCATCTGGCACCTCTTTGCAAGGAGTGTCGCTCCTGTTAGTGGATGATACGTATGACAATCAATTGATTATTAAGCATTTTTTAAAAAATTTAGGAGTGCAAATTGATACTGCGGCAGATGGGAGAGAGGGTGTCGACAAAGCATCTCGACGCAACTACGATATCATTCTCATGGACATCCAAATGCCACAGATGGATGGGTATCAGGCGGTAAGTCTCCTTCGTAATAAGGGCTATGCGGGAACAGTGATATCACTGACGGCTCATGCCGGTGAGCAAGAGCGAGTCAAAGCTATGGAGGCAGGTTTTAATGATTTTTTGACCAAACCCGTCAGTCGGCAAACTTTAATAAATACAATATCTCAGCACTTAAAAAGGACGTAAAATTCACCATTCAGATTTCGAAATTGGTTGAGTGAAGCGAAGGACCTGGCGCAGTAAAACGCCAGGCCAAAGATCGCATGAGGCTTACTTCACCTTTTCAACAGATGGAGCGCGCCATGTGCCATCCAGCATTTCTTGTTTTGGCCAGTAGGTGCGTAACATTAAGTTAAAGGCACCTGCAGGTGCGGGCAACCAGTTGGCTTCCTTGGCTTTGCCCGGAGAATCTTTTTGAATATAAATATACAAAGAGCCGTCGGCATTGTACTTCATCTTGTTGCGCATGTTGAGGTTGTAACGGTTGAGTGAATTCGTCACAAAAAAGTAATTGGCATCATACATGGTGATGGACCAAAAACCATTGACCGGAGGTGTTGTTTTGAGATGCAGGACGTACTTGCTCGCACCATTCAATGGTGCTCCTGTTGAATCTACATCGGCCGATGGATAAATCGCATCTTGTTGTAGATTTGCACCAAGGCCAAAATAGGTAATAAACGCACGTTGCGCATAATCAGTTCCATAGTCCCCGGTTTTATTTGCATAAACCCAACCATTGATGATTTCGCCAGCGCGTGCGCGCTGAGCAACGATCTTTTGTTTTGCAGCCTGCGTGGCTCCATTCACCGCTTTTTGAACTTCGGGCGCTAAAGAGCTAAAATTAAAATCCTGGCCAGGAGTTATGCCAAGGCGTTGAAGTTTGTTAACCATGTCAGCGTCAGCCGCTGTCGGTGGGTTATTTTTTAAAAGTTGTGCAAGCAAAGTAAAATACTGTTCTCCGCTCAGTGCATCTACTTGGTCGCGTGGATGTGTCTTCATATCGATCGAAGCATCGACTTTTCCTTTTGTCGGAGAATACTTTTTATTCAGAGCACTGAGGGGGGTGAGTTTAAGACCATTTTGGAAAGTATGAACTTTTTTAAAGTCTTCGGGAGTACCAGATGAATACGTGCGTCCCAGAATCCATACCATCGCTGTGGGAGATTTATATTCCACCATTCCTTGTGGGACTTGGCCTTTCCAATTGGGTCCTGTAAGCAAATACGTTTGTTTGCCATCACCCGTGGTTCGGCTGCCCGGGGCCTGAAATACATCTGTCCAACCCGAAAGCATCGGCATAAGGTAGTAGCGCTTTCCCGAAGCGGGAATAGAGAACACATACGCCTCTTGATTCAGATCCAGCCACGCAAGAGAGTAGAGCGTGTCGGAATTGGGTGCGGTCACCTCTCGATCTTTCACGCTAGGGAAATTCCGTAAGTGTGCAAATTGACCCATAGGTGCGAGTTTTCCCATGGAGGAGGGAACATTCGTCATTACGCGTCGAGTGTATTCCATGGTGATGAGGGGGTAACCATAAACATAAGCTTCAATGGCATCTTCGGCCACTGTTGTAGAATTTGTACTTTTGCTTGAGGAGGAGCAACTCACCCCTACCAAGGCTGCGAGAAGAACCCCTAAAGTAAAAAACAATCGTAGATTTTTCATAAATAACTCCTATTTGTTTGCTTACTAAACTTTCCTGCGATTTTATGGGGTGAAGGTGAGAGAAGTCTATGGGTATGTGCACTGTTAGTTAGAAAAATTTACATATTTTTAAAGTTTACTTTGGGTCACGGTAAGAGCTTTTGAAAAATCAACAGGCTATTGCTCAAAAAATTTAAAGAGTTTATACTTCATCGAGTCGATACCCATTCGCAAACTTTCAGTGGTATGAGCTTTGAGGTCCTACAGATGTTCCTTAAAAAACTAAACCCGTTACGTATTACTCGAGTCATTTATCTCGGTACAAAAGATCGTCATTCTTTAACTGAAAATCGCATTACAATTTTTATTAATATTTTATCCCTATTTGGTGTTTTTGCCGCAGTGATGACGTATTTCCAACTTTTTCAGCTGGGAATTCATGGTTCCTATCTAATCAATTATTTAATTATTGCTGCTTCTGCGTTTTTGGTCTTGGTTCTGAATTTATGCGGTTATATTATTGCTTCACGAATTGTGACAATTCTATTGCTCAATTTGACATCGTGGAATGCTCTCATATTTTTTGGGAGGACATTCAACGGGTATTATTTATTCTTTGTGGCGATCGTATTTAGCATTATCGCTTTTCCCAAGTCGCGAAAGAATTTACGCTGGTCTTCGTTGTCGTTGTCTCTGATGGGCTTACCACTTGCGGATTATTTAACCCACAGCAAGATTCTGCCCATTACCGGTTTGGATTCCTCACAATTTCCAGTTTATGTATTAATATCCGATACCATCATCACTTCTTTTTTTCTTGTAGTGATTTTATTAATTGAGAGTTATTTATCAGAAAAGAATGAAGTTGAGTTGATCAACCTTAATAAGAATCTGGAAAATCTGGTAGAAAAACGGACGGCCCTTTTAGGTACAGCGAGGGAGGAGGCTATGGCAGCGAGTCGTGCGAAATCTCGATTTATCGCCAACACCTCCCATGAGCTCAGAACTCCGCTCGGTGCGATCATCGGTTTTGTCGATTTACTTCTAGACACCAATCCCAGCGAGCTCGATCGAAGAAGGTATTTGGAAATTGTTAAGCGTAGCGGGAATCAACTTTTAGAAATCGTCAACGAAGTACTAGATCTCTCCAAAATTGAAGCTGAAAGACTGGAAGTTGAAAATCAAGAGTTTGTATTGGGCGATTTAATTCAGGACATTCAATCGGTAATGAGTTTGAAGGCGGAAAGCAAAGGCCTAACCTTTTCTGTTGAAACCATTGGGTCCTTGCCCGAGCGGATTGAAAGTGACCCTTTACGGCTCAAACAAATTTTGATGAACCTTATTGGAAATGCCATCAAATTTACCGATCGTGGAAGTGTGACAGTCAAGATCAGTGAAGGTCATCACACGGAACACGCTACAAGTTTGCAGTTTGATGTGGAAGATACAGGAATGGGAATCGATGAAGAGAATGCCAAAAATCTATTCAAGGCTTTTTTTCAGGCGGATAGTACATTGCTGAGAAAGTTTGGTGGTACAGGCCTGGGTCTTGCTTTATCAAAAAGCCTTGCTGAACTTTTAAATGGCGATGTGATTCTCTATAAATCGGTGCTGGGGAAAGGGTCTGTTTTTCGCCTCACGATTCAATGCAAAACTGTGCCATTTGAAAAACCGAATGTCACATCACCGGAAGTGCTCAGTGTCGCTCCCAAACAAGACTTGAAGGACAAGCTTATTTTGGTCGTTGATGACAGCCGCGATAATCAGATTTTGGTAGGTCATTTTTTAACCCACGCAGGAGCGCAGGTGAACATTGCCGAAAATGGTCAAAAAGCCCTAGAGATGATCGCCAGTGAGCCCCGATACGAAGTGGTCCTTATGGATTTACAAATGCCTGTCTTGGACGGCTATGAGGCCACACGTCAGTTGCGCGCACAGGGTTTTAAAGTTCCGATCATTGCGTTTACGGCTCATGCCATGAAAGAGGAGCGAGACAGATCCAAAGAGGCCGGTTTCGATGGATATCTCACCAAACCCATTCGCCCCCAACAACTTATTTCCGCGCTTGTGAAAGTCATCTACAAAAAATAAAGACCTCATCGCGATGATTTGCACCGTTCCATAAGAGGAGGTTGTTTCTTCGCTGCCTGCCCAGTAGCCTATCTTACGGAAGTGGGGGTTGTATGGCCAAAATCATAATTCTTTTTCTTTCTCTCATAGTGACTTTCGCAGCAACTGCAAAAAATAAAGATCTGTGTGCACAAGTGGCGGAACATCTCGACGAGGGCGATTTAATTTTTCTCGATATCGACAATAAAATTTTTGAGAACGTGGCGATTGCGACCAAAACATGGACTTCGCATGTGGGAGTAGCCGTTTACAACGAAGGCTGGTTTGTTGTCGAGAGTGCCGTGCTTTTTTCGCGCGAAACACCTTTATGCAAATACCTTTCGCGCACGGAAGAGGAGCGTGTTGAAGTCCGACGACTGAGCAAAATGCTGACGCAGGATCAAGTAGAAGACCTCAAATTTGAGCTCTCCACACAAATGGGCATTTTGTACGACACAGGATTTAATTACGAAGGCGACGGCCTCTTCTGTTCAAAACTTGTCTACAATGCCTTTAAAAATGTCTTGCAAGTCGAAGTGGGCGAAATCAAAACGTTCCGTCAAGTCTTTGCCGAGAACCCGGAAGGCAGTCTCACATTTTGGCAGTGGTGGTTTTTAGGAAGTATTCCTTGGGAGCGCCGAACCGTCACTCCCAAAGATCAATTAATTGACGCCGATTTTTTCACCGTCTTTCAACACGGTGAACTTTCAGCCTCGTACTGAGTAGACACTACTCTGTCACCTCACTGTAAAAAAGAAAAACTTACATTTATTAAGTAACTCGGTTGTTTTTTTGCAAACCAACAATCAGATTGGGCGCATGCATTTTATCATTTTTATTTTGGCTGCGATTTTTTTATCATTCGAAGCGCGCGCAGGTTTGTCCTGCCATGAGTTAGTTCAATCGGCAGAAATTCAGACATCTGTTGAGTGGAGCCAACACCGTCCCCTTGTATTTACAAACACAGAAGTTCACCGCCGAAACAACAATATGGGCCAGCAACAAGTGGGCGAGTTACGATTAGACAGCTGGTTTGAGCTACCGCCGTATGATAGCGGTTTTTATAATTTCGTTGGTATCACCAAAGGGGGACAAATCTATCATGTCATCGACTGGGAAGGGCATCGTCGCATAGCACGGCTTCTCAGTGGAACGCGTTTATATGTAGAGCTCTATCTGCTAAATGGCCAACTTCTTGTGGCGCAAGATCAAAATGGGGATTTATTTGTATACTCGCCAGAAGTATGGAGGAAGTCTCCCCTGAAAAAAATTGTTAAACAAGCCATGGCTTTTAATTCGCTGCTCTTTATTTCTGCAACATCTATTTTTTATTCGATGGCCCCGAGTGCTGTGGAGGAATTACTGTTTCCCATTGTTGCAAGTGTCATTGGAGTCAGTACTTCTCTTCAGACGAGTTTTTGGGCGCTTTTCAAATATGAAAGACTTAATACTTACCCCGATGGTTTTATCAAAACGGCTTGGAATAGGAATGATTCCATTGATGCAGAGGTGGCTGTTCGCCAAATCGATGAAAGATTTGTAGAGGGGCTGAGTCTCTCTCGGGATATGTTGCCGCCCGATTTAATAAATTTGCCGCCTCCTGTAGAGGCGGCAACAGAAAGCATTCGTTAAAGTTCTAACACCTTACAAAGACCATCGACAAAAAAGCTGCGCTTGGCATGGTTCGCCATTAGAGGGTTTTTGAGTTCCCACTCAAGAGCGATCTCTAATCCCGCAATGGGATCTTCCATAGAGCCCACATTGATGGCATCGGCAATTCGCACGTTAGCATCAAAGTTATAGCCCCACTTCACTTGCAGATCTTGTGGATGGATAGACACGTTGGCAAGGTAGTGCCCTTTATTTCCATATTTGCCTTCGCAGGTGTAAATCAATTTGTAAGTCAGATTGAGTGTGTCGATATTAAAAGCATTGGTATAGCGTAACTCATAGGTTTTTGTCTGCGGAGGATGCCAGTTTGACATATAAAAAGGGCAATTCGCGCCGGCGGGTATGGCCGATGCCGAATTGGAAGCATAGTTGATGACCGGCGCTCCATCTTTGATGATTTGCCAAATCTCTTTCCCAATCGTGATTAACTCATGAACATCAAAACGATCTTTGTGTTCTTCTTGGCACTGTTCACGAGACAGTTTTGCAAATTTGGCTAGCTCCAGATCAGTGAGTGGCGCTGATGGAATTTCGCGATGTTCGAGAGTCCACCCTGGTGGCAGTGTTTCGGTGAATGTTTTGGTGTTGAGTGTGTCGGCGTGTGCATGCGCACCCAATAATAAGAATACTAAAAATACATTTTTCATAATCCCCTCCCTTGGGACTCCTACGATTTCACATCCACAGGTGAGGTCAAGAGGTCAGAAACGGTGCAGAAATGCCGTAAAAGCCGCGCTGGGAGCAGATGAGATCGAAATTGAACCGGAAACCCTTGATATTCTTAGATTTGCTAAATCAAAAAAGAAAATTGTTAATGTTTTGTCAGGGTTTAAGAGTATTTAAGATTGCGCTTTTAAGAAAACTGCACGATAGCAAAAGGATGCAACAGTTTTTATCTGAGCCAAATCAACAAAAAGTGAAAATCATGAGTGAAGACCCGCAGCCGGGACCGGATGGTTTTCCTTACATGATGTTGCAAACCGACGCACAGGGAGAAGAACCTTTTCTCAACGTGGTGGACTGGTGTATTTCTCGTGGTATTGGCATAGTTCTCAATCCGCAAAAAGAAAACCCCGACTATATTTTTACGTTTGGAATGTTGTGGAATTATCGCGAGCGTGCGGAGTTTTTTACGCAGTCCCCCGTAGTTTCTGGTTTAGGAGATCTGCGTGTGGAAGGCGAAAAACCGCTGTTTGCCGGACACCCTTCTGAGAGTTATTGGCCGCAGGATATCCGAAAAATATTTAAAGAATTTCTTGTTCAGCAAAGTGTGCTCAATGTGAGAGTTTTGATGCTGGCAGAGAAACAAGATGGCCCTATGGATTTAGTCTTTTCTCTGGAATCTCTCGGGAATCCGCAGCAAAAAGAATGGGCAGGTATTCTCGAAGCTTTTTCGTGGTTTTTCCCTCGACATTATTCACTCAGCCTGGTGAGCGAAAAGAATATCAAAGGCTTGTCTTTTGCGAACCTCTAAGCAATAAAATAGTATACCCAGGAGGACAGTATGAAATACATGATGGCTTTAGGAATACTTTTCGCAGGCGTGTTTTCGCACGCAGAAGAAACTTACGATCTGACCGGTCGTTGGGGTGCGGGTCTTGGTGTTGGAATGACTTCTGTATTGGGATCGGATGCTTTTACAGAGGGAAACTCAGAGTTGGATAGCACTTTTGCGGCGAGCCTGTGGTTGCGTTATCATTTTTCAAAACGTTTAGGTGTGGAATTTACGTATTCTCGTTTTTCTTTTGCATTTGCAGACAAGGCTCCTCCGATGGTTGATATGGATCCGTCTGCGACAATGTTAGATGTGAGCTTGGCTTATCGCGCATTTCCCACCAAGGTTTATCACATCCTAATGCAAGTGGGTTTGGGTTATGTGAGATTCTCTGATTTCGATATCAACAATCTCCGCGATAAGAGAGATGATTTAGCATTGAAAGGTCGTGTAGGATTTGAATACATGCTGACGCCTCATATGATGGCCGCCATTCAAGCTGATTATTATAAACTCAATTATGGCAGCTCCACACCTGACGATCTGCAAGTGATCGCTCCGATGTTGGGTCTGACTTATTATTTTAACAATCATAAAAAAGTCATCGCTCCAGTGGCCCCTGTGGTTGTGGACGCCGATGGTGATGGTGTTGCCGATGCCGATGACAAATGCCCGGGAACGCCTGCTGGCCAAGCAGTAAATGGTTTCGGTTGTGCACAAACTGAAAAGTTAGAGATTACGCTGAATGTTCAATTTGCTCCTGGAAAAGCCGAAGTGGACCCCAAGTTCACAGCGGATCTCGAGAAATTTGCTGAATTCCTAACAAAGTATCCTGAGACCAAAGCAGAAATCGAAGGTCACACCGACAATACAGGAGCTGAAAAACTCAACTTCCGTATTTCGCAAAAACGCGCCGAGTCCGTTCGCAAATATTTGATCAACAACCTCAAGGTAGATCAAACACGTGTGACACCAAAAGGCTACGGACCATCTCAGCCCGTGGCTGATAACACCACGCCCGAAGGACGCGAAAAAAATCGCCGAGTTGTGGCGCATGTAAAAACAGATAAGTAAAAATATAAGGAAAGAAGGTCAGGATTTGGCTGACCTTCTTGATTGAGAGTTTAGGCGGTGCGCTTGAGCTCTGCTCTCAGCGCTCGGTTCAGGTTGTACAGTCCTCCGCCCAGAGCGTCGGCTTTTCTGATCAGCTCTTCAGCTTGTAAGATATCTAATAAGGTTTGGACTTCGCGGTGCGAAGCTAAAGCGATTTCATAAAAACGTCGGCGATCTTTGACGCTCGTTTTAGCGCTTCCTTCGGCGAGGTTTAAGCATACGCTGAGAGCGGCTCTGCGTAATTGATCTTGCACATAGTGTGGGGCCTTCAGCTTTTCACAGGTTTTGTACTGTTCTTTGGCTAATTGGAAAGTTCTAAAATTTCTCATTTTGTTTTCTCCTTTTTGGAAATTTTTTTGGTGCTGCCCGGCGAGACCAAAAAAATTTCCAAAAAGGAGAAAACAAAATGAGAAATTTTAGAACTTTCCAATTAGCCAAAGAATTCTACCAAGAATGCAAAAAGCTACCACTCACAGGCAACGTGAGAGACCAACTGCTACGAGCCAGTCTGAGCATCTGCTTAAATCTAGCGGAAGGAAGTGGAAAACAAACAGACAAAGAACGCAGACGATTCTACTACATCGCCCTAGGCTCTCAACGTGAAGTGCATTGTTTGCTTGAACTAGAAAACATCGAGAAGCTTATTGTTCAATCCGACCGCCTTGGCGGATGCCTCTACAAACTGATCCACAGTATCTGTGCCTGACACCAAGACATCTGGCGCCAGACACCAGGTACCTGGTGTCTGATTCCTGAGATTTCTAGTTGGCTCGCGGGAGTAAGTCGCAGAGACATTCGCGCCAATATTCTGGAGCATCGTTAGAGTAATCCACACCGATTTCAAACGCTTTGTTGCTCACATACTTAGTGCGTGTGACTTGTCCGGTGATATCCAGATCCATGATTGGAATGTAGAGAGAAACTTCCGTCCCTTTCAGAAATTCAATATTCATGGTCGTGCGCAAATCGGCTTGGCAAAAATCCTCGCGTTTGACGATCAATTTAAATCCCGTAGAGGAAGCCTCGATAATAACACCAAAATCACAGATGGGTGTGAGGTTGCCAATGGAGATCATACCGTGAATCTCAAGGGGCTGAATGTTGTAGCGTGAAGAAACTCGTTTGTTGATGGCACTCATATGAACTCTCCTTAGGTCTTGTTTACCTATCGGAGCACTTGGACCAAAGTTAAGGGGTGGTCAGAAAAAAAGCTAAAGAGTGTCCTAGTATGAGACGAACTTCGCCCCTTCCGTTTAAGGGAGTCTGCGACTGAAGATCTCGTGCTTGAAATTGCCAAGTCTCATTCCCGAGCGCTTGCCAGTCGAAAATTTCGACAGAACTCAGAACCTTATAGAGTGGGTAAAGAGCTTTAAAAACGGCCTCTTTGCACGACCAGAGGAGATCTTCGCGCGGTACGAGTGAAAGCTCCAGTGGTGTGGAAACGCGCGCCAGGACCGCATGTTTATGGCGGGAGAGAGCTTCGATATCAATCCCCATGTGAGCGGGGAGGCGGCACCAAGCCACGGCGTTGTAGGCACTTGTATGGGAAAGACTGAGAGACAATTGCGGATGTTGCGGAATTTTAAGCAGATCTAGTAACTCATTACGATGAATAGGAGTTTGCGAAAGTTCCAACAGCTGGCAAAGGGTCTCACGCAAGGCGTGTCGCTGAGCTTGTTTATCCTCTTGTGCATTTTGCTGAATATAAACTTTGAGTCCTCGCGCAGGCGAGGCGAGCGTGGTGGAGATTTCTATGCAATTAAACGTTGCCACTTTTGAGGGTGGTGACAATTGTTTTAGACAGAGTTTTTAAACTGTCCATCACACCCACGCCTTTGTCGGCTTCCGCTTCAAAGTCGGGAGCGTTGTATTTATTGAGAGCGGCACGAAGCTCGGCAATGGATGCAGAGTTCGGCAGATCACGTTTGTTGTATTGAAGAATCAATGGAATTTTTTTGATGTCGTAGCCAGCGAGTTCTAAATTCTTTTCGAGATTTTTGAGCGAGATGATGTTTTCGTCCATGCGATCGATTTGTGAATCAGCGACAAAAATAATTCCATCGAGATTTTTAAGAATCAAACGGCGACTCGCATCGTAGATCACTTGTCCTGGAACAGTGAAAAGATGAAAGCGAACTTTCAAACCACGAATTTGTCCCACATCGAGCGGAAGAAAATCAAAAAAGCGTGTGCGTTCGGGGCTGCCCATGTCGAAATCGATCATGTCGGAGCGTTCTTGGCCGTTTTGTGTCGCTTGAAAAACCCAACGAATGTTGGTGGTTTTACCACCCAAAGCGGGACCGTAATAAACGATTTTGCAGTGAAGCTCTTTGGTCTCTTGATTGATTAATGCCATTACAAAGTCACCCGATTTTCTAAGGCTCGACTCAGAGTACGATGGTCCACATAATCCAAATGGCTTCCGATGGGAACGCCCTGGGCCAATCGCGACACTTGAACTTGAGATCTCTGTGCTAAAACTTTGGCTAAGTAAAGCATGGTGGTATCTCCCTCAAGGTCTGAATCGAGTACCAATATCACTTCCACCTTTGATTGTGGCTGTTTTGCCAGCAATTGGTCAATCCTTTCAATGAGCTCTTTGATCTTTAAATCTTCCGGAGCCAAACCATCGAGAGGAGAAATCGCGCCATGAAGAACGTGGAACCGTCCGTCAAAAGCGCCAGAAGCTTCGATTTGCGAGATATTTTCGGGTTCTTCCACCACACAGATCAGCTGATCGTTGCGCTTGGTATTTGTGCAGAAATGACAAACACCGAGGTCATCATCGGTATAACTAAAACAGGCCGTGCACAGTTGGATTTTTTCTTCCACCAAGATGAGAGCTTCGCGAAGGTTTTTAGATAATTGTGGTTTTTTAAGTATAAAATGCGTCAGACGCTGAGCCGTCTTGGGACCCACTCCAGGGAGTTGGCTGAGTTCGTGAATGAGTTTTTCCAGGGACGCAATGTGCAACATGGTTGATTATGTAATTCCTGGGATATTGAACCCCTTGGAAAGATCTTGGATTTGCTCATCGTGCTCTTTTTTAGCAGCGGTGAGAGCATCGTTGGCCGCGGTTTGAATCATGTCCTGAAGCATTTCGGCATCGCCGTCCTTAAAAATGGCGGGACTGATGTTAACGGCCTTGATCTTGTCATTGCTGACAGTGATTTTGACGGCGTCACCACCGCTCGAGGCGGTGTATTCTTTGGCAGCCAACTCTTCTTGCAGTTTCTTCATGCGTGCTTGCATTTGATTGGCTTGTTTTATGATGGCTTGCATGCCATGGGCTCCGGGTTTTTGACCTTTCATGACGGGTTCTCCTCTTTGGACGTTTTCTCTTCTTTTATGGACACGATTTCGGTTTTAAATAAACTCTGCGTTTTTTTCATTAATGGATGCGCTTCAATCTGTTGGCGCTCTTTTTGCGATTTTTCTAGATCAGCTTTTTGCCCTTTTTCTTTGGGCGTGAGTACGGGAACACTTTGGGCTGTGGCTTTGGCAAGATGGACTTCGACTGTGAGTTTTTGTTTCCACAGACTTTCGATAAACGTTTGCAAGCGCTCCATGTTCTGCGGAGCTTTGAGTTTATCCATCAAAAAACTCATTTTTTCTGGCAGCCCGAGTTTCAGAAGGTCAGAGGTGTGTTCCATGATAAAGGTGTGTTCCAGAAGAGCGGCGAGCAGCCCGTTGGAGCTGCGCACACTTTCTATAAAACGCTGCCAAGGATCTTTGGGCACAGCAGGAGTGAGATCCTCCATCGGAGCCGTGGGGGTTGCGACAGTCACAGGTGCTGGCGGTGCGGAACGTGTCGTCGGACGAGCGGATGTGGGTGCTGATGGTGAAGTCGCTGCGGGCGCTGAGGCTGTCGCTCCCGGGCGCGAGACGGTGGGCGAAGGTGCCGTCATCGGTTCGGTTGCGGGCGCTCCCGCCAAAAGAGCGCTCAGAGCTACTACGCGAGGAGCTGAGAATAATTTAAGGAGCAACATTTCGAGAGCGAGGCGGGGTTCCGTGGCGCGCAGAAGGAGCTGACTGCCTTTGATGGTGATATCAAACAAGAGCTGAATGTCTTCTTCGTTGAGAGCGGTGGTGAGTTGTTCCAACCATTGAATTTCAGAGTCTGGTAATTCCACAGGTACGTTCATTTTGTGGGCTTGGATTTTGATCATCAAAGCATTGCGCCACTGTTCGAGAAGTTCTTCGACAAACAAAGTGGGATCACAGCCTGAGAGATTTAAGTCGGCGAGCGCTTTTTGCAAAGCACTCATGTCTTTGGTGATCAATGCTTTGAGAGTTTGATTGACCACTTCGCGCTGAACTAAACCAAGGCTGGCCACAACTTTTTCCACAGATACATTTTGTTCGGAAAAAGTAACCACTTGCTCGAGGAGACTCTGGCTGTCGCGCATGGACCCTTTGCCCTGTCGAGCGATGAGCCACAGGGCTTCTTCTTCAAACGGAATGTTTTCTTGGCGACAAATTTCGGCCAGATGTTGGCTGATTTCTTTTTGCGAAATCATGCGGAAATCAAAACGCTGACAGCGCGATAAAATCGTATTGGGGATTTTTTGCACTTCGGTGGTGGCGAGAATAAAAACCACATGCGCCGGAGGTTCTTCGAGCGTTTTCAAAAGAGCATTGAAGGCACTGGCCGAGAGCATATGAACTTCATCGATAATATAAATTTTGTATTTGCCAGAGGCGGGAGCAAAAACCACCGAGTCGCGCAGCTCACGAATGGAGTCGACGCCGTTATTAGAGGCTCCATCGATCTCGATCACATCAATGTGACGACCTTGGGCGATATCTAAACAGTCCGAACACTTTTGGCAGGGCACAAAGTCCACGGCGTGAGTGCAACGAAGAGCTTTGGCAAAGATACGAGCGGAGGAGGTTTTGCCGGTGCCGCGCGGACCGGTAAACAGAAGTGCATGTGGAATTCGACCTGATTTCAGGGCGTTAGAAAGGGTCTGCGCAATGTGTGATTGCCCAACGAGATTTTGAAAAGCCTGAGGACGCCACTTTCGGGCGATGACTTCATAGTTTTGCAGAATGACCCCACACACTTTTTAAGAAAAAAAGGCTGAGCACCCCGTAGCACATGTCCTCCTGTTACCGTTGCTCCCTTTCGGACCTGGCGGGATTCACAAAATTCTATTGTACGGGACTCAGCCAGCACAATTTAAGCAGGGATGAGGCAGGGTGCAAGGGGGAATTTGCTGCATTGCTTGTTGGGTCATTGTTCAGGGGGGTAAGGCTGCAAATGGGGCCCATAAGTCTTACCTTGGTACCAATTTTTGTTAAATTTTCAGGAGCAAAAGCGTTGCCCTCAACGTAAAGCGGAGAGGACCCCTGGCACACCCCTTGCTGTAGTGGACCTCGGTACGTTGGTTGAAGTTGTACGTTTGTTGTTTGTCTCTGAAGCCTGGCACTGGCGAGTCGTTTAAATGATTCTCCCCCCCAAAATTTAAATGTCTTTTTCCCGGTGCTAGCGCTTCCAGAGCTTTTTCTTCCCAAAATCTGGGCAGCTATCTTGAAAAACCCCAAAAAACTCTGTATAAACGCGAGGCGTCTTACTTAGGGGGAAAATATGAAAAAAATAATCGTAATTTTAATAGGTTTATTAGTGTCTTCATCCGCTTTTGCCGATGGCAAAGTAATCTGCGGAAGTGGTTGGTTTGGTCAGGCAGCAGAAGCTACAAGACTCGCCATGGAAGACGTCAATACGAAGATCAAAGACTATGACTTAGCGACAGAACAAGACTTACTTCTTTCCACACCCGTGCTTTCGGTTTCTACAGCTCAGGGCGCCATTGCCGTTTATGTCTGTGTTTCTGTAAATACCATTGAAAAAACGGTATCAAAGTAAAAAATACGAAGCTTTTTCTTCTTCCTCGTTGGTGAGGGGAAAAAGCTGAATATTGACCTGATAAACTTTTTTGCCCTGCTTTTTCTCGCGCGCCATCATCAGTTTGGTCTGTAATTCTTTGCGAACCTTCCGTAACTCATGACGAACCCACTGAAATTCATCTTCGGTCATCGCCATGGTGAATCCACTGATCTCGCGATCTTTAGGGTCATCTTTGTAAAGCGATTCTAAACCTAAATAGATCAATTCCGACTGCAATTTACGGATCAAAGCGGGTGGAATTTTATCGGCATTGGAAATCATCTTATTTTTTTTACGAGCGTATCCGCCGACAATTTCCATGTCTCCCGATTGCAGGAGCTTCTGCAAAGCCTCGGCGACTTCTTTTTCCGAAACTTGCGGGCGAAGCGTCTTTTTAAGCTCTTCGGGTGTGTAGGAAACGTTCTCTTGATCGATCATGGAATAAAGCACCCACGACAGCCAGCCGGGGACCTTGTCCCAAGTTTCTTGATCGAACTGTCCGTTTTTAAGTGCATTGTGTGAGCGAATTTCGGAGAGTTGTTTGAGATATTTATTGCGCAGGAGGGGATCTTTTTCTTGTCCGTAAAGAACAAGAGTTTCAAATTCTACAAATTCAGATTTTTCGAGTTTTAAGGCGCGTGCAAATTTTTTGCACATATCCAACGAAAGATTTCTGTCCCCGGAAATAATCATTTTTAAGTAGTGGGGAGATTTAATATCGGCAGCGGCAGAAAAATCGGAGTAGGAATAAGGGCGTAGTTGTCCTTCACTCTGTTTTTGGCGGAATTCAAAATAGTCTTTAAGATAGATTCGAAAATCAACGTAACTGGAGAGAATTGGTTTTTCCACTGCGCCCCCGCGATTTAAATGCTTTCACTATCGTCGCAAAAAAGCAAATTGAATGTAGGAAGGAGTGGTCAGCTTCAAATGAACGGGGGAAGGGGGTCGACGTCTTGCGTTTAGCCGACAGGGGTGAGGCGTTTTTCGCTCAAGGTTCGTTCGAAAAGAGGGGAGAGTTGGCTTAGGTGAGAGAAGTGTGCCACTTTTTGTGGTTCAAAATATTTAAATTCAATATTTTGGGAGAGAAGCGCATCGCGGATGGCTTCGGGATGTTTTTCACATTGAAATTGTGTTTTCCAAGAACGAATTTGTTCTGGACGATGGAGATCACTGTTGGCTATTTTTTTTAAAGGACTTTTGAGAACTTGCTGAAAAAGTCGAGGACCGCTGGCCACTTCCCAAAGATCGATGAGCGAACCTAACTCCTCTTGCTGATTCCACAGCAGATGGGTTTGATGTTCGGGGCGGCCTGTATTAACCGGGTGGGCGGCAATGGCCAACCCACCCTGGGCTTTGATATCCATGAGAATAGTCCTTAGGGGTTTGTCAGGGTGTATATAATCATGAATACCTAATGCCAATATGTGAGCGGAGTCATTGTGGGAAAAAGAATTTTTGGTGATTTCGACCCCGGGGATAACCACCATGCGATACTGCTGCCACGCACGCTCTTTTTCCGATTTTAGAAGTTCCATGTAGTTGGGAAAGGTTTTTCGTGTCAGAGTTTTGTCAAGAAAACGTGCAGCTTTGCCGAGGAAGGTTTTTTCTTCGCAGAGATGGTCGGTGATGGCAATTGCACCCACTCCACTTTGTCCCATGAGATCCACAAGCTGAGGAATGGTGAGTTCCCCATCACTAAACGTAGAATGCAGATGAAAATCTCCCAAGAACATAAAAAAATTTTAGCATAGAGAAATATCTTCGCACGCTAAGCTCTGGTTAGAAATCGGTTGGTGAATTGTTAAGACAGGACCTCTGATTTACTTTACCTTCGACCCGGTCGCCGCAGTTCCGTCTGGCGAGAGCACAAAAAGCGTGTCACCTTCGCTCGCGCAAAGAACCATGCCTTCGGATGTTCCAAACTTCATCTTGCGCGGCTTTAGATTGGCCACAACCAGAACCTGTTTGCCGATCAATTGTTCTGGCTTGTAGGATTTTTTAATGCCGGCAAAAATGGTACGCTCTTCATTACCTAAGTTGACTTTGAGCTGAAGCATTTTATCCGAGTCTTTGACTTCTTCGGCGTGAATGACTTTGGCCACCCGCAAATCGATTTTATTAAAATCATCGATCTCGATAATACCCGAGGTGGTTGTTGTTGGCGCCGTCGTAGGTGCTGCGGCCGCTGTGGGTTGCAATGTGCTTTTGGATTCGTCGATCATAGCTTGGACCTTTTCGGCTTCTACGCGTTGGATAAGATGCGAGAAGGCATTGAGTTTGCGGTCATGAACATAATTTTTTAGTAACCAATCTTGCGCATTGGTTCCTTCGGGGAAAGTCGGCCATGCGGCTTTGACATAAGCGGGCTCATTAAACAGCTCCGCCACTTTCGCAGTAATAGCAGGAATGACCGGAGCGAGGTAAATGCTGAGCAAACGGAAGGCATTGAGTGTCACACCCAAACACTCGTGAGCTTCGGGATTTTGGGGATTGTCTTTGAGCATTTTCCACGGCGAGACAGCATCAAAATATTGATTGATGGAGTCGATCCCTTCGCGGATCAGGTTGATGGCTTTGGAAAACTCTTTGGCCTCAAAAAAGCCACGAAGTGCTTTTTCGAGAGTGAGAATGCGCTCAAGAATCACAAAACTTTCCGGTTGCGAAAGTGTCGGCATCGCACCCGCAAAGTTTTTGATGAGCATTTGCGCAGAACGTGAACCGAGATTGACATATTTTCCCACTAAATCGGAATTCACACGCAGGAGAAAATCCTCCAAATTGAGGTCAATATCGTCGATGCTGTCGGTGAGTTTAGAAGCATAGTAATAACGTAAATAATTGGGATCGAGATGTTTAAAATAAGTATCGGCATTGATAAAAGTCCCTTTGGACTTACTCATCTTTTCGCCATTGACGGTGAGAAAACCATGGGCGTGAACGCGCGTGGGAGTGCGGTAACCCGCTGTCTTTAGCATCGCTGGCCAAAAGAGAGAGTGAAAATAAATAATGTCTTTGCCGATAAAATGATGGAGTTCGGTTTTTTCGCTTTTCCAAAAAGCATTAAACTTTTCGGGATCTTTTTGGATTTGGAAAAAATCTTTTGAAGAGGCCATGTAACCAATCGGCGCATCGACCCACACGTAAAAATATTTATCGTTGTAGCCAGGAATTTTAAAACCAAAGTAAGGTTCATCGCGGGAAATATCCCAATCCCGCAGTTCTTCGGCCAACCATTCGTTGAGCTTTTTGGCAACTTCGTTACTCGTGCGTGCGGGCACCCACTCTTTGAGGAAATCGCGAAAGTCGTTGAGTTTAAAAAAGATATGGTCGCTCTCTTTGAGAACAGGTGTTGTACCACACAGCGAGCAAACAGATTGCTTAAGTTCAGTGGGTGAATAGTTGGAGCTACAGACGTCGCAGGAATCGCCGTACTGATTTTGCGCGCCACACTTGGGGCAAGTGCCTTTGACTAAACGGTCGGGAAGAAACATTTTGTCTTTAGGGCAATAAGTTTGAGTGATTTGTTTAATACGCGTGTGCTGTTGGTCGCGCATGGCAATGTAAAATTCTTCGCTGAGCTGACGATTGGTATCGGTGTTGGTGGAAGAGTAATGATCAAAACCGATTTGGAAATCTTTAAATGTTTGGGTGTGGAGCTTGTACATTTCGGCGATCAGCTCTTCGGGTTTGCGCCCCTCGTTTTTGGCGCGAATAAAAATGGGCGTACCGTGGGTGTCATCCGCACAAAAAAAGTAACAGTCATTGCCGATAAGACGTTGAAAGCGCACCCAGATGTCAGCCTGGACGTATTCAACAAGGTGTCCCATATGAATGGGGCCGTTGGCATAGGGAAGGGCCGAGGTGACTAGTATTTGCCGTGGAGGGGTGTGTGCGTTTGTCATGGAAACACTGTACAAGGATTGGCTAGCTAAGACAATCCTTTCGCGGTATAAAGCCAGCATCAATGACAACCAAGGAGTGACCATGAAGAAATTTTTATTTTTGGCAATTCTAGCCAGTGCTTCTCTTGTTTTTGCTGAGACTAAAACCTTTGGAAAAATGGACCCGATGACAGCGCCCATGACAAAGATGGCGGATATCTTCAAAAGTTATGACAAATACAAAGGCCAACCTGTCGCGATGACCGGCAGTGTAAAAAAAGTCTGCCAAATGTCAGGCTGCTGGTTCGAGCTTGCCGATGGCAAAGAGGCGGTGCGCATCACCATGAAGGACTATGGATTCACTGTTCCTAAAGATTTACTGAACAAATCAGTCAAAGTTGTTGGTGTGATGGAGCAAAAAGAAATGCCGGTGAAGGCGATAAAACATTACATGAAGGACGAAGGGCGTCCGCAAGCGGAGATCGATAAAGTGACAGAACCCAAGCAGACGTTTGAATTTGTCGCTACCGGTGTGGAAATGATCTAGGAGTGTTTTTTGACAATCACTGAAAAAGCACAGTTTGTTCAAAAAACACTGAACAAACTGTATCCAGATCCACCCATTCCTCTCAACCACACCGATGAATACACTTTATTGATCGCCGTTCTTTTATCGGCGCAATGTACAGATGAACGTGTCAACAAAGTCACTCCCGGTCTTTTTGCTAAGGCACGGACACCGGCGCAAATGGTGCAGTTGAGTGTGGAAGAGATTCAAGCCCTGATTCGTCCCTGCGGGCTCTCTCCGCAAAAATCCAAAGCCATCCATCGCCTCTCGGAAATTTTGCTGGAAAAATATAACGGACGCGTGCCGCAGAGTTTAGAGGAGCTAGAGCAGTTGCCAGGTGTGGGACACAAAACGGCTTCGGTGGTTATGTCGCAAGCGTTTGGGGTTCCAGCGTTTCCGGTGGACACGCACATTCATCGTTTGGCACAACGCTGGGGTTTTAGCAAAAGCCAAAATGTGGTGGTCACAGAGCGCGCTTTGAAAAAAGCTTTTTCCGAATCAACATGGAACAAGCTGCATTTGCAAATCATCTATTACGGCCGCGAGCACTGCAAAGCGCGTGAATGTTACGGCCTTGAGTGCATCATTTGTCGCAAACTCAATCCCGAACGCAAAAAGAAAATCATCACTAAAAAATAGTGGGCAAGAAAATAGTTGGAATAAAATTGCGACGTCGAGGGCCCTAGTTCCCAACTGAGGATTGGGGCGGAGTTGTTGTGGGCTGGGTTGCTGAGTCCGAAAAACTTCGTGGGTCGTAGTCGCAGGACTGTCGTTGTGTTTCCAGAACCCATGCTGAGGCCACACACCGTTTATACTTTGTTTGAGAGGAGGGTTGTAAACAACCTTCTTGCGCTTGTGCCAGTTGAGGTGTGGCGTTGAGAATTTGGCAGTTATGATTTGTTTTGCTCAAATATTTTTCGAGCCGGAGCAGAGATTCTTTCGTCGCGGCGGAGAGTGGGTAATGAGCAGGAGAGAGGATAAAACATCCTAAAGATCGAGGAATTTGCGCAAGAACCTGTTCACCAAAGGTTTCCGAGGTGTTCCACACATCGTCAAACTGCATCACCACTGTGTGGGGGCGGATGGTGAACAATCGCTTTTGCAAATAGGGGATGGGTGTTGACGAGTTTAAAACTTCGGGAGCCGAGTAAACTGTATTGGTGCGTCCGTAATTGGCGCCCAAAGATTTGTCTCCAGGACAGCGGCTTGCCCAATCAGTAAAAAACTTTTCCATCTGAGGATGGGTCCAACTATAAATTCCTTCCAAAAAGTTGAGATACAGAATCCGCTGTCCTTCGACAATGGGGAGTCTTCTTTCGGGTTCAGAGTCAGACTTGGGTATCTGAATGCAGCGCCAGCGCACCCCCGGCGGCAAGCATTCTTTTTGACAAGGATTCATGTCGCAGCCAACGGTTTGGCCATGGGTGGGGGGCATAAAAATGGCAAAAAGCATGAACAGATACATACTCTCAAATAAGCAAAGACGAGGCCTACTGGCCGCACTTTAAAGTCGATTTAAGACAAGGAATTGTTTGGAAGCCAAGTGGCTGTCAAAAGTTTTGTCACTCTCGTTCACTCTACCTAGGTGGGGAAGCGGATCCCAGTCTTGCTACCCTCAAAGGGGATGCTAGAATAAAAGGGATGGTTTTTTTGAACATCTTTTTTGTTTTTTTATTTTCCAGCGCACAGCAAGTCGCCGCGCCGACGACAGAAACCCCTACATGCCGAAGAAATCTGGTGGATATGAATCGAAATTTTCCACCGCCAATTCAACAGACAATTTCTCTTTGTAGTTCGAGGCCCAATTTTGTAGTCACGCAATTAAAAGCGGCGATCACTGAGTATTTATGTCTTTATCATTTAGATTTACAATGCATTAAAAATATCCGCACATTGGGGGCTAGCTATGCGGTTCCCAACAGGCAAAACTTTGAGCAAAACTTCGAGAGAATAGTGGGATCGAGATACGTCAATTCGTGGTTGCACGGTGATCCTTCGGCCAGCTATGAGCAAATCGCCTTACGATCGTTTTCCCCCCTCCAGGCGCAGTCGACAGGCTCGGAGCCAGGTGAGTTCAATGCATTGACCTCCATTGCGCAAATGGTAGCTAACGTTGTTCCTTACGGACGATTTTTAGATATTGCTGCCACAGGATTTGCCGGCTTTGGTTCCTCACAAAAACCACTCGTCGATGGAAATAATTATTGTGGTCCGGCGCAAGAGCAATATATCAATGGGTCGCCGAACGGAAGAGGTTGTTTGCCAGACTATAATTTTAACTCTTATGCCGTGGATTCATTCTTAGAACAAAATTCAGCAGAGCAAGCAAGGGCACTGACGTGTGCGGGAACGTGTGAATATTACGCCAATCTCATTGCACGCCTGCAAATGGCCAATGCGATCATTACACATGATGCACTTCCCATTTTTGATGCAAAACCCACATGTTTGGCGGGCGGTCGGGCCAGTTTTAGTTTTAGAGCCGTCGATGACAACGAGATCGCAACAATGCAACTCCCTTCGCGCCCTATAAGATGGAATGGTTTGACGGGAGAGGTGCGACATTCTCAAATGGTTCATGCCAATTTTGACGACCAACCTCATCCTGAG
This sequence comes from Bdellovibrionales bacterium, assembly GCA_041736155.1. Classification (GTDB taxonomy): domain Bacteria; phylum Bdellovibrionota; class Bdellovibrionia; order Bdellovibrionales; family JAGQZY01; genus JANPLN01. The sequence goes on from JBGSUL010000095.1 coordinate 22,757, forward strand.
AGAATGATTCAATGGAATGTCACAAGTGATCTACTTATGCGCAATCAAGTGACTGCGACGACGACTCCCAATTACCTCGGCGGTGTGAACACACTCACGGTGCGCGCGCCTGACCGCACTTCCCATTCGCCCCGACCGAGAAGTTCAGCTCAACGATCGAATAGGTATGAGATGCCCGGCGGTCCAGCTCCGATCGTGGGTGACGCCGAAGATTCCTTTCATCCATCAATGTTCTTGGTGCCAGAGAGCGATCGCACAAGGGGGTTGAATCAAGTCGCGGATCCGGCTCTTCGCGGTATGGCACTAGCGGCAGCCACAGTCTCGGGTTGTTGTAGTGTGCCCGAGCCCAATCGCAGTACCTGTTTAAATTATTTGCCGACAGTCGATCGATATCGCCCCAGAGGACCTAACGGATATGGTCCAGCGGTTCCACAGATACAAGTCCCACAAGGAGTCGTTAAGTAGTAATTAGCAAGGAGTTACCAGCTCCCGCAAAGCTGTGCGTTCAGCTCGATCAGACGTTCTTGAGAAACACCTTCACAACTTTTTTTCACCAACAAAAGAGTCTCGGTGAGGGCACAATAATCGGAACGTTCCATGTAGGATTGCGGGAACCATAGTGGGTTTTTTAAATTTTCTCGAGTGATTTCACGCAGAGTTAAAAAGGCGCTTTGATTGTAGGTTGTGATTTGCCCCACATCGAGGAGCTTTTCCATCTCTTGATCACTGGTACAGACCAGTCGAAAAAGGGATTGGCCTTCTATGGTGAGACCTCCATAAAGATGGACGTCCTCCGCTTGAGCGGGATGGACGTTGGCCAAAGTAAGAAAAAGGAGCACAGTAAGGAACTTCATTAAACCTCTTGAAGCGTTCTTATAACGGAAAAATCATTACACGACATGAGAATAGAGTTGCGAATGAAAAATTCTCACGACTGTCAGGATTCTAGACACATTTTTGAACGTGAGGTGGATTTTTAGTACGAACTCGCAACTGGTTTTGTAAATCCTCCAATGAAAAAAGGCTGTAGACGATGGAGGGAAGAGATCAGCTTGGGCATCAATTTTGCTCTACACAAGAGACAATGTGGAGGTTGTATGCGATTGATGATGTTAACTTTGCTAACGGTTTTGGGAGTGTTGTCTGAAGCACGCTCGGAAGTGATCATTTCTGTTGATCAAACGGAGGATCTGCAGCAAGTTCTCACAAAGTACTGCCCATGGATTTCTTCGGTTGAGAAGGTCGCTGTGATGGAAAAGACCGCTTTGGGAATGGGTGGCGACATTGGCGGTTGGTTGAGTGATATCGCATCGAGCAGTGAAGTTTTCACCAAATTGGAAGTCCCTCTCCCTGTAGGGATTGAGGCGGTCGTTCTTGATCCCGCTTATTGGAACAACAACGGTCAAGCTGAAATCATTATTGGTTCTGTCGCTTTGACTGATCGAGATGGCTCAGTAAAAACAAGTCCCCTCTCTGAGGAGACGAAAACACTCTCGCAACGTCGCGCCGGTACAGGCGAAACGCTGCTTGTTTGTTTTGAACAACAAGAAAATATTGTGGCTCTCGTGCTAGAGGTAGGAACCCGCAATGTAGATGGTTCACGGCCCGATTTAGGAATGTGGGGCTTGCGAGAAACTTTTGGAGTGAAAAACACACAGCCTTAAAACATGCGTCTTCTTCTCACTTTTGTTCTTCTCATTCACTCGTCGGAATGGGCCTTCGCTATAGAGCGAACGGCCCTTTCTTGTATTGAGCTTGTTGCAGATCCCCGAGAGCCACTGCAATCACCGCCCAATCCATCGAGATTATTGCCGGCCTTGGGATTAGAGAGGCGCCTAGAAACCTTCGTGAAAGGCTTAGGAACGGCCATTGGTATTTCTCGCTGGAGTCGCGCCTCTTCTCCACAAGGAGAAATTTTACGAAATTTTTTGCGCCGGTGGCCGCGCTTTCAGTTTTATTATCGAGAGGCCAACACTTGGAAAATGAGCCCCGAGATACGCGTAGTGCTTTATGACTTTGATCGCCCTGTGGGTTTTATTCCTTTAATCACATTAGCCAACGAAGAACTTTTGAGATCTCATTTGCAAAACATAGATGCTGCCTTGCAAAAGATGAGAATCCTTCGTCAAGAGAACGTGCGTTTTCAAGTTTTGGAGTTTACGTCGAGCGGGTTCCATCTCGTCATCAACTACATTCCAGAGACGACACAATTGCCGGCTTTAAGATGGCTACGCCATCGTATGTTGCGCCATCGATTGCACTTTTTTTTCGCTGACGAAACAAATTCGGACTATCTCAAGAACAATGTGTCAGGCGTTTCGGTGGGAGATTATATTTATCTCACCAATAATGCATTGTTAGATGAAACGCGGCAGTCAGCCAGAGTTTTAGTCCATGAAGTAGTGCATGGCATGAATGCGCACCAACTTTCCCTGGGAAAACACCCAGAAAAAATGATCATGTATGATGCGGGGGAGTTGAATGAATCTGGATTGCTTGGGTCACCAGAAAGTTTTTACAATCGTTATTTTCGGAGTGACGAAGTAGAAGCTTGGAGCGTTTATGAGAGAATGGATGGAACGCCGTCGGACCAATCGATGGTCCCTTCTTTCTTGGAAAATCAAATTTTGTGGATGACAGAAGTGAAGGGGCTACTCGATTCATTTGAGGAGAAGGAACTCGCAGAAAAATTTAGACTGGGCGAAATTTGGGAGCCGGATTTTTTTGGAATTAGCATTTCTTATTCAGGCAAGAGTCAGTATGATTTGTTTGCGAAACAACACAGATACAGATCCATTTATCTTTGGCAGGGTACAGAGCAATCGGTGAATGTTATGATCCCTCTTGTCCATTCACGCGTTGCTGAGGTGGGCGAGTTGAATTATTTAAAAGAAGTTATAGATGAGCGTTTAAGGCAGTTGCTCAACATTCGCCAGGCGCGGGAGCTTCGTGAACAAAGGCTCACTCGCGAAGCCCAAGAAGCTCGAGAGAATACTCTCATCCGTTGGTGGATGAGGCGGTTATTCCCGCCCCAATAACTTTACCAGAACTTCCACCATGGTTTTTTTGCTGGAATGATCGTCGCAGCAAATTTTGAGGGATTCTCAATCTCTGCCATGCTGTTGAGCAAACGATGGGATGTCAAATGATCAGAAAATTGAATATCGGCATCGCGAATATGTTCTATGATAGCTTTGTAGCTGGGAATATCTTTTAGTTTTTGCAGTTCTGCCAACATATTGTTGAGAATAAAAACATAGGTATTTTGCGTGCGTAACAGATCTTTATTTTTGTCCTCATTTTTTAGCACAGGAAGAGCGTCGTCGACGATGCTGCTGAGGGCGGCGGCAAAGTTTTTGTCCGATTGCGAAGAGGAGCGGAGTTGATCAAAAATGGAGCTGATACCCATACTTTGGTCTGGTTGGGCGAGGACAATTTCGAGTGAGCTTTTGATCAACGGTCCAGACGATTCATCTTTGTTTTCGAGTTTTTTAATATTTTTGTAAACGATTTGTTGCAGGACCTCGATATCCATCATCTTGATACGCTCTGAATGGTATTCGATTTCGCCCCAGGCGGTAAAATTGAAGATAAAACAAGCTACGAATAGATAGAGCTTCATATATTTCTCCTTAAAAAAGCCTCTTTAGACTCAGCGCCAGAGGCCGACCTTTTCAACTATTGTAACCTGATAATGTGAGACGTCAATTCATCGGATGACAGGGCCTGCGATGTCTTTTATAGTTGGAAGACTTGCGCTATTTTAGCCAACAAAAATGGAGGACACTGTGAAATTGACAAAAATGCTGTTTTTCGTGAGCTTGATAGCTCTGGGAACATCTTGCTCGAAGCTCATCGAAAAGACGATAGAGAACAACCCTGAAATTATTTATAATGTGATCAAAAAAGATCCCGTGAAGTTTATGGAAACTTTGCGAGAAGCAGCTCAAGAAGCCCAAAAGGGTGAGTATGAGCGTTCTCAGAAAAAAGAAGAAGAAGATAGAAAAAAAGAATTCGACAATCCTAAAGCTTTCGCTATGGAAGCCGATCGTCCAGCCAAAGGTTCACCTAACGCCGTGGTTACAATTGTTGAGTACTCTGATTTCCAGTGCCCCTATTGCAAAAAAGGCGCGGAGACCATGGATGAAGTTGTAAAAGCTTACGGCGACAAAGTGCGCCTCGTTTTTAAGCACCTTCCTTTAGAAGGTAAACATCCCAATGCACGTCGTGGTTCTGAATACTTCGAAGCCATCGCTATGCAAGATGCTGGCAAAGCGTTCGACTTTAAAAAGAATGTTTTTGCGAGCCAAAACGACACTTATGGTTCTGATAAAGAAGCAGAAAAGTTCTACCAAAAAGTAGCCAAAGACGTCGGCGCCGATATGGCCAAATTGTCTGCGGACCTTAAAGGTAAAGCAGACACTATCAAAAAGCGTATCGATGCAGATATGGCTGAAGCACAAAAGAACGGAATCGAAGGAACACCTGGATTCTTGATCAACGGTGTGACTTTGAAAGGTGCTTATCCTTTCCCAGAATTCAAAAAGATCATCGACGAGTGGATCAAGCGCAAAGGCGCATAAGTTTCCTAAGGGCGTAGCCCGAAGGATCTCGTTAAAAAAAAGGCGTCCTAGCGGCGCCTTTTTTATTATCTAGCTAAATGTTTATTGCCGCAACGATACCATCAGAGTCACAATCCAGCGCTCTCCGATTCAAAGTAAATGCTTTAATAAACAAGTAGCGTGTTAAAAAGATTTGGTTTTATTCAGTCAGTGAGCAGCAGCATCGGCATCAGAGACAGTTTCAGTTCGGCTTTCTGTTTGCAGTGAGTTGGATATACATTAAGTAGAAAACCGCTTACTAAAAACTGAACTGAAACTGCATCTGATGCCGATGCTGCTGCTGACGACTGAATAATAGCTACTTCATTAATATCCAATTCCTGTATTAAAAATTACAGGCGTCCTGTTTGAAGCGAAGGACTTTTTAGTGCCGCTACGGCAGGAACTTCGCGTTAATAACAAGAATCTAAAGAACAACGTCGAGACTTTTCGGTAGCAGAACAATTTCTTGTGGTGAGAGTCGGCACGGCAGAGCGGATACGCGCAGGCCTTTTTTAACAGCTTCGCGCAGAATTCTTCCGTATTCAGGATCGATGTCATCGGCGGGAGAAAAGGTTTTGCAGTCTTCCCGCTGAATCACATAAATCATTTCGCAGGTAAAACCCTGTTCCATGAGATGCATCATTTCTTGCAAGTGTTTCTGCCCACGCTCGGTAACTGCATCGGGGAAAAGCGCCACACCATTTTCTGCTAAGGTCACATTTTTGATTTCAAAAAAATGCAGGGGAGGGGTGAGCTGACTGAGTCGGCCTTTTTTTACATGAACTTGTTCTTGGCTGTTCCAGAGGGCTCCATCAAGACGGGTGTGTTGGTTGATTTTCACTTCGGCCTGGAAGGAATTATACTTTTTCCAATGTGCCACTTGGCCACTTTCCCAGAGTTCTTTGACCAGTATTGGTGGATTTGAGGTATTAACGCCCACCCACGATTTGGGGGTGCGAATCATTTCCAAAGTATAACGCAGCTTGCGTTCGGGGTTGGTGGCCGGCGACAAAAGACAGGGGCTTTGGGGGTCGCTACAGCTTTTGAGGCTTCCGGTATTAGGGGTGTGGGCCACTACGGTTTGCCCATGGAGCTCTATGTCTGCAAAAAACCTCTTATATCTCTTGAGGAAAACACCCTCGATTAAGTTTTGCGACCATTTCATATGTACCTCGTAAGGGATCATATCTCCTTAAAAAGGCCTTAAATCAATGGGGCTCTGTGCCTGAAATAGCAGCCCATTTGTAGTTGCCGATCATTGCTTGATGCACTACAAAAAGAGTGTTCCGAACAAAGGATTTTAATGGCTGAAGTCGTGCGCAAACCTGAATGGCTAAAAGTGAAAGCTCCTTCTGGAGAGAACTACAATACGATCAAAAGTATGCTGGGGAACCTTAAGCTGGCGACGGTTTGCCAAGAAGCCCGTTGCCCAAATATCGGTGAGTGCTGGGCCGGCGGCACGGCGACCTTTATGCTGATGGGCGAAGTGTGCACTCGCGGCTGCCGTTTTTGTGCAGTGAAAACCGGAAATCCCAAAGGAAAAATTGACGAGCAAGAGCCGGAAAAAGTTGGATGGTCCATCGCCCAAATGGGTTTAAAGTATGTGGTGATCACCAGCGTGAATCGCGATGATATGCCAGATCAGGGCGCTGAGCATTTTGCTCGCACGATCGAAGTGATTAAAGAGAACGATCCCAAGCTGATCGTTGAAATCCTCACGCCAGACTTTCGTGGACGCGAAGAGTTGGTGGAACGTGTGGTGCGTTCTCGCCCCGATGTGTTTGCACACAATGTGGAAACCGTTGAACGTCTGACTCCTAAAGTCCGCGATCCACGGGCAACATATAAACAATCGATGTCCGTTCTTGCCCATGTGAAAAAAATCAGCCCACAAACCTTCACCAAAACTTCGGTGATGCTGGGCCTCGGAGAGACGGATGAAGAAATTCATCAAACAATGCTCGATTTGCGAGCAGTGGGTTGCGACATTGTCACTTTCGGTCAGTATTTACAGCCTTCGCGTCGGCACCTCAAAGTGATTGATTTCATCACACCTGAAAAGTTTAAATATTGGGAACAAGAAGCATTAAAGTTAGGTTTTATTTACTGCGCGAGCGGAGCCCTTGTGCGAAGCTCATACAAAGCAGGAGAATTTTTTATCAAAGGCGTGATTGAAAAACAGCGCCAGCAAACAGCACTTTCTGCCGTAGCGGAAGTGTAAGAGGGAGACCCGATGGCAACAAAAGAGATTCAATTACCAGAAATTGGTGAAGGCGTAACCGAAGGCGAATTAGTGCGTTGGCTTGTGAAAGTGGGCGACACCATTAAAGTCGATCAATCCCTCGTCGAACTGATGACCGACAAAGCCACTGTGGAAGTGCCATCTCCTGCTGCAGGAACTGTCAAAGAACTGAAATTTAAAGAAGGTGATGTGATCAAAGTCGGCGGAACATTTGTTGTTGTCGATGACAGCGGCGCTGCCGCCACCAAGAGCGCGCCCGCTCCTGCACCAGCAAAAACCACAGCAGCACCAGTGCCGACAGCCACGGCTGCAAAAGCACCGCCAGCTCAAGCTCCTGCCGCGATGAGCGCCGGAGCTAACAATTGGGCTGCTGTTCAACCTCCCCCCATGGACGTCAATGTTCTTGCAACTCCTTCGACGCGTCGTTTGGCTCGCGAAAGCAATGTGGACATCAACCAAGTGTCTGGTAGTGGCCTCGCTGGTCGCGTGACTAGAGACGATGTCATCCGCTCGCAAGGCGCGACAGGCGCGGGTCCTGCTGTCTATGCTCCACCACGTGTCGAAGCACCAAGTTTTGTAAGTCAACAAGGTATGGAAGTGCGTGAGCCTCTTCGTGGTGTTCGTAAAAAGATTGCCGAAAATATGCAGATGGCAAAACACATCATTCCGCATTTCACACTGATGGACGAAGCTAACGTGACACCTCTTGTGCGCATGCGCGAAGAGATTAAACCGGCGGCTGAACAGCGCGGCCTCAAAGTGACCTATATGCCTTTCGTAATGAAGGCGTTGATGGCCACGATTCGTGAATTTCCCAAATTTAATTCTTCTATCGACGATGCGGCTCAAGAGATCGTAAGCAAAAAATACTTCAACGTCGGTTTTGCCGCAGACACACCCAATGGGTTGATGGTTCCTGTCATTAAAGATGCTGATCGCAAAACAATTTTCCAACTGAGTGCGGAGATCATGGATTTGGCTAAACGCGCACGCGATGGAAAATTAAAATTGGAAGAAATGAAGGGCGCAACGTTCACGGTGACGAACATCGGAAGCGTCGGTGGAACCTACGCGACACCAATTATCAATCATCCTGAAGTGGCTATTTTTGGAATGTACAAAATCCAAGATCGTCCCTATGTCGTTGATGGCCAGTTGGAAATCGCTAAGTTTATGAACTTTACAGTGACCTGTGATCATCGTTTGATCGACGGCGCTGAAGCTGCACGCTTCTTAGCCGCCTTCATTAAACGTATCGAAAATCCCGGTCTCTTGATGATGGATATGATTTAATTAGGAGAATTTATGTCGCAATTTGATGTGTGTGTGATTGGTGCAGGTCCCGGTGGTTATGTGGCGGCGATTCGTTCGGCGCAATTGGGATTAAAAACGGTGGTGATCGAGCGCGAAAAGTTGGGTGGCGTGTGTTTGAATGTGGGATGTATTCCTTCGAAAGCGATGATCGCGGCGGCGCACTTTCTTCATCGCATGCAACATGATGCTGCGACGATGGGTTTTGAAATCAAAGGCGACGTCAAACTCGACAGCAAAAAACTTCAGACATGGAAACAATCTGTTTGCGATAAAATGTCCGGTGGAGTGCAACAGCTCCTTAAGGGCAACAGCGTAGAAATCATGGCAGGTGAGGCGAGTTTTGTGGATGCAAAAACCTTACAGGTGAAAAGCAAAGACAAGACTGAAAAAATCACCGCAAAAAATTATATTATTGCCACAGGGTCACGTCCGATTGAAATCCCTGGATTTGCTTTTGACGAAAAAGACATTCTTTCCTCGACAGGCGCCTTAGCTCTGGACACTCTCCCGCAATCTTTAGCGGTGATCGGTGGCGGGTATATCGGTCTGGAAATTGGTTCTTACATGAATCAACTTGGCGTGGAAGTGCATGTCTTCGAAGCGAACGATGCTTTGCTTAAAGGTGTGGCCGATCCCGAAGTGGTGCAAGTGGTGGCTCGCAAACTGAAAAAAGATGGCGTGAATGTTTATCTCAAGAGTCTCGCACAAGGTTTTACAAAAAAAGGCAAACAGTACGAACTTAAAGCCAAGACCGATGGCAAAGATCAAACGTTCACAGTGGATAAAATTCTCGTGACCGTGGGAAGAAAACCCAATTCGGATCAAATGAATCTTAAGGGCATCGGTCTCCAAATTGATGAAAAAGGATTTATCAAAGTAAACGCGCAACGCAAAACCAATCTCCCTAACATCTTTGCCATTGGCGATATCGCCGGTCAGCCCATGCTGGCGCACAAAGCGAGCCATGAAGGTGTGATGGTGGCCGAAATCATTTCTGGAAAAAATCGCGTTTATGATGCGAAAACAGTGCCAGCGGTGATTTTTACCAATCCTGAAATCGCTTCCGCCGGTTGGACCGAAGAAGAATGCAAAGCTCACGGCCACACACAACTGAAGATTGGAAAATTTCCTTTCGGTGCGAATGGACGTGCCGTTTCTCTCATGGAGACGGATGGTTTTGTAAAAATGATTGCTGATGCAAAAACGGACGTTCTCTTGGGTGTTCATATTGTCGGTATCGAAGCGAGCAATCTGATTAGTGAAGCCGTTCTCGCGATTGAGATGGGCGCACGTTTACAAGACATTGCTCTCTCGATCCATCCGCATCCTACTTTAGGGGAGACAATGATGGAAGCTGCCGAGGCGACATTGGGCCACGCCATTCATATTATTCAAAAACCATTGACCATGGCGAGCAAAACGTCAGAGCAGCTGACCAAACACTAATGTCATTTTTGGATCGCGTCGAAGTGATCGATTGGGGCCTCATAGATTATCGTGAGGCCTTTTTACGCCAAGAAAAACTCGTCGAACAAATTATCAATAAAGAAACATCTGAAAAAATCATCGTGTGTTCACATTCTCCTGTTGTGACCCTGGGACGAGGTACAAAAGCGGGAGATGTGTTTGCGTGGAAGGGTGAAACCATCGAGGTCAATCGTGGGGGGAGAGCCACGTATCACGGACCGAGTCAGATTGTTCTTTATCCACTGATTTATTTGGGTGGAGACGATGCAGACTACGCTACCAAAAAAATCCCGGCGCGCGACCTCCATGCCTATATGCGCACCTTGGAAAAGTCTGTTCAACTTTTGCTCGCGGAAATGGGTATTTCTTCCCAAGCGCAAGCTCGACAAAAACAGGTGGGCGCCGATGCCGAAGCTGACGCCACTGGCGTTTGGGTGGGGGATCAAAAGGTTGCAGCTATCGGAATCGCTGTCAAAAAATGGATCACCTCCCATGGTATAGCCCTCAATGTGCAGGACGATCCCAACGCGTTCCAAGGGTTTTATCCCTGCGGGTTCCAGACCACTCAAGTGACCAGTTTGGAAAAACTCGTGGGAAAAAAGATAGATAGAGCTTCTCTGCAAAAACGCTGGGTAGAGATTCTGCTGGAGCAACTTTAAAACGAGATCCTTCACTGTGCTCAGGACGACGCTAGCTCCTTACTCAGCAAACTCCGTCATCCTGAGCAAAAATCCGTCATCCTGAGCGTAGCGAAGGATCTCATTCTTCATTCCAAGATTTTGACTCAACCACTTTCCAGATAAAAAATTTCCTTCGACTAAGGTCGCATTGAGAATTCTTGTCTCAACATTTTTCACTTTTTTTTTCAAACTAATGCTGCATACAAAATAGGAGGATGCATGATTTCAAAGATGAATAAAATTTTTTGTGCTGGAGCAGTTGTTCTTTCTCTCGTTAATTGCTCTAACAGTGATAGCACAGCAACGACGAGTACTTTCAGCGTGGTCAAGCAAGCGCTTGAAAATGCCGCTCCCAATGTGGATTCAACGGCCATGTACATGGCAGACCCATTGGCCTTTCACCCGCGAGCGTCTGTAGCTTCAGCCCTCACAACAGATAATGTTTTTGGAGACCCGGATGGTGGAGCATTCACGAATAGTTTACTTGAGTACGTAGAGAAAATGTACAGCGATGATGTTGATAATGCTGTTTTCTCTAGAGCCAACACCCCTTTCTTAATCGTCTGTACTTTGGATGCTCTAGCGGCAAAAACGGGCGGTATTATAAATAATGGGACACAAACATTTACGATAAATACATCACAACTTTCTGCCTGCGGATCAGCGGACGATTATCAGGGTGCAGGAGGTTCAATGAACGGAGAAACAATTACAGCCGTTATTTCTACCCCAGCGGATACGACATACTACGATTCGTACATCATTATGTCTGGAGCGTCGAATCCCGTTTTTGGCGGTAATGATCAATTTATGTATTTTAGAAAAACTGCTACATCTTTAAATTTTGCTCACTATGAAACAGACGATTCAGGTTCGCCGACAGAAATTAGTGCGTCTTGGTTAACTTGGGATATCGCTACAAGTACAGGAGCGTTCCAATATATTAGTCGTAATGCATATGTCGAAAATTTATTCCGCATAGCCTACAATCCAGTTGATGATGATGCGCGTGTTTATACGTATGTAAATAACGTTGCGGGTCCATCTATCGTTGCAACGTCTGCGGCTTCTACCGTGGCTAGCCAAACACAAGCAGCCTTTTCTTTCAGTTGGTCAGGTCAGTCGGGTGGGTCTTCTGGTACAGATGCGAATGGTTGTTTAAATATCGGTGGGCTTTCTTCGCTCGCGACAGACAATACACTGACTTGTTCAGGAAACTCAAAAACAGTGATGGCGGCCTCAACAGCTGCGCCCATTCTCACAAGAGCATTATCGACTTTGAGTATCTCAGATATTTCTGCATATGGTTCCAATCCTGCAACAGGAGATGGGATTTTACCTGATTTCGACGGAACAGACATCACGACTTCCGTTTCGGGTTGGTAAAACCTTTTAGCCAAAATAAGGGCTTAAGAAAGTTTGATTCAAATAAAAAGGGAGGTTTTACACCTCCCTTTTTATTTACGAAACTCTTCTAAAAAAATTATTTAGTCAGATAGAATACAAAAGTTTCGCGTGTACCGTTAAACTTGCCTAGGCAAGCAGGTTTCGACGTACTTGTTGTAATTTGTGATGACTGATACGTAGCGAGCATTTTGCTGGCTGTGATTTTCTTGATGGATAAACTGCCCACTTCAACAACTTTGCAGTTCACCCAACTGTTTTGCACTTGAACGCCTTCGTAGTGTTCCTGACGAGTGGTCATAGAACCACCACTTCCATCTGGATACGGATTAAATTTTTCAAAAAACACTAATCCTTGAGGACGAATCAAATCCACCTTTACAAAATCAGCAGAAGCTGTGGCTGTCCAGTCTGTATCTACGCGCGGAAGACAGATGCTGCTATTATCTTGCATACCGGAGCGATAATAATACTCAGAGTAACACTGCAATTGAGCAATGCGATGAGCATCGTCAGCTGTCGAAATGCCTGAGCATGGATCTCCACTAGAAATTTTTGAAGCATTCAGATCGGCCCAATTAAAGGTGGCCCCTGGCGAAGTTAAAGTTGTGTAAGTGCCATCGAGAATGGCCCATTTATTACTACAAGTGACTGCAGTCAGGTTGCCATCAATTGTGGTATTTCCAGAGCACGAATTTGTGCGAATCCCGTCACCATCAACGGTGACAGAACTACAAGAGGTAATTCCACTCCAGTCTCTGACGTCCACATTTTTGCCAGTAGCGTTGGCAACACAGCCGCCACCCAACTGGGCTTGATAATTTGGCGTCAAATCAGGTCCACAAACCCAAGCATTCGCGTATGTGTTAGCACCGGCAACAACATCACGAGGTCCACAGCTGGGCATATGATCATGCAACATGGTTGCGGTGTCCATCTTCCAACTGTCTGTTAATGTAACGGGGCCAGTGACTGAAGAAATGGGGTCGGCAAAGCTAGCTACGGATGTTGTGAAAGTGAAAACATCATCAGATGCACCATTCGCACTAAAATCAATTCCTAGAGAGGTTTTAATGGTGGGAGTTAATCCAATTTTGCTTCCACAGGAAGTAAACTGTCCGGGACTGTCCCAAACTTGCAGACCTCTTACAATGCTGCTATCAGCGACGACAGTTCCTTGCCACATCTTTAGATAGAGAGTCTGACCCGCTGGTGGTCCGTGACATTCGTTATCGCTTGGGTCGCAAGGTGGTTTAATAGCTCCTGGGGGATTAAAATCAAGCTCTGCGATTGTCCATTCACCTGTGGGATCAAAGACATCCACTGTAGAAGAAACATCCGCTGTAAAAGAAGAAATATTCGTCGCGGGAACAGTGACTTCTCCAGAGTCTGGATCAAATGAGATGGATCCTAAGTCTGGACTCTTATCGAATGTTGCGCTTGTGGTGGTTGAATCGTTTCCGTTCAAATCTTTATTGGCGGAATCTGAGATGATAAAATCAGCGACTTTGTCGCCATTCGCATCCACCAAATAACAACTGATTGGTTGGTTGGCAGCATTTGCCATATTTACTTTAAATGTACCATCGGCAGCGACGCTTCCTGTCCCTGTGGTGATGGGAGCCGTTGTCGTTGCACATGCGACATCATAATCGGTTAAATTTACAGTACGTCCTTTACGAACAACATTGCTGGATGTACTGCTGCTTAAACTCATGGCTCCCGAAATAGATAGTGCTGAACCACTGCCGCTACTTCCGCTTGTGCATGCCACCATAGTGGATGCTCCGAGCAGAAGGAGAATTGACGAAAACTTTTGCATTTTTTCCTCCCTGAAAAGGTGATAGATCATCACGCTTTTTTATTTTTTTGTTATGGAATACTTATTCTTTCAGATGAGATTTTTTTGTGCAGCAACCATAGAGGTTGTAGAGGAAAACTAGACTTTTCAGCAAAAGCGCGTCATAAATTCATAACGAAATTAAAATTTTGTAATGAATCAAGGCGACGGATGATCATAAAAAAAGGGAAGCTAATGGCTTCCCTTTTTTATTGACGAGATCCTTCGGGTTGCACCCTCAGGATGACGACGTCGTCCTGAGCGCTAGCGAAGGATCTACTTCTTCTTAATACTGAAAGCGACTTTTTTGATACCGGCTAATTTAATGGTATCGATCACTTCTGTGAGTTTTTCTAAAGTCACAGCTTTATCTGCATTGAGGATGGCGCCCGAATCCACAGCGAGTTTTGATGTATTGGCAGCTTCGGCCTTTAGAACTTCTAAAGTGCCAGGCTTTCCGTTAATGTAAAGCTCTCCGGTGGCGGAGATAATCACATCCAGGTTTTTCTCAGTCTCTTTGGCTTCACCCGACGAGGCCTGAGGTAAACTCACATCAATAGCTGGTTTAAGAACGAGAGGCGCCGTCACCATGAAGATGATCAGGACCACGAGAATAATATCGACGAACGGTACGATATTAATCTCTGCAATGGCTTCTTCTGAATTACCTCCGAGTGATGCACCCATGGATTACCCCTTGCTCTTAGCAAAAGACAGACAGAGTTCTTTAGCAATTTCGATTGTGCCAACCGTGTCGCGCACCATTTTTTGGTAGTAGTTGTAACCAACCACCGCAGGAATCGCCACGAAGAGACCGATCGCTGTAGCGACCAGGGCGTGGGCAATACCCATCATGACGACTTCGTTACCAGCTGCCGAATTTTGCGCCAGATCGTTGAAGGCTTTCATGATCCCCATCACCGTACCTAATAGACCGATGAACGGAGCGTTGGAACCCACCGTCGCTAAAAAGTTCAAAAACTTTTCAAGACGAGGTTTTTCGATGATTGTGTAAGAAGTGAAAATTTCTTCCAAGCCTTTTTCGCCGTAGGTCTTCACATGTTTGAGACCGTAGCTGAGGGCTCTTTGCGGAAGCGAGCCATCGTTCTTCGCTAAAGTATCAAGCTTGGAGAGATCTTGGGATGTGATCAGCTCATTGGCTTGCACGCGGAACGCTTTGTTTTGTTTCGATACTTTAGTCAGTACGAAAAAACGCTCGAGAATCATCGCGATGCTTAATACGCTAGCAATAACGAGGACCCATAAAATTATATCTGCGAAACTTTGGGCTATTGTAAACAATCCTTGAATATTCACGACGCACTACTCCTTTCGTGAGTTGAGTTATGATATAAAACAGCAAGGGGATAAATCAAAACAAATCACTTATGATGCATGTAAGCTTTTCAAAAAAAGGGCTCGGAATAATCACGGTTTTGCTTTTAGGAGCATGCACCCCCTGGGATTCGTCTTCCTCGCGCAAATCCTCCATAGTGGTGATCGCCGTTGAGTCGTTGGGTTTTGAAAATGCCATCTGCGCCGACGAAACCATTCAGGGGGACGACGACGGGTTTCAGGATCTCTGCACCTCGGCTCTTCGTTTTACGCATTTTTATTCATCCTCACCCCTCAGTCAGGTCAGTATGGCCAGTTTGCTGACCGGCATGGACCCTCAAGAGCATAAAGTCTTTCACAATGGCAATGAAGGGATTCCTCCGCAAATGGTCACGCTGGGGGAAAAGGCCCTCCAGGCGGGGTATCGCACCGCCTTTTTTAGTGGGGGGCCGCCTTTTTTAGCTAAATCTGGATTTCAGCAAGGTTTTGAAGTTTTCGATGATGATTTTGATTCGCTGGGCACACCATTGCGTCCTGCGGAACAAACCCTGACTCTGGCTTACGATTGGATCAAAGAGAAAAAATCGCAAGCTTCGTTGGCGGTGATTTTTCTCGCGGATGTGCAGTTTCCTTTTTTGCGGACTTATACCGATGAAAAAAAAGAGCGCGAACAGAGTGCGGGGGCGCAACGGCAAGAGGTTGCAGAATCTCTAGGGCATTTTTTGCGGGCGATGAAAAAGAGTCGTCTGTGGGACAACTCCTATATTGTCGTCGTGGGACTCAATGGCGAGGCGCCCAACTTGCGCCGCACCTCTTTGTGGCGTGAGAATTTATTTCGCGAAAATATTCATGTGCCACTCTTTATCAAAACGCCGCAGCTCAAAGAGGCGCGCTCCGTGGATTTTTTATTGTCGATGAAAGATGTGGGACAGTTGTTGCGCGACAGCCTCGAGCAGTCCACCGCCGCCGTCGATCTTATTTTGCAAAAATTAGACGAATGGAAAAAACAGCCACCAACCCATTTGCGTATTGATTCCCACTGGGCTCGCTGGTGGATGGGGATGCCAGAACAAATCAGTTTGCGCACGGCCGAGTATTTAGTGTTGCCGCAAAAAAAATGGCAGATTTATCATTCTCTCGTTGATCGCGAGGAGGGGACCGCGCTCCCCGAGGGTCAGATTGATCGTGATAAAATGCGTTGGCTGCGCAGTCGTATTGAATTTAGCTACGATGTGATTCCGCAAAAGCTCGAATTTTACGAGTTTATGAAAACTCTGCGCGCCGTAAAAATGGCGACTAACACGATGAATATTGCGCGGCCCTTGTATGCACAAAATAAAACAGTGTGGGCACACTCAGTAGCCATGGATGAAGCTTTGCGCATGCACGATTGGAAATGGATGGCAGAGAGTGGGAGTTCGTTAGAAAAATATGTAGCTGTACGGCAAATGCAACAAACACAAGCGGTGTTTTTACACGGTGCCTGCGAACGTTTTTTCGTTGAGATGCCCAGTGAGAGTCTGTCGCGCCGTTGTCAGGATTCGCTTTTTGTGGCGCTTTTAGATTGGGAAGGGCGACGACAAACCACTGATGCGGCCACACTCGAAAAGAATTTTATTCGTCTTTTTCGTTCTTACATGAAGGCTAAACAAATTGCCTATCTTAATTTATTTTTAGAGCTCAATTGGGATGTGGACACACTCTCTATGATGGGGCCGTCGCTGACGGAACTCTATTTGCACTTGCCGGAAAAGGCACATCTCAAGAAAAAAGTGGAGTCGTACAGAATTCCTCTGGCTGTCGGATTTTTCAATCCTAAAGATGAATAAGGCCAAGCCAAAAGGGCTGTTCCTCGTGATCTTGAGCGAGGTGTTGTGTGACGGTGTCGAGAGAAACGTCTTCGGTGTTTAACGAAAAAA
Source organism: Bdellovibrionales bacterium (assembly GCA_041736155.1). Classification (GTDB taxonomy): domain Bacteria; phylum Bdellovibrionota; class Bdellovibrionia; order Bdellovibrionales; family JAGQZY01; genus JANPLN01. The sequence goes on from JBGSUL010000095.1 coordinate 39,562, forward strand.
CAGATTGCGGCACATAACTGCGCGAGATCAAAAGTAGGCGATCTCCAGGCTTTTGCATAAAGTGACCTTGCTCGAGAGACGAGTGCGATGAAAATCCAAAAAGATTTCTTGGAAGAGGGGGCAAAATCTTTTCCGGCGTCGAATGATCAAAGCTGAGGTCCACGGGATGATAAAGCGGAAGATGTTGGGGGGTACGCATCAAACCAAGATAGGGGGCTCCCACCTGAAACCAGCAAATTTTATTGTGAGTGCGCAATAAACATAAAATTTCAAGACCCGAGGTCAGGGTTTCGGCATTGAACTCTTCGCGCAGATCTTCGTGCAAACTGAGCAAACCCAAGCGCAGACGATTTTCACGTTCATTAAAAATATCATTCGATGTGGAGAGAATTGTGAGGTCGGGATCCGAGAGCGGATTTTGCGCTTCGCTGGCGATTCTTTCTAAAAAAACATCGGCCATGCGTCGTGGGCCCCACGGTGTGGCAATGACGAGGAGGTTTTTATCATCGGAAAGAAAGGTCCGCGGGCGTGGTCTAAAAATTTTTCCGCCGTAGGAGCGCTCGGTCAGTTTCATAGTGTGTCCTAGAGTCCGTACTGCTGGAGTTTTCTTTTGGCCTTGAGATAATATTCCCCAGTGGGAATATCCAGCGCCACGATTTCTTTCCATTTTTTCTTACAAATTTCAAAATTTCCAAAACGCTCTTCGATGACACTCTCTTCGTAGAGCGGCTTCATTTTGGCTTCGAGTTGGCGTTTGGACTGCTCAATAAAATTAGCAATCGAATAATCGTAAGGATCGATGACTTTGGCTTGTTCTGCAGCAAGAATGGCATCGCGCAGATTGCCCGAGCCTTGCAGAGATTGAGCGCGCCCCATGTGGGTGCGTTTTTGCGTTTGGATTTGTTGTTCGATGGAAGCAACATTTCGTTTGGAGATGCCCTTGAGATGATCGGGATCGGGAAAGTTCGAATTGAGATGGGCGGAGAAAGCACTAATGGCTTCGTGGTAATCACGATTCAAAAGAAGATTCTTGGCGCGCACAAACATTTCATGCCCTCTCGCCACGCCCTCGGCAAACTCCTTTTTCTTTTTCTCGGCTTCGACCGTTTGATTAAAACGCATTTCTACGGCAGCAACAAGAGATTGAATATCGGGGTGGTCAGGATCTAGCTGCGTAGCCTCGTTGAGACACGACTTGGTTGCGTTCACATCCACTGAGGAACGATAACGTTCCTGGCAGTCGGCGATAATATTCTGCACCTTGAGACGAGTTTCTTCCTGTTCGCGACGTTGTTGCGCGATGAATTCTTTTTGGCGCAAGGTCTCTTGGGCTTCAAGAAGTTTGGATTCCAACTCTCGCGAGTCTTTATAAAAAGGCAAAGTTTTGTGAATATACGAAAGTTGTGTCAGAGCATTTTGAATACGCCCTTCCTGATAATAGCTTTGCGATGAGTTGTAGCTGTCGACGACGAATTTTTTTTCTTCGGGAGAGAGAGCCTCAAAACCTTTAATGTCAGCGGCCACAGTCGGTGGTGGTGCAGGTTTTTGGGCAAAGATAATATAAGCGATCAAAGTAAAGGCCACCCCAGCCATAAGGGCGGTGCGCAAGGTATTTTGTTTTTGTGGTTCTGAAGAATTTTCGACTTTTTGTACGGACCCTGTGACGTGCGCCAACTGTTCTGTGGCCAGTCGCGCTTGCGGCATATGGGAGTCGCCAGCCAAGTCCCATTCTTGTGAACTTAAAATCAACGGACCACTGTAGGCTTGGAGGGGCAGGTCTTTAAGTTTTTCTGAGAAGGAAAGATCGCGCAACTCAAAGATCATAGTTAACTGATTAACAGTGACAATATCACCACTTTTAATTTCACGTCCGTCATGAGCGGCCAATTCTTGGCCATTGAGTAATGTTCCGTTGGCACTTTGCAGGTCTTTGATAAAAAACTGCTCGCCCACTTTTTCGATACTGAAGTGTTGGCGGCTGGCCTTTTTATCATCCAGTTGAATTTGTGCGATACTATCGCGACCCGCGACCCATTTATTTCCCTTGAGGCGGATAGATTCGGAATGAGATGAAAAAACAAATTTAAGATAAGGCTCACCACTCAAATGGATGTCGCTGGTTTGTTCTTCGTTGCCGTGGAAGGTGACTTGATCGAAGGCCGGATCGTCCGAAGTATTTTCCCGAGAACTTTCAATAGGCTCATGAATACGTTCAAGAGGTTCTACAGGAGGAGCATCCTCTTCTATGGATTCTGTGGTGTGTGGTGTTTCAGCAGCGGGGTCGAGCGTTTTGTTTTCTTGATTGCTGCTGAGGAGAATTTCAAATTCATAAGGGGCGATAAAAAACGTATGTACACCGTCGGCAAAAGAAAGCACTTCATGGTTTTTTCCACTTTGCGAAAAAGGCACGTGCGGTGAAAGATTTTTGAGAACCCAAGCGTTGTCGACAAATTCGATGGAAAAGTGTTGGCGTGAAATCCCAGGATCAGGTTGCAGCACGACGTCGCAGTCTTCTTTGCGACCGCAAAAGTAAGTTTTGCCGGGAGATAATTCAATCTCGGCAAAATCAAGTTGTCGACGTCTCACCTTAAGTCGGGCCACTAGAAACCCTCCTGTAATGACAGACGGCATTCTTTCATCTGTTCTTTAGCCAATTGATACTTTTTATTCTGGGGCTGATTGAGGATTTGTAATACCTGTTCAAATTCAGCAATACACATTCTATACATGGATTTTTCACGATATTTAATACCAAGGTCCATGTGGAAATCGACGTCATCCATACGTTTCTTTTCAGAAAGTTTGTAGTAGCGTCGTGCGAGAGTATTGTTACGATCTGTGGCGAGAGCCGTCTGAAAGGCTTCGAGCGCTCGATTGTACTTACCATTTTGAAAATCGCGAAAGCCGCGCACAAAATGTTTTTGTGACGAACGTTTATTATAGAGATCCAATTCACTTAAAGTGCTCGTGGATTTTTGCAATTCCACTTGTCTTTTTTGTACGGCCTCAATGGATTCGTTCAGTGTTTCCTGAGTGGCGATTTTAGGTGGAGGTTGCGGCGGTGTTTCGGGAACTAACCACAGGGCCATGGCCGCCAACAGGCCAATTCCTACTATATAATAGACACGTTTTGTAGAATCGGGGGTGCTAGAGCTGGAATCCAGCGGTGGTAAATAAGGACTTGGGGCTGATGAAAATTTTAATGGTGGCGGGGTGGACTTTCCCATTTGCGATGAGGGTGTTGCCATGGGTGGCCATTGAATTTGTACAGCAATTTGTGAATCACCGATGGCGAGCACATCACCATTGGCGAGAAGATGTTCCCCGGAGATCGGTTGTTGATTGACGAGCGTGGAATTTTTTCCGCTGATATCTTCGACCGTCAAACCTTCCATTTTGTAATCGAGACGAAACTGTTGACGACTGACTCGCGCATCAGCCAAAACGATTTGGCACAAAAGAGGATCGCGTCCAATAATCGCCCCGGGAGGAAAAATACGAAACTCTTCACCCTTATTCGGCCCGGCAGTGATGCGAATGAGAACTTCCAACCCAGCATGTGGTGGGCGGGAGGCGAGGGCAGAACCGCTCATCAGTCCGACTCCTCTTCTACAATTTGCATCACAGTAAATAATAAATATGACGGTTTATTGGCATTGATAATCGTTTTGGCAGTGATCTCGTAATTCTCCGATCCTTGCGAAGGAAGAATATTCGTATGCGCGCTGTTTGGATTGCTAAGACAAGTGGCAATCAGATCTTTTAAAGATTCATAGAGAGACTTATCAGTGAGTTCGGTAATAGCCATGTTTTGCACGTTCCCAGAATCAAAGAGTGGGTGTTCTTCGAGGGCTGGATTGATGGCAATGAACCTTTGATTAAGAGGATCGACAGCAAAAGCCGGAATTGGAAACATTTTGACTAATTCACTGGCCTCTACAGATTTATCCGTGTTGGAGGCCATGTGGTCTGTTCCTTTAAAATCGGTAGAGATACGTGACAGAGCACTATTGATGTTGGCGATCAAATCTTGAAAAATTGCTAAGCGAAAAGGGATTTGAATATTGTTGTGGCCTTCACTCAGCGCACGATCGATCTCTTTGTTTAAATTTTTAAGCGGGTAGAGAATGAGACGATATTGTACAGCAAAAACAAAGGCGCCAATCAAACAAGCTATTAAGAAAATCTGAATAAACAGACTCAGCGTACGGCCAAAGTCCACAGCCAGGGGGTCTATATTATAGACAACAATCGCGTAGGCTTTGACGATGGAATCGCCAGCACTCGCATCAAAAAACTTCATCGGGACACTGGCCGCAACCTGCAGGTCATTGATCGGACCGACGCGCTCTGAGGTCGAATTGCGCAGACTCATGATAAAGGGGTCTGAAAGATATTTTCCGACCTGGTTGGGTGGCGCTAGAATAGCGCCGCTTTGTGCAGAGATAATCATAGATTTTTCCACACCAGATTCACGATCGACAAAATCGGTGGTGAGTGAAAGGTCGGAGTCGTCAGATAAAGCTTTGCGATTCATCTGCGCGAGATTACGAGCCATGGTGAGCGCACGACGCTGACTTTCGGCGAGAACACTTTCGCGGGTCAATCGAGAGAGAGGGAAAATGGCCAGGAACGTGGTGAGGAAAATAAAGCCAATCGTAAATGCTAAAAGAATAAATTTAAAATCAATTTTTTCGGCTGTTTTGTAGATGGGTGGCATTGCCACTTCATCTATATATTGCTCTGTGCGCTCTTTGATCAGCTCCATCAAAACAGGTTTATGTTGGGCCGCCGTAGACGCGGAAGGGTCCGCATGAGAATGGGCTTCAGCCGACATCATGGCCGAAGGATGATCCTCATGCGCGAGTTGTAGAGCGGCGTTGCCGTGGGTCGAGTGTTCTCCGCGCAAAGCGAGAGAGCTGTGTGCTGACGATGAAGCGCGGTTGAGTTTTTTATCTGCAAAAACCACATTGTCGGGGAGTTGGAAAATCGTGAAGATGGTTTGATGAATCAAAACTTTATCACCCGTTTTTAAACCGTGATTCTGAATTTGGATACCATTGACAAAAGTGCCGTTACTGGATTTCAAATCAGAGATAATGACTTTGTCGTTAGTTACAAAAATCTGTGCATGGTTTTTAGAAACGCCATTGTCGGCGAGACGAATGTCGGCTTTGGGGGAACGACCCAAAACATTGTTACCCTTTTCTAAAGGGAAGATCTTTCCAGACTGTGCTCCATTGAGAATTTTAATGGCCCACATGTAAAAGCTCCCCTACTTTAAGATTGGAGTCTTGAATAAACCCGGCGGGCATTTCAAGAACGTGACGAGCCGAAAAGACAGGCGCGGGCAATAACCATGGACGCAAGTGAGGTTGCAGTTTTTTAATGCAACCTTGGTTATCCAAATAAATAACATCAATGGGAATAGACATAAAAAAAGTGAAAATCCAATTGCACCGCGGAAAATAAAAACCACGATTTTTAAGTTCTTTGGTGCCAATTAAACCTTTGAGGCGCGCGAGGGGAGTGCTGGCGACAAAGATATCTTGGCAAAGGATTTGTTGATCGGAGAGACGACGTAAAATCATCCTTGCCCTCCATAGAGAAATTGCAATGCGACAGGAGCAAAAACTACGATAAACACGGCAGGTAGAATAAAAACAATCATCGGAATGAGCATCGCTTGGGAGGCGCGAGCTCCTGCTTTCTCAGCGCGCACAAAACGCTCCAAACGCATCTGTGCCGAATGTTCTTTGAGCACTTCACCAATGCTGGCACCGGTGGAATCGGCATCGGTCAACACGTTAACAAAGCTGGTCGCTTCCGGAACATCCAAGCGGTAAGCCATATCTTTGAGAGCTTTTTCGCGTGTGCTACCGAGGCGGATGTCGCGCAACACTTTTTCAAGCTCTTGGGCGAGAACACTGTCGGTGGCCTTCGTGGTGATTTTTTGAATGGCACCAAAAAAGTCGGCACCGGCTTGGGTCGAGAGTGCGAGCAGCTCAATAAAAAATGGCAGATCGAGCACGACGGATTTCATGCGTTTGTTTTTTTCAGCACGCGCGTGAAAGTCGGGCAGCATATAACCAATGGGTGCGAGCATCAAAAGAATGAGGGGAGAGTATTTTAAATCGAGAGCAAAGTTCAAAATCACGAGAATCACGGGGAAGAGCACGCCCCAAAATAATTTGAGACCGAGAAACTCATCGATGTTGAGCTCTTCTTCCATGCCGGCGGTGACGATTTTGTATTCGACATCTTTGCGCATTTTTTCACTCTGAATACGCTTGGCGTACTTGATGGTGAATTGATGAACAAGCGGGCGTGAAAAATTAATCAGCGGAGATTTGGATTTTTTGGGTTGGTCGCCCGTGGCCCACGAAAGAGCTTTGCTGTCTTCATTGGCAGCAAAGAGTGTGAACACAACCCAGAAAGTTGCTGCTCCCGCCAAAAATAATCCCAAATAAAGTAACAAATCCATAGCCATAATTTTTTTTTGTGACTAAACTATCTTCATGTTGAGGTTCGTCCTTGCCTCGAAATCGCCTCGTCGCCAATTTTTTCTTCAAAAAAGAGGATATGTTTTTCACACCTTTCCAGTAGAAATATCGGAATTTCTTGATAAAAACCTGAGCCTGGAAATGGCAATTGAGCACTTGGCGCAAAGAAAAGCCCAGGCTTTGGTAGAGTCAGAGGCTTTTAAGGCCCTCCATCCTGCCCTGGTGATCTCGGCCGACACTTTGGTGGCCTTTGAAAACGAGGTTTTAGGCAAGCCCAAAGACCAGAATGACGCCTTTCTAACCCTGCAAAGACTCTCGGGAAAACAGCATAGGGTATTAACCGGTTACTGCCTTTGGAATAGTCATAACGGCGAGGTGGTCCTCGGGCACAGTGTGTCCGTGGTGGAATTTAGAAAATTGAGTGATGAAGAAATTTGGGAATATGTGAAAAGTGGGGATCCCATGGACAAGGCGGGATCCTACGGAATTCAAAGTTTAGCCCGACAGTTGATCCAGCGCGAGCATCAACAGTTGGCCGAAGCGGAAGGGCAGGAGTTGGGGTCCACTTTCCGTTACAAGGGGCAAGATTTCGTAAAATCGTTTACGGGATCTCTCGAAAATATTGCCGGTTTACCGGTCGAAGAAATTGAAGAAAAACTGAAGCAACTTGGTTGGGAACTTCCAAGAAAGGTCTAAGATGGTACACGTGCGCGGAAAAAAAATTGGCATCATCGGTATCGGGAATATGGGACAAGCCATCATGAAGGGTTTGTTGGATTCTAAAAAAGTCGAAGCTGAAAATCTTTTTGTGACCAATCGCTCTGATGGCAAAGTTGAAAAAGTAAAAAAACTTTATAACGTGCAATCCTTTCGCACCAATGAAGAACTCATCGACCATTGCCAGATCATCATCATTGCAGTGAAGCCTCAGGACATGCAAGAGGCTCTCGAGCCGTGCCATAGCGCTTTTGGCGATCACCATGTGGTGATCAGTTTGGCGGCGGGCATGGATTTTACCAGTCTTCGGCGTTTGATTCCCCACGGACACTTAACCCGCGTGATGATGAACACCCCCGTGCTCATCCGCCAAGGAGTGATCGGTTACTGTCCCCAAAATGATCTCTACGAACTGATGATGAACGACTTATTTTCTCCTCTCGGAACCGTCATTAAATTGGAAGACGGCGATCCGTTTGAAGCGTTCACAGTTGCGAGCGCCAGCGGCACAGGATTTATTTTTGAATTAATGAATTACTGGCAGGATTGGATCGAGGAACACAACGTGTCCCCCGAAGTGGCGCGGCAAATCATCGTGCAAACATTTTTAGGCACGGCAGCGTTGGCACAAGTTTCTACCGAGAGCTTAGAAGAGTTGCAGAACAAGGTAACTTCGCGCAAAGGCATGACAGCCGCAGGTTTGGAGTCCATGCGCTCTCTGGAGATCGAAGGACTCTTACGAATGAGCTTCGGCAAAGCCGCGCAACGTTCGCGAGAACTCAATAGGTAGACGAACAATGCCATTGTCATCCTGAGCCAGGCGAAGGAACTACGCAGAACCTTCGCTTCGCTCTGCTCAGAAATAATGGACGCCCCCTCTTGCCAACGAGGGCTGGTTACCTCAATACAGTAAAACTGTAAACAAAAGGGGGAAATCCATGAGGAACGTAGTATTTATTGGTTTAGATGTCGATGATAAAAAATTC